>NZ_BAAHAJ010000013.1:0-363540 GCF_054777735.1 Myceligenerans cantabricum
CCCGGGTCGGTGGTCAGTGAGACCGCGACGCCGCCGTACTGGTCGGCTGCATCGCTGACCTGGAGCGCGCCTTGGAAGCCGCTGCCTTCCTGGCCGTTGTCGGGGCACACGTTCTGCCCGCCGATGTGGATGTGCTGGGCGTGCGGCGCGCCGTCCAGCAGTCCCTGGGTCTCGACCTTGACCTGGACCTGGGTGCCCTCGACCAGGGCCCAGGCGGTGCCCGAGGCTCCCGAGTCGTTGAGCTGGGTGAGCTCGGCGGTGAGCTCGTGGCTGCCGTGGTCGTCCGCGACGGCAGATCCTGCCGCCAGCGGCAGGCCCACCAGGGCCGCAGCCGTCGCAGCCATCGCAAGTCGTGTCGTACGCATAACGTGTCCTCCTGAAAACCGGCGACCAGACATCGCCTGGGTAGGTACACCCAAGGTTCGGAACACTGCCCGATCCGGATGGGCGTCCCCCACGATCCATCGGTGAAGGCATGGCCCCGCGCGCGTTCCGATCGCTACGGTGACCCCTCAGGTCGCGACGTCAAGGAGCTTGTCATGTGCCGATCGACTGCCGGCGCGCGTGCCGCGACCAGGCTCGTGGGCGCAGCATGTGCTGCGCTTCTGCTCGTGCTGTGGGCCTCGCCCTCTGCGTTCGCTCATACGGAGCTCGAATCGTCGGAACCCGCCGACGGTGCCGTGTCCGACGGTGCGCCGGAGGAGGTCCTCCTGCGGTTCACGCTCCCGGTGAGCGTGCTCGGCGAAGGGATCGTGGTCGACGGGCCGTCAGGTACCGTCCCGGTCGACGTCATGCCAGCCGAGGACGGCGCCGTCCTGGTGGCGAAGCCGTCCGAGCCGTTGCCCGACGGCGACTTCACCGTGAGCTGGACCGTTGCCGCTCAGGACGGTCATCCGCTGGAGGGCACCTTCAGCTTCACCGTCGCCGGCGGGGAACCCGCCTCTCCCCCGACCGGACCCGGAGAAGCTGACGACGGAGAGGCCGGCACCGGCGGCAGCGGGAGGAATCACGGCTCCGACCAAGACCCTGAACAGGGATCCGAGCGCGAGACGCGCCACGACATGGACCGCGACCAGAGCGCGATCGCCGGTCCCGCAAGCAACGCTGCGGAGGTGGTTGCCCGCCTCGGCGGTGCGGCCGCGCTCTGGGGCGGTCTGGTCGCCGCGGGCGGCCTGGCCTTCGCCGGTCTCGTGCTGCGGGGCCGCGACGATCAGGACCTGCCCGTCGTGCTCCGAGTCGTCCGGTGGTCGGGGGCGCTGGTCCTCGGCGGCATCGTCCTGCGCGTCATGGCAAGGTCGGTGCTCGTGGCGCACGGTGACCTTGCGGCAGCCGTCTCACCGTCCGCGATCAGCGGGTCGCTCACCAGCACGACGCTCTGGGAGGTCGGCCTGCAGGCTGCCGGTGGCATCGCGCTGCTGACGGGTATTGGGCGCACACTGCGGGGCTCGGGGCTCGCAGTGCTGGGTGCCTTGCTCGTGGGTGCCGGACAGGTCTTCGGCGGCCACAGCAACACCGTCGAACCACGATGGCTCGTCGTGACCGCGGACGTGGCACATCTCGGGGCCGCGGCGACCTGGGTGGGTGGTGTCGTCGTGCTGGGGATCGTGCTGCGCGTGCGCCGCAAGGCCGGCCGTGACCTCGACGCCGCGGTGATGGGGGCCCGCTTCTCCGTGCTCGCGGCCGTGTCGGTCGCGGTGGTCGGCCTGGCCGGGATCATGCTGACGGCCGCCGTCCTCGACCGTCCGGCGCAGCTCTGGGAGACGCGTTGGGGCGTGCTCCTGCTGGCCAAGGTCGCGGTGGTCGCCGTGGTCGGTGCGATCGGCGCGTACAACCACTTTCGCGTCGTGCCCAGGCTCACGGCCAGGCGCGGCACC
The DNA here is from genome assembly GCF_054777735.1 of Myceligenerans cantabricum. NCBI lineage: Bacteria > Bacillati > Actinomycetota > Actinomycetes > Micrococcales > Promicromonosporaceae > Myceligenerans > Myceligenerans cantabricum. The sequence continues at coordinate 1,875 of NZ_BAAHAJ010000013.1, forward strand.
GTGGTGCGGCATGCGGGACGCTCGCGCCGGGCGGGCGGGATGCTGGCGCGCAGCACGACCCGCGAGACGTGGCTGATGGTCGTGATCGTGCTGATCACGGCCTGGCTGGTCACCGCGTCGACCCAGGAGTGAGGGGTCGTGGTCGGGATGCTCGTCCGAGCACGCCCTCCCGCCTGGCCCGACGTCGCGGCGAGCTCAGCGCACCATGCTGTTCTCGTGCACGGCCGCCAGTCGTGACTGCACGCTGAGCAGGGTCTCGATGATGAGATCCTCCCGCCCGTCGCGGAGCCGGCTGATCGGCACCGCGACACTCATGGCGTCCACGGAGCGGTGGCCGAACGGGAGCGCGACGCCGAAGCAGCGCACGCCGAGGCACGACTCCTCGCTCTCGGTGGCGTAGCCCTGGTGGGCCGCGCGGTCGATGATCTCGAGCACGGCCTCCTTGTCGGTGATCGTGCGTGACGTGATCGCGGAGATCGACTCCGGCACCAGGTCACGCCGCGACTCGGCCGGTACCTGGGCGAGCAGGGCGCGCCCCAGCGAGGTGGCGTACGCGGGCAGCCGGCGCCCGACGGCGGAGTGCATGCGCAGCGGGTGCACCGACTCGCGCTTGGCGGTGTAGATGACGTCGGCGCCGTCGAGGCGTCCGAGGTGGACCGTCTCCTCGGTCGCCGCGGCGACCTCGTCGAGCACAGCGGTGGCGCGTGCCAGCACCGGGTCGCCGTCGAGGTAGGCCGAGCTCACGACGAGCGAGTGGATGCCGAGCTGGTAGACGCTCCCGGTCGGGTCGGTCTGCAGCCAGCCGCGATCGGTCATGGTCCGCAGCAGCGCGTGGAGGCTGCTCTTGGGGATGTCCAGGCGCGTCGAGAGCTGTAGCTGGGTTCCGGGGCCGTTGGCCGCGATGTCGTCCAGCAGGTCCAGGGCACGGGCCGCGGACTTGACCGGCCCGGCGTCACCGGCGCCGGCGGTCTCCCTCTGGAGCTCTTTCTGAAGCGGCATGAACACTCTCCTCTTGTCCTTCTGCGGCGCACCGAGGGCTTCCCCGGGGTGAATACCATGCTACTCCGAGTTCGCATACATGGACAGACTTCGACCCCTTGACCAAAGCGGGGAGTCGAGGCTAGGGTCATGCTCAGTTCACATCTACGAACACAGTTCACAGACGAAAGGTGGCTTCGTGATCCAGGTTCGATATTCGACATCGCCGTCCGTTGCGGAGACGGCTACTACGGCGGACCTGCGAGAGAACTTCCTCGTCGCAGACCTCTTCGTGAGTGGCGAGGTCCGGGGTACGTACACCCACGACGACCGGATGGTCGTCGGCGGAGCGGTTCCCGGTGCCGGACAGGTCGGCCTGCCGGCCTGGGCCGAGGTGCTGGGCACCGAATCTCACCTCGAGCGTCGCGAGCTCGGCGTCATCAACGTCGGTGCCGCCGGCCACGTCGTCGTCGACGGCGAGAAGTTCGAGCTCGAGCACCTCGACGGTCTCTACGTCGGCCGAGGCAGCGAGGTGTCCTTCACCGGGGCCGAGGCGGCCTTCTACTTCGTGTCCGCACCGGCGCACGCCACCTACCCGACCCGGGCCCTCAGCCACAGCGAGGTGGAACCGGTCACGCTCGGCTCGACGGAAGCGGCCAACGAGCGCAATCTCTTCCGCTACGCCTGGGGCCAGGAGGTCGAGACCTCCGTCCTCCAGTTCGGTGTGACCGTCGTGGCCGGCGGTTCGGTCTGGAACACGTTCCCGCCGCACCTGCACAGCCGCCGCACCGAGATCTACTGCTACGTCGACCTCGACGAGCAGGACCGCGTCTTCCACTTCATGGGCAAGCCCGGCGCCACCCGCCACCTGGTGCTCCGGAACCGCGAGGCCGTCATCTCGCCGCCGTGGTCGATCCACTCCGGAGCCGGCACCGGGTCGTACGCCTTCATCTGGGCGATGGCCGGCGAGAACAACACCTACACCGACCTGAGCCCCGTGGCGCTGGAGGACCTGTGACGACGGCCCCGGCCGACGGCCCGGTGACCGCGACACGCTCGCCCTTCGACCTGACCGGCCGGTGCGCCGCGGTGACGGGCGCGGGCCGCGGCCTCGGGCAGGCGATCGCGCTCGGCCTCGCTCGTGCGGGGGCGGACGTCGTCCTGCTGGGCAGGCCGGGCAACCAGGTCGCCACCCGCGACCGGATCGCCGACCTCGGCGTCGGCGTCGACCTCGTCGACCTCGACGTGAGCGACCTCGACGCGGTCGCACGGGTCAGCGCCGAGCTCAACGGCTCGCGCCAGATCGACGTCATGATCAACAACGCCGGGATCATCGACCGCGAGGACTCCGTCGCCGTCGGCCGCGACTCCTGGCAGCGCGTGCTCGACGTCAACCTCAACGGGGCCTTCTTCCTCACCCAGCAGCTCGGGCGGCCGATGGTCGAACGCGGCCACGGGAAGATCGTCAGCATCGCCAGCCTGCTGTCCTTCCAGGGCGGCCTGCGGGTGGTGTCGTACGCCGCCAGCAAGCACGGCATCGCCGGGGTCACCAAGGCCCTGGCCAACGAATGGGGGCCCCACGGCGTCCAGGTCAACGCCATCGCGCCGGGCTACATGGCCACCGACAACACCACCGCGCTCCGCGAAGACGCGGACCGCTCACGCTCCATCCTCGAACGTATCCCGGCCGGTCGCTGGGGCACCGCCGAGGACATCGCCGGAGCCGCCGTGTTCCTCAGCTCCCCCGCCGCCGACTACGTCAACGGGCACGTCCTGGCCGTCGACGGCGGCTGGATGGCCCGCTGACCCTGCCTTCTCTCAACATCAGTCCCACCGCCGGACCCCGGCACCGAACGAAATCGAGGAACGACAATGAAGTTCACCTCTCGACCCACGGCCGCCGTCCTCGGCGTCGCCCTGGCCGCCGCCACCCTCGCGGGCTGCACCGAAACGGCTGTCGGGGGCGGCGACGACGCCGCGACCGGTGCGTGCGACCCCGCCGACGTGACCCTGGTCGGCCAGGTGCGCAACGAGTCCAACCCCTACGAGGCCGCATGGCTGACCGGCGGCGACGCGTTCGCCGAGCAGGTCGGCCTCTCCCAGGAGCGGCTCACCTACGACGGCGACTCGACCCGCCAGCAGGAGCAGATCAGCCAGCTGCTCGCGGGCGACACCGAGTGCCTGGTCATGAACGTCCTGCCGAACGGCGACTCGGACACCCCGCCGATCGTCGAGGGCGCCGAGGAAGCAGGCGCCTACCTCGTCACCCAGTGGAACAAGCCGGCCGACCTCGCCGTCTCCGACTACGACACCTGGCTGTCCCACATCACCTACAACGGCGTGGAGTCCGGCAAGCAGATCGGCGACGCGCTGGCCGAGGCGATCGGTGGCTCGGGCGGCATCGTCGCCCTGCAGGGCATCCTGGACACCGGCGCCGCCAAGGACCGGTTCGCAGGGCTCGAGGAGTCGCTGACGGCCAACCCGGACGTCGAGCTGCTCGACGACCAGACCGCCAACTTCTCCCGCGCGGAGGCCCTGGAGGTGACCAAGACGCTGCTCACCAAGCACGACGAGGACATCAAGGGCATCTGGGCCGCCAACGACGACATGGCGCTCGGCGCGCTCGAGGCACTGCAGCAGGCCGGCCGGACGGACGTCGCGGTGGTCGGTATCGACGCCGTGCCGGACGCGCTCACCGCGATCGAGGACGGCGCCATGACGGCCACCGTCTCCAGCGACGGCCCGTGGCAGGGCGGCATCGGCCTGGCCATCGGATACTGTGTCGCCACCGGTGAGCTGGCTGCCGAGGACATCGCCGACGAGGACCGCGCCTGGTTCGCCGAGCAGTTCCTCATCGAGCAGGACAACGTCGCCGACTTCGTCTCCCCGGAGACCGACGAGTCCGACTTCGCCTGCGACAACCTCTTCAGCCGCTCGCAGGGCGCGATCTCGTGACCATGGCACCCCCCGCCGACACCGAGGTCGTGATCGCGCAACGCCCCCAGCCTCGGCGGGGGGTGTCGCTCAGGGACACCGGTCCCCTGATGGCGCTGGTCGTCATCTTCGGAGTCTTCGCCGTGCTCAGCCCAGGGTTCCGGACGATCTCCAACGTGCAGAACGTCCTGGACGCGGCGGCCGTCCTCGCCGTTGTGACCTGCGGTATCAGCTTCGTGCTGATGATGGGGTCGATCGACCTCTCCGCCCCCGGAATCATGGGAGCGTCTGCGATCGCGGTCTCCCTCCTGGTCGCCAACAACCGTAACGACAACGACCTCGGGCTCCTCGGGGTGGTCGTCGCCGTCCTCCTCGGGGCCGGTCTCGGCTGCCTCAGCGGTCTCGCCCTGGTGTGGCTCAAGGTGCCGTCGTTCATGACGACCCTCGGCGTCTCCGCCGTGGGTCTGGGCGTGGCCACGCTGATGTTCGCGGGCGTGCAGCCCAACATCTCCGACGCGATGCTGGAGGGCTGGGCCGTCGAGCGGTTCCTCGGTCTGGCCCACCTGACCTGGATCGCCTTCGCCTGTGTACTGGCCGGCTGGCTGGTGCAGCGTTACTCGCGCCTGGGCCGGTACGCCTTCGCGATCGGCGGTGCCGAGGAGGTGCTGGCACTCTCCGGGGTGCGGGTCGCGCCGTTCAAGGTGGCGGTCTTCACGATGGCCGGTGCGTTCTACGGTCTCGCCGGCGTGATGGTCACCAGCCAGCTCGGCGCAGGCCTCGTCCAGGCAGGCCGGGGCTACGACTTCTCCTCCATCGCTGCCGCGGTGGTCGGCGGCACGCTGCTCATCGGCGGCCGCGGCGGCATCCTCCACTCCGCGGTCGGGGTCCTGCTGGTGACGGTCCTGACCAACGGTCTCGTCCAGATCGGGGTGAGCCCCTACTGGCAGGGCGGTGTCCAGGGCCTCATCGTCGTCGCGGCCGTCGCGGCGGCCGTCATCCCCCAGCGTCGTAGGAACCAGGTGACGAAGTGACCACGAACCTGCAGACCCAGTCCGAGTCACGAGCGTCGGCACCCGTGCACGCGCTCGAGGTGCGCGGTCTGGTCAAGCACTACCCGGGCGTCAAGGCCCTCGACGGCGTCGACCTGGTCGTGCGCCAGCACGAGGTGCTGGGCCTGGCCGGCGAGAACGGGGCCGGAAAGTCCACGCTGCTCAAGGCGCTGGTCGGACTCGTGAAGCCCGATGCCGGCGAGATCTGGGTGCGTGGGGAGAAGGTCCGGCTCAGGAGCGTCGTCGACGCCGCCGACCACGGCCTCGGCATGGTGTTCCAGGAGCAGTCGCTGGTTCCCAACCTCACCGCGGCCGAGAACATCGTGCTCGGCAGCGAGGGCCTGGGCGTACGCCGCGGCATCTACCGCTGGAGCACGATGCGCCGGCTCGCGCAGGAACAGCTGGACAAGATCGGGTCGCACATCGACCCGCTCGCCCGGACCGACACCCTGAGCTTCGCCGAGCGGCAGATGGTCGAGATCGCCAAGGTGCTGCGCATCGAGGAGCGCACGTCCCACCCGCCGGTGATCATCCTCGACGAGCCCACCTCGGTGCTGGAGTCGAAGGAGATCGAGACCCTCTTCACCCAGGTGCGCCGGCTGCGCGAGTTCGCGTCCGTCGTCTTCGTCTCGCACCGGCTCGACGAGGTGCTCGACGTCTGCGACCGCGTCGCGGTCATGCGGGGTGGCCTGTCGGTGGGCGAGGTGTCCGCAGCGGGCGCGGCCCCGGCCGAGCTGCACCGGATGATGATCGGCTCGACCGGGTCGGACGACCACTACCATGGGGCGGCCGCCGAGCCGTCCGGTGAGCACCGCGAGCCCCGCCTCGCCGTGCGCGGCCTGTCCGGCAAGACCTTCAGCGACGTCGACCTCGACGTGCACGCGGGAGAGATCGTCGGAATCGTCGGTGTCCACGGCTCCGGCCGCGAGGACGTGTGCCGGGCGCTCTTCGGCGCCGAGCCCACCACGGCCGGCGAGGTCGTCCTCGACGGCCAGAAGCTCGACCTGTCCGGCACTCGTGCGGCGTGCGCCGCCGGCGTCGGATATGTCCCGGCCGAGCGCAAGACCGAGGGAATGGTCGGCCCGATGTCTGTCGCCGACAACATGACGTTCACCAAGCAGCAGTCCCGCTGCACCGGCCCTCTGATCCGGCCCGGGAAGCAGGCGACGCTCGTGGACCGGTGGATCGAGCGGCTCTCGATCCGCACCCCGCACCGGGGCACCGCGATCCAGCGCCTGTCGGGCGGCAACCAGCAGAAGGTGGTCCTGGCCCGCTGGCTGGTGAGCGGCGACGTCCGGCTGCTGCTGCTCGACCATCCCACCCGCGGCCTCGACATCGGGGCGCGCTCGGAGGTGTACCGCCTGATGCGTGAGCTCGCCGGCAGCGGCGTGGCCACCGTGCTGCTGGCCGACAGCCTCGAGGAGGCGATCGGCATGTCCGACCGGATCGTCGTGATGAGCGATGGCCGCGCGACCACGGAGGTCGCCGCCCCTGCGGGGGACAAGCCGACCCCGCTCGACCTCGTCAAGGAGATGGTCTGAGCATGTCCACGCCTGTCCTCACCACGCCGGCCACCGACCCGGCCATCAACGCCCGCCCCACCGTGGGGCAGCGACTCACGTCGTTCATGCCGGTCATCGCGCTCGTCGTGCTGCTGGCGGCGCTGACCGTCGCGGACCCCGGCTTCATGACCCTCAGCAGCCTCACGGCCGCGATCCAGACGTCGGCGCCGCTGGTCGTCCTCGCGGCCGGCGCCACCCTGGTGGTGCTGTGCGGGGGCATCGACCTCTCGATCGCCGCGCTCTGCTCGCTGGCCACGGTCTTCTTCGCGCTGTGGCTGCCCGACCTCGGCGGGCTGACCATGCTCGCGATCATCGCGGTCACCGGCGCGATCGGGGCGCTGCAGGGCGTCGCCCACGTGCTGCTCCGCATCCCGTCGTTCATCGTCACCCTCGGCGGACTGAGCATCTTCAGCGCGATCGCCCTGGTGATCTCGGACGCCGGCCCGATCCGGGTGGTCGACCGGGAAGCCACCAACTGGCTCACGCTCTACGTCGGCGGCGTGGTGCCGATGGCCTTCGTCGTCGCGCTGGTCGTCGTCGTGGTCGTGTCGCTGGCCCTCCGGCTCACGCCTCTCGAGAGCTGGATCCGGGCCACCGGATACTCCGAGGCGGCGGCCCGGCTGGGCGGCGCGCCTGTCGACCTCGTGAAGATCGCCGCCTTCACCGTGTCCGGCGCGTGCGCCGGCCTGGCCGCGGTCATGCTCGTCTCCCGGAACTTCAGCGGCAGCCCGACCATGGCGGACAACCTGCTGCTCCCGGCAGTGGCGGCCATCGTGGTGGGCGGCACGGCGATCACTGGCGGGCACGGCTCGCTGTGGCGCAGTCTGGCCGGAGCGCTCGTCGTGACGCTGCTCCGTGTCGGCCTGCCGATCGTCGGCGTCCCGTCGGCCTACGAGCAGATCCTCTACGGCGCGATCATCGTCGCCGCCGTCGCGCTCACCCTCGACCGGTCGAAGGTGCTGATCATCAAGTAGTGCCTCTGCGCCGACCCGGCCCTCTCCCCGACCCCGAACACCGAAACCACGGAAGGCTCTCCATGTCCGAGAACTCCCACCTCCTGCCCGCCGTCTCCTCGTTCCTCTCCTCGCCCCGGCAGCTGCTGATCGACGGCGAGTGGGTGGACGCCAAGGACGGCCAGACCTTCGCCACGGTGAATCCCGCGACCGAGGAGGTCCTCGTCCAGGTCGCCCAGGCCTCGGCGGTCGACGCCGACCGTGCGGTCGCGGCCGCGCGCCAGGCTTTCGAGGACGGCTCCCCGTGGTCGAAGATGTCCCCGCGCGACCGCTCGCACCTGCTGTGGCGCATCGGCGACCTGATCGAGGAGCGCACCGAGGAGTTCGCGCAGCTCGAGTCGCTCGACAACGGCAAGAGCCTCGCGTCCGCCCGGGGCGACGTCGGCGTGGCCGCCGAGCTGTTCCGCTACTTCGCCGGCTGGGCCACCAAGATGGAGGGCACCACGATCCCCATGTCGGTGCCGGGCCGCGACTTCCACGCCTACACCCGCCGTGAGGCCATCGGCGTCGTCGCCGGCATCGTGCCGTGGAACTTCCCGCTCACGATGGCCGCCTTCAAGATCGTCCCGGCGATCACGGCGGGCAACACCGTGGTGCTCAAGCCGGCCGAGCAGACCCCGCTCACCGCGCTCCGGCTCGGCGAGCTGCTGCTCGAGGCCGGTGTCCCGGCCGGTGTGGTCAACGTCCTGCCCGGGTTCGGGGACGCGGGAGCCGCCCTGGTCGACCACGCGGACGTCGACAAGGTGGCCTTCACCGGCAGCACCGAGGTCGGCAAGAAGATCGCCGCCGGCGCCTCGAAGAACCTCAAGAAGGTGTCGCTGGAGCTCGGCGGCAAGGCGCCCAACATCATCTTCGCCGACGCCGACCTCGACGCCGCGATCGCCGGCGCCGCTCTGGCGGGCTACTTCAACGAGGGCCAGTGCTGCGTCAACGGCTCGCGCCTCTACGTCCAGCGTGAGGTGTTCGACCAGGTGATCGAGGGCGTTGCCGCCGCGGCCAAGGCCATCAAGGTCGGCGACGCCTTCGACCCCGCGACGACGATGGGGCCGCTGGTCTCCCAGGAGCAGCACGAGAAGGTCATGGGCTACGTCCGCGGGGCGGTCGCCGACGGCGCCACGCTCGCCGCGGGCAGTCCCGACCCGGCCGCCGACCACGGATTCTTCTTCTCCCCGACCCTCATCACCGGTGTCACCGAGCGGATGGCCGTGCAGACCGACGAGATCTTCGGTCCCGTCATCACCGCGATCCCGTTCGACACCGAGGACGAGGTCGTCGCGGCGGCCAACAACACGGTCTACGGGCTGGCGGCAGGCGTGTGGTCGCGCGATCTCAGCACGGCCCACCGGGTCGGGAGCAGGCTGCGGGCCGGCACGGTCTGGCTCAACACCTGGCACGCGGACGACGTCACCCTCCCGCGGGGCGGCTTCAAGCAGTCCGGCTGGGGTCGTGAGCTGGGGTCGTTCGGCCTCGAGGACTACACGGAGCTCAAGACGGTGATCGCCGAGCTCCGGTGACAGAACTCCGGTGAGCGCGCACCACAGGCGCTGATCCGGGACAGGGGAGAAGCAGGAGAGCAGGAAGACCCAGAGTCGGGTCTGGGCAGCCGGCCCCGTAGGGGGATCGGCTGCTCGGGCTGCCCTCATGTCCATGCACGAGCGTGAAAGGGATCAACGATGAACCTCCTACGCAGACCTGAACGGCGGCGCGGAGCGCGCCGCTTCCACCGATCACCCGCCCACCTGGCGGCCCTGCTGGCCGCACTGCTGGCGGTGCCCCTCGGGGGCGCCGTCGCGCAGGCCGCACCGGCACCGGCGTCGTCGGCGCAGGCCGCGGCAGGCTCCGTCGACGACGGCGTCCTGCAGGTCCTGCTGTTCTACAAGCCCAACTTCCACGCCTCGCACGTCCAGGCCCGCCAGGCCGTGCGCGACCTCGCCGAGCAGCTGGGTACCGAGTACTCCCAGCCGGTCGAGATCCAGGAGACGGACGACGCCGGCGCGTTCACCACGGAGAACCTCGCCACCAAGGACACGGTGGTCTTCGCCCAGACCGGCGGCGTGCTGTTCGACGTGGCCCAGCGCGCCGCGCTGGAGTCCTACATCCGCGGCGGCGGCGGATACATGGGCATGCACTACGCCGGCTGGTCGGTCGGGCAGAGCGAGCACGACGTGAACCCGTTCTACGCCCGGCTCGTCGGGGCGATGTCCGAGGGACACCCCGAGAACCCCGCGGTGCGCCCGGGCCGGGTCGTGGTCGAGGACGCCTCGCACCCGCTGACCCAGGGTCTGCCGCCCGACTTCACACGCAGCGACGAGTGGTACGACTGGCTGGTCAACCCGGCCCCCGACGTACGCACGCTCCTCAACGCCGACGAGTCGTCGTACGGCGGCGGCAACAACGGCACCGACCACCCGATCACCTGGTGCCAGGAGATCGACGCCGGCCGGTCCTGGTACTCGGGTATGGGCCACGAGGGCACGGCGTACGCCGAGGCCCCGATCCGCACCCAGATGAAGAACGGCCTGGCGTACTCCGCGGGTCTCCTGGAGGCCGACTGCTCGCCGCCGGACAAGGCGGAGCAGGGCTCCTGGAGCGGGGTCACCCCCTGGCCGCTGGTGCCGATCAACGCGGCGCTGACGTCCGACGGCAAGGTCCAGTCCTTCGGCAGCGTCTCCTCCGGCTGCACCGACAACACGCCCTACGACTTCGGCGGCAACTCGTGCGTCACCCAGGGGGGCCAGATGGAGATCGACGTCTGGGACCCCACCGAGGAACGGACGGCCGCCAACGTCGGCGCGGGCATCGTCTCGAACTCGACGTACACCGACCTGTTCTGCTCGATGCAGGTCCAGATGCCGCACCGGCGGGCCACGATGACGGTCGGCGGTGACGACGGCCTGGGCGGCAACGCGCCCAACGACGCGTCGCTCGGCGTCACCAGCTACACGACCAACCAGGGCCTGCGCAACGAGGCTCCGATGAACTTCCCGCGCTGGTACCCCACGGGGACCACCCTGTCGGACGGCTCGGTCGTCGTGCAGGGCGGCAGCCTCAAGGGCGGTCCCGGCGGCCCCGGCGTCCTGACCCCCGAGATCTACACGCCCGACGAGGGCAGCTCCTGGCGGCTCCTGGACGGCGCCACCAGCGCGGCGGCGTACGGCGACGGCGGCAACGGCAACGGGCCCGACGAGAACCGCTGGTGGTACCCGCGCGCGTTCGTCGCGCCGGGCAACGGCAACGTCTTCAACATCACCGGCACCCAGATGTACGAGCTCGACCCCTCGGGCGACGGTGCGGTCACGCTCCGGGGCACCCTGCCCACGGACATCGCGAACCAGGGCGGTCTCGGCAACCCGGTCGGCGCCACGTCGACGGCGACCATGTACCGCCCCGGCAAGATCCTGCAGGTCGGCGGCGGCTGGTGGGCCAACGGCGGCGGCCCGGACGGCGCCCGCGCCGGCTTCACCGTCGACATCACCGGGGGCACCGACGCGCCCGTGGTCGAGGCGACCGAGCCGATGCAGTACCAGCGGCACTGGGCCACCTCCACCGTGCTGCCCGACGGCAACGTGATCGTCACCGGCGGCTCGCGGGACAACAACGGCAACGGTGGCTACGTCACCACCGCCGAGATCTGGAACCCCGACACCGGTGAGTGGACGACGGTGGAGGTGCCCTACGAGCACGCCCGCCTGTACCACTCGACCGCGCTGCTCCTGCCGGACGGCCGCCTGATGGTGGGCGGCGGCGGTACTCCGGGCCCGCGCAACTACACGGACGTGGAGTTCTACTCCCCGGCGTACCTGTTCGACGGCGACGAGGCCGCGGTGCGCCCGGAGATCACGGGCGTCCCGAAGAAGGTCGGCTACGACGGCACGTTCGACGTGCAGACCGACGGCGAGGTCTCCCGGGTCACCCTGGTCCGCAACGGGTCGGTGACGCACGGGTTCAACAACGACCAGAACTTCCAGGACCTCGCGTTCGCCGAGAACGACGGCGCCCTCACCATCGAGACCCCGGTTGACGGCACGTATGCCCCGCCCGGCGCGTACATGCTCTTCGTCTTCGACGAGGACGGCACGCCGTCCGTGGCCGACATCGTCCAGATCGACCCGACGGTCGAGATGGACGCCCGTGCCCCGCACCTGGTGGACCAGCTCGAGTACCCGCGGCTGCCCGCCGAGTGGCGCTCGGCCAACCCGCCGGCCGTCGTGGACGTCGAGCCGGGCAACGGCCGGATGTCCCCGTGGGAGGTCGACAGCGAGGTCCAGCTCGTCCGCGCCGCCGCGTCCAGCCAGGGTGGCCTCGGCCTCACCGGCTACCACCTCGGCGTGGGCAGCGAGGGCAGCCTGACCCGGACGCTCAAGGGCCTGGACCCGGACCGTGAGTACCGCATCTCGCTGCGCTACGCCCGCGACAGCCGGTCCGCCGGCACCGCACCCGGCACCGCCGACCTCTCGGTCGGTGACCTGTCGACGACCCTGACGGCAGGATCGGAGCTGTCGTCGCAGGACGCGTTCGGGAAGTACGTCGGGACCTTCGTCGCCGGGGCCCGGTCGCAGGACCTGACCATCACCGCCGGGGACTCCGGGGCGGGCGTCATGATCGACGACCTGGTGGTCGTGGGCTCCGATCCGGGTGCCTCCGACGTCCCGGTGCACTACGAGTTCGAGGAGGGCTCGGGAACCAGTGCCGCCAACAGCGGTACGGACGTGTCCGTGGGCGCGGCGACGCTGACGGGTGCGACCGGGTGGAGCGAGAACGGCGTGCACGGTGGCGCCGTCGACCTCACCGGCGGGCCCAACGACAACGCGGTGGACCTGCCGGACGACCTGCTCCGGGACGAGGAGGACTTCACCACCTCGTTCTGGGTGCGACCCGACGCGAAGTCGGACTGGATCGGCCTGTTCCACGTCGGGGACGGTCTCGCGGACGCGGGCAGCTTCTTCCAGATCCAGATGCAGACCAACGCCGCACCGGGAGGTACCGGGCTCGCGGCCACGTTCAAGGCCAAGGGCGCGGCGCTGCAGGAACGGGTCTACGCCACGCCGACCCGTGACGTGGCAGTCGACGAGTGGAACCACGTCGCGTTCACCCGGCAGGGTGCGAGCGGCACGCTCTATCTCAACGGCGAGCCGATCGCGTCCCGCGACGACCTGACGATCGACATGTCCGACATCGGGCCGACGGCCAACAACTGGCTGGGGCGCAACGGCTTCCCGGACCCGGCCTACGACGGCCTGATGGACGACGTCCGCGTCTATTCCTCGACGCTCGGCGACGCCGACATCGCTGCCCTGTACGCCGACGGCAGCGCGCTCGCCACGACCACCTCGGTCACGGTCGAGCCGGTCTCCCCGTCGCCGTTCGCCGAGCCGGTCACGGTCTCGGCGGCGATGGCGGACGAGACGGACGAGGCACCTGCGGGTGTCGCGGAGCTGTGGGTCGACGGGTCCCGCGTCGGCGGGCAGGCCGACGTGGTCGACGGTGTGGTGTCGTTCACCGACGTCGCCCTGGCGCCCGGTGACCACGACGTGGAGGTCCGCTTCCTCGCCGACGACGGGTGGCGCGACTCGGCGCAGACCGTGCAGCACACGGTCGAGCGGCCGCCGCCCGGCGAGGGGACGCCCATCCACTACGCGTTCGACGAGGGGCAGGGCACGTCCGCGGCCAACACCGGCCTGGACAGCTCGGTCGGGGCGGCGACGCTCTCCGGGTCGTCGGGCTGGACCGCTGACGGGCGCTTCGGCGCGGGGATCGACCTGCCCGGCGGTGCGTCGGGGACGGGCAACCAGGTCGAGCTGCCCGACAACATCGAGGCGGGGATGGACGACCAGTTCAGCGTGTCGCTCTGGGCTCGCCCGGACGCACTGCCCACCTGGGTCCCGCTGCTGCAGATCGGCAGCAGCACGGACACGTTCTTCCTGCTGCAGTCGAACACCCAGACCAGCGGCGCCACAGGTTTCGCCGCGACGTTCAAGGCGCCCGGCACCCCGGGCAGCGCCCAGGAACGGCTGGTCCTCGGTCAGGGTAACGACCTGCCGCTCGACGAGTGGACGCACGTGGTGTTCACCCAGAGCGGTGCGGTCGGGAAGATCTACTTCGACGGCGAGCTCCAGGCCACCCGCGACGACTTCACCCTCGACATCGGTGACGTCGGGGTGGGCGGCCAGACGACGACCAACCTCATCGGCGGAACCAGCTGGCCGGACGCCCGCTGGAACGGGCTGGTCGACGAGTTCCGGATGTTCGGCTACGAGCTGACCGCCGAGCAGGTCGGCGAGCTGCATGCCGGCCCGGCGGCCAACGCGGCCCCGGTGGGTGCCGCAGACGCCTACGGCACCGTCGAGGACGAGCCGCTGACGGTGGACGCGCCAGGGATCCTGGCGAACGACACCGACGCCGACGGCGACGACCTGACGGCGACAGGCCTCAGCCAGCCGGCAGACGGCGACGTCGTCATGGGTGCCGATGGTTCCTTCACCTACACGCCCGACAGCGGGTTCGCGGGGACGGACACGTTCACCTACCAGGCATCCGACGGCACGGCGACGTCCGCGGCGACGACCGTGACGATCACCGTGGAGGAAGGTGAGCAGCCGCCGGTCAACACGGCTCCGGTGGCGGCCGACGACGCCTGGGCGGCCGTGGGCGGGGAACCGCTGACGCTGCCGGCGCCGGGTGTGCTCGCCAACGACACCGACGCCGACGGCAACGTCCTGACCGCGACCGGGGTCACCCAGCCCGCCAACGGCACGGTGACGCTCGAGGCGGACGGTTCGTTCACCTACACCTCGGACGACGGGTTCTCCGGCAAGGACGTCTTCACCTATCGGGCCGACGACGGGGAAGATCTCTCCGCGCCGGCCACGGTGACCGTCACGGTGAAGTCGCCCGCGGTGACGGCGGTGGCCGGAGTCGCCCTGCCGATCACGTACGGCACGGCCGGCACGGTCTCGGTGGCGGTGTCACCGGACACGGCCACGGGCGTGGTGAAGCTGCGCGACAGCGGCACGACGCTCGCGAAGGCCAGGATCTCGGACGGTCGGGGAACCCTCGTCCTGCCGGCCGGGACGCTCGTGCCGGGCACGCACGACCTGACTCTCCGCTACAAGGGTGACGCCGATCACCGGCCGTCCTCCTCGAAGGTCCGGGTCGTGGTCGAGAAGGTGGTGCCCACCATGGAGATCTCGGCGACGAAGGGCAAGGGCAGGCAGGCGGTGGTCGACGTGTCGCTCACCGCGCAGCACGACGTCCCGGTGACCGGGGAGGTGCGGGTGGCGGTCCAGGACGGCCAGACGCTCGTCGGGACGGTCGAGGACGGCCTGGCCCGCTTCGAGGTGCGCAGGCCCAAGGGTCGTGATCTGACGCTCACGGTGTCCTACCTCGGCAGCGACCTGGTGCTGCCGGCGGAGGCGCGGGTGACGGTCAGAGTGCGATAGCAGCAAGAGCGGCGTGGGCCCGGAGGATCTCGATCCTCCGGGCCCACGCCCTTGTCCGGGGAGCCCTCGTCCCGACGGTTTGCGGTCCCGGTCAGGGAACCTCGAACGTGACGGTCTCGACCGGGTTGTCGAACTCCGTGGTGCGGAGCGAAAGCTGCACCGTCCACGTGCCCGCGGTCGGCACCACGACGTCGCCGGCATAGATGCCCGGACCGAGTGAGCTGACCTCGACCACTCCGAGGTCGACCTCGTCGGAGGTCAGGCTGAGCTGCGGAGCCTCGAAGCCCTCCGTCGGTGCCCCGGCCGCGTCGGTCAGGGTGACGGTGAGGGTGGCCGGGCCGACGCCCAGCGGATCCAGGACGACCTGTGCCGAGATGTCGTCGAGCTGGACCGACTCGCGGGCGCCGTCGGGCGTCGCTCCGACCGAGGTGGTGGCCGTGTCGCTCTCGGGCCGGCGGTCCACCAGGAAGCCGGTGACGAGCAGGACCACGACCAGCACGCCTGCCTCGACGGCCGTCGCGCGGACCAGCAGCCTGGCCGGGCTTCCCCGGTCGCGGCGACGAGCCGTCCGGAGACGCGGCACCAGGGAGAACCGGTTCCACGCGGCGACGGCGATCACGACCAGCGTGGCGAGGATCTTGACGAGGAGGAGGCTTCCGTAGCCGGAGTCGAGGAGCGCCTCCCAGGTTCCGGCGATCCTCCAGGCCAGGAACGTTCCGGCGAGCACGAGCACTGTCAGGAGCCCGGCGGCCCAGGTCGAGAAGGAGCCGAGGACGACGGCGCCGTGGCCGTCGCGTGCGAGGCTCTTGAGCACGAGGGCGATCGCCACCAGGCCGCCGAGCCACAGGGCTCCCGCGGCCAGGTGCAGCACGTCCACGCCGATCACCAGCGCCTCGGGCGTGGCGGCCCGCGTGTGCCCGGTGAACGCCGGCGCGGTGACCGCCAGGACGCAGCCGGCGAGCACCAGGGTGGTCCTGGTCCGGTCGGGGGCGGCGGCGGCCGAGAGTGATCCGGCGGCCAGCGCGAGACCTGCCACCACTCCGGCGGGCACGACGTACTCGGCGGGCGCGAGCGACGACCAGGTGGAGCCCTGCGTCACCGCCGAGGCAGGCAGGCCGAGCTGGTAGAGCGCGACCAGCGGCACCGCAAGCCACCACCCGAGAGCGGCGGCGCAGGCCGCCGCGCGGGCGACCGGACGGAGCCGGGCGCGCGAGCCGTCGGCCCAGCGGTCCCGGGGGAGGAACAGGACCGAGAAGGCCGCCGTCCCGGCGGCCAGCAGGAGGCCGACGTAGCCCAGCCCGCGGACCAGGCCGAGTGCGAGCGGCGCGTCGGTGCGGGCGTCCGCGCTGGTCGTCGGTACGTCGACCATGTCACTGGGGGCGCCGACGGAGAAGCTCAGGGAGCCACCGATGGGGTGGCCGTCCTCGGACACGAGCCGCCACACGACCACCAGCGTGCCGTCCGCGACGTCTTCGTCGAGGTCGACGACGAGCTGCGACCTGCGGACCGACGCCGAGGAGGCCACCTCCTCCCCGGTCGCGTCGAACACCTTGACCCCGGCCGGGACGCCGATCACGGACTCGTTGAAGGTGAACGTGACCCGCTCGGGAGCGGCGTCGAGCACCGCACCCTCTGCCGGGTCGGTGCTCAGGAGGGTCGCGTGGGCCGCGGCACTGTTCGCCGGGCCGAGGAGGAGAGCGCAGATGACGGCGAACAGGAGCAGCCCGCTGCCGGCGCGCCTCCCGGCGCCCCGGCGCATCACCGGCGGCGAAGGCGCCGCAGCAGGAGCGCACCACCCGTCAGGCCGCCTGCGACCAGGACGCCGGTCACGCCGTAGGCGATCAGCGGGTCGCGCTCCGGGGCGCCCGCGGTCGCGCTCGCTGCCTCAGGGGCGGCGGTCGCAGGCGTCGGCTCGGGGGCCGAGACCGTGGGCGTCGGCTCGGGGGCGGCGGTCGTGCTCTCCGGCTCGGTGCCCGCGGAGGTCACGACGAGGACCGGAGCGGGCCGCTCGAGCGTGTCGTGGCTCTCCGCGTGCTCGGCGACCTCGGTCCAGGCCACCTCTCCTTCCTCGCACCGCTGGACGACCGGGAAGACGAGCGCTGCGCCGGCCTCGTCGGGCAGGCGCACGGAGAACTCGATCTCGTCGTCGTGCTCCCCGTCCGGGAGCGGCTCGTCGGTCGTGTAGGTCAGGCCGTCCGGGGCCTTCTCGACCGTCCAGCGGTCCGTGCCGACAGCGGACACGTCGGTGGCCTCGTCGGGCACGCGGATGGAGATCGCCGTGGTCGGCGATCCGTCGCACCCGTGCGGGAGCTCGACCCGCAGGACGGCCGTGGCGCCCGCCGCTGTGGTGGACGGAGTGATCGTCACGTGGGCCGTCGCCGACGTCGACCCGAAGACGACGAGGCCGGCGGCTGCGAGTCCGGACAGGCTTGCGCGACGGACGACGGCCGTGCGATTCATGGCGACTCCTGAGAGGTGGAGGTGGTTCGCACACCAAATCAGCCTGCTGAACCCCTGTCAAGAGTGTGAACTGGTGGGTGGAAATCATGGACAGCACTGCGTCCGTGCGAGTACCTTGGTTCATGTCAATGAACCAAGGTCGCACCCGTGAACGGATTCGAGGTCGGAGCGGCCGCCGCCACCGGAGGACAGACATGCCCAACATCACCGTCGAGCTGCTGCATGGCCGTACCGTCGAGCAGCGTCGAGACTTCGCCCAGGCCGTGGCCGACAGCGCCGTCGAGATCCTTGGCGCCCGTCGTCAGGACGTGCGTATGGTCTTCAGCGAGATCACGCCCGACATCGTCGCCAACGGCGGCGTCCTCGCCAGCGAGGACGAGAGCCGCGCCGGCGTGGTCGCCGCCCTGGCCGACGGTTGAGCCGCGCGGGGGCGGCGCGGTGCCGGTGAGGTCACCGTCGCCACGTCCTCCCCCGGAAACCACTGAGGCCGAGCCGGCACCCTGGGTGCCGGCTCGGCCTCAGCCGTTCCTGCTGGATCAGGCCGGCTTGCCCGCCGAGCCCGCCGAGTCGTTGAACTCGTCGAACGCGTAGGAGTCGTCGTCCTGATCCTTGGAGTCCGAGGCGGACGCCGAGTCCGCCTCCACGGCCGGGTCGGCCGCCTGCGGCACGGCGTCGACCGGTTCGGTCTCTGCGGCGGCCGCCGTCGTGCCGTCCTCGGCGGGCTGCGGCGTGCCGTTCTCGTCGGCCGCCGGGGTGTCCGCAGCAGTAGCGGCTGCACCGGCGGCCGTCCAGGGTGCGGCCTCCGAGACCTTCTGTGCGCCCGCGCGGGCCGCCGAGCCGGCCTTGTCCGCGGCGGACCTCGCCACGGACGTCGCCTTCCCGGCGGCTGCCGTGGCCTTCTTGCCGGCCGCATCCGCGACCTCACGACCCTTGGTCACCGCCGTCTCGGCCGCCGAGCTGACCTTCTGCTTGGCGTCGGCCACTCCTGTCGGCCCGGAGTAGTCCGCCGCGGACGACTGCTCCCACGGCTCGGCCCACGGGTCGCTCTGCGGCTGAGCCCGCTTCCAGAAGACGTAGCCGGCGGCCACCGCACCGACCCCGACCGCGGCCCAGACCCAGCGCTTGCCGGTGGAGCCGGACTTCGACTCCTTGGCCGCCTGCTTGGCGGCGGCAGCGGCGGCCAGGGCCGACGCCTTCTCCGCGGCAGCGGCTGCCTTCTTTGCCGCCTTGGCGGCCTTGCCGGTCAGCGGCGGTGCACCCGCCGCCTCGGCCCGGTGCTGCACCTCGGCCGCGTGGGCCGCGGCCTGGTTCGCTGCCGCGACGGCGCGCGGCAGCAGTTCGTCGACGATCTTGTGGTGTGCCGAGTCGATGAGAGGGGCGGCCTTGTCCGCAGCCTGCTGCACCCGCGGTGCGGCCGCCTGCAGGCTGTCCCGCCATGCCCTCTCTGCGCGCGGCTGGGCCCAGTGACGCAGTTCGCTCACCCGGGGTTGTGCCCAGTCCTTGGCGTGGATGGCTTGGTCCTTCGCCTGCCCGGCGAGTGCTCCCGCCTGGTGGGCAGCCTTCGCACCCCGTTCGCTCAGCAGAGCGGCGGCCGCCGCCGCCTGCTGCTTCAGCTTCTCCGTGTCGACCTGCTGGTCAACGGTGATCTTGCGTCCCATGGAATGGAACCTCCCGGGATGTCTGCCGTCCAACGATCTGGTATGTAGCACCCACTCTGCCATCGCATGCCGCGCGTGGCGAGGCCGGACACTCGCCTGACGTGGAAAGATTGGGGGCATGTTCGCAACCTTGCACACCTCCGCCGGTGACATTCGCCTCGAGCTGTTCGGTGACTACGCTCCGAAGACGGTTCGCAACTTCGTCGAGCTTGCGCGCGGTGAGAAGGCCTGGACCGACCCTCGCACGGGCGAGGAGCGGAAGGACCCCTTCTACGACGGCCTCATCTTCCACCGGGTCATCGACGACTTCATGATCCAGGGCGGCTGCCCCCTGGGCACCGGGACCGGTGGCCCCGGCTACACGTTCGACGACGAGATCCACCCCGAGAAGTTCGAGTTCAACGAGAAGTACCTGCTCGCCATGGCCAACGCGGGTAAGCGCCGCAACCCCGTGACCGGCGAGGCCGAGGGCACCAACGGTTCCCAGTTCTTCATCAGCACCGCCGAGACGCCGTGGCTCAACGGCAAGCACACCATCTTCGGGAAGGTGGCCGACGACGCGTCGCGCGAGGTCGTCGACGCCATCAACAAGACCCCGACCCGTCCGGGTGACCGGCCGGTCGAGGACATCACCATCTCCTCCGTCGCGATCGAAGACTGACCGGAGGGCTGAGTCATCGCCGACGACGAGGCAAGCGCGACCCCGGACGCGCCGCCCGGCCCCCCGGTCTGCGCGCGACATCCTGACCGTCCTTCCTACGTCCGCTGCCAGCGCTGCGGCCGTCCCGCCTGCCCGGAGTGCCAGCGACAGGCCGCGGTCGGCATCCAGTGTGTGGATTGTGTGAAGGAGGCGGCGAAGCGAGTTCCGCGTCAGACGACCGTCATGGGCGGCACCGTGCGCGCGGGCCGGCCCGTGATCACCTACGGCATCATCGTGCTCTGCGTGGTGAGCTGGATCATCCAGGTGATCCCGGGGTCGGCGTGGACCCAGCTGCTGTGGTTCTGGCCGGTGGGCGGCTACTTCGAGCCGTGGCGCTTCGTGACGGCGGCGTTCGTGCACTCCTCGACGATCCCGCCGCTGCACCTGCTGTTCAACATGTACGCCCTGTGGATCATGGGGCAGTTCATGGAGCCCTTGCTCGGCCGGGCGCGGTTCGCCGCGCTCTGCTTCGTGTCCGCGGTGGGCGGCTCGGCCGGCGTCCTGCTGACCGCCTTCGGGTCGCCCCTGGACGAGCAGAGCGCGTGGTACGTGCCGGTCGTCGGTGCGTCGGGCATGGTCTTCGGCCTGTTCGGCGCGGCGATCCCGGTGCTGCGCCGGATGGGGCGCAGCGCGGTGCAGATGTGGGTACTGATCGCGATCAACGCCGTGCTCGGGTTCGTCATCCCGCACGTGGCGTGGCAGGGCCACCTCGGCGGCCTGGTCACCGGGCTCGCCGTCGGCGCCGCCTTCGCGTTCGCGCCGAGGCGCGCCCAGCGCGTCGTCGGCGTCGTCGCACCGGCGGGAGTGCTTCTGCTCCTGGTCCTGGCGGCCGTCGCGAAGTACGAACTCATCCTGCGGCCGGCCATCTCGGCGACTCAGGTCTGAGGGCAGGTCCCGGTTGTCCACAGGGCGCCACGCTGCGCCCTCGGACCCGGGTACCGGGCCCCACCTCGGGACTTTTCCACAGCTTTACCCACAGCTGTGGGAAAGTCTGTCGGGCGTTGTGGAAAAGTCCGACCGGGGGTCAGCGCCAGCGCGTCGTCAGGCCGAACCCGATGATGATCAGGCCGAACCCGATCGCGAGGTTCCACTGACCGAGCTGCGGGACGGGCAGGCCCAGACCGGAGCTCGTCAGGTAGAACGTCACGATCCAGGCGAGGCCGAGGACCATCAGGCCCACCATCACCGGTGCCAACCACCGCGGGCTCTCCTTCGGCTTCGCGACGGGGGCGTCGACGGTCTGCGGGGCGACGGCCTTCTTCTTACGGGGCTTCGACTCGGGCACGCTCGTGGGCTCCTGTCCGGACGGGTACCGACCCGGCATCGGCGCGTAAGGGTCGGACGGTGGCGTTCTCGTGGACTAGCGTAGTGGTCGAGCCGAGCGAACGGTGACGTCGACAGGAGGTTTCCCGTGATCGGAAGGATCCGGGGCACGGAGGTCACTGGTGCGCGCGTGCGCTCGTGGCTCGTCGTGGGCGGCGTGCTCGCGCTCGCCGGCCTGCTGTTCGTGGCCAGCGGGCGTCACGCGCTCCAGGCCGGTTCACGCCAGCCACAGGACATCGCCGCCCTGGTGGAGGCCGAGTCCTCGCGTGTCGGCGAGCTGTCCGACCGCGCCTCCGCGCTGAACCGTGAGATCAACTCGCTGACCATGAGCGAGCGGACCGGGCGCACCGTGCCCCGGGTCGCGCCGCAGCTCGCCGAGCGCGAAGGCGTGGCCGCGGGGTCGTCCGCCGTGACCGGCCCCGGTCTGACGGTCACCCTGGACGACGCCCCGGCATCGGCCCTGGACACCGCCCCCGGGAACCCCCAGCCCAACGACCTGGTGGTGCACCAGCAGGACCTGCAGACGGTCATCAACGCCCTGTGGACGGGGGGTGCCGAGGCGATGACCCTGCAGGGTGAGCGTGTCACGTCGACGTCCGCGTTCCGCTGTTCAGGCAATATCCTTCTGCTGCACGGCAAGGTGTTCTCCCCGCCCTACGAGGTCACCGTCATCGGGGATCCGGAGGCGCTCTCCCAGGCTCTGGAGGACGATGAGGGCGTGCAGAACTACCGGGCCTATGTCGAGTGGGTGCATCTGGGCTGGGGAGTCCAGACGCACGAGCAGGTCGACGTGCCCGCATCTCAGTCGACCGGCGAGCTCCGCTACGCCCGGGTGCCGGAAGGAACGGACGTCTTCGCGTGAACCGCACACCCACCTCAGCAGCACTCTTCCCGACTCCTGCCCCACCTGACGCGCCGCGTCGGCGGCACGCGCCCGACACGCGCCGCCGCGGCGGGGGTGCCGCGGCCGTCGTCGGCGTGTTCGGCGAGCTCCTCGTGACCTCCGGCGTCCTGCTCGGCCTGTTCGTGGTGTGGCAGCTGTGGTGGACCGACGTCGAGGGCAACCGGGCTCAGGACCAGATCGTCGCCGACATGGGCTGGGAGGAACCGGAGGACGCCGGTCCCGAGGTCCCCGTCGCGACCGAGCACCGGGACGCCCCGCCCGTGCTCGACGAGCCGCCCGTCGGCGAGACGTTCGGGCAGCTCTACGTGCCACGCTGGGGCGACGACTACCTCAAGCCGATCGCCGAGGGCACCGACAAGGCCACCGTGCTCGACACGATCGGCATCGGGCACTACGAGAACACCGCGATGCCGGGCGCCCTCGGCAACTTCGCGACCGCCGCCCACCGCACCACCTACGGCAAGCCGTACAACAAGATCCACGAGCTCAAGGGCGGCGACGCGGTCGTGGTCCGCACCGAGGACACCTGGTACGTCTACAAGGTCACCTCGTCGGACATCGTGCTCCCGCAGAACGTCGAGGTGATCTCGGCGGTACCGGGCGTCCTGCCGGGCGAGCCCCTGCCGGAGCTCACCAAGCGGTTCATCACGCTGACGTCGTGCCACCCGATGTTCTCCGCCGCCGAGCGGTACATCGTGCACGGCGAGCTGGACTACTGGGCCCCGGTCTCCGAGGGCACGCCGAAGGAACTCCTGGAAGAGGGATGACGCGCTGATGTACGCCGCACTGTGGAACATTCTCCCCGGCCCGGGCTGGGCCCGCGCGCTGCTGTGCGTGGGGCTCGGGATCATCCTGCTCGCGGTCTGCTTCGAGTACCTGTTCCCGTGGCTGAGCGACTACATGCCGTTCAACGACACCACCGTCGGGGAGTAGCCGGCGCCGGAGCCCGTAGTCTGTCCCGCATGACGCGCATCCTCGTCGTCGACAACTACGACTCCTTCGTCTACACGATCGTCGGCTACCTGAACCAGATCGGCGCCGACACCGTCGTCGTCCGCAACGACGCCGTGCCCGCCGCGAACGCCGAGGGAGTGTTCCTCGACGACTCGGGGACGCCGTACGACGGCGTGCTCGTGTCCCCCGGCCCCGGCACCCCCGCCGAGGCCGGCGCGTCCGAGGCCGTGATCCGCGCCTGCGCACGCTCCCGCACGCCGATGCTCGGGGTGTGCCTCGGGCACCAGGCACTCGCCGAGGTCTACGGCGCGACCGTCACGCACGCCCCGGAGCTCATGCACGGCAAGACGAGCGAGGTCTTCGTGTCCGACGGCGGCCGTGGTGGCGCGGGCACGGAAGGTTCGGTCCTCGCAGGGCTGCCGTCACCGTTCACGGCGACCCGCTACCACTCCCTCGCGGCCACGCCGGAGAGCGTGCCGGACGAGCTCGAGGTCACCTGCACCACGGAGTCCGGGGTGGTCATGGGCCTGCAGCACCGCGAGCTCCCGCTGCACGGCGTGCAGTTCCACCCGGAGTCGGTGCTCACCGAGGGGGGCCACCGCCTGCTCGCCAACTGGCTGGAGTGCTGCGGCCTGGCCGGCGCGGTCGAGCGTTCGGCGGGGATGGCACCGCTCGTCGCGGGATAGCGCCGCGGGAGTGGGGGCACCGCCGTCCGCCGCGGGATCCCGTCTCTGCTCAGCGGCCCTGGCTCTGCTCAGCGGCCTTGGCGGGCCGGCCGCGCCGGACTCCCTCGACGGTCAGCCGTCGCCGAGGATGCCGCCGCCGGAGGGGTCCGTGCTCGGCTCGGCTTCCTTGACCACGTAGAGCGTGACCACCGCGCCGGTCTCGACCTCCAGGCCCGGGGCCGGGTCCGTGTTGAAGACCTGACCGGGCTCGTACGACGCGTTCTCGCCGTACTCGACGTTGTCCTCGCTGCAGTTGAGCTGGGCACCCCCGCAGGCCTCGATCGCATCCTCCAGCGTCATGCCGACGATGTTCTCGGGGACCTTGGTCTTCGCGAGCGGCTGCGCGACGTAGTACGTCACGCGGGTATCGGTGCTGATGTCCCCGGGGCCGGGCTCCGTCTTGCTGATCGTGCCCTCGGGGACCGCGTCCGTCTGCTCGGTCCGGCGATCGGAGCTCAGGTCGAGTTCCTTGAGCCTGGCCTCCACCTGCTCCTCGCTCCAGCCCGTCATGTCGTCGAGGGTGACCGTTCCCGAGGCGAACCACACGGTGACCGTGGCGCCCGCCTTGACGGTGGTCCCGCCGCCGGGCTCCGAACGGAGTGCCTGGCCGGCCTCGTACTGCGTGCTGTTCTCCTTCTGTGGCTCGCCCATCTTGAGGCCTACTGCCTCGAGCTCGGCTCGGACCTGGTCCTCCGTCTTGCCCTGCAGGTTCGGCACGCTGACCTCGCTCGGACCGCCCGAGACGTAGATGGTGACGGTCTCGTCCACCTCGAGCGTCTCGCCCGCCGCCGGGCTCGTGACACCCGTGGTCTTGTCGGTCCCCTGGTCGGAGCCCTCCTCCGTGTCCTTCGCGCACGTGAAGCCGGCGTCCTCGATCGTCGTGCACGCGTTGGCGTAGCTCACGCCGGCCTCGATCTGCGGGACGGTCGCCGTCTGCGCCGCCGGCTCGTTCGGTTCGTCGTTGCCGTTGTTCACCATGACGGCGATCAGGATCGCCGCCAGAGCCGCGATCGCGATGGCGACGAGCGTCCAGATGAGGGTCTTCCTGCTGTCCGTCTTGTTGTCGTCCTGACCGGGACCCATCGGCCCGGACGGATACCCCCGGCCGGGCGTCTGGACCGGAGGCTGCCCGGCGGTGGGCGGGCCGCCCCACTGCTGGGTGCCGTACGGGGGCGACATCTGCTGGGTACCGTAGGCGGGCGACATCATCTGCGTCGTCTGGCCGCCGGCCGCCATCGCGCCCACCATCGGCGCCGAGACCTGGCCGCCGCGCAGCGCGGCCTCCAGGTCGGCGCGGAACTCGGCGGCGCTGGAGTACCGGTGCTCGCGGTCCTTGACCAGGGACTGGAGCGTGATGCGGTCGAGCACCTCGGGCACGTCGACGGCGATCTCGCTCGGCCGCTGCGGCTCCTGCCCCACGTGCTGGTAGGCCACGGCCACGGGCGAGTCGCCCTGGAACGGCGGGCGCCCGGTGAGCAGCTCGAACAGCAGGCAGCCGGTGGAGTACAGGTCGGAGCGGGAGTCCACGGTCTCACCGCGGGCCTGCTCCGGCGAGAGGTACTGCGCGGTGCCGATGACGGCGTTCGTCGCCGTCATCGTCGCCGCGGAGTCGGCCATGGCGCGGGCGATGCCGAAGTCCATCACCTTGACCGCGCCGGTCGGTGTGATCATGACGTTCGCGGGCTTGATGTCGCGGTGCACGATCCCGGCACGGTGCGAGTACTCGAGCGCGGACAGCACGCCCGTGGTGATCTCGACGGCCTCCTCGATCGGCACGGCCGACCCGTCCGTCAGGATGTCGCGGACGGTGTGGCCCTCGACGTACTCCATGACGATGAACGGGACGGTGATCTCCCTGCCGCCCCCGTCCTTGGCACGGTCCTCGCCGGTGTCGTAGACGGCGACGATCGCGGGGTGGTTCAGCGCGGCCGCCGACTGCGCCTCACGGCGGAAGCGGGCCAGGAAGGACGGGTCGTCGGCGAGGTCGGGGCGCAGCACCTTGATCGCGACGGTGCGACCGAGGCGGGTGTCGTGGCCGACATGCACCTCGGCCATGCCGCCACGGCCGACCAGCTCCCCGACCTCATAGCGGCCGGCGAGCACCCGGGGCGTGTTGTCAACCACTTATACGTCCTTCGAAGGTTCGGCCGTCCGCGGAGCGGCCAGCGGCTCGTCAAGGAGCATCATCCCAGAGTTCGCGGCCGTGGCCGTGGTGCCAGGACTCAGCAATGCGTCCGTCGTTCCGTAGGAACTATCACCCAACGGTGCGGATTCGCTACCCCCGTCTCCCCCGGTGGTCAGCACCAGGACGAGGATGACGGCGCCCAGCAGCGCACCCAGGGCGACCAGCGGCCAGGGAATCCGGATCCCGAGGCGGTCCTCGAACTCCGCCGCCCAGTGGGCGATGCTCGTGGCCATACCGCCTTTCCGGCTCGACCGGCCGGACCGTTCCGCCCGCACCTCCCGCCGGGACGGGTAGGTCCGGGACGTTCCGTTCGCCGGCGAGACCGCGCTGGGAAGATATCCGGTCGCGGGACGCGCGCTCGCGACCGGGTCCTCGACAGGGCTCCCGTGCCGACCGACCGACCGGCCCTGCGCCCCGGCGTCGGCCACGTCGTGGCCGACGGGCTCGTGACCGTGCAGGTCGTACTCCGGGACCCCGGAGGCCGGCGCGCCGGCCCGGTGCGGGCGCGGCTGGTTGCCCGGCGTCGTCGGGCTCCACGGGTTCTGCCCCTCCGGAGGGACGGCAGGGGCCGACTGCGGGGTCGCCGTGGCCGTGAACTGGCCGCCCGGCGCGGGCGATCCGCCCTGCGGCGCGTGCGACCGCACGTCGCCCTGCGCGGCACGCCGCGCCTCGCTGCGGGACCGGATGGCGGGTCGCGACCCGCCCCGCCCGTGACCCCGCCGGCCGCTGCCGTTCGAGTGCCGCGAGGGCCCGGAGTCGGGCTGCTCGACCGACCAGGGGCCCGACGAGACCCGGCGCGTGCCGAACGGGTCCGCGGAGATCTCCTCCGCGAGGGCCTCCATCTCGCGCGCGAGCGTCTCGGCCGAGGCGAACCGCTGCGCCGGGTCCTTCTCCAGCATCTGCATGATCAGCTCGGCCATCCCGGGATGTACCGACGACGGCAGCGGCGGGACAGCGGCGTTGACGTGGGCGATCGCGATGTCGACCGGGCTCCTGCCGGTGAACGGGCGCCGCCCGGCGGACGCCTCGTAGGCGACGACGCCGAGGGCGTAGATGTCCGAGGCACCCGTCGCCGACTGACCTACCGCCTGCTCGGGCGAGAGGTACTGGGCGGTGCCCATCACCATGCCGGTGGCGGTCATCGGCACCTGGTTCTGCGCCACGGAGACACCGAAGTCGGTGATCTTCACCAGGCCGGAGTGCTCCAGCAGGATGTTCCCGGGCTTGACGTCGCGGTGCACGACGCCGGCCCCGTGGGCGGCCTGGAGCCCGCGCGCGGTCTGCGCGAGCAGCGGCAGGAGGCGCTGGGGCGACAGCACCGGCTCGCGCTCGAGCAGGTCGGCGAGGGGCTCGCCGAGCACGAGCTCCATGACGAGATACCCGGCGCCGTCCTCCTCGCCGTAGTCATACATCTGGGCGATGTTGGGATGCAGCAGGGTCGAGGAGTTGCGCGCCTCCGTGCGCAGACGGCGGAGGAAGTCCTCGTTCCCGGTGTATTCCTCGCGCAGCACCTTGATGGCGACCTCGCGAGTGAGCTTTTCGTCGAAGGCGACCCAGACCTCGCCCATACCGCCGATGGCCAGGCGGCGCACCAAACGGTAGCGCTCGCCGACCAGCACGCCTTCGACAGGTCGCATCAGTTGATCGCCGCCTCGAGGATCCGCTTGGCGATCGGGGCGGCGAGCGTGCCCGAGGCGGTGTCCTCGGTGGAGCTGCCACCGTTCTCGAGCACGACCGCGATCGCGATCTCCGGGTCGTCCGCCGGGGCGAACCCGGTGAACCAGAGCGTCGGCTGGCGGTTCCCGCCGTTCTCGGCGGTCCCCGTCTTGCCGGCGACGGAGACGCCGGGGATCTGAGCGTTGGTCCCGGACCCGTCCTCGACCACGTCGACCATCATCGCGGTGAGGGCGTCGGCGGTGGAGGAGGAGATGGGGGTGGCCAGCGTGCTCGGGTTGGTCTGCTCGACCACCTCGAGGTCGCTGTCGCGGATGCGCTCGATGAGGTACGGCTCCATCTCGGTGCCGCCGTTCGCCACGGTCGCGGTCAGCATGGCGACCTGCAGCGGGGTCAGGCGAACGTCGCCCTGCCCCATACCGGTGAGCTCGATCCGCGGTGCCGAGTCGTCGTCCTCGTTCTCGAGGCCGGGGTAGCTGCCGGCCGACGTGCCGATGGGCACCTCGAGCCGCTCGTCGAAGCGGAAGTCGTGGAACATGTCGGCCATGCCCTCGGCGCCGACCTCTCCGCCGAGCCACAGGTAGGCCGAGTTGCAGGATGTGCGCAGCGCGTCCGCGAGCGTGATCTCGGACTGGCCGGCCACGCACTCGTACCCGCCGAAGTTGTTGATCGTGGTCTCGGTGTTCGACAGCTTGTACCCGTTCGGCGCCGGCACCATCGTGTCCGGGTTGAACTCACCGCTCTCGATCGCCGCGGCCGACGTGAAGACCTTGAACGTCGAACCGGGCGGGTAGGTCGCGTTGATCGTGCGGTTGGTGAGCAGCGAGTACGGGCTGTACTGCTCGGAGCCGTCGCTCGTGTTGATCTGCGGGTACGAGTTCGCGAGGTTCTCGTAGGTGGTGTTCGCCTCGCCGCTGTGCACGGCCAGCGTGTTCGGGTCGTACGAGGGCTTGGAGACCATCGCCTTGATGGCGCCGGTCTTCGGCTCGATCGCGACGGCGGCTCCCGTGTACTCCCCGAGCGCCTCCCACGCGGCCTGCTGGATCTTGGGGTCGATGGTGGTGTCCACCGACGATCCCGCGGCCTCCTGGCCGGTGATGAGGTTCTGCAGCTGGTCCAGCCAGAGCGAGTCGGCGCGTCCCGAGAGGTAGTCGCTCGCGCTGCGCTCCAGGCCGGCGGTGTTGCCGTTCACCGCGAAGAACCCGGTGATCGGCGCGTACATCTTCGCGACCCCCTCGCTCTTGTCGGCATACACGCGCTGGCGGCCGTAGTTGTCGTCCACCGGCACGGAGATGACGACGTTCTCGTCGCCGACGACGATCGGTCCGCGCGCGGCCCCGAGGTCGCGGTACGTCTTGCGGACGTTGCGCCCGTCGGAGTTGAGGTCGCCGGCCTGGACGTACTGGATCCAGGTGGTCGACACCATGAGGACGAGGAACATCGCCATGACCACCATGGACATGCGGCGCAGGGTCGTGTTCACGCCTGGTCACCTCCGTCCTCGCGGATCGCGGGATTCATCTGGGTCGCCTCGTCGCTCGGCAGCGGCATGCTCTGGCGCGCCGCGTCGCGGTCGGCCCGGCTCGCGCCCGGGCCCACCTCGATCGCGCCGTCTGAGCTGGGCTGTCCCGCGGTGGCGGGGGCAGGACCTGCGAGCTGGCCGCGGGTCGGCAGTGCGGAGGGGCGGCGGGCGGCGTCGGAGGTGCGCAGCAGCAGCGCGATGACGAGCCAGTTCGCGAGCAGCGACGACCCGCCCTGAGCCATGAAGGGCAGTGTCAGACCGGTCAGCGGGATGACGCGCGTGATGCCGCCGACGACGACGAACACCTGCAGCGCCATGACGAACGCCAGACCGCCGGCGAGCAGCTTGCCGAAGCCGTCCCGCACGCCGATCGCGTTGCGCAGGCCGCGCTGCACGATCACGAGGTAGACCAGCAGGATCCCCAGGAGGCCCGTGAGGCCGAGCTCCTCGCCGAGGGCCGCGTAGATCATGTCCGAGAACGCGAAGGAGATGAACCGGGAGTAGCCCTCACCCCAGCCGGCGCCGAACATGCCGCCGTAGGCCATCCCGAACATGCCCTGGACCACCTGGTACGAGCCGCCCACGGCGTCGTAGAGCTCGGCGTCCAGGGGGTCGAGCCAGATGCGGACGCGCGCCTGCACGTGGCCGAACATCGTCCAGGCCGCGAAGGCGCCGACGACGAACATCGACATACCGATCGCGACCCATCCGCCCCGCTCGGTGGCGAGGTAGAGCATCCCGACGAACAGGCCGAAGAACAGGAGCGACGTTCCCAGGTCCTTTTGGCCGACGAGCACCATCAGCGACACGGCCCAGACCACGAGGATCGGGCCGAGGTCGCGGAGCCGGGGGAGCTGCAGGCCGAGCACCTTCTTGCCGGCCAGCGCGAGCGTGTCGCGGTTCGTCACGAGGTAGCCCGCGAAGAAGACGGCGAAGAGGATCTTGGCGAACTCGGCGGGCTGCAGGGAGAAGCCGCCGAGGTGGATCCAGATCCGTGCGCCGTTGATCTCCCTGCCCAGGCCGGGGATGAGCGGCAGCACGACGAGTACCAGGGCCACGAGCATGGCCGTGTAGGTGTACTTGCGCAGGACCCGGTGGTCGCGCAGGAAGAAGAGCAGGATGCAGGCCACGACCATGCTCAGCGACGTCCACATCAGGTGCCGCTCGGCGTTCGCGCCCTCCATCTCGGCGAGCTCGAGCCGGGTGATCATCGCGAGGCTCATGGTGTTGAGCAGCATCACCGCGGGCAGGATCACCTGGTCCGCGTACGGTGCCCGGATCCGCAGCACGATGTGGGCGGTGAGCGAGAGTGCGGAGAGGACCAGCGTGTTCGTCCAGAAGCCGTCGGGCAGCTCGCCGTCCAGCGAGTAGCCCACCATGGCAAGGCCGCCGAGGCCGAGCGTGAGAGCTAGCACGAGCAGCACGGCCTCGGCGGCCCTGCCGGGAGCGTTCTCCTCGGGCTGGAGCGCGTTCTGGACACCTGTGGGGGTCTTCTCGGAGATCCCACTCATCCGTTCCGCCCCCCGTCCTTCTCAGATTTCGAGTCCGTGCTGTCCTTGTCGCCGGCAGCGGAATCCTTGCTGTCGGAGCCCGCCGAGTCCGAGTCCGAGTCCTTGCTCGAGCTGTCGGAATCGCGGGAGCGGTCGGAACCGGTGCCCGCGCTCTCCTCGTCCTGCGGCGTCGGCTCCGCGTCGGCCTCTTCGTCCTCCTCCGCCTGCTGGATCTCCTCCGCCTGGTCGATGAGGCGGACCGCGCGCTCGTGCGCGTCCTCGCGCGACGAGGCGCGGATGGTGCCCTCGATGCTGTCGGCGATGTACCCGGGCAGCTCGGCCACCTGGGTCCCGGTCAGCTCGACCGGCGTCGACAGGGAGAACGGCCCGGCCGTGGCGGGGATGCCGCGGAAGACCGCGACCTGGCCGTCGGCCTCGCCCACGTAGTACTGCGTCTGCGTCCAGCGGTACCCGGCCCAGCCGGCGACCCCGAGGCCGCCGATGAGCAGCAGGGCCCCGAGCACGGTGATCCAGGGGCGCCTCTTGCGTGGTGTCGCCTCGGCGGCGTTCTCGCTCTCGTCGTCGTCCCGGTCCGGCAGGATCTCGGGCCGGTAGGCGCCGTCCTCGGAGCCGTTCACCGCGTGCTCGAGCGCCTCCGCCAGGCGGGGGTCGTCGTCGGGCAGCACGGCCAGCCCGACGACGCCGGCCTCGGGCTGGGGCCCGTCGGGTCCGGCGCCGGGCGCGGGGCCGCTCGGGTGGATGATCGTGCCGGGGCCGACGGCGGCGGTCACGCCGCGCAGCTCGGCCGCGCCGACGATCTCGGGGTCCGGCGGAGGGAAGGGTTCGGTCTCGGCGTCGACGACGTCGGCCACGACGACCGAGATGTTGTCGGTGGAGCCCTCGCGCATGGCCATCGAGACGAGGCGTTCGGAGGCCTCGGCAGGGTCGGCGACGGTGCCGAGCAGCTCGGTGAGCTCCTCGAGGGCGACGAAGCCCGACAGGCCGTCCGAGCAGAGCATCCACCGGTCGCCGGGGATCGCCTCACGGACCGACATGTCCGGGGTGAGGTCCAGGTCGAAGTCGCCGAGCACCCGCATGACGACGTTGCGCTGCGGGTGGGTCTCGGCCTCGTCCGGCGAGATGCGGCCGGTGTCGACCAGGTGCTGGACGAAGGTGTGGTCGATGGTGACCTGGCTGAGCAGCCCGTCGCGCAGGAGATAGGCGCGGGAGTCCCCCAGGTGCGCCATCGCGAGCGTGTTGCCGCTGCGCAGGAGCGCTGTCACCGTCGTGCCCATGCCGGCCAGGTCGGGGTCGGTCGTCGTGGCCGAGATGAGGTCCTGCCGCGCACGGTCGACCGACTGCTCCAGATCGGTCAGGAGCCGGTCGGTACTGTGGTCGGCGTGGTCCAGCGGCGTCAGGGCGGCGATGGTGAGGGCCGAGGCGACGTCACCACCCGCGTGGCCGCCCATGCCGTCGGCCACCACGAGGAGGTTCGGGCCCGCGTACGCGGAGTCCTGGTTGTTGGAGCGGACGAGGCCGACGTCGGAACGCGCGGCATACCGCAGATGCACGGTCACGTGATGGTCATCCCTGGAGCTCGACGACGGACTGGCCGATCTGGACGCCTACCCCCGCGGGAAGCGGGACAGTCCCCTGGATGCGCTGATCGTTCATGTAAGTCCCGTTGGTGGAACCGAGATCCTCGACGTACCACTGGTTCCCCTGCGGGTAGATGCGGGCGTGGCGCGACGACGAGTAGTCGTCGTCGAGCACGAGGGTGCAGCTCGGCGCGCGGCCGATGAGGATCCCCGACTGCGTGAGCGGGATCGTCGTGCCGGTCAGTGGGCCCGCGACCACGACCAGGCGGGTGGGTGTGCCGGTGCGGACGGCGGCTACGCCGCCCACCGGCGAGGGCGCCGGCCCCGGTGGGGGGCCCGCGCCGGGTCCGGGGCCGCCTCCGGCGGGGGCCGCCTCCGGCTTGCGGCGGCGCTTGCGGCCCGTCCGCGGACCCGCGAGGTCGCGCCGCAGCACGGCGACGGCCGAGAGCACGAACACCCACAGCAGCACCAAATAACCCAGCCGCAGCAGGGTGAACGTCAGCTCGCTCATGAGGGGTCGATCACCAGTCCTCGTTCTCGGCGCCGGCACTGCCCGACCAGAACATGATCCGGGTACGGCCGATCGTCATGGTGTTGCCGTCGAGCAGCGTGGCGGCGGGGACCTGGTGGCCCTCCACGTACAGCCCGTTCGTGGAGCCCATGTCGGAGGCGATCACACCGTCGGGCGTGACACGGATCTCCAGGTGGCGGCGGGAGACGCCGGGGTCGTCCACGACGATGTCGGCCTCGGCGTCACGCCCGATCACCGTCACCGGACCGGTCAGCAGGTAACGCTGCCCGTCGATGTCGATCAGCGGGTGCCGCGCGCTCGGTGAGCCGGACGTCGCCGGAGCGACGTTGCCCTGCACGCTGCGTGAGCGCACGTTGAACCGGCCGGGCACGAGTTCGAAGACCTCGTCGAAGGTCACGCTCACGGGCCCGACGAACGCGTAGTGCTGCGTCGCGGCATACGCCGTCACGTTCGACGCCAGCTCGTCGGCGAGGGTCTGTGCACCCCACGCCTCGATCTGGGCGAAGTCGTCCGGCGACAGCTCGATCGTGAACTCGTTCGGTGCGACGGTTCGGTCTCGCCCCACCACCGCAGCACGGTCGTCGAGCTCCCGCCTGAGCCGGCTCGCCAGCTCGACGGGCTTCACCTCACCGCGTCCCACCTTGGCGAACGCGTTGTTCATCATGCGCTCCACGCTCTTCTCGAAGCGATCCAGGGCGCCCATGCCACCTCCTTCCCGGCCTGCGCCTGGGCAGACTACATAGATCGTATAGACCGGCAGGTCACGACAGACGGCATCTGTGTGGAAGTCCTGCGGATCTTCTTGATCCTGTGCTGTGAGCCTCGGCACTGCCAGTCGGGAGAAGACGGGCGAACCCGCACGCTACCGGAGGACGGGGTGCGGCGGAACCAGAACCGGCGCATATACCGTTCGGAGCCGGCCCGGTGAGCGTGCTAATCTCTTCCAGCACGCGCGAGTGGCGGAATAGGCAGACGCGCACGGTTCAGGTCCGTGTGCCCGAAAGGGCGTGGGGGTTCAACTCCCCCCTCGCGCACGTTGCGTTCGGGGCGGGGTAGGTCCGGGTCACCGGTATCTACCCCGCCCCGCTTTTGTTGCGCGGGGGGCGGAGCGGAGTCCCCACGCCCTCTCCCCGGAGGGGCTGCGGATGGGGTGCGCGGGCTGGTCAGGGGGCGTATTTAGGACGTCGCGGCTATTTTGCGCCACAATCCCCCCATGCTTGACGTCTCGATCGCCCCAGCTCCGGCGCCTGATGCGCCGTTCGAAGAGCACGTCGCCTGGGCCCGCAACGCTCCCGCGACCCCGGTCACCCCTGCCACCATGCCGACCGACTACCAGGACTCGCCTGTCGGCGATGCCATCACCGTCGATGTGCAGCCGTGGGACTACGAGGCCGAGGCTCGCGCCGCGGTGTCCGGGTCGTCGCACGGTGTGCTCGACATCGGCACCAGCGACGGCGAGGCCTTCGCCGCGCTCGGCCCCTTGCCCGAAGGATCGGCTGCGACCAGCACCGGGCCCGCCTTCCTGACTGCCCGCCGCAAGCTCGAACCGCTGCGCGTGAACGTGCAGAAGGTGGACGAGGTCTGGGCGGACGAGCTGGTGCTGCCGTTCTTCGACGGCCACTTCGCCACGGTGATCAGCCGCTGCGGTCTGATCAACGCGCACGAGGTGGCCCGGCTGCTGCAGCCGGGCGGCACCTTCGTCACCGAGCAGTTCGACACGAGCGACGGGCTCGCGATCAACGCCGCGCTCGGCCTCCCGCTGGGCTGGGACCCGGACAGCATGACCATCGACGTGCTGTCCGACGGCCTCAGCGCCGAGGGCCTCGAGGTCACGACTGCGGAGCACCACGCGGGCGTGCGGACGTTCAAGAGCCTCGCGGCCGTGCTCTGGTACCTGAAGACCGTGCCGTGGCAGGTCCCGGACCTGGCCCAGCTCGGGCCCGGGGCGATCGCCGCGCACGAGGCAGGTCTGCGAGGGCTGCACATGAGCTTCGCGGCGGGCGCGGAGCTGGTCGCGGAGGCGCCCCGCATCTTCGTCAAGGCCCACAAGCCCCTTTGACGGCCGTCACCGCACGTCATCCCGCGCGCCCCGCAGCCCGCTGAGCGCACGCCGGTGGCCGGGCCAGCAGGCGCTGGCCCGGCCACCGGCGTGCACTCAGCGCTCGCGGACGGGGTCGGGGGTGGTCGTCGTGATGTGACGGGCCGCGTCGATCAGGGCGGCCGGGTCGGCGTCGCGCACCACGAGCACGCGCTGGTCGGGCTCCGGGCGGGCGGACGGCTGCGTCGCGGCCTCCGTCATCAGCCGGCCGTCGTGCGCGATCGTCGGGGCGTGCTGCTCCAGGTCGCTCCAGGTGGGGCGGCGACGCATCCCGTCGATGCACTCGGGCGGCAGGCCGGTGACGTCGAGGAAGAGCTCGACGGCCGCGCCCGGGTCGCCCTCGGCCACGCACGACTCGACCGCGGCGACGACATGACGCCAGGCGTCGAGGCCGGCGGTGGCGGGATCGTGCACCGGCCTGTGGACGACGACGGAGGTCACGCGCCTGCCGAGGTCCGCCGCTGCGCGCAGCGCGACGAACGCGCCCGTGGACAGGCCGAGCAGGGTGGCAGGTCCGGACGCGTCCAGCACGGCGGCGAGGTCCTCGATCTCGCGCCCGACGTCGTACGGAGGGGTGAACCCGCTGGTGCCACGGCCGCGCCGGTCGTAGCGGACGCAGGCGATCGGTACGACGGCACCGGTGTCGCCGGGGCCGCCGCGGCCGGGGCCGCCGGCGGAGGTGGGGGCGGCGAGCCGGCGGGCCATGGTGAGGGTTGCGGGCGGCCGGTGTGCGAGGACGCCGTCGACCACGACGACGACGGGCAGACCCTCCGGGCCGGTTCGGTCCATGGCGATGATGGTTCCGTCCGCGGAGATCACGGCAGAGGCCACGGTGAACGGCGAGGTCATACAGGGAGGACGACGGTGGCGGGCGGAACTGATCGTTGCCGGCGTCGTCCCGTGTTCGCCGATCGAAAAATGCCTTGGGTGCCGGCCCCGGCGAGTCGTAGGTTCCTCGTACACAAGAAGGGAGGTGATCCGAGACGTGAAGACACTCGGGACCTGTGAGGTGGTCGCGCGCTGACACGCCGCTGACGAAGGAGGAAGCACGGGCACGGGCCGACGGCCACGTGACCGGAGCGGACTCCGGGGAAGCGGCGTGACAGGCAGTCGCGCGACGCGAACGTCAACGCGCCGGGCTAGCACGGCGCACGGGACTGGTGGCGAATACCACGCGACCACCGGGGCCCGCGGGTATCGCGCCATCGTCCAGCGCGGTGCGGAGGCGCACGGCCTCCGAACCCGCGGGCCCTTCCCTGCCCGCTCGCAGGAGGGCCGCTCCGGGCGTCCCCGCGCGAGGCCCGGTCCACGACTGCGCGAAGCCGCCCGGTCCATGATTGCGCACAGACTGCGCGGGGCTTGCGCCGATCCGGGGCGGACGGTTCGCCGGCTCGGCATACGCTCGAAGGCATGGCAGGTGGAGCAGTCGTCCTTGCGGGTGCCGACGGGACCGTCGGTACCCAGCTCGCGTTCCGGCTCGCCGCCGAGGCGACGGAACAGCGGCTCGTCGTGCAGGACCAGGCCCGGGCACCTCGCCTGCCCGGCGGCGCTGGGCTCCCCGAGGCCGAGACCGTCGTCCTCGGCCACACCCCCACCGCACGCCGGCTCGAGGTCGCCTTCGACGGCGCCGACACCCTGGTGATCGCCGGTATCGGCGCCACCGCCCCCGACCCAGTCGGGCTCGTCCAGGCCGCCACCGGCCACGGCGTGCGGCGCATCGTGCACCTGTCCCAGATCGGTGCCGGCCCGCAGTCGCTCGCCACCTACGCCCGCAGGCACTGGCGCGTCGAGGAAGCGGTGCGCGCCTCCGGCGCGACCTGGACGGTGCTCCAGGTGTCGGTCCAGTTCGCCACCCTCGTCCGCGCCGTGCACGACGACGCGCTCCGCGCCCCCGCGGGAGACGGCCGGATCGCCGCCGTCTCGCACGCCGACGTCGCCGACGCCGCCATCGCCGTCCTCCTGGACGAACGCCTCCACGCCCACGACGGCGTCACCTACCGGATCACCGGACCCGGCGCGCTCAGCGGGATGGACGTGGCCCGGACGCTGTCGGCCGTCGTCGGGCGGGAGGTGCGCTACGAGCCGACGTCGGCCCGGGACACCTACGCCACCCCCGTGCCCTGGGTCCACGACCTCGACAGCTGGATCTCCTGCTGCGCCGCCGTCGCCGGCGGCGTCTTCGAGGAGCCGGGAGACGCCGTCGCCCGGCTCGCCGGGCGCCCCGGCCGCACGTTCCGGGGCTGGCTCGACGACTACCCCGGTGAGTGGGCGGCCCTCCGCCGGCCCTCCCGCGGGAGCTAGATTCGCCCCATGTGGACGCCCGACGTGCTCGACGGCTTCGAGCAGCTCACCCTGGACCTCAAACCGGACGAGGAGGGCGAGGTGGTGGCCACACTCGTCCGGCGGGTCCAGCCCGGCAGCACCGACGCCGGCGTCGACCTGCTGTACGTGCACGGGTGGAACGACTACTTCTTCCAGTCCCACCTCGCCGACTTCTGGGAAGAGCTCGGCGTCCGCTTCCATGCCCTCGACCTGCGCAAGTACGGACGATCCATCCGTGACGGGCAGACGCTCAACTACGTCACCGACCTGGAGACCTACGACGAGGACATCGAGACGGCGCTCGCGGAGATCCAGGGCGGCACGGGCGCGGGTGCCGGGGGCCCGGGTGCGGCCCACGGGGGCCGGCGGCTGCTCCTCATGGGCCACTCCGCCGGCGGGCTGATCCTCAGCCTCTGGGCATCGCGTTCTCCCGGCCGGGCGGCCGGCCTCGTGCTCAACTCACCGTGGCTCGAGCTGCAGGGGCGAGAGGCGGGCCGACGGGTCCTGGAGCCCGGGCTGCGGGCGGCCGCCGCCATCAACCCGCGCAGACCGATCATCTACTACGACCGCGGCCTGTACTCGCGGGCGACCTCCGCCAACCTCGACGGCGAATGGACCTACGACGGCGTCTGGCGGGCCGACCACGGCCGACCCCCGACACAGGCCTGGATGGCCGCCATCCTCAAGGGGCACGAGCAGGTGGCACGCGGGCTGGCGATCGACGCGCCGGTGCTGACCCTGCTCTCCGCGCGGTCCAGCATCCCGACCCGATGGACCGACGACACGCGGCGCACCGACACGGTGCTGGACGTCATCGGCGTGGCGCGGCGGGTCCCGAACCTCGGTCCGGTGACCACGCTGGTGCGGCTGGACGGCGCGCTGCACGACGTCGTCCTCTCGGTGGCACCGGTCCGCGAGGTGGTGTGGCGCGAGACGGCGCGCTGGTTCCGGGGGTACGTCGGGGCCGGGGCGACGCCCCGGGACCCGGACGGCGAGGTGGCCCGACCCCGTCCGTGGTGGCGCAGGCTGCTCGCCGGCCTCACCACGTCCCGCCGGGGCGGCAGACCGGCCGCGTGACGCGCAGCACCGGTGGCACGGCCCACCGCCCACCTGACTCGCTGTCCACCTGACTCGCCGTCGAGCAGGCATCATTGCCCTCATGAAGGTCTCTCGCCGCTCCGCCGTGCCCCCGTTCGCCGTCATGGAGGTCCTCGCCGCCGCGAACGCGCGGCGTGCCGCCGGTGAGGACGTGCTGAACCTCTGCGCGGGCGAGCCGGCCACCGGCGCGTCCGAGGTCGTCCGCGAACGTGCCGCCGAGGTGCTGCGCACCGGCGACATCGGTTACACCGAGGCGCTCGGCGTCCCGGCCCTCCGCGAGGAGATCGCCGCGCACTACCGGCGGTGGTACGACGTCGACGTCGACCCCGCGCGCATCGCCGTCACCACCGGCTCGAGCGGCGGGTTCCTCCTCGCGTTCCTCGCCGCGTTCGACGTCGGCGACCGCGTGGCGCTCGCCCGCCCCGGCTACCCCGCGTACAAGAACATCCTGTCCGCGCTCGGCTGCGAGGTGATCGAGCTCGACTGCGGGCCCGAGACCCGTTACCAGCCGACGGTCTCCCAGCTCATGGAGGCGTACTACGGTGGCGGTCTCGACGGCCTCATGGTCGCGAGCCCGGCCAACCCCACCGGCACGATGATCACACCGGACGAGCTGGACGCCGTCGCCGAGTGGTGCGCCGCGCACGAGGTCCGCCTGATCAGCGACGAGATCTACCACGGCATCGCGTACTCCGGCGAGGTCACGCAGGCCACGGCCGCGCGGTACGCGGAGCAGGGCGCCGTCGTCGTGAACTCGTTCTCCAAGTACTGGGCGATGACCGGATGGCGCCTCGGCTGGCTCGTGCTGCCCGAGGAGCTGGTCGCGCCCGTCGGCGCGCTGGCCGGGAACGTGGCGCTGTCGCCGCCCGCGCTCGCGCAGCAGGCCGGGATCGCGGCGTTCTCCCCGGAGGGGTACGCGGCCGCCACCGAGAACGTCGCCCGTTACGCCGACTCGCGTGCCCTGCTGCTGGACCGCCAGGCGGAGCTCGGCTGGGACCCGGTGGCCCCGGCGGACGGGGCGTTCTACTTCTACGGGAACATCGCCGGCTTCGGCCTCGACTCGGTCACCTACTGCGAACGGCTGCTCGCCGAGGCGAACGTCGCGATCACGCCGGGCTCGGACTTCGACGGGGTCCGCGGCCGGGACTGGGTGCGGCTGTCGTTCGCGTCCGCGCCCGCCGTCGTCACCGAGGCGGTGGACCGCATCGCGGCGTGGCACAAGACGCTGTGAGACGAGGTCCGGCGACGCCGGACCCGGCGGGGCACACGCCCCCGGCGGGCGTTCGTCGTCGGACCACGGCACGATGTGCCCGATGCGCCTCGTCACGTTCAACATCCAGCA
Source organism: Myceligenerans cantabricum (assembly GCF_054777735.1). Classification (NCBI taxonomy): domain Bacteria; kingdom Bacillati; phylum Actinomycetota; class Actinomycetes; order Micrococcales; family Promicromonosporaceae; genus Myceligenerans; species Myceligenerans cantabricum. The sequence continues at coordinate 41,435 of NZ_BAAHAJ010000013.1, forward strand.
CGGACTCGGTCCGGACGGCCGGTGCGACCGGGAGCGGCTCGCCGACGCCGTGCGCGCCCTCGATCCGGACGTCCTCGCGTTGCAGGAGGTCGACAGGTTCCAGCCGCGCAGCGGGTTCGCGGACCAGGCGCGGATCTGCGCGGAGGCGATGGGGGCCGTCGAGCATCGCTACGTGCCTACCGTGGCCGGCTGGATGAGTGCGCCCGGCCTGCGGTGGCGGGCGCGGGGGCACGAGCGGTACCCCGCGTACGGCATCGCCCTGGCCTCGCGGTTTTCCGTGCGGGCGTGGCGCAGGTGGCGGCTGCCGATGGCGAGCCGGTGGGTCGGGCCGGTGCAGCTGGGCATCGACGAACCCCGCGCGGCGCTCGCGGCCGAGGTGGAGACGCCGTCGGGCGGCATCACCGTGTGCGCGACCCACCTCAGCGCGCGGCTGGGCAACGCGTGGGCCCAGCTCCCGTGGCTGCGGGACGCCCTCGCCGGTGCGCCCCGGCCGCTCGTGCTGATGGGCGACCTGAACCTGCGCGACGCGGAACCGGCGTCGGTGACCGGCTGGCGGCCGTTGGCCGTGTCCCGCTCGTTCCCGGTCGGCGAGCCGCGCTTCCAGATCGACCACGTACTGCTCGACGACGCCGACGACGCCGTCCGCCCGGCGGGAGAGTCCCGCGCGCTGGACATGACGCTCTCCGACCACCGCGCGGTGGTGGTCGACGTCACCCTCGGCCCGACCGGGACGGCCGCGCCGAGCGGACGAGTGACCGGTCCGTCGTCGAGTGGTCGGCCGTTCCAACGGCCGACCACTCGACGACGGACCGATCACGTGCCGGGCCGGTCGTGACGGGACCGGTCACCTGTCCGCTGGGGCGTGGTGAGACGGGTGCCGCGGTCAGCGGAACGTCGACTGGAGCACGGCCGTCGCCTGCGCGACGGGCAGGGCGGAGACGTCCGAGGCCGAGTCGCGGGCCCGGCGGCCACGCTCGCGCGAGCGGGTGACCATGTACAGGGCGTTCGCGCCGATCACGACGGCGGCGATGTTCGACGCCGCCGCGGGCCACACACCGTTGAGCGCGGCGACCCCCATGAGGATCGTCGCAGCGCCCATGTTGGTCGCCTGGAAGGCGATCGAGTCCGGCCGCCATTTCCCCGTGCTCACCATGGCGTAAGCAACGAGTCCAGCAACAGCGCCGACCCAGCCAAAGGCTGTGACGACAGTCATGAGTGAGAGCACAGAGCACCTCCCGAATCGATTCGAAAATGGCGGACTTGTCCCCACGCGAGAGACGCCGGGGAGCGGAGCTGAACGCCGACTGGCGGGTACGTGTGAGCCAGCGGTATCAGCCGATCGGAGAGGTCCTCCGGTCGGTGCCGCAGCACTATCCTGGACCCCGATGCACCTTCAGCACAATCGAATGTTTGTGGACTCCGGGGTGTAGCATCACTACATGGCCGCCGACCCTCGCAGACTCGCTTTCCTCCTGGCAGTACACCGCGCCGGCGGGGTCCTCGCCGCCGCGGACCTGCTCCGGGTCACACCGTCCGCGGTGTCGCAGCAGATCGCCCGGCTCGAGGCCGAGGAAGACATCACCGTCCTCCACCGCGGCCCCCGCGGTGTCACGCTCACGCCCGCCGGACGAGTCCTCGCCGAGGCGGGCGAACGGATCGAGTCGGAGCTGATCGAGGCCCGCCAGGCGATCGCCGCGCTGGGGGAGGAGGTCACCGGCCGGGTGATGATCGGCTCGTTCCAGACCGCGATCCGCGCCGTGGTCGCACCCATGCTCGCGCCGCTGGCGGAGAAGTTCCCCGGGATCGACGTCAACGTCAACGAGCACGATCCGGTCGAGTCCGCGCGACGGCTCCGGGCGGGTGACCTCGACGTCATCATCCTCGAGCGCGACGTGGACATGGATGGCCCCGCTCCCCGTGGCGTCCACGAGATCCCGCTGCTCGAGGAGTCGTGGTGCATCGTCGTGCCGCCAGGCATGGCCGCACCCGAACGGCTCGACGAGCTGCCGGGCCTGCCCTGGGTCGGGCCGCTCGCCGGCACCGCCGCGGACCGCGCCCTGCGCCGCCTCGCCCGCACGCTCGGCACCGAGATCGCCACCCGGCACGCGTACTACGACTTCGACACGGCCCTCGCGCTCGTCGCCGCCGATCAGGGCGTCGCGATGCTGCCCGGACTCGCGCTGCAGGAGGAGGACGTGCCCGAGGGGATCACCGTGGTCCGCCTCACCGGCCTCGGGTCCCGCCGGCTCGTGGTGCGGCACCGGGTCGGGCGCCACGAGCCCAGCCCGGCGGTCCGTGCCGTGGTGGACGAGATGGTCGAGGCCGCTCGCGACATGACGCCGTGAGCTCGCCGTCGCGCATCGTGCGGAGGCACCCCCGCACGCCCTCGCGGACCGGGCCTGAGACAGCGGCTCGGCGCTCGGCTCGACGCCGTCGGCGGCAACATTGACCAACTCGCCGTCCGATCGTGGGCGAATTCGTCGCAGGGCGTATCTGAAGCCCTCTCCGAGGCTCTACGATGCGTGCGTGACCGCTTCACCACACGACCAGCGCCCCGCCCGGGTCCGCACTGACTGGGGGCTCTCGGGCGCACGCGCACTGACCGATTCCGATGCGCGCAGATCCCTCGTCGTGGTGATCGACGTCCTGTCGTTCTCGACCGGCGTCACGGTCGCCTGCGAGTCCGGCGCCGGCGTCTACCCCTTCCCGTACCACGACACGGCGGGGGCGGCGCGGCTGGCCCGCACCATGCGCGCCGTGCTCGCCGGCCCGCGCGTCGAGGAGGGCATCAGCCTGTCCCCCGCGTCGCTGCGCGGCCTGAACGCGGAGCGGGTGGTGCTGCCCTCGCCGAACGGATCGATGATCGCCCAGACGATCGGCAGCCGGGGCGCGCTGATGATCGTCGGCTGCCTCCGCAACGCGACCGCCGTCGCGGGGCTGGCCGCCGCGCACCTGAACGCCCACCCGGCGCACGACGTCGTCCTGGTGCCCGCCGGCGAGCACTGGCCCGACGGCGCGATCCGCCCGGCGCTGGAGGACCAGCTGGGCGCCGGCGCGATCGCGTCGCGACTGATGGGGATGCTGTCCGACGACGTCATCCGGCCGTCGGCCGAGACGCGCGCCGCGGCGGGGCTCTGGCAGGGCACGTCACGCCACCTCGACCTGCTGCGGGGCTCCGCGAGCGGACGGGAGCTGGTCGAGACCGGCTTCGACGAGGACGTGACGATCGCGGCGGACGTGGACTCGACCGACGTCGTGCCCGTGCTCATGGACGGTGCGTTCGTGCCGCTCGGCCACCGGATCGCGGCCGCCCGGCGGGCCCGGCCGGTCCCTGTCGCCTGAGCGACGCCGTCACCGGCCTCCGGGGCCACCCCTGGCCTTCGGCGGGGCAGCGGCGCCCCGTCCGGGAGGCGAGCGCTACTCGCTCGCGCGGCCGCGGAAGCGTTCCTCGAGGGCGGTCACGATCGGCAGGTCGCCCTCGATCCAGTCGACGTCGTGGAGTTGTGCGGTCGCGAGCCAGCGCAGCTCGTCGTGGTCCTCGAGGGGTTCCGGGCTGCCCGTGGTGATCCGCGCGAGCCACAGGCGCATCCGGTAACGGTCGGTCAGGGGCCAGCTGGCGTCGTCGCCGGGCCCGGAGAGCTCGTCGCCGAGCTCGGCGGTGATGCCGAGCTCCTCGCGCAGCTCACGGTGCAGGGCCTGGACGGGCGTCTCGCCGGCGTCCACCTTGCCGCCGGGGAACTCCCAGCGGCCGGCCAGTATCGCCGGGCGGGTCCGGCGGGCGGCGAGCAGGTGCGCGGGACGTTCGAGGTCGTCCACCAGTGCGGCGGCGACCACCAGGATCGGAGCAGCCATGCGGAGCATCCTGACACGGCCGGTGATCCCGCACGACGGCGTCCGCCCTGGGTGCGCGGACGCCGTCGTAGAGAGAGGGGGGCTCAGACGGTCAGCCCCAGGCGCTCCGCGCGCTCCACGGCGGCGGCCCGGCTGGACACGCCGAGCTTGCGGTAGAGGCTGCGCACCTGTGACTTCACCGTGTTGCGCGTGACGAAGAGCGTCTCGGCGATCTGCTCGAGCGTCTCCTCCTTGTTCATCAGGCCTTCGAGCACGACCCGCTCACGACGGGTCAGGGCGGGGTGGTCGGCCATAACGGTGCTCATGTGCTCTCCTTCTGTGCAGCGGCCATGTCTGGGGTCACGGCCTTCAACGGGAGCTGCTACAGAGAGAGACGCCGCACGCCACGGATCGTGACGCGGTTCTGAGGGGGAATCTGGAACCGTGACCTTTCCGCAACAAAAGAGGTTACCTGGTACCGCTGGTTCGACATAAGGCCTCCCGCGACGACGGGCCGGGTCCGGTCCGGTCGTCGCGGGAGGCCCCGCGCTGCGTCCGAGGGCTCAGAGGCCCGCGTGCTCGGCGTACTGCTCGGAGGTGAGCAGCTCGCCCTCCTCGGTGACGTCGACCTTGAAGAGCCACCCCGCGGCGAACGGCGCCGAGTTCAGCAGCTCCGGCTCGTCGACGACGGCCTGGTTCACCTCGGTGATCGTCCCGCTCACCGGCGCGTACAGCTCCGAGACGGACTTCGTGGACTCGATCTCGCCGATCACGTCGCCGTGCGCGATCGTCGCGCCGGCCTCGGGCAGCTCGACGAAGACGACGTCGCCGAGCGCCTCGGCGGCATACGGCGTGATGCCGACCGTCGCGGGGGACTCGCCGTCCACCCACTCGTGTTCCTTCGTGTACTTCAGCGCGGCAGGATAGTCAGCCACAAGAACTCCTCACTACAGGTAGGTCGAAAGGGGGGCCGCCGGGCGGGTACTGGTGAGGTGCCGACGTTCGAGCCCTGCCGGCACCGTGCGCTCAGCGGTCGTCTTGCCGGGCACGACGGTAGAACGGGAGCGGCACGACCACGAACGGTTCGGCCCGGCCTCGCACGTCCACCGCCAGCTCGGTGCCCTCGGCGGACACCTCCGGGGTCACGTACGCCATCGCGACCGGGTAGCCGAGCGTGGGCGACGGCAGGCCGGACGTCACCGCACCGAGCCTCGCTCCGGCGGACCCGTCGGTGGTGCGCCGCACGACGTCGTAGCCCGCGCGGGCGGGGCGGCGGCCCTCACCGCGCAGGCCGACCAGCACCCGCGCCGGCTGCGCGGCCTTGCGCGACACGAGCGCGTCCCGCCCGACGAACGGCAGCGGCTCGCCGTCCGCGGTCTCCTTGTCCAGGCGCACCACGCGGCCCATGCCGGCCTCGAAGGGCGTCGTCGTCGTGTCGAGCTCGTGCCCGTACAGCGGCATCCCGGCCTCGAGACGCAGCGAGTCGCGCGCCGACAGCCCGGCGGGCACCAGCCCGCACGGCTCGCCCGCGGCGAGCAGCGCCCGCCACAGCTCGACGGCGCGCTCGGGGGAGACCCAGATCTCGAACCCGTCCTCGCCGGTGTACCCGGTGCGGCCGACGACGACGGCCTCGCCCCGGAACCTCATCGGCGCGCACGCGTAGTACCTCAGGTTCTCCAGCGTGACGCCGCCGGACGCCTCGGGGTCCTCCTCGAACCCGGCGGTGGCCCGCAGGATCTCCTCCGCGCGCGGGCCCTGCACCGCGAGCAGCGCGGTCGGGACGAGCCGCACCTCGACGTCGAACCCGTCCGCCCGTCGCTCCAGCTCGCCGAGCACGACGTCGGTGTTGGCGGCGTTCGCCACGACGAAGTACTCGGAGTCGCCCGTGCGGTAGACGATCAGGTCGTCCAGCACGCCGCCGTCGTCGGCGCAGATCATCGAGTAGCGGGCGCGCAGGTGTTTGACCTGCGAGATCGCGCCGACCAGCGCATGGTCCAGGAACGCTGCGGCGTCCGGCCCGTGCACGGTGACGTCACCCATGTGGGACAGGTCGAACAGCCCGGCGGCCTCGCGCACGGCGCGGTGCTCCGCCAGGTCCGAGGTGTAGCGCAGCGGCATCAGCCAGCCGCCGAACCCTGTCAGGTTCGCGCCGAGCGCGACGTGCTCGTCGTGCAGGGGGGTCTTCTTGTCGGACATCCATCTCTCCTCTTCGCGGAGTGCCAGGTCGCGACGGGCCGGACCACCGGTGGCCCGGGCCGTCACGAGCCGCGCGGGGGTGGTCAGTTCTCGAAGGCCTCGACCGGCGGGCAGGAGCACACCAGGTTGCGGTCGCCGTGCGCGTCGTCGATGCGCCGCACCGGCGGCCAGTACTTGTCGTGCCGGAGGCCCGGCAGCGGGTACGCGGCCGTCTCGCGGGAGTACGGCTTGTCCCACTCGGTCGCGGTGACCGACGCTGCCGTGTGCGGGGCGCCCCGCAGCGGCGAGTCCTCGACGGTCCAGCGGCCCGCGGCGACGTCGTCGATCTCCGCGCGGATCGCGATCATCGCGTCCACGAACCGGTCCAGCTCCGTCAGGTCCTCCGACTCGGTGGGCTCCACCATGAGCGTCCCCGCCACCGGGAACGCGAGCGTGGGCGCGTGGAACCCGTAGTCCTGCAGGCGCTTGGCGACGTCGGCCGCGGTCACACCCGTCCGCGCGGTGAGGTCGCGCAGGTCGAGGATGCACTCGTGCGCCACGAGGCCGTTCGGGCCCGTGTAGAGCGTGGGGAAGTGGTCCGCGAGCCGGGACGACACGTAGTTCGCGGTGAGCACCGCGGCCTTGGTCGCCTCGGTCAGCCCGTCCGGGCCCATCAGGGCCAGGTAGGCGTACGAGATCGGCAGGATGCCGGCCGAACCGTGGTTCGTGCCGCTGATCGGCGTGCCGCCGGGCCCGTCGCCGGTGCTGTCCGACGGCGCCACCGGGTTCCCCGGCAGGAACGGGACCAGGTGCTCCGCCACGCCCACCGGACCGACGCCGGGGCCCCCGCCGCCGTGCGGGATGCAGAACGTCTTGTGCAGGTTCAGGTGCGACACGTCGCCACCGAACTCGCCCGGCCGGGCCAGGCCCACCAGCGCGTTCAGGTTGGCGCCGTCGATGTACACCTGGCCGCCGGCGTCGTGCACCAGGTCGCAGACCTCACGCACGTGCTCCTCGTAGACGCCGTGCGTGGACGGGTACGTGATCATGATCGCCGCGACCTGCGGGCGGTGCTGCTCCAGCTTGGCGCGCAGGTCGTCGAGGAGGACCTCGCCGTCGTCGGCCGTCTTCACGACGACCACGCGCAGGCCCGCCAGCGCCGCCGACGCCGCGTTCGTGCCGTGCGCGGACGCCGGGATCAGCACGATGTCGCGGGCCTGCTCGCCGCGGGACCGGTGGTAGTCCTTGATCGCGAGCAGGCCGGCGAACTCGCCCTGGGATCCTGCGTTGGGCTGGACCGAGACGGCGGCGTAGCCGGTGAGGTCGGCGAGCTGGGACTCGAGGCCCGAGATGAGCTCCTCGTAGCCGGCGGTCTGGTCGGCCGGGGCGTACGGGTGGATGTTCGCGAACTCCGGCCAGGAGATGGCCTCCATCTCCACCGCCGCGTTGAGCTTCATCGTGCAGGAGCCGAGCGGGATCATGGTGCGGTCGAGGGCGAGGTCCTTGTCGGAGAGGCGCCGCAGGTACCGCATCATGCTGGTCTCGGAGCGGTGCGTGCGGAAGACCGGGTGGTCGAGGTACGACGTCGTCCGGCCGAGCCCGGCGGGAAGTTCCGGGACGTCGTGCTCGAACCCGGTCGCGGGCTCCCAGGGGTTCTCCGCCCCGGGAACGGGCAGGTCCGTGCGCGGGCTCCCGGACTCCGCGGGCGCGTCCCCGCCCAGGGCGCTGAGGAGGACGCGGGTGACGGCGTCGGTGTCCGCCGCGGTCGTCGTCTCGTCGCAGGCGAGCTGGAGGTGGTCCGGGTCCGCCACGTGGAGGTTGTAGCCTGCCTCCGCCGCCGCGGAGGCGAGCTCGGCGGCCCTGCCCGGCACGACCGCGCGGACGGTGTCGAAGAACGTCTCGTGCTCGATCTCGACGCCCGCCGCGCGAAGCGTCCCGGCGATCGTGACCGCGTGGCCCCGGACTCGCTCCGCGATCGCCCGGAGACCCTGCGGGCCGTGGTACACCGCGTACATGCTCGCCACGACGGCGAGGAGGGCCTGGGCCGTGCAGATGTTCGACGTGGCGCGCTCGCGGCGGATGTGCTGCTCGCGGGTGGCCAGGGCCAGGCGGTAGCCCGGGGCGCCGTCGGCGTCGACCGAGACGCCGACCAGGCGGCCCGGGAGCTGACGTTCCAGGCCCTTGCGGACCGCCATGTAGGCGGCGTGCGGGCCGCCGTAGAAGAGGGGGACGCCGAAGCGCTGCGCGGAGCCGACCGAGATGTCGGCACCGAGCTCGCCGGGACTGACCAGGAGGGTGAGGGCGAGGAGATCCGTGGCGACCGTGACAAGGGCACCCGACTCCTTGGCCTCGGCGACGACGTCGCGCGCGTCGAGGACGCGGCCGCTCGCACCCACCTGCTGGACGACGACGCCGACGAGGTCGCCCTCGGGCAGGGTGCCGCCGTCGGGCACCGACGCGTCCAGGCCGGCCCGGAGGCCGTCGCTCAGGTCGGCGACGACGACCGGGAGACCGATCGCCTCGGCGCGGCCGCGCGCGATCGAGAGGGACTGGCCGAAGAGGTCGGCGTCGAGGACGACGTAGCCCGCCTTGGCGCGCGACGCCCGCCACATCAGGGCGACGGCCTCGGCGACGGCGGTCGCCTCGTCGAGCAGCGACGCGTTGGCGATCTCCAGGCCCGTGAGGTCCTCGACCGCCTGCTGGAAGTTGAGAAGGGCCTCGAGGCGTCCCTGGCTGATCTCCGGCTGGTAGGGCGTGTAGGCCGTGTACCAGGCGGGGGACTCGAGCACGTTGCGGCGGATGACCGCCGGGGTGTGCGTGTCGTAGAAGCCCTGCCCGATCATCTGGCGGTTCAACCGGTTCTTGCCCGCGATGTCGCGCAGGTGGGCGAGGACCGCGGCCTCGCTGCGGGCCGCGGGGATGCCGAGCGGGCGCTCGGTACGGATCGACTTGGGGACGGCGGCCTCGACGAGGGCGTCCACGTGGTCGTAGCCGAGCTGGTCGAGCATCGCGGCCGTCTCGTCGCCACGGGGGCCGAGGTGCCGGTCGGCGAAGACCGCCGGGGCCGGGTGGTGCTGGTTCACGGGCGGGCTCCTGCGGTCCGAGGGCGTGAGGGACAGAGCTGGGTCCCTCCCCGCTCTGTCATCGGACACCCTGCCCCTGTGCGGGGCGGGCGTCGACCTGAGAGTTTTGCCGGTCCGCCGCCCTCGCGGGACAGGGTCCGGCTTGCACCGTCGGTGGAGTCCTCGTGGCCCGGCTGTGACCGGGCCGCGTGGGGGCTCGCTTTCCAGAGTTGCCTCGCCGCGACGGTACAGGGGGCCTGAGAGATTCCTGGGGAGGATTTGCTCCTTCGGCGCCGACTCCGGCGTCGTCGTCCGCTTCCGGCGACGGCGCCACGTGCCGGACTCTCCCGTCGCGACTCCTGCGGCACGGTCCGGGCGACGCACGTGTCGAGGCCCGGGCCGTAGATTCAGTTGTGGGGACAGCGTACTGGCGCGCGGGAGCACCAGGCGACACCGACCACCCCTGAGATCTCTTAGGCTGGGGCCATGACGAACTTCCAGGTTGCCCACCGGGACAAGCAGGAGCCGACGGCGGCCCTCCTGGTCCGCGTGATCGTGTGCTTCGCCCTGTTCGTGGGCGGCCTCGCCCTGATCGGTGTCGGAGCCTACGGCGCCGAGGCCGAGGACATGGGTGCCGCGGTCGCGTTCGTGGGCGGCGTCCTCCTGATCTGCGTGTCGTTCGGCCTCCCGATGATGGGCGCCACCGAACGCTGACGGTGAGGATCGCCCTCGCAGCCTGATCCTGCCGGGCTGCGCCCCGCTGCCGTGTGCGACCTTCCGGCGCCCGATACATCCCGCCTGAGCGCCTGAGCGCCTGAGCGATCACGGGGTAACGACGGCGAGGCGAGGTAGGGGCGAGTGCCCAGGTAGGCGCCAGGGGGCGCTCCCCACGGCCCTACGTGAGCACCTGCACCTACCTCACCTCGCCACGTCCTGCCCGCGCGATCTCTACGTCATCCTGTGGACGTGATGGCTGCCGGGGGGGGTCAGAGGGACGCGCGCACCTCGTGCGCCGCCGCGACCAGGTTGGTCAGCGATGCCTTCGTCTCCGGGTAGCCGCGGGTCTTCAGACCGCAGTCCGGGTTCACCCACAGCAGCCGCGGGTCGATCTCCGCCACGGCGAGCTTCAGCAGGTCGCAGACCTCGCCGTCGGACGGGACGCGCGGGCTGTGGATGTCCCACACCCCCGGGCCGATGCCGCGTGCGTACCCGGCCGAGGCGAGCCCCGGCACGATCTCCATGCGCGACCGCGCCGCCTCGACGGACGTGACGTCCGCGTCGAGGTCGTCGATCGCCCCGACGACGTCGCCGAACTCCGAGTAGCACAGGTGGGTGTGCACCTGCGTGGACGGCGCGGCGCCCGACGTCGTCAGCCGGAACGACCGCACCGACCAGTCGAGGTAGGCCGGCTGCGCCGCGGCGTCCAGCGGCAGCAGCTCACGCAGGGCGGCCTCGTCCACCTGCACGATGGCGATCCCGGCCGCCTCCAGATCGGTGACCTCGTCGCGCAGGGCGAGCGCGACCTGGTTCGCCGTGTCGGCCAGCGGCTGGTCGTCCCGCACGAACGACCAGGCCAGGATCGTGACCGGGCCGGTCAGCATGCCCTTGACCGGCTTCGTCGTGAGCGATGACGCGTACTGCGTCCACGGGACCGTGATCGGCTCCGGCCGGGACACGTCGCCCCACAGGATCGGCGGGCGCACGCAGCGCGACCCGTAGGACTGCACCCAGCCGTGCACGGTCGTCGCGAACCCGGCGAGCTGCTCGGCGAAGTACTGCACCATGTCGTTGCGCTCCGGCTCGCCGTGCACGAGCACGTCGAGGCCCAGCTCCTCCTGCAACGCGACGACCCGGGCGATCTCCGCGCGGATCCGCTCCTGGTAGTCGGCGTCGGGGAGGTCGCCGCGGGTCCAGGCGGCGCGGGTGGTGCGGATCTCCGTGGTCTGCGGGAACGAACCGATGGTCGTGGTCGGCAGGGGCGGCAGGTTCAGCCGGGTCCGCTGCGCGGCCGCCCGGTCGGCGTACGGCGCGCGCGCGAAGTCGCCGTCGGACAACCGTGCGAGCCGCTCCCGTACCTCGGCCACGACGACGCCGGCCGCGTCCGCCCGGCCCGTGACCGCCGCGGTCGCCTCGGCGAGCTGCGACGCCACCGCCTCGCGGCCCTCGTGCAGCCCGCGTGCGAGCGTGACCACCTCACCGACCTTCTGGTCGGCGAACGCCAGCCACCCGGCCAGCGCGGGGTCCAGCCGCGGCTCGTCCTCGACGTCGTGCGGCACGTGCAGCAGGGACGTGGACGTGCCGACGGCGATCGCTCCGGCGCCCGTCCCGCGCAGGGACCGCAGGAGGCCGAGGCGGGCGGCGAGGTCGGCGCGCCAGATGTTGTGACCGTCGATCACGCCCGCGACCAGGGTCTTCGACGCAAGGCCGGCGAGGCTGCCCGACGGCGCGGCGCCGCGCACCAGGTCCACCCCGATCGCCTCGACACTGGTCCCGGCGAGCAGCTCCAGCCCGTCGCCGGACTCGCGCCGCAGGTCGCCGAACGGCGCCGCGACAAGGATCTGCGGGCGCTCCGCCCCGGCGGCCGGGGCGGTGAGGGTGGCGTACGCCCGGAGAACGGCGTCGGACACCTGGTCGAACGGGACGCCGATCAGGTCGCTGACGAGCGCGGGCTCGTCGAGCTGCACCCATGGCGCACCGGCGGCGGCCAGCGCGGCGAGCAGGTCGCGGTAGGCGGCGACGACGTCGTCCAGCCGGTCGAGCGGGGAGAAGTTCTCCGGCGAGCCGTCCTCCGGCTTGCTGAGCAGCAGGTACGTCACCGGGCCGACGACGACCGGGCGCGTGACGACGGGCGCGCCGCCGTCGGTCGGGCGGGCCGCCTCGGTGAACTCGCGGACGATCCGGTCGTCGGCGAAGCCGATCGGCGTCTCCGGCCCGATCTCGGGCACGAGGTAGTGGTAGTTCGTGTCGAACCACTTGGTCAGCTCGAGGGGCGGCTGATCGCTCGTCCCCCGCGCCAGCGCGAAGTACACCTCACCGGACACCCCCCGGGCCCCGGACGCCGAGGCAGCGGGTTCCGCCGCGGAGAAGCTGCCCGCGGTCTGGAAACGGGACGGGACCGCACCCAGGGTGGTCGTGATGTCCAGGACCTGGTCGTAGCGGGAGAAAGAGTTCGGGACCGCGCCCGCGGCCGGGTCCAGACCCAGGTCCACCAGGCGGCGCACCGTGGCGAGGCGCAGGTCGTGGGACGTCCGCTCCAGGTCGTCCGCCGTCGTCGTACCCGCCCAGTACGACTCCAGAGCACGTTTGAGCTCGCGCCGCCGCCCGATCCGGGGGTAGCCGAGCACCGTGGCACGCGGGAAGTCAGGCAGGGTCTTGTCAGTCATCTGAGCTCCATCGCACCTGGCTTTGAGCACCGTGCCCCCGGGACGGGGGTGGTTGCTGCGGCGTCGTCGAGCCAGGTCTCTCGGCCGCTCTGGATGGGTGAACATGCCTCCGGGGAGGCGGGACCTCGGCGTGGTCGCGGGACCGTCAGGCGCCCGCGCGACCGTCAGGCAGAGGCGGTCGTGAGGCCCACGCCGGACAGCAGGTCCAGCGCGGGGCGGTGCTTGTTGAACGTGTACACGTGGATGCCGGGTGCGCCGGATTGGAGGACCGCCTCGGCGAGGCGCACCGAGCGTTCGGTGCCGAGGGCGTGCTGGGCCTCGGTGTCGGGCGAGCCGTCGTCGAGCCGCAGCCCGTCGAGCCGCGCGAGCAGGTCGGGCGGCGGCACGACGCCGGTCAGCTCCTCCACGCGCCGCAGGCGGCGCGGATCGGTGGCGGGAATGATCCCCGCCAGGATCGGGATCGTGACGCCGGCCCTCCGTGCCGCCTCCACGAAACCCGTGTACGAATCGGCCTCGTAGAACAGCTGCGTGATCGCGAAGGACGCGCCCGCCTCCTGCTTCTCCAGCAGGCGGGCCACCTCCTGCTGCCGCGTGGTGCCGGCGTCGGCGTTGCCGTTCGGGAACGTCGCCACCGCGATGGTGAGCGGTTTGGCCGCACCTCGCATCGCCGTCGCCGGGCTCGCGGCGCAGCGCTGCTCCTCGATGTCCCGCAGGAGACGGACGAGCTCGATGCTGGAGTGCACGCCGTCGTCCGGGGGACGCCAGTCGGGCTGGTCCTTGGGTGGGTCGCCGCGCAGGGCGAGGAAGGTGCGGACGCCGGCGTCGAAGAAGTCGCCGATCACCTCGGACACGTCCTCACGGGACGCGCCGACGCAGGTCAGGTGGGCTACCGGCAGCACGGGGGTGCCCTCCAGCAGCTTGCTCACGACGTCGCGCGCGGTGGCGCGGTCGCCGCCGCCCGCGCCGTAGGTGACGGAGATGAAGTCGGGCTGCGTCGCGACGAGCCGCCGCGCGGTCTCCCAGAACTTCGGCGCGCGGTGGGGGCGACGCGGCGGCATGAGCTCGAAGGAGATCGTCGGCCGGCTCGGGTGCGGCGTCTCGACAGTCATGGATGATGCTCCCATCGCGCCTGGCGTTAGCACCTTGTCCGGACGCCGGGTGCGGCGTGGCAGGTTGCTGCGGTGTCGACGAGCCAGGACTCTCGACCGCTCTTGATGGACGGCCTTCATCGTCACACATGCCCGCGATGCGATCCGAATTGTGCTCACTTGCTGAGACATCCGGTCCGGCGGGGCGGTTCGCCGCGGAGCGCGGGTGGTGGGCGGCGGGGCCGGGTCGAGGTCACGGGCAGGTCTGGCCGGGTGTCGTGCGCGGGGGTCGGACCGTCGTCACACCTCGGCGCAGCGGCAATGTCAGCGGTAGCCCGTAGGGTGGTTGTCATGGACAACGAAGAGCGCCTCGCAGTCTTCATCGACTACGAGAACCTGGCGCTCGGCGCCCGGGAGCACCTGGGCGGCATGCAGTTCGACTTCGGCCCCATCGCCGATGCGCTCGCCGTGCGCGGGCGGGTCGTGGTGCGCCGCGCGTACGCGGACTGGTCGTACTTCGACGAGGACCGCCGCGCGCTGACGCGGCACCAGGTCGAACTGATCGAGATGCCGCAACGCATGGGTGCCTCCCGGAAGAACGCCGCGGACATCAAGATGGTCGTGGACACCATCGAGATGGCCTTCGAGCGCGACTACATCTCCACGTTCGTCATGTGCACGGGCGACAGCGACTTCTCCCCGCTGGTCCACAAGCTCCGCGAGCTGAACAAGCGCGTCATCGGGGTGGGCGTGGAGAAGTCCACGTCCCGCCTGCTGCCGGCCGCCTGCGACGAGTTCCTCTTCTACGACCGCCTGGAGGGCGTCGACGTCCCGGACGAGGACCATGCGCCGAAGGCGCCCAAGTCCCGTGCCCGGCGGCGGCCCCCGGCCGGGTCCGCCACGAGCGCACAGCCCGCGGACAGCCCGAAGCAGGAGGTCGCCGAGACGGGGAAGGTCACCGCGACGTCGTCGGCCAAGAAGCGGAAGGCCAAGGAGACGCCCCCGCCGGAGCCCGCCGAGCCGGCAGCCGGCCCGGAGGACGACAGCGACGACGAGCCGACCACCGAGTCGCCCACCATGGAGGTGCGGGTGGCGCAGACGCTCAAGGACATGCAGGCGTCGTCGTCCGACTCCGTGACCGCTTCGATGCTCAAGCGGACCCTGGTGCGGAAGGACCCGACGTTCAGCGAGTCCGACTACGGGTTCCGGACGTTCGGCGAGTTCCTGCGGTTCCTGGCGGACCGGGAGTTCGTGGTGCTGTCCGACGGGCCCTCGAAGGGGGACCCCGAGATCTCCCTCCCCGAGGCGGGGGACGCCGACGACGCGTTCACGCTGCTGCGGTCCGTGGTGCAGGGGGCGGGTGGGAACGCCGTGCTGTCCGGCCTGAAGAACGCGGTGCGCAAGGAACGGCCGGACTTCTCCGAGAAGGCGCTCGGCTACCGGGGGTTCCTGCAGTTCGCGAAGGCCGCGCAGGTGGCCGGCGCGGTCGACCTGGCCTGGGACGACGACGCGGACGACTACCTGGTGACCGCACGCTGACGAGGCCTGGACGGAGTGTTGCCGGCTGTTGACGGGATCGCCCGATGTCTGGGGATCCGGGTCCGCAGGGCACAATGTGGTCGTGACGTACCGGGTACTGAAACTCATCCTGTCGATCGCGGCGTTGGTGCTGCTGCGCCCGCGCGTGACCGGGCTCGAGAACATCCCGCGTCGTGGGCCGGTCATCATCGCGAGCAACCACCTGTCGTTCATCGACTCGCTCCTCATCCCGATCACCACGCCCCGGCACGTGACCTTCCTGGCGAAGAAGGAGTACTGGACGGGGAAAGGGCTCAAGGGTGCGCTGTCCCGGTGGTTCTTCACGAAGATGGGGAACATCCCGGTGGACCGCGACGACCCGCGCGCCGGCCAGCGGTCGCTGGACGACGCGCTCGACGTGCTCCAGCGCGGCGGGGCCTTCGGGATCTACCCGGAGGGGACGCGGTCCCGGGACGGCAAGCTGCACAAGGGGCACACCGGCGCGGCCTGGCTGGCGCTCCACGGGAAGGCACTGGTGATCCCGGTGGGGTTGCGGGGGACCGACAAGGTGAAGCCGATCGGCAAGATGCCGCGGCTGGGCCGGGTGGAGGTGCACTTCGGGACGCCGATCGACCCGTCGCGCCAGATCGAGGCAGGGACGAAGCCCGCGAAGGCGCGGCGCGAGCTCACCGAAGAGGTCATGACGTCGATCCAGAAGCTGAGCGGGCAGGAGCGGGCGGACTGACGGCAGCGGGGCCGGCGGCTCGCTCGACCACCACCGGGCAGGTCGCCAGGTGATCGTCCACGAGGCCGCAGGCCTGCATGGCGGCGTACATCGTCGTCGGGCCGACGAAGCGGAAGCCCTCCTTCTTCAGGGCCTTGCTCAGCGCCTTCGACTCCGCGGTCTGGGACGGGACGTCCGTCCACCGGGGCGGGCGCTCGCGGGCGCCGTCGGGCGCGAACGACCAGAACAGCTCGTCGAGGGTGCGGCCATCGGCGTGCAGCGCGACGAGCGCCTTCGCGTTCGCCACCGTCGCCTCGATCTTCATCCGGTTCCGGATGATGCGGGCATCGGTGAGCAGCCGCTCCACGTCCTGCTCGGCGAACGCGGCGACCGCTACGGGATCGAATGCGCGGAACACCTCGCGGAACGCAGGGCGTTTGCGCAGCACGGTGATCCATGACAGCCCCGACTGGAAGCCTTCCAGCGCGATGCGCTCGAACAGCTCTGCCTCGCCGTGTACGGGCAGGCCCCATTCCGTGTCGTGGTACGCCTCGTAGAGGAGGTTGCCGTCGCCGAAGCATCGTGCGCCCTGGGGCGGCTGCCCAGGGGTCGGCGGATCGGTGCGGCCGGTGCTCGTCTCGGTCATGCGACCACTCTGCACCGGGTCACCGACACTTGGCCGGAACTTTCCACGGTCCCCTGGTCAGGAGCTCGCGCTCGGTCCCGCCGGATCGGATGTCAGTGTCCGGTGTGATGCTGTGCGCATGGCTGAGAACACCGGTCGTGAGACCGCCGAAGACTTCCAGAAGCGCATCCTCAAGAAGTACCTCCGCTCCTCCCGTGAAGCGCTCGTGTGGAAGGTCGAGGACCTGTCCGAGCGGGAGGCGCGACGGCCGCGCGTCCCGAGCGGCAACAACCTCGCCGGGCTGGTGAAGCACATGGCGAGCGTCGAGGCGAGCTACCTCGGCGCCGTCGTGGGCCGGCCATGGCCCACGCCGGAGGAGCTCGTCTCCGAGGACATGGTCGATGCCGACCCGCAGGCCGACTTCTACCTCACCACGGAAGAGACCCTCGCCGGGATGATCGGCCTGTACCGCCGCGTGTGGGCGTTCACCGAGGAGAACATCGACGCCCTGCCGCTCGACACCCCCGGCACGGTCCCCTGGTGGCCGGACAACAGCGACACCACGTTGTTCCGCCTCGTCGTGCACACCATCGAGGATCTGTCACGCCACGTCGGCCACGCGGACATCATGCGCGAGGAGCACGACGGCACGGTCGGGTTGTCCGCGGGCAACTCCAACCTCCCCGGCTGGGACGAGAACGAGACCGCGGCCTACGTCGCCAAGCTCCGGGGCATCGCGGAGCGGTACGAGGCTTGACATACTGCGTTGCGTGCTCAGCCGTCACCGCGCGACCGTGATCGTCGTGTCGGCGCTCGCCGTACCACTGGCGATCGTCGGCGCGGCCTGGGGCATGCACGAGAGCCGCCAGGCCGAGGCGGAGGAGCACGCCGCGGCGCAGCGCGACGCCGCCCGGACCGCCGTCGTCCAGCTGATCGACGACGGCGCGGCGGTGCGAGCCGAGCTCGGCGACCGCATCGACGAGGGACAGGAGACGGCCGCCGCCGGGAAGACCGCCAAGAAGGGTGTGCTGCAAGCGCTCGAGGAGACGCTGTCGACCGCCGAGTCGCACGTCGAGGCGCCGGTGCCGGAGGTACCGGCTCAGGACGCCACCGCCGGCTCGATCGCCGAGGCGCGCACCGAGGTGGAGGTATGGGCTGACGGGCTGGAGTGGATGTCGGGCGAGCTCGCCCGCAACATCCGCGCGGCCGAGGCGTCGCAACAGGAGTACCGGCGGGCCCAGGCCGAGAAGAAGACCCGCGCGGAGAAGAAGGCCCGCGCCGCGAAGGAGAGGGAGCGGGCCGAGGCGTCGAGCATCACCCCCGAGGTGCTGGACCAGGCGGTGACCGACCTCGAACCCTTGATCGAGGACGCCGGATTCACCGTCCAGTGGTCCGAGCAGGTCGCGGTGCCGGCCGACACCCTGGAGCGTCTGCGGGCGCGGCTCGCCGGCGCCGAGCGGGCGGTCGCGGAGGCGAAGTCGCTGCTGGCGGGCGATCCCGGACGCGGCGACGTCGCCGTCGGGCAGGCCCACCGGGCGACCGTCGACGCCTTCGACACCCTTGAGGAAGCCTCGTGGCAGGCCAGGGACGCGGGCGCCGACGGGTCCAACGGTCGCATCTCGCGCGACCAGCTCTGCCTGGTCAGCCGGAGCCCCGAGGGCCTGAAGCAGTACCTGCGCTGCGACGCGGCCGACGCGTGGGAGCGGCTGGGCGCCGCGTTCGAGCAGGAGTTCGGCGAGTCGCTCCAGGCGGAGTACGGCTACCGCGCCTACGACCTGCAGCTCTGGGCGATGGCGGTCTACGGCGCGGGCCAGGCGGCGCAGCCGGGCACCTCCGACCACGGTTGGGGGCAGGCGATCGATCTCCCCGAGGGGGACGCGTGGCGGTTCGGCGGCGCGTACTACGAGTGGCTGCGCGCGAACGGCCCCGGGTACGGCTGGGACAACCCGGCCTGGGCCCGCCAGGGCAACGGCCGGGAGGAGCCCTGGCACTTCGAGTTCGAGACCACGCCCGGCTGACCCTCGGGCGAGGGAGAATGGGCGGGTGCACTGCCCACACTTCGACGCCGGACGCTGCCGCTCGTGCACCCTGCTCGAAACCCCGTACGGCACGCAGGTCACCGAGAAGCAGGCGCACGTCGCCGGGCTGCTGGCGGGGGTGACCGCGAGCGGCCCGGGACCGACGAGCCCGGCCGGAGGAACGGCCGCGGCCGCTGGGGTCGACTGGCTCCCGCCCGTGACCGGACCGGAGTCCGGCTTCCGCAACAAGGCGAAGATGGTGGTCAGCGGTACTGTCGCCGACCCGGTGCTCGGCATCCTGGACGGTGCCGGGCGCGGCGTGGACCTCACCGACTGCGGCCTCTACCCGCCCGGCCTCCAGGCCACGTTCGGCCCGCTGGCCGAGTTCATCACCCGGGCGGGCCTCGACCCGTACCGGGTCGCGTCGCCGCCGGGCCCGGACCGCGACCTGGCCGGGTGGACGCCGTCGGCCTCGGGGCAGGCCACCGGCCCCACGGGTGCGGCGCTGTCGGGCCCAGGGCCGACGACGGCGGTCCGGGCGCGCACCAAGAAGTCCCGCAAGGCCATGGCCGAGCGCGGTGAGCTCAAGTATGTGCTGGTCACGATCTCGCCCGACGGTGAGCTCATGGTCCGGTTCGTCCTGCGCTCCACCGAGGCGCTCGCCCGGATCCGCAAGCACCTGCCCTGGCTGCGCTCCGTGCTCCCGAACCTGGCCGTCGCCACGGTCAACGTGCAGCCCGCGCACGCGGCGGTCCTCGAAGGCGACCGGGAGATCGTGCTCACGGACTCCGAGACGCTGACGATGCGGGTGGGCGGGATTCCGCTCCGGCTGCGCCCGCAGAGCTTCTTCCAGACGAACACCCAGGTCGCGGCCGCCCTGTACCGGCAGGCGCGCGCCTGGGTGGACGATGTCGGCCCGGCAGGTCTGTGGGACCTGTACTGCGGCGTCGGTGGGTTCGCGCTGCACTGCGCCGCGCCGGGCCGGCGGGTCCTGGGTATCGAGCTGAGCCAGGAGGCGGTCGCCGCGGCGTCGGCGACGGCGGACGGGCTCAGGCTGCGCGACGTGCGGTTCGAGGCGGGAGATGCGCGCGACGTCGCCGGACGGCTGGCCACGGAAGCGCCGGAGATGGTGATCGTCAACCCGCCCCGGCGCGGGATCGGCCCCGACCTGGCGCGAGCCCTGGACGCGTCCACGACCGGCCACGTCCTGTACTCGAGCTGCAACGCCACCACGCTCGCCCGGGACCTGGCGCACATGCCCGGCCTCCGCCCGGCCAAGGCCGTGCTGCTGGACATGTTCCCGCAGACCCGGCACTACGAGGTGCTGCTCCTCCTGGACCGCGGCTGAGGCGGGACCACGGGCCGGGTACCCGGCCCGTGGCAGAAGGCCGGGGCCGCGGCGAACGGCCCCACCTGGGCCGAGGCGGGACCTCCGGGCCCGTCCGGGTCAGTCGTGGTGGCGGAACCGGTCCTCGAGGCGTTGCGCCTCGTGCGAGTCCCAGGAGTCCCAGGAGTCCTGGGAGTCCCGGGAACCCTCGGATCTCTCCGACCCCCAGAAGTCTCCGGACCCCCAGGAGTCCTCCGACCCGTCCGATCCCCAGGAGTCTCCGGACGACCCGGAGCCCTCCCCGCCCTCGTGCGAGCCCCAGAACTCCTTCCCGGCCTCGAACCTGCTCCAGAAGTCCTCCGCGTCCTCCTGGCTCCAGAAGTCTTCCGTGCCCTCGCGCGGGATCCACGAGTCCGGGGATCCGCTCGCCTTCTCGTCCCCGAGGATCTTGCGTGTCAGGTCGGTGAGGCCGCCGAAGCCGCGCTGTCGCGCGCTCCGCTCGTCCATGGCCTGGAGCCCGACCTCCGTCCCCTCCGGGCCAAGCACCGTCACCTTTGCCTGCACCTCGCTCGTCGCGAGGAGGCCGCCCGCCGGGATCAGGTAGTACGTGTCCCCGACCTGCGCCACGATGCCGGTGCCGTCGTCCAGCGTGATGTTCAGCACCTCGGTGTCCTCACCGGGGACGATCTCGTACAGCAGGTGGAGCAGCTCGCCCTTCGCGCGGGCCTGCACGGTCACCGTGACGCGGTCGTCCGACGCCTCGACGCCGGCTCCTGCCCCGATGTCCACCGCGTCCCCGAGATCGAGGTCGCCGCTCACGCCCGCGCCCTCCCCGCCTGCCGACAGTGCCCCGTCGTTCTCGGACGATCCGGCCGACGGCGCCCCGTCGGGCGCGGTCGCACCCCCGGCGGCGGACTCCGGAGCGGCGGACGGGGTGGTCCCGGAGCCGCTGGTGGCTTCGGGTGACGGCGCCGCCGGGACGTCGTCGAGGCGTGTGACCTCGGACGCGACGATCGGATCGCCGAACGAGACCATGTCGTTCCGGATCGCGACCCCCGTGGCGGCGCCGGTGGCGACCATCGCGCCGACGATCGTCGCGACGAGCGCCGTCGGGTCGAACGTGATCGAGCGTGCCACGACGGCGGACTTGGCGACGAGCGACGCGACGGTGCTGCTCACCGCGCTCGTCCCGGTACTGCCCAGCGCGGCCCCGGCCGCCATCCCCGTCGTCACGCCGGTCGCGGTCGACACCGCGGCCCCGACCGCCGACGGCCCGTTCGTCGTGATCATCGTGCCGAGCAGCAGCACCGGCGCCGCGGCACGCAGCATCCAGTACGACTCGCGGACGTCCGTGAACGCGCGCGTGCACTCGGCACAGACGATCAGGTGGTCCTCGAGCTCCCGACGACGGCCGGGCAGCAGGCGGTGCCGGATGTAGTCGTGCATGGCGCTGCGGGTGGTCCGGCACTCGGCCTGCTCGGAGATCTTTGCGTGCGCGTCGGCGAAACCGGACGCGAGCTTGTTCTCCGCGCGGCGCAGCTGTCGCCGCGCCGCGTAGGGGAGAACGCCGATGTTCTCCGCGATCTCGCCGACGGGCTGGTCGTTGACGTGGCGGTCCCAGAGGATCTGCTGCTCGCGCTCCGGAAGCCGGCTCATCGCGGCGCGCAGGTGGTCGAAGTCGATGGTGCGCGCGGTCGGCGTGATCGACGGCGGCAGCTCGCGGCCCTCGGCATCCGGCGCGGCCCGCTCGACCGGCCGCGGAGCCTGCTCGCGGACGACGACGGTCCGGGTCGCCTCGGGCGCCCGGCCGGCACCGAGCCCCGGAGGGCAGGAGGGTTCGGCGGCGGCGTCGATGGCGGCGTGGTGCCAGTAGTCCACGGGCCGGTCGACAGCGCCGCGCACGACGATCTCGCGGCACAGCCGTTCGAGGCCACGGCTCGTGGCCAGCTCCGGATCTGCGCTCGGGACCCGCCGTGACACGGCGAAGACCACGGCACGCCGGTGAGCAGCCCACTCACTCAGATCAGTGCTGATGAGCGTGTGCAACCTCGTCCTCCAAACTCAGCGCGGGCGCCGCATGGCCGGGTAGGGGTGCGACGCCACCGACATGGTGGCACTTTGCTGTCCATGCATGGAAGCACTGCTTGAAATATCCGGTACATCCCTGGGCTGCGGCCCAGTTGGCCTGTGCGGCCGCACAACCAGCGGTGGTTTCGCGGTCAAGACACAGAAGCCCGGGATCGAGGTCGATCCCGGGCTCCCTGAGAGGTCGTCGCTCAGCCGTCCAGCGCGCCGGGCCCTTCCTCGGCGCCTTCCTCCGCGGTGGCCTGGAGGGTGTCCAGGAAGGTGAGAACCGCGCCCAGTCCGAGCGCGTCGGTCAGGTCGCCCAGCACGGGAATCTCGCCGAGCACGCCACCCAGTGCGTTGCCGAGGCCGCCACCGGTGCCGCCGTCCTGGCCACCGCTGTCCTGGCCACCGCCGTCACCCTGGCCGTCGCCGTTCCCCTGGCCACCGCCGTCACCGTTGCCCTGCCCGGCACCGTCCCCGTCGCCCGAACCGGAGTCCCCACCGGGGGCCTCGGGCTCGGGCTGTGCCCCGGACCCCGCCCCCGGACGTTCCGGAGCGGGCTCGGCCTCGGCCTCGGGGGCAGGTGCGGGTTCCGCGGGGGCGGGGGCGGGGGCAGGCTCCTCGTCGGAGGGCAGGTCCAGCGGCGGGAGCGCGTCGTCGCGGGGCTGCGGGTCCTGGGGTGGGAGGGTCGGCGGCATCTCCGGTGCCGGCTCCTCCGTGTCGGGGGTGTCCGCCTCGGAGTCGGCGTCGGAGCCCCCGTCGGAACCGGAGTCGGAGTCGGCGTCGGAGGAGTCGGACCCGGTGCCGTCGCCTTCGTCCGGCGCGGCGGCCTCGACCTCCGGTGTGGCCTCGGCCTGCGTATCGGGCTCGGACGCCACGTACGCCCAGGCGCCACCAGCCAGGGCGAGGGCCGCGATGACGCTCGCGGCGACGGCTGCCTGCTTCCCGGGGGAGTCCTTCTTGGCCGCCGCCGCGCCCGCCGCGGTGGCGGCGCTGCTCACGGCCGCGCCCCCGAAGAAGAAGCCGACGAGGTGCTGTCCCAGCTCGCGGAGCATCCAGGAGACCTCACG
Organism: Myceligenerans cantabricum; assembly: GCF_054777735.1. NCBI lineage: Bacteria > Bacillati > Actinomycetota > Actinomycetes > Micrococcales > Promicromonosporaceae > Myceligenerans > Myceligenerans cantabricum. The sequence continues at coordinate 64,323 of NZ_BAAHAJ010000013.1, forward strand.
CACGTCCACGAAGGCGTGCGTGCAGTCCGCGCAGGCGTCCATGTGAACCTCGAGCCGCTTCGACCGGCGGGGGAGCAGGCGGCCCTTGAGGTAGTCGTGCATGGCGGCGCGCGTGGTGCGGCACTCGGGGTCGTTGACCTTGTTGGCGTGTGCGGCGGCGAAGGCGCCGGCGAGGCGTTCCTCCGCGCGGCGCAGCCGCATGGTCACCGCGTGCGGCCGGACGCCGAGGCCTCCGGCGATGTCGTTGACCGCCTTGTCGTGCACGTGGCGGTCGAAGAGCAGGGTGCGCTCGTCGGCGCTGAGGTCGCTGAGCGCGTCCCGCAGCATCGCGGCGTCGGCCGAGCGCTCCGCGTCGAGCTCCGCGCCGGCCACCGGCGGGGTGATGTCGGCGAGGATCTCGTCCTCGACGGCGATCGCCCGGCCCGCCTCGCGCGTGATCGAGAACGCCTCGTTGATCGCGGCGCGCCGCCAGTAGGCCGCCGGGTCCTTGATGTCCCCGTCGTTGTTGACGATGCGGATCATCTTCTCCAGCGCGCGGCTGGTGGCCTCGTCGGCGTCGACCCCGGGCACGCGCGCGGCGACGGACCGCACCACGTTCGGCCGGTGGACGGCCCAGTCGTCGATGGTCGCGTCAGTAGCGGTCACAGGTGTTCTCCCCTCGACGCGCCGATCGTCCGGACCGGACGCGCCGGCCCATGGTCGCACCCAGGGGATCATTCCCTGCATCTCTGGGCACGATACGGGAGGGCGCGCTTCTCTCATCGAGCATGCCTGGGGGCCATCCTCACTGTCGGTGGAACGCTTCGTAGACGGCATCGACTCCGCGGGGTCCCGTCGTCGCGTTGATCACGGCGAGGGCCACCTCACACGCGGCAGCACAGAGATCGGAAGCTCCCCAAGCGTCGGCCAGCCGATACAGGCTGACGGCGTCGCCATCCGAGTAGGCACGCAGGTACTGCGCACCCAGCCGGACGAGCTCGGTGTGTTCTGTACTTGTCATGCACCCCTGACGCGAGTGGGGATCAAATGTCACGGCACTCCAGCCATTTTCATCGGGGAGTCGTGCTCGTCTGTCTGGGTTTGTGTGGTTCTGCCCGCTGATTGTGCCCGACGTCACCGAAAGTTGCCTCCCGTAGGCGTGATCCCCAGGTGTGACACAGGTCACATGTCGGACGGGTGAAAGTGCTGTGACATCACGGCTCCCCACGCGTCTCTCCACCGACGCGAGCGGACGTCCGCCGTACGGACAGCGGTCCGGACGTCGCCCGTCACGGGTCCGACGCCGGTCGGAGTGCGCTGGGGGCACGCCGACCGGCGTCGGACCGGTTCCTCCGGGACGGGCGCCGGGTCGGGCTGCGCCCGAGGTGGGTCGGCCGGGGGGGGACTGCCGGCGCGCCCGTCCTGCTACGAGGTGACGGGTTCGCTGTCGAGGCGGTTGTCCGGTCCGCCGTTGTGCTCGGCATGGCGCTGGGCGTCGCGTTCGGCACGGAGGGCCGTCAGCTCGGCGCGGATGAGGCGTAGCTCGCTCAGGACGTCCTCGTCCACCTCGTCCTGCTCCTTGTCGTGCTCCTGGAGCTCCTCCTCCAGGCTCTCCATGCCGCTCACGATCACCGCGATGAAGAGGTTCAGCACGGCGAAGCTGACGATGAGGATGAAGAGCACGAAGAAGATCCACGCCCCGGGCACCGCGTTCGGCCCCTCCATCACGTCGGCGGCGATGTCGGGCCACGCCTCGCCGGTCATCACCTGGAACAGGCTGAACAGCGTGGTGCCGAGGTTGTCGAAGTAGTCCGGCGCCGCCTCCTTGAACAGCGCGGTGGCGATCACCGCCGACACGTACATCACCAGCACGAGCAGCGCGCCGACCGACCCCATCCCCGGCACGGCGGCGAGCAGCCCGCTCACCACGCGCTTCATGGACGGCACGGCGTCGACGACCCGCAGCGCCCGCAGGATCCGCAGCGCGCGCAGCGCCTGCAGCGAGCCGGTGGCGGGCACCAGGGCGACCCCGATGACGAGCAGGTCGAACAGGCTCCACGGATCCTTGAAGAACTGCCGGCCGTGCGCGAAGATCCGCAGGCACAGCTCGGTGACGAAGATCCACAGCATCACGTGGTCGATGTTCCGCAGGACGTCCTCGAGAGCCCCGGGGGCGATCGACGTCTCGGCCCCGAGCACGATCGCGTTGGCGACGATGAGCACGAGGACCGTGTGCGTGAACCAGGTCGCCTCGACAAGCTCACGCACTCGTCCCCGTACCGCCCGCACGCGCTCCACCCGTGATCTCCTTCGTCGTCGCCGGTCTGTGGACCACGCGCAGCCTAGCGTTCGGTAGTGTCTGAGATAGCCAGTCATCATGAGATTTGCACCTCATGCCACGAATCGCCGTACCAGACTGGGCGAAAACGGCGGTTCAGTGCCAAGGTAGGTGCCGCAACACCACTTCTTACTGGAGGAACACGACCATGAGCTTCATTCCCTTCCTCATCCTCGGTCTGCTCGCGGGGATCATCGCCCGCATCATCCTGCCTGGCAAGCAGAAGGGCGGCTTCTGGCTGACGCTGCTGCTCGGCGTCCTGGGCGCCATGCTCGGCGGCTGGCTGGGCAACCTGATCTTCAGCATCGAGATGACTCAGTTCTGGTCCTGGCAGTCCTGGCTGTTCTCGGTCATCGGCGCGCTGATCGTGATCGGCGTCTTCGAGATGATCTTCAACAAGAGGAAGGCCGGCTGACGGCCTGACACGGACGAGGGCCCGGGCCTAGAGTCGGTGCGCATGTCACAGTGCGCACCCGAGGCCCGGGCCCTTGTCGTTCCCGTGCTGGTCGCGGGTGTCCTCCTCGCCGGTTGTACCGCCACCGGCGACGGCGCCGGCCGGCCCGGTCCCGTGCCCGACGACGTGGCCCGCGACCTCGTCGTCACGCTGCAGCAGTCCCGGCTCGACTACGCGGACCGCGTGGTCGAGATCGAGGTGACCAACGAGTCGACCACGGACCTGGTGCTCCTGGGCGGCGCGCTCGACGGCGGCGGTTTCGGGCCCTCGGCCGAGACCAGCGGGCGCCCGTTCCGCGCCGAGACGCTCGCCGTGGGCGCCACCCGGGGTGTGTTCGTCGAGCTCGGCGAGCTCAGGTGCCCGCCCGACCCCGCCGGGGACGCCGTCGGCCCCGAGCCGCGGGCCACGGTCACCGTGGCGCGCGGCAGCCGGCTCGACCACGGTGCGCCGGCCACCGCCGAGGCGCCGGTCTCCGACCCCGGCGAGCACCTGGCCCGCAACCTCGCGCAGGGCTGCGCCGCGGTCGCCGTCGCCTCCGGCCGCACGCTCACGCAGGCCGACCGGCTGCGCACCGAGCGCCGCTCCGGCGAGACCGTCGCCGTCATCACGCTCACCACGGAGCCGGTCGACGGCGGCCCCGACGTACGGATCACCCGTATCGACGGCTCGACCCTTCTCGACCCGGTGCGTGGCGAGGCATGGACCGGCACGGATCTCGCCGGTCAGGACGACGGCGTCGTCGAGCTCTCCTTCGTCCCGACGCGCTGCGACCACCACGCCGTCTCCGAGGACAAGCGCGGCACGTTCCTGCCGGTCCACACCCACGTCGACGGCGTGGAGCAGCCGGTCGTGTACGTCCCGATGCCCGACACCGCGAAGCGAGACCTGTTCGAGTACGTCGCGGACCACTGTGGCTGGCCGGAGTGAGCCGGGTCAGCCGATGATCGGGGCGCTCTCCGGCGCACGGTAGAGGCGCTGCCGGTTGCGCAGCGCGAGGGCCGCGCCGAGCGTGATGGGGCCGAGCCGGCCGATGAACATCAGCGGGACCAGCACCAGCTGGTTGTACCAGGCCAGCTCGCCGGTGATCCCGGTGGACAGGCCTGTCGTCGTGAACGCCGAGGTGACCTCGAACAGGATCTTGGTCACGCTGATCGGCGACGTCGCCGTGATCCACATGGTGGGCAGGACGACGATCGCGACCCCGAGGAGCGCCACGGTGAGCGCCTGGCGCTGCGTGGCGGGCGAGATCCGGCGGTCGAAGACGTTCGCGTCCTGCTCACCCCGCAGCTCGGACCAGATGACCACCGCCAGGACCGCGAAGGTGGTGACCTTGATGCCGCCCCCGGTGCCCGCCGACCCCGCACCGATGAACATCATGATGATCGTGGCGAGCCACGTCTCGTGGTGCATCTGCGACGTGTCGAGGGAGTTGAAGCCGGCCGTGCGCGGCATGACCGACTGCGTGAACGACGCCAGGACCTTGCCCGGCGTGTCCAGGCCGGCGATGGTCGCCGGGTTGTCCCACTCCGCCGCCAGGACGAACAGCGTGCCGCCGAGCAGCAGGAGCCCCGTCATCCACAGGGTGATCCGCGTGTGCACGCTCAGCCGGCGGAGCCTGCGCCAGCCGTGGCGCGTCCGGACCGCCCGGACCACCTCGGCGATCACTGGCAGGCCGATCCCGCCCAGGATCACCGCGACGCTGATCGGCAGGCACACCCACGGGTCGGCGGCGAAGCCCATCAGGGAGTCGCTGAACAGGGAGAACCCCGCGTTGTTGTAGGCCGAGACCGCGTGGAAGACGCCCTGCCACACGGCGGTCCCGAGCGTCATGTCCGAGGCGGTGCTGAACCGGACGATCAGGATCGCGGCGCAGGCGCCCTCCACGGTCAGCGCGATCCACAGGACGCGCTTCATCACACCGCGCACGTCGCCCAGGCCGACGCTCCGGGTCGAGGCGGCCGCGACGAGCCGCGAGCTCAGGTCCAGCCTGCGGGTCAGCAGGACGCCCAGCAGCGACGCCACGGTCATCACGCCGAGCCCGCCGATCTGGATCAGCACGGCGATCACCGCCTCACCGAACCCGGACCAGAACACCGGGGTGTCGGTGACGATCAGGCCGGTGACGCAGGTGGCCGACGTCGCCGTGAACAGCGCCTCGACGAAGGTGGCCCGCTCACCCGACGCCGCGACGGGCAACGAGAGCAGGACGGTCCCCACTGCGATCGTGGCCAGGAACCCGAGCGCCACCATCTGGCCGGGGCGACGGCGGAGGGAGGCCGCGCTGTTCGTCTCCCGCTCGGCGGGTGAGTTGCGGAATCGCACGTCTCACGACCTTAGCCCCATCCGGCCGCCGTCGACCGCGGGGTCGCGCTCCCCGCGCCGGCGTCGTCCCCGGAAGGTCGCACGACGACGAGCGCCGCGGGGCCGTCGGGCAGGGGAGCCGACGGCGCCGCGGCGCTCGGAGAACGATGTGCGTGCGGGACGCGAACGCGTCAGATCACGCGGATGAAGACCGGGTTGGACTGCCACATCTCGGTGTAGCGGCCGGGGAGGCCGGTCTCGTACCACTCCATGACCATGCCGTTGCCCGCGTACAGGGCGACGTGGCCGGGGCTCCAGACGATGTCGCCCGGCTGCGGGTCGTAGACCTGGTAGCCGGAGTTGAGCATCGCGGACGAGGAGTGCGGCAGATCGATGCCGTACAGGCCGTACACGTACTGGATGAAGCCCGAGCAGTCGAAGGCGCCGGGGCTGGAACCGCCCCAGACGTACGCGCCGGACAGGTAGCTGAAGGCCGTGTTCGTGATCTGGACGTTGAGCGGCGTGGGCGGCGGCTCGGGGGCCGGGGTCACCTCGACGAGACCTTCGACGGCGGTGCCGCCCTCGGCGGTGACGGTGGCGCCCTCGACATCGAGCTTGGCATCGTGGCTGACGGTCACTGCCCGCGCCTGGTTCACGGCCTGTCCGGCGGTCTCCTTGAGCGCGTCCAGGTTGAGGCCGTCCATCTTGGCGGTGGTCTTGACGTCGGTGGACGCCGGGGCCGCGTGGCTCGTCGTGGCGAACGTCGAGACCAGAACGCCTCCGGCGGCGACGGCGAGCGCGCCGCGGCGAGCAACCGTGCTCGCGTTCTCGGACGCGGTACGAGCGATCATCGTGATGGGGGTTGTTGCCTTGCGGTCCGCTCGATGGCGTCCGCGCTGGGTGGCGTTGGTCACCGTTGTTCTCCTGTACCGCCTACGAAGTGAGCTGTCGGGTTCGGGTGGGAGATGCTCACCCGGCCGAGCAGTTGGGGGTTCTGCTCGGCTTCACCCCGAGGACGCCGGCCCCTCGGAACACCGTGTGGTCCGCTGGTCCGTCGCCCGGAGATGGTTCCCCCGCCCCTGCCACGGTCATCCTGGGTCACGATGCGGTGGCAGGGTTCGGCGTCCGCGTCGCGACTCCACCTATTCCGGTGGAGCGAGACTCAAGGTACACACCTTCGTCGAAAAAGTCACGAACGTGTCACGCACAACGGGAATCGGCATGGGATGGCCGTTTTTGCCGGACATTCCGACAATTCTGGCGACACCTGTCACGCGGGTTCCGCTACCGTGCGCGCCATGTCCAACGGCGTGACCGACACGGAGACCAAGACGACAGAGGCCATCGATGTCCCCGCCCGGATCTCGGGGTGGTGGATGCTCCTGATGAGCGCCGTCGTGTGGTGGGTGATCGGCTTCCTGCCGTGGATCCTGCACGAGATCTACCAGGCCCTGGGCTTCCAGCCGACCACGCTCGAGGAGATCGACGGCTTCACGCCGCTGCCGCTCGCCGCCGAGGACGCCGTCGCCTCCCTGGTGACGATGAGCGTGATCGGGGGAGTGCTGGCGGGAGCCTGCGCGCGTCTCGCGCGGCATCGGGGTGGTGGTGCGGCGGCCGCCGTGCTCGGCACGCTTCTCGCGCTGGTTGCCGCCGGAGGCGTTTCCTGGTGGCAGATCGGCTCGGCGGACGGTGCCGACGACGCGAAGGCGAACGCCCTGCTGGCCGTGGCCGTCGGGGGGACCGTCCTGGGCCTGGTGCTCGGCCTGCTGGCCGGGCTCGCGCCGGCGCCTCTGCGTGCCGCGGCCTTCGCGCTGCCGGTCGTCCTCGCCGACGGCTGGCTGTGGGGCCTGCTGCCCGGGCAGGCCGCGGTGCCGCAGGGGACCTGGTGGATCTTCGCGGTGGTGCTCGGTGTCGCGCTCGGGCTCGGCGTGGACCGCAACCCGTTGCAGATGCTCGGCTGGCTCCCGGCGGCGGGCCTCGTGTGGGTGCTGCAGGCCGCCGGCCCGGTCTTCGACGCGGTGGGCGGGTACTTCGCTCCCGGGGCCGCGCCGCTCTCGATCCCCGTGGTGCTCGGCGCCGCCTGGGAGCCCTTGCTCGGCACGACCTTGTCCAGCGACGGTCATGACCTCGGCGGCTGGGTGGTCGGACTGCTGCTCGGCGTCGCGGTCGCCGGACTGCGGCTGACCCGCGGCGCGCCGGACGAGGAGGACGACGAGGAGTACGACGAGCTGCGCGCCTTCGCGCGGTGAGAACTCCGGCCGCCGACGGCGGGACCTGGCACGAGAGGCCGGGTGCCCGCCGTCGGGCGGCCGAGGTGGTGAGGGCCTTCAGGCGACCCGGACGAAGGTCGGGTTCTGCTGCCACATGGCGCGGTAGCTCAGCGGGGTGCCGTAGCTGACCGCCTCGACCACCATGCCGTTGCCGGCGTAGATGGCGATGTGGCCCGGGGTCCAGACGAGGTCGCCCGCCCGGGCCTCCCCGGCGGAGACGACCGCACCCGCGCCGCGCATGGCCGACGACGAGTGCGGGAGCGCGACGCCCACCTGCGCGAAGGCGTACTTGACGAGGCCGGAGCAGTCGAACCCGCCGGGGGCCTCGCCGCCCCAGGAGTACGGTGTGCCGACGTGCTGCATCGCGATCGCGACGGCGCGCGCGCCGAGCGAGCCGTCGGTGGCCGGCATCGAGGTCTCGACCTCGGCGGAGACCGCGGCCGTCGCGGTGACCTCCGCGACCGGTTCGGGCTCCGGCTCGGGTGCTGGCTTCACCTTGACCGTCGTGCTCGGGACGTCCAGCCGGGCATCGGGCGCCACCTTCACTGCCGGCGCCGCGTCGACCTGGGTGTGCGCGTCCTGCAGCGCCGCGAGGTCGAGCTCGGTGACACGTTCGTGGGGGGCGTTGCCCTCCGGTGTGGCGGACGCGGTGCTTGACAGCGTCGTCGCGATGATCCCCGATGTCGCAGCGACGAGTGCTCCCTTACGAGCGGCGTCCGCTGCGGTCTTCGACAGTGCAGTAAGCGGGGTGTTGGGAGTGTGGTCGGCGCGATGTCGACCGCACCTCACAGTGGTACTCACCAGGATCTCTCCGAATCGCACCTAGGGTCTCCGGGTGCCGCGTACAGCTCGACGGCTTCCCGTGGCTGCGTCGTTCTATGACGCAACGTGACGACGCTAAGTGAGAAGTTCGCCCGTGTCTCGACCAGATAACAGGTGAAGCAGAATAACTTGACAAGGTCGCCCCTGGAACTTTTTGACCCGAGGTCGACACGCAGGTCGAGCCGGTCATTTCCGGCGATTCGCGGCATGCCTGGTGCGAGAAATGATGCCTGGTGATCTCGATCCCGGCGTGTCGTGGAGATAGATTTCCGGCATGCGTGAGGAACCCGGAACCTCGTCAACCACCACACATGTTTGGCGTCGGGGGCGAGCGGTCGTGGTCCTGACGGTGCTCCTGGTCCTGGTCCTGGTCGGCCTGCTGGCCGCGCTGACCGTCCGCGGCGTCGTCTGGCCCAACCGGCTGTTCGCCGCCGGGTACGACGTGCGCGGGATCGATGTCTCGCACCACAACGGCACCGTCGACTGGCCGCAGGTCGCCGGGCAGGACGTCGACTTCGCCTACCTCAAGGCCACCGAGGGGTCCGGGCACGTCGACGAACGGTTCGCCGAGAACTGGGCCGGCGCGCGGGACGCGGGGCTGATGGTCGGCGCATACCACTTCATGAGCTTCGAGAGTCCGGGAGAGAGCCAGGCGGAGAATCTCGCGGAGACCGTGCCCGCGGAGCCCGGCATGCTGCCGCCCGTCGTCGACCTCGAACCGTACGGCGAGTACGTGGGCGCGCTGCCGTCCGCCGCCGACGTCCGCGCGATCCTCGACCCGCTGCTCGCCGGGATCGAGGAGACGTACGGGCAGCCGGCGATCATCTACGTGACGTCCCAGGCGTACGACGCCTACCTCGCCGGCTCCTACCCCGACAACCCGGTGTGGATCCGGTCGGTCGCCGTCCCGCCGCGCCTCTCGGACGGGCGGGACTGGACGATCTGGCAGTACTCGAACCGGGACCGGCTCGACGGCGTCGGGACGGATGCCGGCGCGGAGCCGTACGTGGACATGAATGTCGTGGACGGCGCGCTCGAGGAGCTGGTCGCCGGCGGGTGATCAGGGCGCCCGTGGCCGAGGGGCGCCCGGACCGCAGCGGTCCGGACGGCGCCCCCGGTGGCGGGGCCGGTCAGCCCGGCGCACGCGTCAGGAAAGCACGTCCCGGATGTCCATGATGAGCGGCTTGAGGAGCGTGGTGCGGCGGGTCCGGACGACGTCCTCCGTCACCTCGGCGATGCGTTCCAGCAGCGCGAGCGACGTGGTCAGGCGTGGGTCGGGAGCGGGCCGCGGCGCCTGGTGACCGGTGTCGGACATCGTGGCGCCCCACTCCTGGGCGGCCCCGGTCAGCGTGGACGCGAGGTCGTCGCGCTCGACGGGGCGGGCGGACATCGCGTAGGCGAGCGCGGCACGGTGCAGTGCGTTGCGCGCCTCACCGACCGCGCGGCCCTCGCGGGCTCTCTCGAAGAAGCCGCCGGCGCTGGCCCGTGCGAGCACGGGGTGCAGCTTCGGTGCGTTGTCGACGACTATCGGGCGGGGCTCCAGCGGGACCTCGTAGCGGAGTCCTGCGGGGACCTCGGCATCGGCCAGGGACAGCTCGGGCGTGGTGATCATGGTGCCTTTCCCAAGTGCTCGCACAATCCGTCCCACCAGGAATTACCAGGACGCGTGACCGGTCCTGGCGCGGCGCGCCGTCGTCGTCCGGGGCCTTCGTGATCGTGCGTTGGACGCAAGAGGGGGTCAGCGCGGCCGGGCGCCGACACGCCGACACGCCGGCGCTCCGGCCGGGCGTCACGCGTCGGCGCCCGGGATGTCGTCGGCGCCGGCGCGGAGCGGCCGGCAGGAGGAGTCCACGAGCGTCCGGCGCAGCATGTCGAGAGCGGCATGCACCGCCGCCTCGCACCAGGCGTCGGCGGGGCGGTCCACGGCGCCCTCGGCCACGATGCGGGTGCAGAGGTCGGCGAGACCGCGGCTCGCGGCGCGCTCGGGATCGACCAGCGGTACGCGCCGGCTCACCGTGTGCACGACGGCGCGGCGGTGTGCGGCCCAGGAGGAGGGGTCGGTCAGGTTCGTCGTCATACCTCTCAGACGCGCACCGGGCCCGGATGTCACAGCACTCGGCGAGATTTCTCGGGCGGCCCGGCCCCGGGCGCGGCCGGGGCACACGCCGGTGCAGGTCGTCGTGCGTCCCCGACGGAGCGCCCAGGTCCATACTGCGGTCGCGGCGTCGTGCCGCGACCGCAGATCAGGGCGGCCGGGCTCGCTCGTGCCCGGCGCCCCACCACACCTGGGAGCTCACGCATCGTGTCCATCCGCATGTCCATCCGTACCCGCACGCTCGCACCCGCCGTGCTCCTCCTGACCGTCGCCGGTCTCACCGGCTGTACCGCCGACGCGCCGTCCGACGACGGTCCGGCCGAGGCGGCGGAGCCGGCCGGCGACGACGGGTCCGAGGAGGATCAGCCGGAGGAGGTCCACTGGGGATACGGCGACGACGGACCCGCCCGCTGGGGCGACCTGTCCGACGAGTACGCGCTCTGCGCGGACGGTTCCCACCAGTCGCCCGTCGACCTGCCGGCCGAGGTTCCCGCCGCCGGCGACGAGACGCTCATCGAGGTCGACGACGCCGAGGGGGTCGTCGCCGACACGGGCCACACGTTCCAGCTCACCCTCGGGGGCGCGGACGGCGGCGGCCCGGACGGCGACGAGGAGGAGGACGACGAGGACGGCGGCGGCGGCGGCACGAGCCTGGAGTACGACGGCGACGAGTACCACCTGGTGCAGATGCACTTCCACGTCCCGTCCGAGCACACCGTCGCCGACGACCCGGCGGACGTCGAGTTCCACTTCGTGCACCAGAACGCCGACGGCGACCTCCTCGTCCTGGGCCTGATGGGCGACGAGGGCGACGAGACGCCGGCCCTGCAGCCGTTCGTCGACGCGGTGGGCGCGGACGAGGAGACCGACACCGGCCTCGACCTCTCGGACGTGTTCCCCCGGGGCTCGGCCCACTACTCCTACGACGGCAGCCTGACGACCCCGCCGTGCAGCGAGGACGTGCACTGGATCGTGCTGGAGGACCGGGTCACGCTCGCGCCCGAGCAGCTCGCGGTGCTCACCGGCGCCGAGGACCACAACACCCGGCCCACCCAGCCGCTCACGGACCGCGAGGTCGAGGGCGGCGAGGCGACGTTCGACGAGAGCTGACCGGTCCGGCGCGGCCGGCGGGCCGGGCTCCGGCCCTCCGGCCGCGCCGGCCCGGGGGGCGGTGCACGATCTGTCGTCCGGACCGCGCCCCGCATACCCTCACCGTATGAACGCCGACCACACGCCCGCCTGGACGCGCCGTGCCATCGACTGGCTCCGCACCGAGGTGGGCAGCGCGCTCCTGCTGGTCGGTGTCGTCGTAGCCGCCCTGGCCTGGGCCAACTCCCCGTTCTCCGAGGCCTACACGCACCTGTGGGAGATCCCCGTCCAGGTCGACGCGGGCGACCTGCGCTTCGACATGGACCTGCACGACTGGGTCAACGACGGCCTCATGGTCCTGTTCTTCTTCGTCGTCGGCCTCGAAGTGCGCCAGGAGCTCGCCATCGGCGCCCTGCGACAGCGCAGCCGCCGCCTCGTCCCCCTCGTCGCGGGCGTGTTCGGCGTCCTCGCCCCCGCCGGCATCTACCTCGCCGTCGCCGGCCGCACCGCCGCCGAGGGCTGGGGCGTCGTCATCGGCACCGACACCGCTTTCCTGCTCGGTGTCCTCGCGCTCGTCGGCCCCGCGATGTCCAACCAGCTCCGTGTCTTCCTGCTCACCCTCTCCGTCGTCGACGACTTCATCGCCGTCACCGTCATCGGCACCGTCTACTCCGACGACGTCCGCCTCGTCCCCCTGCTCATCGCCGCCGCCTGCCTCCTCGCCCTCTGGCTCCTCGGGCGCGCCCGCGAGTGGCGCAGCGCGCCCTACGTCGTCGTCGTGGTCATCCTCTGGGGCGCGACCGTCCAGGCCGGAGTGCATCCCTCCCTCGCCGGGATGCTCGCCGGCCTCCTCGTCCCGGCAGCCAGCCCCGAACGCGACGACGTCATCCACGCCAAGAGCCTGTTCCGCACCTACTGGCAGTCGCCCAACGCCGGGGTCGCCCGCGACGTCGGACTCGGGCTCGCCAAGTCCATCTCCGTCAACCACCGCTTCCACGAACAGCTCCGCGCCCCCGTGTCCCTCGTCGTCGTCCCCGTCTTCGCGTTCGCCAACGCGGGCATCGACCTCCGCGGCGGCGCGCTCGGCGAGGCCTTCGGCTCCGCCGTCCTCTGGGGTGTCGTCGCAGGTCTCGTCGCCGGAAAGCTCGTCGGCATCTGCCTCGGAACCTGGCTCGGGGTTCGCGCCCGTCTCGGGAACCTGCCCGACGGCGTCGGCCCGGGCAGCGTCGTCGGCGGCGCCGCCCTCTCCGGCATCGGCTTCACCGTCTCCCTGCTCATCGCCGGCCTCGCCTTCGAGGAGCGCGCCGACGCCGAAGCCGCCGCCATCGGCGTCCTCGTCGCGATGGTCCTCGCCTCCCTCATCGGCTGGATCGCCTTCCGCATCGCCCGCATCCACCTGGGCGAGCACAGCGCCGACCTCCCCGTCACCCTCACCCCGGAGGTCGACATCGAGCTCGACCACCTGCGCGGCGACCCCGCCGCCCCCTACACCGTCGTCGAGTACCTCGACTTCCAGTGCCCCTTCTGCGCCCGCGTCACCGGGATGAGCCTCGACCTGCGCGACTACTTCGGCGACCAGATCCGCTACGTCGTGCGCCACCTTCCCCTCGAGGATGTCCATCCCCAGGCGTTCGGCGCGGCGCTCGCGGCCGAGGCCGCGCACCGGCAGGGCGCGTTCTGGGAGATGCACGACGTCCTGTTCGCGAACCAGGCCCGGCTCGAACCCGAGGACCTGCGCGGGTACGCGGCCGAGCTCGGGCTCGACCCCACGCGCTTCGACGCCGACATGGCCGACGAGACACTGGCGGACCGGATCCGGGTGCACACGAGGAGCGCCCACGAGAGCGGCGCCCGCGGCACCCCGACGTTCTTCCTCAACGGCGTCCGTAACCAGGGATCGCACGACGCCCGCACCCTCATCGCGGGCCTGGAGGAGTCGCTGCCGGACGGTGCCCTGCGACGGCGGTCCTGACGGCGCGAGCGCGGTCCCGACCAGGAGTGCGCTCCGCCGGGCACCAGGAATACCGGGCGGGGGTATTGCGTTGCCCGGCCGGAGCACGTGACCCGCATTCGGAGAGGACAGGCACATGACCGACTCGCACGCACGGCACGGCGACCACGTCGGGCACTTCCGCCGGCTGTTCTGGATCAACCTGGTCCTCGCCGCGCCGGTCGTGGCCTTCTCGGGGACGTTCGCCATGCTCCTCGGGTACGAGATCTCCGACGCTCCCGGTGCCACCTGGATCTCCCCCGTCCTCGGTACCGTGATGTACGCCTGGGGCGGCCGGCCGTTCCTGACCGGTGCGGCGGGCGAGCTCAGGACCCGCCGACCCGGCATGATGCTGCTGATCGCCCTGGGGATCTCCGTCGCGTTCCTGGCGTCCTGGGGGGCGCGGCTCGGCCTGCTCGACGGCACGCTCGAGTTCTGGTGGGAGCTCGCGCTGCTGATCGTCATCATGCTGCTGGGCCACTGGGTCGAGATGCGCTCCCTGGCGCAGACCACCTCGGCGCTCGACTCCCTGGCCGCTCTCCTGCCGGACGAGGCCGAGAAGGTCGAGGGCGACCAGGTCGTCACCGTCGCGCCGTCCGAGCTGGAGGTCGGCGACGTCGTCGTCGTCCGTCCCGGCGGGAGCGTGCCCGCCGACGGCAAGATCGTCGAGGGCCGCGCCGACCTGGACGAGTCGATGGTCACCGGGGAGTCGCGCCCGGTGACGCGCGGCGTCGACGACCAGGTCACGGCCGGGACCGTCGCCACCGACTCCGGACTGCGGGTACGCATCACGGCGATCGGCGACGACACCACCCTCGCCGGCATCCAGCGCCTGGTCAGCGACGCGCAGGGCTCGTCCTCGCGGGCGCAGCGCATCGCCGACCGGGCCGCCGCCTGGCTGTTCTGGTTCGCGCTCGGCGCCGCGGCGGTCACGGCCGTGGTGTGGACCGCGATCGGACTGCCCGACGATGCCCTGGTGCGCACCGTGACCGTGCTGGTCATCGCCTGCCCGCACGCGCTCGGGCTGGCCATCCCCCTGGTCGTGTCCATCGCGACCGAACGAGCAGCCCGCGGCGGCGTGCTGGTCAAGGACCGTCTCGCCCTGGAGAGCATGCGCACCGTGGACACCGTGCTGTTCGACAAGACGGGCACGCTGACGAAGGGCGAGCCGACGGTGTCCGGCATCGAGGTGACGGGCGAGCTGGACGAGGACGCGGTGCTGGTGATCGCCGCCGCCGCCGAGTCCGACAGCGAGCACCCCCTCGCCCGGGCGGTCGTGCGGGCGGCCGGGGAACGCGGCCTGGACGTCGCGCGCGCGGTCGGTTTCTCCTCGTCGCCGGCGGTGGGCGTCACGGCGACGGTCGACGGGCACGAGGTCCGCGTCGGCGGGCCCAGGCTGCTCGCGGAGGTGGGCGCGCAGGAGACCGACGCCGCTGCCCGGTGGCGTGCGGAGGGCGCCATCATCCTGCACGTGCTGCGCGACGGCGTCGTCGTCGGCGGTCTCCGCCTCGCCGACGAGGTGCGCCAGGAGTCCCGCGAGGCGGTGGACGCGCTGCACGCCCTCGGCGTCGAGGTCGTCATGATCACGGGCGACGCGGAGGCCGTGGCCCGGGCCGTGGGGGACGAGACCGGGATCGACCGCGTGCTGTCCGAGGTACGCCCCGAGGACAAGTCGGCGCAGGTCGCCCGGCTGCAGGAGGAGGGCAGGAAGGTCGCGATGGTCGGCGACGGCGTCAACGACGCCCCCGCCCTCGCCCGGGCCGACGTCGGTATCGCCATCGGCGCGGGGACGGACGTGGCGATCGCCTCGGCCGGCGTCGTCCTCGCCGGCTCCGACCCGCGGTCCGTGCTGTCGGTGATCGAGCTGTCCCGTGCCGGCTACCGCAAGATGCGGCAGAACCTGTGGTGGGCCGCGGGGTACAACCTGTTCTCCGTGCCGCTCGCCGCCGGTGTCCTCGCTCCTGTCGGGTTCGTGATGCCCATGTCCGTCGGCGCGATCCTGATGTCCCTGTCCACCGTGGTGGTCGCGCTCAACGCACAGCTGTTGCGCCGGAAGGACCTCAGCCCGCAGGCGAGCGCCCACGCCGTCCTGCACCGCGAGGGGGCGACCGGCTGACCCTTCCCCGTAAGGGCCTCGACGAACGCGACCTCCTCGTTCGCACGCAGTCGGCTCGCACGCAGCGGCACGGAGCGGCTCCCGCGCGGTAGGCGCGGTGTGCGCGGTGTGCGTGCTCCGGCGGCCCGACCCGGATCCCGGGTCGGGCCGCCGGCTCATCTCCTCAGGAGCTCGTGCACGTCAGGGCCGACGTCGGCGCACTGCCGCTGCCGAGCAAGCCGAAGTTCGTGGTGCCACCGGCCGCGAGCTGACCGTTCCAGTCGGCGTTCCGCACGACGAGGAGGTCGCCCTGTGACGTGAGCGTGCCGTTCCATACCTGGTCCACGCGTTCGCCGGACGGCTGCCAGCTGACGCTCCACGAGGTGGACGCGGAGCCTGCCTGGACGGTCACCTCGCCCTGGAACCCGTCGGCCCAGGAATTCACGGTGCGGTAGGTCGCCGTGCAGTCGCCGGCGGGGGGTGGGGTGGTCGTCGGAGTCGCGGTCGGGGTGGGTGTCGGGTCCGGTGTCGGGTCCGTCGACGTCAGGGACGTGAAGAACTGCCAGATCTCACCGGGCACGTGCGACTGCGACTGCCCGCCGTCTCGCGCGTCCCACTGGTGGTCGCTGTCGTTCGCGATCCACACGACCGGATAGCCGTCCTGACACGTGTAGCTCGTCTTCACGTGGGTGCCGCTGCCCGGGGCGGGCTCCGGCGCCTGCTGGGCCTGGCACCCGTTGTTCTGCAGGAAGCGGTCCCGCAGCGCGCGGCCCTGCGAGATGTTCAGGACGCTGTCCACGACCCCGTGGGAGCCGAGGTACGCGACGGGCTCCGTGCCGCCGGCGCACCCCGACAGCTCGGCGCCGTTGAGGACCGCGACCGCCCGGAACACGTCGGCGCGTGCGCACGCCAGGGCGTTGCTCATGCCGCCGCCGTAGCTGAAGCCGGTCGCGAACCGCTGGGTCGTGTCGACGCAGAGTCCGGACTCCACGGTGCTCAGCACGTCGTCGACGAACGTGACGTCCTGGCCGTTGCTGTTGGGCCAGGCATTGTCGAAGCCCTGCGGGGCGACGAAGATCGTGCTTCCGCCCGCGAGGGGCTTCAGGCCGTAGAAGCCCTGGTTGACCACGTCCTGAGAGGCGCCGTGCCACCAGTGCAGTCCCACGACGAGGCGGTAGGCACGGTTCGGGTCGTACCCGTCGGGCACGTCGAGGCGGAACGTGCGGGACTGCCCGCCGCTCGTGATGGTGTGGTTGCCGGTGGTGAGGCTCGGTGGCTGGCCGCAGCCGGCTGTGGCGTCCGCCGCAGCGGTGCCCCCGGGCGTCGCCCAGGTGGGTGCTGTCAGCCCGCCGATGGCGAGCAGGGCGGCCGTGGCCGCCAGCAGGACCCGCCGGCCTCGGGACAGGGTGGGGTGTCGCATGGTGTCACTCCCTTCAGCTGGTCCCCGGCCGCGCTGCCAGGGACGGCGTCCACGGGGCACGATGCCCGCCGATTCAGTCAATGTATCGATAAATCTGGCAGCCAATGAACATCTAAACGGTTTGCCGGGGCAGGGCTGAGAAGGCCTCCCCCGACACACGGGCTACGCCGCCCGCCGCCCGTGCGGCGGCGTGCGGTGCGTGCGGCTGCGCGTCTCAGGTGAGTTCGGGGCGCTTCTCGCGGGCGAACCGCGCGGGGAGGTCGGGCCCGTCCCACACCTGGATGGCGCGCCAGAGCGACGCCGCGATCGGCACGGCGAGCACGGCACCGGTGATGCCGACGAGCACCGTCCCCGCCGTCAGGGCGAACAGGATGACCAGCGGGTGCAGGCGCAGGGCCCGGCCCATGACGATCGGCTGGAGGAAGTCGCCCTCGAGCTGGTTCACCGCGACGACGATCGCGACCACGATCAGCGCCTCGATCGGACCGACGGCGACGAGCGTGACCAGGGCCGCGAGAATGCCGGCCAGGGTGGCGCCGACCAGGGGGATGAAGGCGAGCAGGAAGACGAGCACGGACAGCGGGACGACGAGCGGCACGCCGACGATCGCGAGGCCGACCCCGATGCCGACCGCGTCGACGAGCGCCACGATCGCCGTCCCGCGGACGTAGCCGCCGAGCGTGCTGATGGTGGCGGTGCCGACGCGTCGTCCTCGCTCGTACCGGTGTCCGTCGAACGGCCGCAGCAGGAACTCCCACATCACCGGGCCGTCCTTCAGGAAGAAGAAGAGGACGACGATCATGATGAAGAAGCCCGCGACGAAGTCGGCGGTCTGGGAGACGCCCGCGATGGCACCGGAGCCCACGGCGTCGGACTGCAGCAGGGACACGGCGGACTCGCGTACCGACGCGATCTGTTCGTCGGTGATGTTGAAGGGCAGGTTCTGGACGTAGGTCTGCAGGGAGTCGAAGCCGTCGAGGGCTTGGCTCTGCAGCTCGTCCCACTGGTCCACCACGGCCAGCACCACGAGCCACACGATCGCAGACAGCAGCGCGACCAGCGTGAGGAGTGCGATCCAGGTCGCGAGCATCGACGGCAGGCCGCGGCGACGCAGGAACGAGACCAGCGGGTAGATCGCCGCCGCCAGCACGAGTGCGATGAGGACGGGGATCACGACGAGCGTCAGCCGCGTGCCCATGAACCCGAAGACGGCGACGACCGCGACGAGGGCGAGGATCTGCAGCGACCGTGTGCCGATGCGGCCGAAGCCGTCCGCCCACAGCCGAGACGCCCCGTGACCGGCATCCGCCATGTGCTCGGTGCCCGTCGTGTGCTCGGCCGCCGAGGTGTCGTCCACCCTCGGGGCCGCGGTGCGCGGTGCGCGTCGGCCGAAGAGTCCCATGGTCAGTCCTCCTTGTGCTGGCTCCGGCGGGAACCGTACAGGACGACGCTATTCCGGCCCGGCGCTGGTCGCGCGGCGACGGCGGGGTTCCGCCGCCGTGGCGTTCTCGGCACGTGCTGCGCCTGGCATCGACGACGACGACGGGCGAACCCTGGCTCCTCGGTTCGCCCTCGGCCGGATGCTCCTGTCGGTCCCTGCGCCTGCTGTCGGTCCCTACACCTGCATGTCGACGAACCGTTGGTAGTGGCCCTGGAACGCCACCGTGATGACGTCCGTCGGACCGTTGCGGTGCTTGGCCACGATCAGGTCGGCCTCACCGGCGCGCGGGGACTCCTTCTCGTAGGCGTCCTCGCGGTGCAGCAGGATGACGACGTCTGCGTCCTGCTCGATCGATCCACTCTCACGCAGGTCAGACATCTGCGGTTTCTTGTCGCCGCGCTGCTCCGGGCCTCGGTTGAGCTGCGAGATCGCGATGACCGGGACCTCGAGCTCCTTCGCGAGCAGCTTGAGAGCACGGGAGAACTCCGAGACCTCCTGCTGGCGCGACTCGACCCGCTTGCCGGACGACATGAGCTGCAGGTAGTCGATCACGACGAGCTTCAGGTCGTGCCGCTGCTTGAGCCGCCGGCACTTGGCCCGGATCTCCATGAGCGACATGTTCGGTGAGTCGTCGATGAACAGGGGTGCGTCCGAGATCTTGCCCATGGTGGCGGCCAGCTTCTGCCAGTCGCCGTCGTCCATCTTCCCGGACCGCATCCGTGTCAGGGGCACCCGCGCCTCGCTCGCGAGCAGACGCATGGTGATCTCGTTCCGGCTCATCTCCAGCGAGAAGATGACGGCGGCCTTGTTGTGATGGATGGCCGCGTGACCTGCCACGTTGATGCCCAGCACGCTCTTGCCCACGGCGGGGCGGGCCGCGACCACGATCATCTGGCCGGCGTGCAGGCCGTTCGTGAGGCGGTCGAAGTCCGAGTAGCCCGTCGGCACGCCGGTCATGGCGTCTCCACGGCCCTGGGCGGCGTCGATCTCGTCGAACGTGGGCCCGATGATCTCGGACAGCGGCAGGTAGTCCTCGCTCGCCCGGCGCTCGGTCACCGCGTAGACCTCGGCCTGGGCGTTGTTGACGACGTCGTCGACCTCTCCACCGTCCGTCGAGTAGCCCATCTGGACGATGCGCGTGCCGGCCTCCACGAGACGCCGCAGGATCGCGCGCTCACGCACGATCCTCGCGTAGTACCCGGCGTTCGCTGCCGTGGGCACGCTCGCCATGAGGTCGTGCACGTACGGCGCGCCGCCGATGCGTGCCAGCTCGCCGCGCTTGTTCAGCTCCGCGACGACGGTGATGGCGTCCGCCGGCTCGCCCCGCCCGTACAGGTCGATGATCGCGTCGTAGACCTGCTCGTGCGCGGGACGGTAGAAGTCGTTCCCGCGGATCTGCTCGATCACGTCGGCGATGGCGTCCTTCGACAGGAGCATGCCGCCGAGCACGCTCATCTCTGCCGCGACGTCCTGCGGGGGCGTGCGGTCGAGACCGGGCCCGGAGTAGCCTGCCTCGAGCTCGTCGATCGACATCCGGTCCCTCCTTCCTGTGTCTCGACCCGCGCTCCGCGCGGTCGAACCGGCCGCCTTGTGAACATCCCGTTCGGGGCGTTGGCTCCAGTTGTACTCCGGGACCCTGACATGGCGGAGCGACACCCCGCAACGCGACCTGTGGACATACCTGTGGACAAGGGTGTGGAAAAGTGGCCCGGGGCTGTGTACACCGGTGGACAAGCCTGTGGACAACTGTGGACAACCCCTGTGCATAACAGGCGTTTACCGCCTCTGACCTGCAACGACATTACCCCCAGCCTGTGGAGGAAGAAAACTTGGGCGAGTCTCGTCGCGCCACTCCGACACCTGATGACAACACTCCCGATGCCGTGAGTTCAGACACCACGGCTTCCCAGGAGCAACCCGACGAGACGTTATCCACAGGCTCGACCCCGTCTGACGAGCGCCGACGCGGCATCGACCGGGAGATCCTCGCCCTCGCCCTGCCCGCGCTCGGAGCCCTCGTGGCCGAACCGCTGTTCGTCCTCGCGGACTCCGCGATCGTCGGACACCTCGGCACCACCCAGCTCGCCGGGCTGAGCCTCGCGTCGAACGTGCTCCTCACGATCGTCGGCCTGTGCATCTTCCTCGCCTACACCACCACCGCCCAGGTGGCACGACTCAGCGGCGCCGGTCGCGAGCGCGCCGCCCTGCAGGCCGGGATCGACGGGGTCTGGCTCGCGCTCGGCCTCGGCGCGGTCCTCGCCCTCGTCCTGGTCACGGCCGCGGACTGGACCGTCTCTGTCCTCGGTGGCCGCGGCGACGTCGCGCTCCACGCGGTCACCTACCTCCGCTGGGCGGCGCCCGGCCTGGTCGGGATGCTCATGGTGAACGCGGCGACCGGCGTGCTTCGCGGCCTGCGCGACACCCGCACCCCTCTCGTCGTCGCCTCCGTCGGCGCCGTGAGCAACATGGTCCTCAACGTCGTGCTCGTGTACGGGGCGGGCCTGGGGATCGCGGGCTCCGCGCTCGGCACGATGCTCACCCAGTTCGGGATGGCCGCGGCGCTGGGCGTCGTCGTCGTACGCGGCGCCCGTGCCCGCGGCGCGAGCCTGCGACCGCACCGCTACGGCATCCTCGCGGGCGCCCGCGCCGGTCTCCCCCTGGTGATCCGCACCCTCAGCCTCCGGGCGGCGATCCTCCTGACCGTCTACGTCGCGACCGGCCTCGGCGCCGTGGCGCTCGCCGGGCACCAGGTCGTGAGCAGCATGTGGGGTCTGGCCGCCTTCGCGCTCGACGCGCTCGCCATCGCCTCGCAGGCGCTCGTGGGGCACGGTCTCGGGGCGGGTGACGTCGCGCGGGTCCGCGCGGTCCTGCGCCGCTGCCTGCAGTGGGGCGTCGGAGCCGGGGCGGGGATCGGGCTGGTCATGGCGGCCGGCGGCTGGTGGATCGCGCCGCTGTTCTCGTCCGACGACGGCGTCCGGGTAGCCGCCGCGCTCGGCCTCGCCGTCTGCGGGGTGACGATGCCGATGGCCGGCTGGGTGTTCGTGCTCGACGGCGTCCTCATCGGCGCCGGTGACGGCCGCTACCTCGCATGGGCCGGCATGCTGACCCTGGTCGCGTACGGACCGTTCGCCCTCGCGGTGCACGCCTGGGCGCCCGACGGCGCCGCAGGGCTGGCGTGGCTCTGGGCGGCCTTCGCGGGTGTCTTCATGGCGGCCCGGGCGCTGACGACGGGCCTCCGCGCCCGCGGCGACCGCTGGCTGATCACCGGGGCGTGAGCAGAGCGGGTCCTCAGTCCGGGACCCGCAGGCGGTAGCCGACGCCGCGGACCGACGCGACCTCCAGGCCCCGCATGCGGGGCAGCCGGCGGCGGAGCCGCTTGATCGCGGAGGTGACCGCGTCGGCGTCACCGAGGTACCGGGTGCCCCACACGTGCGCGGTCAGCTCGGCGAAGGTCCACACCCGGTCGGCCTGGGACGCGAGGGTGGCGAGCAGGTCGAACTCCTGGGCCGACAGGTGCACCTCCCTGCCCTGCACCTGGACCTCGCGCGCGGCCCGGTCCAGCGTCAGCGGACCGTGCACGATCGGGTCCTGCTGCGCCGGCGGGACGGCGGGGAAGGCGCCGCTCACGGTCGGTATCCCGCCCGTGACGGCCGGGATCTGGTTGGTGGGCGGGCCGCCGGAGGTCTGTGCCGCTCCGCTGAACGATGCCGGCGGGGCCTCCTCGGCGAACGGCTCGGCGTGTGCCGTCGCCGGGTCCTGCCCGTACCGGTCGCGGCGAGGAAAGGCGACCACCCGCCCGGTGTGCACGGGAGCCGGGTACGACCCGGGACCGGGGGACGGCGTCGGGCGGTAGTCGGCCGGCCGGTCCGGCGCGAGCAGGTTGACGGCGCTGTCACCGTCTGGCACGACGAGTACGGCGTGCCGGCCGCCGAGCGCTTCCACCACCTGCGCGACGGCATCGGCGGGAAGTCCGACGCAGACGACGTAGGCGCTGCTGCCGGTGCGAGGTGCGATGCGTGTCACGTTGGCCTCTTTCGAGATGCGGCCGGCGGTTCCGGAGTGCTGACGTTCTCTCGGTGGACGGTCCGACGTCCGCGCGCCGTCGCGCGGTCGCCACACCGTCCGGAGCTGGACGGCGGGATCGGTTCATTCTGCCGTTCCCACTCAACCATGCACCGTCGTCGGGCGTTAATTTCGTGTTTCATTCTGCACGTGGCGGAAAGCCGTCATGACGTATTCACGCCATTTGTGGACTGAGGGGCAAGAATTCACCCGATCCAGCGGGTGAAATTCCGGGTGAAGTCTTGCCCCGGACCTTGACACGGAACCTTGGCCCGGTATTGACCGACTCCTGACCTCGAACCGCCCCCGGCGCGACCCGCACTCGCCGTCGTCCCGTCCTTGTTGGCCTGAGCAGCAGGAACGACCGTGGACCCCGGTCCACAACCGTGGACCTACCTCTGCATTCCGCCACACGGCGGACATGCTGAACCATGGAGGCTCCATGCACCGTCGCAGAATTGCGCGGCGCGCGAGCATTGCCGTCACCGCGGCATTCGCGCTCCTCGCAACTTCAGCGGCAGCCGCTGCCCCGGCAGCGTTTGCCACGGATCTGTCAGCGAGCGACCGGACACCGATCGCCGACGACCCGGAGGAGAAGTTCACCTCTGCTGCGCGCAAGCAGCTGGAATCAGCGAAGACCGCCGCGTTCTGGATCGAGTTCACCGACCGGGCGAGCCTCGACCCGGCCAAGGACATCACCGACTGGACCGAACGCGGCCAGTACGTCGTCGACGCCCTGCAGGAGACCTCCGAGGTCGCCCAGGCCGACGTGATCAAGCAGCTCGACGCCGCGGGCGCCGACTACGAGTCCTACTGGATCAACAACTCGATCTACGTCAGCGACGGCACCCTCGACCTGGCCGACTCGGTCGCGACGAGCACCGCCGTCGAGAGCATCCACGAGCAGTTCGACATGGAGAAGGTCGAGCCGGTCGAGACGAAGCCGGCCGACGAGAAGCTCACGACCGCCGTGGAGTGGGGTCTCACCGAGATCAACGCGCCCGACGCGTGGGCCCTCGGCTACACCGGCGCGGGAATCACCGTGGCCAGCTTCGACACCGGCGTCGACGGGAGCCACCCGGCGCTCGCGGACAAGTACCGCGGCATGGGCGCGGACGGCACTCTGGACAACGACTACAACTGGTTCGACGTGCCCGGCGGCTGTGGCGGCAGCCCGTGCGACACGCAGGGGCACGGCACGCACACCACCGGCACGATGGTGGGCGACGACGGAGCGGGTAACCAGGTCGGCGTCGCACCCGACGCGACCTGGATCGCGGCGAACTGCATCGACAACGCCGGCTGCACGCGCGACGACTATCTCGCCGACGCGCAGTGGTTCCTCGCACCGACCCGCGCGGACGGGAGCGATCCGGACCCGGCGATGCGCCCGCACGTCGTCAACAACTCCTGGGGCATCCCGCCGGGGGCGCCCGATCCGTATGGTTGGATGCGCGACGAGACGCTCGCGTGGGACGCCTCGGGCATCTTCGGCGCGTGGGCCGCGGGCAACGAGGGCCCCGGGTGTGAGACGTCCCGGTTCCCCGGAGAGTACGAGAACACGTACTCCGCGGGCGCCTATGACGTGAATGGCAACATTGCGAGCTTCTCCTCCCGTGGCCCGGGTGAGAACGGCGTGACCACGCCGAACATCGCGGCCCCGGGTGTCGACGTGCGTTCGTCCGTCCCGGGCGGCGGCTACTCGAGCTCCAGCGGTACGTCGATGGCGACCCCCCACCTCGCGGGTGCCGTCGCGCTGCTGTGGAGCGCCGCACCGGCGCTCGTCGGTGACATCGAGGGCACCAAGGAGGTCCTGGACCAGACGGCCATCGACACCGAGGACCTGCAGTGCGGTGGCACGGCCGAGGAGAACTACGTCTGGGGCGAGGGCAAGCTCGACATCGCCGCGGCGATCGACGCCGCCCCCACCGCGGGGACCGGCACCGTCGAGGGTGTCGTCACCGACGAGGCGGAGGAGCCGATCGCCGGTGCCTCCGTGCTGGTGGACGGCGAGCGCGACCGCACCGTCACCACCGGCGCGGACGGGGCCTTCTCGGCGACCGTGCTCTCGGGCGACTACGACGTGTCGGCGTCTGCCTTCGGCTACCTGACCTCGACCCCGGAGCCGGTCACGGTCGGTGAGGACGAGTCCGTCAGCGTCTCGATCGCGCTGGAGGCCGCTCCGACCCACACGGTGTCGGGCGCGGTGGCGTTCGACGACGGCAGCCCGGTGGCGGGTGCGCCGGTCAGCCTGGGCAGCAACTTCG
This sequence comes from Myceligenerans cantabricum, assembly GCF_054777735.1. Lineage (NCBI taxonomy): Bacteria > Bacillati > Actinomycetota > Actinomycetes > Micrococcales > Promicromonosporaceae > Myceligenerans > Myceligenerans cantabricum. The sequence goes on from NZ_BAAHAJ010000013.1 coordinate 88,946, forward strand.
AGGACGTCACGACGGACGAGGACGGTTCGTTCGCCTTCGCCGACGTGCCGGAGGGCACCTACCCGCTCTCGGTCGTGATGGGCGGCTGCGCGTCGTCCTTCGCGGAGGACGTCGTCGTCGACGGCGACGTGGACGTGCCGGTGACCATCGAGGCGCTGGTCGACGACGCCGGGTACTCCTGCACGGTGTCGACCGGCGACTACCTGACCGGCGACACCGACACGGGTCTGTCCGGCGACGACAGCTCGACGACGGTCTCGCTGCCGTTCGACTTCACCTACTACGGCGAGTCGTACGACACGGCCTACGTGACCACCAACGGCCACGTGAACTTCCTGGCCGCGAGCAGCGTGTACGCGAACACCTCCATCCCGGCGGCGTCGGTGCCCAACGCGGCGGTCTACCCGTTCTGGGACGACCTCTACTTCGTCTCGGGCGAGTCGGGGCTCTACGAGGGCACCACCGCGGTGGACGGCACGGACGCGTACGTCCTCGAGTTCCGGGACGTCGCGCTCTACAGCGACCGGGACGCCCGTCTCGACTTCTCGGTCACCCTGCTCGCGAACGGCGACGTCGTCCTCGGGTACGGCGAGCTCGACGGCACCGGTGACACCGCCGCCGGCTCCTCGGCGTCCGTGGGCATCGAGAACGCGGACGGCACCGTCGGCCTCGAGTACTCGTACAACACCGCCGCCCTGTCCGAGGGGCTGTCCATCACGTACGACGCTCCGCCGCTGGCGACGCTGTCGGGCATCGTGAAGGACTTCAACACCAAGGACCCGGTCGCCGGCGCCACGGTCAGCATGACCGGCACCGGGGACACCGTCGAGACGGTCACCACCGGTGACGACGGCCGGTACCGGGTCGTCACGGCGCTGGGGCGGTACGACCTCGAGTTCTCCGCCGCGGACTACGAGCCCGTGTCCAAGCGGGTCACCATGGCGGAGGACGGCGGGACGTCCACGCGGAACGCCCAGCTCAAGGCGGCTCTGCTCACCGTGAACAAGGAAGGGGTGTCCGTCGAGAAGCGGCTCGGCGGAAGCGCGGCGACCCGGGGATTCATGGTCACCAACGAGGGCTCGGCGCCGGCCGACGTGTCGGTCGGCACCGGCGGCGGTGACTTCGACATGCTCGGCCTGGGCAAGGACTTCTCGGGCGGCGTGATCAACCACGTCGAGGGTGAGGCGACCGAGATCGGGTCCGTGGCACCGTCCTCCGGCCTCGGGAACTTCCAGGGACACCAGGCCGATGGTGCGCTGAGCACCTCGTCGCTCGCCGCGGACGCCTCGGCGTTCCCGGCGGTCTCGCTCCCGCAGGCGGAGACGACGATCACCCACTCGGCGTCGCAGGAGGTCGTCGCGCTCAACTCGGCGTCCTGCGGCAACGCGTTCGGGACGTCCGAGAACAGCTTCCTGCGGACCTTCACGCTGAGCGACTTCGGGATCGACGGGTCGTTCGCCGTGTCCGAGGTGTCGTTCGGGGTCGAGCAGGCGACGGCCCAGACGCTGACGGTCAACCTCTACGAGCTCGTGGGCGACGAGCTCGTCTACGCGAACCTGGAGCAGCTCGGCTCTGCCGACGCCGACATCGCGGCCCAGACGCTGTCCATGGTCAGCGTCCCGGTCGAGGGTGAAATCACCGGCGGCACCCTGGTCGTCGAGGTGATCACGCCCGACCAGCGGGACTCGGGCGGCCTGTTCTACATCGGGTCGAACGGGGGCGGGCAGACCGCACCGTCGTACCTCAAGGCGGACGACTGCGGCATCGCCGAGCCGGCCGCGACCGACTCGATCGGCTGGCCGGACATGCACGTCGTGATGAACGTGTCCGGCAGCACGGGTGCCGGCGGTGGCGACGACGGAGCGGCCTGGCTCTCCGCGCAGCCGGGCTCGGTCGTGCTCGACCCGGGTGAGTCGGCGCGGGTGGTGGCGACCATCGATCCGCGTGCCGTCGACCAGCCGGGCACCTACGCCGCCGACGTGGTGGTGGGGGCCGACACGCCCTATGTCGAGCCGTCCGTCACGGCGACCCTGGTGGCGAACCCGCCGGGTAGCTGGGGCAAGGTGGCCGGCACGGTCTCCGGCAGCGGTGGTGCGCCGCTCGACGGCGCCACCGTGCACATCGACGGTCTCGAGAAGGACGTCACCCTCGTCACCGGCGCGAACGGTGCCTACGAGTACTGGATGGGCGTGTCCAACAACTCGCTCGCCATGATCGTCGCCAAGGACGGGTACGTCCCGCAGACGAAGACCGGCACGATCGTCCGCGGCCAGACGGCCGTGTACGACTTCACGCTCACCGCGCTGTAACGACCGCGGGGGACGTGCCGGGGCGGCCCGGCCGTGCGCAACCAGCGCGCGGCCGGGCCGCCGTCGTGCGCGGGGGCGCCGGCCGGGACGTGGCCGGCGGGGACGTCCCGACATGGCCGGCAGAAGACCGGGATATGCCGCATCTTGGACATAGCATCGTAGATTAACCGTGTAGGTCTTTCGGTGAGATCACGTACTTTCCTTGCCGAGTTCGCTGCGGCTGGTAACTGTGTGACATGACCGCTGCTCGACGCGCACCCGACGCGCCCGTCACACGGGCGCTCCACGCAGGAGGCTCCATGCGACACCGCACCATGCCTGGAAGGAGAGCCGCCGCCGCGATCGCGACAGCGCTATCCCTCATGGTCGCCACGGCGGCGAGTGCCGCACCGGCGCTCGCCGCGACCCCGGCGGACAGGTCGGACACCAGCATCCGCACCGCCGACGACCCGCCCGGCTCCCCGACCGCCGCCGGGACGGACGCGGGGGCGGCTGCCGAGGCGAAGGTCAGCGACACCCTCCGCACGCGGCTCGAGGCCAAGCGGTCCGACGACTTCTGGGTCCGCTTCACCCACAGCGCGGACCTCGACGCCGCGCCGGGCATCGCCGACTGGGACGAGCGCGGCCGGTACGTCTACGACGCGCTGACGAGCACCGCCGAGGAGTCGCAGGCCGCCGTCGTCGACGAGCTGGAGGCGGCGGGCGCCGACTTCGAGCCGCACTGGATCAGCAACGCGATCCACGTGACCGGCGGCTCGCTGCGCCTGGCCGAGAGCCTCGCGGCCGATCCCGCCGTCGCGCGGGTCCACGAGCCGGTGGCGGTCGAGCCGGTCGAGCCCGTCGAGCGGGCCTCCGGAGGCGAGGTCGGCACCCGGGCCGTCGAGTGGGGTGTCGAGGCGGTCAACGCCCCGGCCGTCTGGGACCTCGGGTTCACCGGTGAGGGCATCACGGTCTCGACCGTCGACTCCGGCGCCGAGCTGAGCCACCCCGCCCTCGAGTCCCACTACCGCGGGACGCGCGAGGGTGGCGTCGACCACGACTACAACTGGTTCGACGCCTCCGGGTCCTGCGACGGCGAGCCGTGCGACAACGCCGGGCACGGCACGCACGTGACGGGCACGATGGTGGGCGACGACGGTGGCGGGAACCAGACCGGCGTCGCGCCGGGCGCGGAGTGGATCGCCGCCAACGGCTGCGACTCCTGCTCGGACGCCGACCTGATCGCCTCCGCGGAGTGGATCCTGGCTCCGACCCGGGCCGACGGCAGCGCCCCGAACCCGGCGATGCGGCCGCACGTCGTCAACAACTCCTGGGGGTCCCAGATCCCGGGAGACGTCAACGACTTCTTCGCCGACCAGGTCGCGGCCTGGGAGGCCGCGGGGATCTTCGGCGTCTGGGCGGCGGGCAACGCCGGCGAGGCCGGCTGCGGGTCGACGTCGTCCCCCGGGGCCAACGTCGCCACGTACGCGGTGGGCGCGACGAACGCCGACGGGGAGGTCGCCGAGTTCTCGTCGCGCGGCCCCGGTGAGGACGGGCTGACGCAGCCCAACGTCGCCGCGCCGGGCGAGGACGTGCGTTCGTCCGTGCCGGGTGGCGACTACGAGCTGTTCTCGGGGACGTCGATGGCCGCTCCGCACGTCACGGCCGCCGTCGCGCTGCTCTGGTCGGCGGCGCCGAGCCTGATCGGCGACATCGACGGCACGCGGGACCTGCTGAACGCGTCCGCCGTCGACCACGCCTCCGACGAGTGCGGCGGCACGCCGGAGAACAACAACGTGTACGGCGAGGGCGATCTCGACGTGCTCGCCCTGGTCGAGGCCGCGGGCGTCGAGGAGGCCGGCGACCTCGCCGGCACGGTGACCGACGCCGGCGGCGAGCCGGTGCAGGGCGCCACCGTGACGGTCGGTGACCGGTCCACCGGGACCGACGCGCACGGCGCCTACAGCATGCTGCTGCCCGTCGGCTCGTACGACGTCGTCGTGGAGGCGTTCGGGTTCCTCGCCGGGTCCACCGAGGGCGTCGAGGTCTTCGACGACGAGACCACCACGAACGACGTCGTGCTGGAGCGGGCACCCACCACCGAGCTGTCCGGCACCGTCACCGACGGGTCGGGGCACGGCTGGCCGCTCGGCGCGAAGCTGACCATCGACGGCGCTCCCTCGGACGTGGCGGCCTGGTCCGACCCGTTCACGGGCGAGTACTCGTTCGAGGTCCCGGCGAACAGCACCCACACCGTGGTCGTCGCGCCCGAGGCAGACGGCTACCGGACGGTGCGCGAGGACGTCGAGACCGGCGGGGACGGCGTCGTGCACGACGCCGCGGTGCCCGTCGCGGACGCCTGCGTCGCACCGGGCTACGAGTTCGGCGGCGCCGACGTCCCCGTCGAGGAGTTCGGGTCGGGCGACGTGCCCGAGGGCTGGGCCGTCGAGGACCTCGCCGGGACCGGCGAGGTGTGGACGTTCGACGACGCCTTCGAGGTCGGCAACCAGACCGGCGGCGACGGGCTGTTCGCCGAGGTGAACAGCGACGGCTACGGACCCGACGGCACCCAGGACACCACGCTGACCAGCGCGCCCCTGGACTTCACGGCCGTGGCCGCCCCGTCGCTCCGCTTCGAGCAGGCCTTCGAGGCGATCGGCGACTTCGCCGACGTCGACCTGTCCGTCGACGGCGGCGAGACGTGGGAGACGGTGCTGCACCAGACCGCGTCGGCGCAGGGGACGAAGCTCGTCGCCCTGCCGGATGCCGGCGGCAGGAGCGACGTCCGCGTCCGGTTCCACTACGGGGACGGCGCCTGGGCGTTCTGGTGGCAGATCGACGACGTCGGCTTCGGCACCTGCGCGCCCGTGGACGGCGGGCTCGTCGCGGGCCAGGTCGTCGACGGCAACACCGGTGACGGCGTGGTCGGCGCGAGCGTGTCCGACGCGGAGGCCCCGGACGACGGCGTGCAGACCGTCGACCCGCCTGGCCCGCACACCGGCCCGGGCTACTACTCGCTGTTCGTGCCCGCCGGGGACCGCACGGTCGTGGTGGCGGACGACGGGTACGTCTCGGACGAGTCGTCCGTCGCCGTGGCCGCGGACGCGGTGACGCGGCACGACGTCGAGCTCGCCGCGCCGATGCTCGCCGTGTCACCGGTCGGCGTGTCCGACGAGACGGAGCTGGGAGGCGCCGGTTCGGGCCGGTTCACCGTGACGAACGAGGGCACGGCGGCCACCGACGTCGAGGTGTTTCCGGGGTCGTCCGACTTCGAGATCCTGGCGGACCGGTCGCTCCGTGGTGCGGCGGACGGCTCGCAGGCTGATGCGGCGGGCGCTGCGCCGGGTGGCTCCTCGGGCGCCGTGATCGAGGGCGTCCAGGGTTCGGCGACCGAGGTCGCCACGGCGGCCGGCACGGCGTCGTCGGACACGGACGCTTCCGCGGCCAGGGTGTCGTCGGACGGCGCCTTCGAGCGGGACGGCGACCGGCCGGGCACGGCGGTCACGCCGGTCCCGCCGACGTCGCTCCTGGCGGGCGACGGCGGCACCACGATCACGCACTCCGCCTCGCAGGAGATCGTGCCCGACAACTCGGCCGCGTGCGTCGGGTCCGCGACGCAGGTGCTGCGGACGTTCACGCTGGAGGACTTCGACATCGGCGGCGAGCTCGCGGTGACGAACGTGTCGTTCGGCGTCGAGTCCTCCGACGCGGGGGCCGACGTCACGGTCAACCTCTACACGCTGGACGGTGCGCTCCGGTACGAGAACATGACCGAGATCGGCTCGGCCACCGAGACGCTCGACGGTCAGGCGCTCGCGCTGGTGGACGTGCCCGTGGAAGGAACGGCGCCCGCGGGCAGCACGCTCGTGGCCGAGATCACCGTGCCGGACGGGCCGGTCTTCTTCGTCGGGTCGAACGCGGAGGGGGAGACGGCGCCGACCTATGTCGCGAGCGAGGCGTGCGGCAACACCGAGCCGGTCGAGGTCGCGGACGCCGGCTTCCCGGACATGCACGCGGTCATCAACGTGACCGGTACGACCGAGGTCGACGTGCCGTGGCTCGACCTGCAGCCGCCGGCGTTCGCGCTGGAGCCGGGCGAGTCGGCGACGGTGCAGGTCGGCATGGACAGCCGCCAGGTCGACCAGCCGGGCACGTACACGTCCGACGTCGTCGCGAACGGTGCGACGCCCTACCGGGCGCCGCGCGTGGCGGTCTCGATGTCGGTGACTCCGCCGAGCACCTGGGGGAAGATCGCCGGCACCGTCTCGGGCACGGCGTGCGACGGCGAGACGCGGCCGCTCGAGGGCGCGTTCGTCACGATCGACGGGACGGAGCACGACGTGACGCTCGTGACCGGGCCGGCCGGCGGCTACGCGCGCTGGATGGGGGTGTCGAACAACCGGCTGACGCTGCTCAGCTCGGCGAACGGCTACCCGCCGGTGGCCCAGGACGCCCGCATCCTCAAGGGCCGGACGGTGGTCCACGACATCGCCCTGACGGAGTTCTGCGACTGACGCCGCGACGGCCGGCCGGCCCCGACCGCTCCGCGACGGCCGGCCGGCACCGTGGTCGGTCTTTCTGTGAGTGATCGGCAGATCAATCTGCCGATCACTCACAGAAAGACCGACCGTACGGAGCCGGCGGGGCTCAGCGGGTCAGTGAACCTCGTCGCCGCGGATCCACGCCTCCAGGCGGGCGCGGCCCTCCGTGTCCTCCAGCTGCTCCGGCGGGGACTTCATGAAGTACGTCGACGCCGCGTGGATCGGGCCGCCGGCCTTCCGGTCGAGCGCGATCTTCGCGCAGCGCACCGCGTCGATGATGATGCCCGCCGAGTTCGGCGAGTCCCACACCTCGAGCTTGTACTCCAGGTTCAGCGGCACCTCGCCGAACGCGCGGCCCTCCAGGCGCACGTACGCCCACTTGCGGTCGTCGAGCCAGGCGATGTAGTCCGACGGGCCGATGTGCACGTTGCGGTCGTCCTTCACGCCGGCGAGCGGCCCGTCGGACAGGTTCGACGTGACGGCCTGCGTCTTGGAGACCTTCTTCGACTCCAGCCGCTCGCGCTGCAGCATGTTCTTGAAGTCCATGTTGCCGCCCACGTTGAGCTGGTACGTCCGGTCCAGGACGACGCCGCGGTCCTCGAACAGCTTCGCCAGGACGCGGTGCGTGATGGTGGCACCCACCTGCGACTTGATGTCGTCGCCCACGATCGGCACGCCCGCGGCCTCGAACTTCGCGGCCCACTCCGGGTCGGAGGCGATGAAGACCGGCAGCGCGTTCACGAACGCGACCCCGGCGTCGAGGGCGCACTGCGCGTAGAACTTGTCGGCCTCCTCGGAACCCACCGGCAGGTAGGACACCAGGACGTCCACCTCGGCCTCGCGGAGCGCGGCGACGACGTCCACCGGCTCGCCGTCGGCCTCGTCGATGGTCGCCTGGTAGTAGGTGCCGAGACCGTCCAGGGTCGGGCCGCGCTGCACGGTGACTCCGAGCGGCGGCACGTCGGTGATCTTGATCGTGTTGTTCTCCGACGCGGTGATCGCCTCGGCGAGATCGAAGCCCACCTTCTTCGCGTCGACGTCGAACGCCGCCACGAACTCGAGGTCCCGCACGTGATAGTCGCCCAGCCGGACGTGCATGAGGCCGGGGACCTTGTCCCGCGGGTCGGCGTCCCGGTAGTAGTGCACGCCCTGGATCAGGGACGATGCACAGTTCCCTACGCCGACGACCGCGACGCGGATGGAAGTCATCCTCGCTCCTTACTCTGAGGTTGTTCCCTGGGGTCCTGGTGGTGGGCGCCGGCGACGTCGACACGGCCGCGTTCGGCACGGATCAGCCGGTCGATCCAGTCGACCTCGCGCTCCACCTTCTCCTGGCCGAAACGCTGGAGCTCGCGTGTGTATTCGTCGGCACGGCTCCGGGCGCGGGCCGATGCGTCCCGCGCGGCCTCCAGCCGTTCGGCGAGGCGGGTGCGGCGTCCCTCGAGGATGCGCAGGCGCGTCTCGGCGTCGGTCTGCCCGAACAGCGAGAACCGCACGTCGAAGTTCTCGTCCTCCCAGGTGGCGGGCCCCGCGCTGGTCAGGACGCCGTGCAGGTGCTCCTTGCCGTCGCCGGTGAGCTCGTAGACGATGCGGCCGCGGCGGCCGAGCTTCGCCGGCCGCGCCGCTGCCGCACGGCTCGTCCTCGCCGGCCGGGCCTGCCGGGCCCTCGCGTCCGAAGGGTCCGTGTCCGACGGCGGTCGCTGGTCGCCGTGCGCCGCGACGATCAGTCCGCGCGCCGCGAGCCGCTGCAGGGCCGGGTACAGGCTCCCGTAGGACAGGGCGCGGAACGGGCCGAGCGCCAGGCTGAGGCGTTTGCGCAGCTCGTAGCCGTGCAACGGGGCCTCGTTGAGGAGGCCGAGCACTGCCGTCTCGAGCACTTCCGTGCGGCTGCGCATGCCTCGATCCCTCCCGTCACGCATGGTTCATCTGCTGTTGGTGGCGTTCGACCTATCGAGTCGATACATCGCGAGGATAGGCGCGCGGCGTCGCCGGTCGCAACGGGAGGTCGAGCTCGGGTCACTTGTGATGGGCGCGTGAAGGCGTGGGATCAGGACTGCGCGTGTGGTGGGGGAACTGCGGGGCTCCCCGTGTGATTCCACCCTCATCGTTGCCGAACGCCGAGGCGGTGCCTCTATTGTGTCGGGTGGTTCGTTGTGCCTCGGACCGTGCGGGTCCCAGACCCCTTCCAGGCACCGACCACCCCCGAACGAGAGGAAGAGGCAGGACGTGGCTACCAACTGGAGTGCCCCGCAGCTCCCGCCGTTCCGCCCGCGTCCGCGCACGCAGTTCTGGAACTACCCGCGGCCGTACCGCACGGGCTGGAAGGCATGGCTGCCGTCGTGGCGGTTCATCGTCGGCACGATGCTGGCGGGTGCGTCGCTGCTCGCCGGCGTCGTCATGGCCGCATGGATCAACCTTCCGGTGCCCGGGCAGCTTGCCGATGTCGGCAACCAGAGCACCGTCGTCTACTGGGCCGACGGCTCGCAGCTCGGCGAGATCGCGGCCGAGAAGCGGCAGATCGTGACGCCGGAGGACTTGGGAGAGAACTGGGACCTCATCACGAACTCGCTCATCGCGTCCGAGGACCAGACGTTCCGCGACAACATCGGCGTGGACTTCGTCGGTATCGCCCGGTCGGCCGTCAACAACCTCAGGGGCGGCGCTCAGCAGGGTGGCTCGACACTCACCCAGCAGTACGTCGAGACCTATCTGACCGGCCTGAACACGGGTTACGACGGCAAGTTCCGCGAGGTCATCCTCGCCATGAAGGTGGCGCAGCAGGAGGACAAGGACGTCATCCTCGAGCGGTACCTCAACACGATCTACTTCGGGCGCGGCGCCTACGGGATCGAGGCGGGGGCGCAGGCCTACTTCGGCAAGTCCGCCGCCAAGCTCAGCTACAACGAGGTGGCCTTCCTCATCGGCACCATCCCCTCCCCGAACCAGTGGGACGGGACGACCGACCCCGAGTACAGCAAGGGCTGGGTGAAGGACCGCTGGGGCCGCTCGGTCGCGTTCATGGCCCAGGAGGGTGTCATCTCGGCGGACGACGAGGCGCAGGCCAAGTTCCCGAAGCCGAAGAAGTACACCCCGGGCGGCGCGCGCTCCGGCCAGACGGGCTACCTGCTCGAGGAGGTCAAGCGGGAGCTCAAGGACCCGGACGGGGCAGGGCTCACCGAGGACAACCTGTTGAGCGACGGCTACAAGATCTATACGACGATCGACAAGAAGATGCAGGCGGCGGCCACGTCGACCGGCAGCTCGATCGAGACGACCGATCCCGACGGCAAGAAGAACAAGGTGCCCGGGAAGGCCTCGAAATGGCTGCGGTCGTCCGTCGTCACCATCGACCCGAAGAACGGCGCGATCAAGGCGCTGTACGGCGGGCCTGACTACTCGGAGCCGTTCTACCAGACGAACTCGGCCACGCAGGACTCCGCGCAGGCCGCGTCGACGTTCAAGCCGTTCACCCTGGTCGCCGCGTTGCAAGAGGGCATCTCGATGGGGACCAAGTTCGACGGGAACAGCCCACAGCAGATCCCGGGCTGGACGGTGTGGAACGAGGAGACCCAGCAGGAGGAAGACCAGGAGCTCGGCAACTTCGACGACGAGAGCTTCGGGCAGATCGATCTCGCCGCCGCCACCAAGGACTCGGTGAACACCGTCTACGCGCAGCTGAACGTGGAGGTGGGGCCCAACGCCACCCGGCAGGCGGCGGTCGATGCGGGAATTCCGCTCTCCACGGACGGGAACGCGAGCCTGGCCAACGTGCTCGGCACCGACAACGTGACGGCGCTGCAGCTGACCCGCGCCTACGCGACCTTTGCCGCGCAGGGTGTCAAGACCGATCCGCACATCGTGAAGAACGTGACGACGCTGGGCGGCGAGGAGCGGTACACGACCTCGGTCACCCAGGACCGCGTCTTCCCGGAGGACGTCATGGCGGGCGCGACGTACGCGATGCAGCAGGTCGTGGAGGACGGTTCGGGCTTGGCCGCGCGGGAGCTCGGCCGGCCCGTCGCCGGCAAGACGGGTTCCTCCAACGAGAACCGGTCCGCGTGGTTCGCCGGCTACACGCCCCAGTACGCGACGGTCGTCGGGCTCTACCAGTACAACCGTGACGCGCGGGACGGCAAGGGCACGTACGAGCAGATCCAGCCCTGGGGCGAGTACGAGCAGATGGGCTGGCCGATCACCGGTGGTACGTGGCCGGCGTCGGCGTGGACCGAATACATGCAGAAGGTGTACGAGATCCACAGCGACCTGCCGATCGCGAAGTTCCCGGAGTACGAGTACGAGCCGGTCCAGCCGTCCCCGTCCCCGACCCCGACGCAGTCCGAGGAGCCGGAGGAAGAGACGGTCGCGGTTCCGAGCGACCTGCGCGGCAGGGACTGGAACGAGGTCCGCCAGATCCTCGTGGACCTCGGTCTGAACGCGCAGAAGGCCGACGTGGACAGCTCAGAGCCACAGAACACGGTCGTCAGCGTGCCGAACGAGGGACAGGAGGTCCCCGTCGGATCGACGCTCGTGCTCGAGGTCTCCACCGGAGCGGTGGAAGAGGTGCAGACCGTGCCGGACGTCACGGGCATGGACCAGAACTCTGCCCGGAACCAGCTACGCAGCTTCGGGTACGAGATGGTGCCGACGACGGTGGCCGGCGATCAGCCCGCGGGCACGGTCGTGAGCCAGTCCCCGGGTGGCGGTACGGAGCTGCCCGAGGGCTCGCCCGTGACGGTCGAGGTCTCCGACGGTTCCGGCGCGGACGACGGCGGCGGCTGTGGTGTCTTCGGTTGTGACCCCACCACCGAACCTACCGACGGGACGGGCGGCGGGAACGGCAACGGCGGCAACGGCGGCAACGGCGGCTGACGCTCCCCGGTGACCCGCGCCACCCCGTCCCGGCTTCGGCCGGGGCGGGGTGCGCTGTAGACTCGGATCCTGCTGTGCCCGGCGCTGTCGGGTACAGCGACGCGAGAACCCTCCTGTCACGGAACGACCGTGACCGCTGAGACCAGAGGAGGTGGGTATCGACATGCGTCAGTACGAACTGATGGTGATCCTGGACCCGGAGGTCGAGGAGCGCACCGTCCAGCCGTCGCTCGAGAAGCTGCTCACGGTCATCAAGACCGACGGCGGCACCGTCGACAAGATGGACATCTGGGGTCGCCGCCGCCTGGCGTTCGACATCACGAAGAAGTCCGAGGGCATCTACGCCGTCGTGGACTTCACGTCGACGCCGGACACGGCGAAGGAGCTGGACCGCCAGCTCGGCCTGAACGAGGTCGTGCTGCGCACCAAGATCCTCCGCACCGGCGACCGCTGAGGACCCCCAGCAACGGGAGCTGAACCAACGCTTGAGCCGACCTCCACGTGACACGGCCGCCGCACGGCGGATGTCAGTGTCTCGTGATGGGATGCGGTGACGAAACGGCGTCGAGACGAATCGAGGAACTTGGTAATGGCTGGCGAGACCGTCATCACAGTGGTGGGGAACCTGACCGGTGACCCGGAGCTGCGCTTCACCCCGTCGGGTGCGGCAGTGGCCAACTTCACGATCGCTTCCACGCCGCGCATCTTCGACCGTCAGAACAACGAGTGGAAGGACGGGGAAACCCTGTTCATGCGCTGCTCGTTGTGGCGGGAAGCCGCGGAGAACGTCGCGGAGTCGCTGACCAAGGGCATGCGCGTCCTCGCGCAGGGCCGCCTGGTGCAGCGCTCGTACGAGACCCGCGAGGGGGAGAAGCGCACCGTCGTCGAGCTGCAGGTGGACGAGATCGGTCCCTCCCTGCGGCGCGCTACCGCCAAGGTCACCAAGGCCCAGCGCTCCGGTGGCGGGTTCGGCGGCGGCGACAACTTCGGCGGAGGCGGCCAGCAGAGCTCTGGCGGCTTCGGCGGAGGTTCCGGCGGCGGCTTCAGCTCGTCCGGTGGTGGTCAGCAGCAGGCCGACCCGTGGGCCACAGCAGGCCCAGCGTCGTCCGGTGGCGGGTTCTCGGAGGACCCGCCCTTCTGACCGGCACTCATACCAGACATCATCTTGTCCGTGCCCGGCGGCACACCCGCGCGTCATGCGAACGGGTCGTCGTTCCAGGGTGCGGCCCGCACCTGAAGAAGGAGCAACACCATGGCGAAGCCTGTGGTGCGTAAGCCCAAGAAGAAGGCCAACCCACTCAAGTCCGCGAAGATCGACAACATCGATTACAAGGACACCGCCCTGCTGCGCAAGTTCATCTCGGACCGCGGCAAGATCCGTGCCCGCCGCGTCACCGGCGTGACCGTGCAGGAGCAGCGTCAGATCGCGAAGGCCGTGAAGAACGCCCGCGAGATGGCTCTGCTGCCGTACACGTCGACGGCTCGCTGAGGAAGGGATCGAGAACCATGGCAAAGCTGATCCTGACCCACGAGGTGACCGGCCTGGGCGAGCCCGGCGACGTGGTCGACGTGAAGGACGGGTACGCCCGTAACTTCCTCATCCCGCGTTCGCTGGCGACGCCGTGGACCAAGGGCGCCGAGAAGGACGTGACCGCGATCCGCCGTGCCCGCAAGGCACGTGAGATCGCCACGCTCGACGAGGCGAAGGCCCTGGCGGACTCCATCGCCGCCAAGCCGGTGACCGTCACCGCCAACGCCGGCCCCGGTGGCCGCCTGTTCGGTGCGATCACGACGGCGGAGATCGCCGGAGCGGTCGCCACCGAGAGCGGCAAGTCCGTGGACAAGCGCAAGATCGAGATCGGCCAGCCGATCAAGTCCACCGGTGACCACACCGTGTCGATCCGCCTGCACCCCGAGGTGTCGGCCAAGATCGCCGTCAAGGTCGTCGCGGGCTGACCGAGCCCGGACCCAGAAGGGCCCCGGATCCCGCAAGGGGTCCGGGGCCCTTCCGTGTCCGCTGCCTGCAGCCCGAGGTGCGCGGCGGTTCTCATCGTCACGAACTCAGGGCCGGCGTCAGCGATCGATGACATGAACGACCGGGGTTGCCGATCGTTGACACGTAGGTCGGTTCAGATCAACCCGTGCCGGTGCGCCAGGACCACGGCCTGGACGCGGTCCCGCAGATGGAGCTTGGACAGCAGGTTGGAGACGTGGGTCTTGACCGTCGCCTCGCCCAGCCAGAGGCGCTCGGCGATCTCGCCGTTCGACAGGCCGGTGCCCACCAGCTCCAGCACCTCCCGTTCCCGCGGGGTGAGCGTGGCGAGCGCGCCGTCGGCGGGATCCGTCGCCGGCTCTCCGTGTGCCGCCGTTCCGTCCGGCGACGGCTTTCCGTTCGACGGCGGCAGCCCGCCGGACCCGGCACCAGCGCCCGCACCCGCCGCGCCGTCGACCATCTGCCGGATCACGCGCCGCGTGATCTCCGGCGCGAGGAGCGCGTGGCCCGCTGCGACCGTGCGGACGGCCTCGACCATCCGTTCGGCCTCGGAGTTCTTGAGCAGGAAGCCGCTCGCGCCCGCCGACAGCGCCTGGAAGACGTACTCGTCGTTGTCGAAGGTGGTCAGGACCAGCACCTTCGCGAGATCGTCGGCGACGAAGCGGCGGGTCGCCTCGATCCCGTCCATGACGGGCATCTGCACGTCCATGAGGACGACGTCGGGCCGCAGCTCCCGGGCGAGCTCCACCGCCTCGGCACCGTCGGCGGCCTCGCCGGCCACCTCGATGTCGTCCTCCACCGAGAGGATGAGGGCGAAGCCGGACCGGACGAGCTGCTGGTCGTCCACGAGCAGGACGCGGATCATGAGGGGCCTCCCTCGGCCTCGACAGGTTCGGCGTACGTGGCGTGCTCGGCGGACATGGCGGGTCCTCGCGCCGGCCCCCCGTCGGGCAGCGGCAGCCGGACCCGGATACGGAACCCCACGGTCGCGCGCGGTCCGGCCTCCACCTCGCCGTCGTGCGCGGCCGCACGCTCGCGGATGCCGACCAGCCCGAGGCCGCTCCCGGACGTCCCGGGGCGCGGGTTCCCGTCGTCGAGCACCTCGACCTCGGTCCAGCCGTGCGGCATCGCGGAGTCCCCACGGCGGTCGACACGGAGCGTGACCGACGCGCCGCGGGCCGTGGAGTGCTTCCGCACGTTGTTCAGCGCCTCTTGGGTGGTGCGGTAGAGGGCCGCGCCGATCGGGCCGGGGACGGTGCCGGACGCTCCGTCCGGCTCCTCGACCAGCCGGTAGGTGCAGCTCAGGCCGTCGGTGGCGTCGCCGGCGAGGGTGGCGACACCGGCGAGGTTCGCGGTGCTGGCGGACTGGACCGGCGTCGTGTCGCCGGGCCGTGTCCCGTCCACCTGCCGCAGGGTCCCGACGAGCCCGCGCATCTGCTCGACGCCCTCCCGGGAGGACGTCTCGATCACGCTCAGGGCCTCTGCGGCCTTGTCCGGGCTCTTCGTGAGCACCCGCCGCGCGGCGGCCGCCTGGACGCCGATCACCGACACGTGGTGCGCGACGACGTCGTGCAGCTCGCGCGCGATCCGCAGCCTCTCCTCCAGGACGGCGTGCTCGCGCAGGTCGCGAGCCTGCTTCTCGATGGTGGCGGTCTGCTCGAAGACCTGTTCGCGACGTCGGGCACCGTGCCAGGCGAGCTGGCCCAGCACGACGGCCCCGCCGAAGAACGCCACGTTCGTCAGGAGCTGGTACAGCGTGAGCGCCGTCCACGGCGGCAGCAGCCCCGGGCGTTCGCCGCCGAGCTCCGCCAGGAACGTGTCGCGCGCGCTGGCGTCGACGACCGACAGGACGATGAAGCCGAACATCGCCACGAGCACCACGGCGACCGCGATCAGCATCGCCCGCCGGTCCCGTGCCCACGCGACCACCGCGTAGAGCGACATGAAGTAGGCCACCTGCAGCGGGGCGACCGCGGTGACGATGCCGTCGGCCACCATGAGCCCGGCCGCGAACAGCCCGTACACGACGAGCATCGAGACGATCGGGTAGAGGCGGCGCCACGCCAGCGGCAGCGCGGTCACGGCGGCAGCCAGGTGGGGGAACCACCCCGGCATCTCGTGGCCCTCGAACATCCCCCCGCTGTTGGCGAGCTCGGTCGCCATGACGCTCAGCGCCGCGATCCAGGCCGCGAGGATCGCGTCGTTCCGGAAGGTGCGGCGGCGGTCCGCGGGACGGCGTTCCCAGTCGGCGTCGACGCCGAACCATCGGGCGAGTCGGGCAAGGCTGTTCACGTCCTCACCCTAGATGTCCTGCGCCACCCCTAGCCTCCCCCTCTGGTCGGAGTCCGCCGTCACAAGCCGGCGAAGCGGGCCAGGGCCTCCTCGCCGACGACGTCGTCCGCCAGCAGCTCCGCTTCGGCGCGGGGGACGTCGCCCAGGGTGTCGGTCAGGGTCCGGAGGTGCTCCTCCTCGCGCTCGCGGCGCGCGTCGAGCAGGTCGCCCGCGCCCGCCGGGGACCGCTTGTTCACCACCAGGGCGCCCACGTCGACACCCAGCCTCACGAGCTGGGCGTGCAGCTCGACGGTCTCCAGCACGGGCAGCCGCTCCGCGGCCAGGACCAGCACGAACGACGTCGTGCTCCGGTCGGCCAGCACCGCTCGCAGCCGCTCGAACCGGGTACGACGGCGCAGCAGCACCCGCCGGATCTCGGAGTCCCGCTCGGCGCGCGGGTCGGTGCGGCCGACGAGCGCGCTCGCCCCGTCGTCGTCGGGGTCGTCCCGGGCGAGGCCGCGGAGCGCCGCACCGAACCTCGCGGAGCTCTCCTGCCGGCGCAGCAGGCCCTCGGTCCAGGCGGACATCGTCTCGGGCAGCGCCATCAGCCTGGCGGTGTGGCCGGACGGGGCGGTGTCGAAGACGACGAGGTCGTAGTCGGCGAGGCCGGTCTCGACGGCGTCGGCGATCCGTTCGAGGACGGCGGCCTCGTGCGTGCCGGGCGCCTCGCGGGCCAGGTCCAGGTGGCGGGCGACCTCTCCGGACAGCCGTTCCGGCATCAACCGCCGCAGCGTCCGCCCGACCTCCTCGAGATGCCGCTCGACGGTCCGCCCAGGATCGATCTCGACCCCGTCCACACACCCGCCGCCACCGCCGCTGCGTCGGCTGGTGTCATCTCCTCCGCTGTTGTCACCGGCGTCGTCGGCGGCGGGTGGGGTGGTCGTGAGGCGGGTGGGGGTGTCGGTGAGGGGAGTGTCCCAGAGGTGGCCGAGGTTGTGGGCCGGGTCCGTGGAGACCAGGAGGACCCGGCGGCCCGCACGGGCCTGGGCGAGCGCCAGCGCGGACGCCACCGTCGTCTTCCCGACGCCGCCCTTGCCGCCCGCGAACAGCACACGCACCCGCGAGGCGACGCCACGCAGGATGTCCCCGCCGGGCCCGGCCAGGAGAGCCGGACCCGCCACGTCGTCGGGCGCCACGTCGTCGCCCGCAAGGTGGTCGTCGGGCGGTCCGGTCATCGTCGGCCCCCGTTCAGCAGCACGAGACGTTCTCCAGCGGCGACCGGTCCATCCCCATACGGGTGTGCCACTCGTGGACCCGCTCGTGGATGAGCGGCAGCAGCTCGATCGTGTAGTACGACGCCGGGTTGGGCACGCCCAGCGCCTCGGACAGCACGATGAGCGTGAACAGGTCGTCCTCCTCGCGCTGGGCGCGGGCGAAGGTGCGGCGGTAGGGCGCGACGTAGAACTCCCGGAGCCCGTCCGAGAAGCCGCGCCACCACCGCCGCACCGCCGTCATGAGGTCAGCGCTCCGCGCCGTCGTCGGCGGTGGACGACGCCGTGGCCGCGGCGTCGGCCTCGTCCGTGATCTCGGGCCCGCGCCAGGCCTTCACCATGGCGATGGCCGCCTCCAGCGCGACCCACAGGGACGCGACGAGGATGATCACGTCGAGCACGAGCTGCAGCCACTGGCCGCCCTCGTAGAAGCTCCGGAGCTGGACGATCAGTGCCGCGACCGACATGCAGAGCACGAACACCAGCGGCACCAGCGCCGCGATCGCGTTGCGCTTGCGCTGCAGCAGGATCACCGCGACCACGGCCAGCGTCAAGGAAGCGAGCAGCTGGTTGGTGGTGCCGAAGAGCGGCCAGAGCACCTGGAGCCCACCCTGCCCGTCGGCCCCCATGCTGAACGTGAGACCGAGGGCCACGACGACGGCCAGGACCGTCGCCACCAGCTTGTTGACCGTGATCCCCATCAGCTCGCCCGCCTCCTGGATCACGAAGCGCTGCAGGCGCACGCCCGTGTCCATGGTGGTGGCGGCGAACAGGATCGCCGTCGTCGCGAGGATGGTCGCGGCGAGGGCGGAGGGGATGGCGAGGCCCTGGTTGACGATCGTGGCACCACCCTGGACGAACGCCACGACGCCGCCCTGGCCGAACTCGGTGTAGATCTCCTCCCAGTTGGCGAGGGTCGCGAAGCCGGCGGTCGCGGCGATGATCGAGCCCAGCGCGAGCAGGCCCTCGCCGACGGCGCCGAAGTAGCCGACGAACCGGGCGTCGGTCTCCTTGTCGAGCTGCTTGGACGACGTGCCCGACGACACCATGCCGTGGAAGCCCGAGATGGCGCCGCACGCGATGGTCACGAACAGCAGCGGCACGAGGCTGGGCGTGCCCTCCGGCACGTCGGTGTTGATCGCCGGGGCGACGATGTCCGGCGAACCGATCAGCACCGCGCCGTAGAGGATGCCGAGGGCGATGAACAGCTGGACGCCGTTGATGTAGTCGCGTGGCTGCAGCAGCACGTGCACCGGCAGCAGCGACGCGACGCCGGCGTACAGGAACAGCATCGTCAGCCACAGCGGCGCGGCGGAACCCTCCGGCAGCGCGAGGGGGACGGCGTTGCCGACCAGGATCAGGGCGTACAGGGCGGCGACGCCGATCAGGGTGGTGATCCCCAGGTGGATCTTCCAGCGGTAGATCATCTGCCCGACGACGATCGCCACGACGAGCGCGCCCCAGGTGGGGATGACCGCCGTCGGGTTGCCGACGAGCAGGTTCGTGATGACCGTCGCGAACGCGGCGTTCACCATGAGCAGCAGCAGGAAGATGACCACGAGGAACAGCGAGCGGCCCCGGGCCCCGATGTAGCGGCCGGACAGCATGCCCATCGACTGGCCGCGGTGGCGGGCCGACGCCCACAGCGCACCCATGTCGTGCATGCCCGCGAAGAAGATCGTCCCGATGGTGACCCAGAGGAACGCGGGCAGCCAGCCCCAGATGACGGCCACGGCCGGACCGACGATCGGGGCCGCCCCCGCGACCGAGGTGAAGTGGTGGCCCCACAGCACGAACTTGTTGGTGGGGACGTAGTCCACGCCGTCCTTCATGGCGTGGGCCGGCGTGGCGTACTCCGGGTCGAGTCGATACACGCGGCTCGCGAGGTACTTCGAATACAGGAAGTAGCCTCCGAGCACCATCGCGATACCGATGGCCGCCAGGAGTAGGGAGTTCATGGTTGCTCCTATCTGTCGTCGTTGACCGATGCTGTCGCAGACTTTACAACCGGTAGGTTGTCTCGCGTGACCGCCGACGTTCTGACATCGACACGTGCTGTCGCCGCCCTCCGGTACGGGGCGGCGGTGCTGGTCTGCGGGTCTGCCGTCCTCCTGTTCGCCGTCCACATCCGGCCGATCGCGTACGTCCCGCTCGTGGTGGGGGTCCTGCTCGGCCTGTGGGCCGACCGGGCGCTCGGGAAGGACCTCGCCCTGATCGCCGTCGGGCTCGGCATCATCTCGACGATCTCCCTGGCCGCGGAGCTCTCGAACGAGAGGATGCTGCAGTTCACCCTCGCGCTCGGCGGGGCGGTGCTCGTGCCGTGGGCGCTGGCGCGCTACGTGGTGAGGCACGAAGCCGTGAAGTTCCCCGTGGCGACGGGCCAGCGCTGGGGGCGCGGGCAGTGGGCCTACCTCGCGATCGTCGTCGCGGTGGGGTACCTGATCCTGCCGTTCTACTTCCTGGGGTCGGGTGCCTACCTCAACTGGCCGGACCTTGACGGTTCCACGGACATCTGGCGGTTGTTCGTCGGGGTCAACGCCGTCGGGATCTGGGACGAGCTGTTCTTCATCTGCGTCTGCTTCGCGCTGCTGTGCCGACACTTCCCGGTGTGGCACGCGAACGTGCTCCAGGCGATGATCTTCGTGTCGTTCCTGTGGGAGCTCGGCTACCGCGAGTGGGGGCCGCTGCTGACCATCCCGTTCGCGCTGGTCCAGGGCTGGATCTTCGCGAAGTTCAAGTCCCTGCCGTACGTGGTGACGGTCCACCTGCTGTTCGACGCCGTCGTCTTCGCCGTGCTGGTGCACGGCCACCACCCGGACCTGTTCGCCATCTTCGTCACGGCCCCGTAGCCCGACGGCGCCCCGCTGGTCGCGAACGGGACAGGGCTGGTCACAGCCCGGCCAAGGCCTCCTGGAGGACGTCCAGCTCTCCGCGGATGCGTTCCCGCTCCGCTTCCGCCAGCTCGATCGCCTCCGGGTCCATGCCGTCCTCGATCTGCTCGTCGGCCGGCTGGAGCCCGCCGTAGTGGTGCTCGATCAGCGCGCCCACCAGCGCACCGTCGAACTCCGTGCCCCGCAGTCCAGCCATCTGCTCGACCTGTTCCGGCGTGAGCATGCCGTGATCGGTGTCCGTGCCGTGCGCGTGCTGCAGGCCGGCCGGCGCTCGCGGACCGGACCCGTCGCCGCTGCCGTCGTCCCCGGCGCCGTCGAGGCCGCCGGCCTCGACGAGGGCGAGCACGGTCGTGACGGACGCCGGCACCGGTATCCGGCGGTCCGTGAGCCACACGGCGAGGGCGTCGGCCTGCACGGCGGACTCCGTGCCGACGTCGTGCGCGAGCTCCAGCACCTCGGGGTTCTCGCTGCGGTTCGGCGCCAGCGACGCGAGCTCCGCGGCCTGCGCGTTGTGCTCGGACATGACCTGCGCGAAGACGCGGTCGGCGTCGTTGTACCCCTCGGCCGCCTGCCGCGCCGGGACCGCGACGCCGAGCCACAGCATCATCGCGAGGACGGCCGCGACCCCGCCCGCCAGGATGGCGCCCATCAGGCGCAGCCGCTTGCGCAGGTCGTACGCGTCCGACGCCGGAGCGGGCGGGCCGTCGGCCACAGCGTCGGACGGCGGCGCGGGATCCGGGGTCATGACCGGAAGGTTGCCACACGGACGAGCCGGGCCGCCACCGTCTCGTGCGAGACGGTGGCGGCCCGGCCGGGCTGAGAGCTGCGTCGGCTCAGCACGACGTCAGCCCCGAGCCGCGCCGGCTCAGAACCGCTGCTGCATCTGCGGGTTGAGCGAGGACAGGTGCTTCGCCCTGCGGTCGATGGACCGGTCCAGCTTGAAGGTGTCGAAGCCGACGGACAGGTCGTTCGAGTACACGTAGCCGTTGTAGTAGTACGACGACCAGGTACCGCCGCCGCTGACACCCGCGCCGCGGTCGAACCAGGCGACCTCGGTCGGGTTCTCGGAGTCGGTGAAGTCGTACACCGAGGTGCCGCCCTGGTACCAGGACTGGACCATGAGGTCCTTGCCCTTGACCGGGATCAGCGACCCGTTGTGCGCGACGCAGTTCTCGTCCGCGGTGTTGGTGCGCGGGATCTTGTAGTACGACTTGAAGACGAGCTCCTTGGACCCCCAGCGCTTGCCGCTGCCGTGGTGCCTGGTGCGCTCGATGTCGTAGATGCCGTTGGCGCCCTGCTCGTCGCGGAACTCGCCGGTGCAGGTCGCGAGACCGCCACCCCCGAGCTCGTCGGTGAAGACCACCTTGGTGCCGTCGTTGTTGAACGTGGCGGAGTGCCAGAACGCGAAGTTCTCGGTGTCGCGCACGTTGCTGAGGAGCTTCGGTGCCTCCCGGTCGGAGATGTCCAGGAGGATGCCGTCACCCATGCACGCGCCGGCCGCGAGGTCGTACTTCACGTAGGTGGTGATGTCGTGGCAGCCCGACGTGGAGTAGTAGCTGTCGGGGCCCTCCGGTGACTCGTAGCCGCCGTCCGGGAACAGGTTCGGCTCCGCGACGACCTTGGCGCGTTCCAGGTTCCGGGTCGGGATCTTGACGACCGAGATGAGGTCGTGCGGCGGCTGGCAGTTCGCGAGCTGGTCGCTCGGGAAGTACGACGAGACGTAGACGTACAGGTCCTTGCCGCGCTTGGTCGGCGCCAGCGAGTGCGTGTGCGAACCGCAGTCCGTCGCCACGGACTTCACGTACTGCGGGTTCAACGGGTCCGAGATGTCCCAGACCTTGATGCCCTCCCAGTAGTCCACCGGGTCGGACGACGCCTGGCTATTGCACGAGTCGTCGGTGCGGCGCGAGTCGGTGGACAGCACCAGGATGTTCTTGTACACCGAGATGTCGTTCTGGCCACCCGGGCAGTACACCTGCAGGGCCTGCTCCGGCTCGGCGGGGTTCGACAGGTCGTAGACGGTGAAGCCGTCGTAGTTCCCGGCGAACGCGTACTTGCCCTTGAAGGCGATGTCGGAGCCCGTGCTCTGCAGCGACCCGTTCTTCGGGACGTTGCTGGTGTGCTCCATCTTGAAGCTCTCGACCTCACCCGGCGGGACGTCGGGGTCGGCGGAGCTGGTACCCACCACCCCGGATGTCGTGGCCGACTCGGCTCCGTCGCCGGGTTCGGCCGAGGCCATCGGCCCCGCCGCCGCGACAGCCACGGTCGCCAGGGTCAGCGACAGCACGGCTCCGGCGGCGCCCCTCAGGTGAGTTTTCTTCAGGGTTGATCGACGCATTCGCGCCACACCTCCTTGTTAGGGTCGCTGCGAGTCTTACCGCACATCAAGGTTTCGTCCAGCGCTTTCGGACATTTTTTACTTGTCGGTGACACCGAACGCGAGATGATCTTCCGGTGACTCGACGCAGCATGCACAGTTCCCAGGTCCCGAATGTCGTGCCCGCGCCCGTCCCGGCGCCCTCCGTCGACGGGCGACGGCGGTCGTGGTGGCCCCGGGCGGCCGGGGCAGGCCTGCTCGCGGTGGCGCTGACCCTGCCGGCGGCCTGCACCGCCGAGGGCGAGCCGGAGGCGGTGTCGACGCCGTCGTCGGTCGTGCTGAAGCCCGGGAAGCCGGGTGAGCCCGCGGAGACCGTGGCCCCGGGGGACTTCGAGGGGGTCGCGCCCGAGAACGAGTGGAACGAGGCGGACACCGAGTTCATGACCGGCATGATCTATCACCATGACCAGGCCGTGGTGATGACCTCGTGGGTGCCGGAGCAGGCGGCGTCGGCACAGCTCAAGAGCTTCGCCGACCGGATGCACAGCACGCAGCGGGCCGAGATCAGGCTGATGTCGGACTGGCTGGCCGAGCGTGACCAGCCCGTCCCCGTGATCGCGCAGGACGACGACGGCACCGGGCCTCGCGCCCCGGAGGGCACGCACGACCACGGCGAGGGCCTCCAGCCCGGGATGCTGACCGACGCCGAGCTGGCCGAGCTGGAGGCCGCGTCCGGCGAGGAGTTCGACCGGCTCTTCCTGGAGGGCATGATCGACCACCACAAGGGCGCGATCTCGATGTGCTCGGACGTGTCCGGTGCCGGGATCGACCAGTCCGTCCAGGAGCTCGCGGCCAACATCGGTGTCGACCAGGCGGCGGAGATCGACCGCCTGGAGGACCTGCTGGCCGGGCTCTGACCCTGCCGGCACGCCCTGAGCACACCTCTGCCCACGCCCTCGGCCGACGCGGGCGGCCGCCGGGACGGTCCGCCTCGTCGGTGGGGGCGTCGAGCGGCGGCGCTCACGTCAGGTGGTCGAAATCGCCTCTCGTCCAGGCCGCGTGGCGTTCCGCGGAGCGCTGGACCACGGCGCGGGCGTCCGTGTCGATGGTCGCGTCGAAGTTGTTGTAGAGCCGGTCGAAGTCGAACCGGCCGACGTGGTCCGCGATCCGCAGCACCACGTTCCCCGACAGCGGGAGGCGGTTCGGGTAGCTGCGCATGAACGAGACCGTCTTCCGGTCAGGGTTGGCGAAGATCGTGTCGCCCGTCAGCAGCACGCCGCGCCCCTCCGCGCCGGCCGCCCAGTACGCCACCGCGTTACCGGGAAAGTGGCCGCCGGGCTGCGTGAGCGTCACGCCGGGAAGGATCTCCCGGTCCTCCTTCCAGGTCTCGACCGCCGCGTCCGGCCGGGCCACCCACTCGGCGTCGGCCTCGCTGACCAGCACCGGGACCCCGCCGAACCGCCTGCTCCACTCGACCTGCACGCCGTACATGTGCGGGTGGCTCGCCACGATGAAGGCCAGCCCGCCGAGCTCCTCGACCTGCGCGACGGCGTCGTCGTCGATATAGCCGGGGACGTCGAACAGGAGGTTGCCGCCCGGCGTGCGGACGATCTTCGGGGTGGGCCCGATGCCGACGCCAGGCTCCGTGTGCAGGCCGAACAGGTCCGGCTCGAACTCGAAGAGCTCGATGCGCTCCCCCGCGGCGGACAGCTCGTCGAGGGTCGTCCAGTGCTGGCCGTCGGCCGGCACCCACTGTCGTTCGTCGGCGCAGATCCCGCACACAGCAGGTCGCTCGGCATGCTCCACGCCGCAGGTACCGCAGATCCAGAAGGTCATGCTCCGACACTACGAGACCGCGCGGGCAGGAACGACGGCGAGGTAGGGGCAAGTGCTCACGTAGGGGCGCGGGGAGTGCCCCCTGGGGCCTACCTGAGCACTTGCCCCTACCTCGCCGTCGTTCCTGCCCGCGCGGTCGAGCGTCCCGAGACCCACCGTCAGGTGGAGACGACTCCCCCTCGCGGACGATCCCGGAGCCCGCGCCCGCGCCATAGCGTGACGTCATGAGCACATCACTACGAGGGGACGCCGATCTCGAGGTCCGGTCCCTGGTCCGGGTCTTCGGATCGGGCGACGGCGAGGTCCGCGCCGTCGACGGCGTCTCGTTCCGCGCGCCGTCCGGCCTGCTGACCGGGTTCGTGGGCGGCAACGGAGCCGGCAAGACGTCGACGATGCGGATGATGATGGGCGTGCTGGCGCCGACGGCGGGCGAGACGCTGTTCGGCGGCCGGCCGATCACGGCGTCGGACCGCCGCACCTTCGGCTACATGCCCGAGGAGCGCGGCCTCTACCCGAAGCAGCCGGTGCTCGACCAGCTCGTGTACCTCGGGCGGCTGCGCGGGATCCCCACCGTGACGGTGCGCGCCGAGATCCTCGCCCACCTGGAGCGCCTCGGCCTCGCCGACCGGGCGAAGGACCACGTGGAGAAGCTGTCGCTCGGTAACCAGCAGCGCGTCCAGATCATCGCGGCGCTCATGGGGTCACCGCGCGCCCTGCTGCTCGACGAGCCGTTCAGCGGACTCGACCCGGCCGCCGTCGACGGCATGGCCGACCTGCTCCGCGAGCACACCTCGCGCGGCGTGCCGGTGCTCTTCTCCTCCCACCAGCTCGACCTGGTCGACCGGCTGTGCGAGCGGCTCGTGATCCTGCGCCAGGGGCACGTGGTCGCCGACGGCACCCCCGCCGAGCTCGCCGCGCGCGGCACGGTGCGGCACCGCCTCGTCCTGTCGGGCGACGCCGGGTGGGTGCGGAGCGTGCCAGGCGTCCGGGCCGTCGACGTCGACGGCCCGGTCGCGCTGCTGGAGGTCTCCGACGACGACGCCGGCAGCCGGCTCCTGAGCGCCGCGCTCGATCGCGGCGCGGTGCGCGAGTTCGCCCCGGTGCGGCCGAGCCTGACCGAGATCTACCGAGAGGTGGCTGCCTGATGAGCGGCTCGAACGACTCCCCCGCCTGGCTGATCGTCATGCAGCGCGAGATCGTCGCGCGGGTGATGAACAAGGCCTACCTGATCGGCCTGCTGGTGACGGTCGTGCTCATCGCCGGCCTCGCCGGGTTCTTCGCCTGGCAGAGCCAGGACGTCGACACCTACGACGTGGCCGTCGTCGCCGGCGACGACGCGGCGGTGACCGCCGTCGAGCGGGGCGAGGCAGACCTCAAGGAGTCCGGTGCCGACGGCGAGCTCACCGTCCACGAGGTCGCCGACGCGGAGGCGGCGCGTGCCGCGCTCGAGGACGAGTCCGCCGACGTCTGGCTGAGCAGCGCGGGCGACGACGGCTGGACCCTCTCCGGGTGGCGCGAGCCGGACCAGCAGCTCACCCTCCTGCTGACGCCGGTCGTCGAGAAGGTGACCGTGGCCGAGCGCGCCGAGGCCGCCGGGACGAGTCTCGCCGACCTCACCGCAGGCGGGGACCTGACCACGGAACGGCTCAACGGCAGCGAGGTGGAGCCGGGCGTGGTGCGGCTGGCGAGCTTCGCGCTGGCATTCCTGTTCTTCATGGGCGCGCTCGGCGCGGGGCAGATGATCGCGAGCAGCGTGGTGGAGGAGAAGCAGTCGCGGCTGGTGGAGATCATCGCGTCGGCGGTGCCGCTGCGGCACGTGCTCGCCGGCAAGGTGCTCGGCAACTCCGTGATCGCGCTGGCGCAGAACGTGCTGCTCGCGTCGGTCGGGCTGGTCGGGCTGGCGCTCACGGACTTCAAGGCCGCGGTGCCTGCGATGTCGGCCTCCCTGAGCTGGTTCGTGGTGTTCTTCGCCGTGGGCTTCGTGGCGGTCGCGTCCCTCTACGCGATGGCGGGCGCCCTGGCCTCGCGGACCGAGGACCTGCAGGGCACGACGGCGCCCCTGACAGTGGTCCTCATGGCCGTCTACCTGACGACGTTCGGCGCCGACGGAACTCTCGAACGGGTGCTGTCGTTCGTCCCGCTGACCTCGATCGTGTCGATGCCGGTGCGCGTGCTGTCCGGGGACACGGACTGGTGGGAGCCCTTCGTGGCGCTCGTGCTGCTGGCCGCGTCCGCCGTCGGGGCGGTGCTGGTCTCGGAGAAGGCGTACCGTCGGGCGCTGCTGCAGACCGACGGTCGCCTGGGCTGGAAGCAGGCGTTGCGCGCGACGTGACCGTGTCGTGGGGCGAACCGAACGCGCTTCATCTGATTGTGGCCAGTCGGCAACACCGGTGAAACTCCTCGGCCGCAGCATGGTCACCACGGGTGTACCGCCCGCCGCCCAGCTTGAGGAGGCCGACCATGGATGCCGTGACCCGGATGAGGTCAATCGTTTCAGCCGCCGAGCGTGACCGTTCCCAGATGTCCGCGCCGGAGGGCGGGCACGAGCTGGGCCCGGCGGACTCGCGGGAGGCGGGGGACGCGCTGACCTGCGACCCCCAGGACCGCAAGCGTCGCGCCCACGCCGCCCTGCTGGACCTGGTCGTCGAGACGGCGGCGAAGCGGGGGATCTGAACCGGCGCGTTCTGTGGAAAACTCCTGGCCATGCCTAAGCAGGAGGACGCTCTACGCGGTGACGACGGCGCGCTGCTCGACGGCGTGCCGGAGTACATCAGGAATCTCTCCGAGCCGGCGCCGGACGAGTCCGGCGCCGACGCCGGCGACGAGCCCCGCGACGACCTCTCCGACCACGGCGGCGCCGGTGCCGGCCCGCTGAGCCGGGCGCGTGAGCGCACCGGTGCGGGCCTGGCACGCGTGGGGGCCGGCGTCCGGCGGGCCGGGACGGCCTCCGCGGGAGGGATCGGCCGGGCGGGCCGGTCCGCCCGTGCGGCACTGCCCACCAGCACGAAGGGGCGCGCGATCCTGGTGTCCGGGACCGCCGTCGTCGCGGCCGGGGTGGTCGTGGGAGTGCTCGCCGTGCAGGCCTACCAGCGCGACGAGAACCTGCGTGCCGCTCCCGGCGGCGTCCTGACGCTGGAGGAGGCCGCGCACGAGGCGTGGGCGGTCGACCTGGACGGTGCCGTCCAGCCGCGCATCACTCCGGTGGCCGGGCTGGCGGCGGTCACCGCGGGGGGCAGCGTGCTCGGGCTCGACCCGGTGACCGGCGTGGAGCGCTGGAGCGTCGAGGTCCTGGACGACGACGCCGTCGCCGAGGGGGCGCAGCTCCGTTGCGGCCCGTCGCTGCGGACGGTCGGCTCGGTCGCGGTGCGCGCCGCGCCGTCGTCGGCCCCGCTGGTCTGCGTGACGGAGGACGGCGCCGCGCGGGAGGCCGTGGTGATCGGCGCCGACGGTGCCGTCGAACGCCGTGCGCTCGAACCGGCCGGCGACGCCGGGTCCGCCACCGTGCACGCTCCGCTGCCCGGCGGCGGTCTCGCCGTCATCGCCCGTGACGAGGGCCGCGTCGACCTGGGCGACGCGCAGGTCCTCGAGGACGACGACGGCGTTGCCTGGGTGAAGGGCACGATCGCCTCCGCCCCGGGCGTGACGATCCAGGTGGAGGACGCCGCGACGGGCGACGTCCGCTGGGGTCCCGTCACCGTGGACTTCGACGCGGCGGCCGACGAGTCCTCCTGCCTGACGTGGGGCGACGACGGCCCGGAGATCGAGGTGCTCAACGACTTCACCTGGTCCGCGGACGAGGCCGAGATCAGCGTCGCGGCCTGCGGGATCGCGGCCCGGCTCGTGACTGCCGACGGGGGGCCCGTGCCGGACGTCGAGCTGGAGGACCGCGTGCGGACGCCGTGGGCGACCGACGACCCGGAGCTCGACCCGGCGCTCGTGCCCGAGCGCGAGGACACCGCCGACGTGCTCGCGCAGACGGCGGACGTCGCCGTCGTGCTGACGGTGGAGGGGCAGGTCGAGGCATACGACGTGAAGACCGGCGACACTCGCTGGACCGCCGACGTGCTCGGCGCGGACGCCGCCGCGGTCGCGGGGAGCGCGGTGTTCGGCGCGTACACCGACGGCCGGTCCGTGCTGCTGGTCGTCGACGGCCCGTCGACCGGCGGCTCCGGCCAGCTCCGGCTCGTCGCGCTGGACCTGGGGTCGGGCGCGACGACGTGGGACGAGGACCAGGGCGAGCCGTACGCCCAGATCGCGGCCGTGGACGGGAACCTGGTACAGATCACGGGCACCGGCGTCGCCGGCCTCGCGACGTCTCCGGAACGATGAGCGCGGCGGGTGTGCCGCGCGCGGCCGTCCGCTGACCAGGCTGGGACGGCGGCGTGCGGCCGACCTGCGGCGCGCGGCCGGTCAGCCGGCCTGGTGGCCTGCCAGGGACCCGTCGCTCCCGAGCGACAGGAGGTGGCCGCCGACGGCGAACCAGGTGTGGTCGTCGTGCTCGGTGTTCCAGCGGATGTGGCCGCTGCGGGCGTCGAGCGCGACGAGGTCGACCTGCCTGCCCGCACCGTCCGCGGCTCCTTCCGCCGCCGTGTCCGGCTCGGCCTCCAGCGGCCCGGGGTTGTAGACCATCAGCACGGTCTCCCCGTCGGTGAAGGCTCCCGGCATCCGGGTGGCGCCGGCGCCGAGCCCGGCCTCCTTGCCGGTCCACTCCCACACCCGCTCGCCGGTGCTCAGGTCGATGCCCAGCACGTTCGAGTCGAACGGCTGGAACAGCCCCGTCTCGCCGGTACGCGCGACCATCGTTCCGGAGGCGTCCTCGGACTTCCAGGCCACCGTCCCGTCGCGGCGGAAGCCCTGCGCCGAACCGCCCTGCGGATCGGCGACGACGATGATCTCCGCCGGTGTCCCGTCGCCGGCCTCGCCGGTCGTCACCCAGCCTGCCGCGGAGAACAACTTCGCTCCGTCCGCGGTGCGCACCGTCGTGGTCGGGCCGTTCACCTGCGCCGCGTAGTTCTCCTCGACGACCAGGTCGTCGAACCGGGAGATGAGGCTCCCGGTCCGGACGGCTGTGCCGTCCGGCAGGAACGCCTCGTCGACGCCACAACCCTGCACGTGGATCCGTCCGCTCCAGACCGTCACGCTCAGCGCGCTCACGTCGAGCTCGGGCGTCCCGTTGCCTCGGCGGTCCCGCACGCACGCGAACGTGTCCCCGGTCCAAGGGGCCGTACCGTGCCACCTCTCGTCCCCCGTACGGGCGTCCACCGCGCTGACGATCACCACCCGGTCGGGCTCGGTGGTCGTCCGGCACGAGTCGGGGATCAGGAGGGGGTTCGCGCAGTCGATCTCCGGGGCGTCCCCGTCGAACCAGGCTCGGACGACGAGGCCGCCCGGCCCCGGGATCGTCTCGCCGACCCGCTCGAAGCCGTCCTCCGCCAGCAGCCGGGGCTCGGTGGTCCCACCGTCCGCGGTCACGACGACCGCGCTGCGGTCGTCACCGTTCCCGACGAGGCAGACCAGCTCCTCGGCGCTGACGATTCCGAGGGACGTCGCCTCCGCGGGCGTGCACTGCGGATCGGCGCCGAGCGGGACCCGCCACGCCTCCGCCCCGGTCCCGGCGTCGAGGGCGACGAGGTCCGCCTCCTTCCACCTGACCGGCGCGTTCGGCGCGTCGAAGCGGGCGCGGAGCAGTCGGCTCTGCTCACCCTCGAAGAACACCACGTTCCCGTCCATCTCGATGCCGTCGGTGCCGAGCCCGTAGCGGCCCAGGAGGTTGGTGTCGCCGTCGGGCGCGTACCGCCACGTCTCCGCCGGCGGCGCGGCCAGCGACTCCACGCCGCCGGGCGCCGCCCGCAGCAGCTCGACGCGCTCCTGCTCCCGCGCGGTCCCCACCCCGGCCAGCGCGAGGACGACGACGGAGGCCACCCCGGTGGTGATCAGGCTCGCCGTGCGGTGCCGGGACACGCCGTCCCGGGCGCGGACCATGCCGGAGACGATCGCCGGTCCGAGGCCCCGGAGCGGGCCGCCACCCGGGCCTGGCCGGGGGCCGGGACCGCCGTCGGCCCGGTCGGCCTCGTGCTCACCATCGACCAGATCGAAGACGATCTGCTCCCGCTTCTTCACGTGACCCCCCCCTCAGCACGTTCGTTCCACGTGGATCCCCAGCACAGCAGAGGGAAATCTATCGGACGGACTCGACATCTTGCCCACCCCAGCCGTGGTCAGTCCAGCCCCACGAGTCCGTCGCCCGTCTGGGCGACCAGCCGCCCGCCCACCGCACGGACCTCCCAGCCGTCAGGCACGTCCCAGGCCCACCGCCGTTCACCGGTGCGCAGGTCGAGCGTGACCGCACGCAGGCCCCCGGCGCCGTCCGCCCCGCTGGAATCTCCCCTGACCAGCACCATCACGCGCCTCCCATCGGTGAACGCCACCTCCGGCCCGTAGCCGGACCAGGCGCCGTCGCCGGGCACGCCGACCTGGGTCGTCCACAGGGTCTCGCCTGACCCCAGGTCGATCCCCGTCGCCACCCCGCTGTCGTCCAGCAGCACGCCCTCCCGGGCGGTCCGCGCCAGGAACAGCGCTGGGGTCCGCTCCGTGTCCCACAGGATCCGGCCGTCCTCGCCGACGCGGAGCAGCGCCGCGCCACGCTGCACCAGGTTCACGGACCCGGCGGACCCGTCGGTCGTGACCGGGTCCAGCACCGTGCCCGACGCGTCCCGCTCACCGGTGCCGTCCGGCCCGAACATCAAGGTCAGTCCGGTGCCGAGGGCACCCTGACGGGCCAGGGCGCGGTAGCCGCCGTCGGGCCGGGGCAGCACCTCGACGTCGCCGCGCACCGACCGCGCCCGCTCCATGACCTGACCGTTGGCGGCCAGCCACGAGTCGATCCCGCAGCCCTCCACGAGCACGGTGTGCGCGGTGGTGGTCATCGAGACCGACTCGATGTCGAGCACGTCGTCGTCCACGCACCGCTCCGCCAGACTCACGGTCCGGAACTCCACGGTGCGGCGCCACCGGACGTCCCCCGTGGCCGCGTCCGTGGCCTGCACCCGCACGTCGCGGGCGTCGGTGATCGCGCCGAACCAGCGGCACCTCCCGCCGTCGCAGGCCGAGCTGACCGGAGACTCCGCCGGGTCGGGGCCGATCCGGGAGGCCGTCAGGTACGTGCCGTCCGGTCCGGGCTCGACGACGGCCGCCGGGTCGACGCCGTCGTCGGTGCCGCCGCTGGGCTTCGCGAGGCACACCGGGAGGCGCGGGCGGCCCACCACCGGACCGCACCGTGTCGCGACCGCCGCCCCAAAATCCTCCTCCACCTGCCCCGTCTGCGGATCGAGACCGACGACCGTACCGTTCATCGTCGCGACGACGAGCTCCGCCGACGGCCACACGTCGGCGGTGCCGGACACCCGCCACCGCTCGCTCGGCGGCTCCGCCAGGGAGAGCACGCCGCCGGGCGCGGCCACGAGGTGCTCGGCCCGGTCGCGGTGGTCGCGGACCTCGTCCACCGCGCCGGCGCCCGTCAGCGCGAGGACGGCGGCGGCCACCAGCCACCAGCGCCGACGACGCCACCAGGGCCGGGACGGCAACGAGAAGCGGACGGGCCCGTCACCGTCCTCGAACTCGGGGTCCGTCCCGGAGCCGTCCGGGGGCGCGAGCCCGTCGTCGTCATCGAGCTCGAAGACGACGCGGTCCGTGGCACCTGGCCGGCCCATCCCGTCATTCTCCCCGGTGACGGGCGACAAGTCACTGGTCCTCCGGCCGCCGGGCGCGTTCTCGCCGGCTCCGGTCCCCCCGACGGTTACGGTGCTGCGAGCAACCATGTTCCCAGGGGGTCACAGTGGCGAAGCGGGACCGCGTCGTGTTCGACCTGGTCGAGGACGATCACGAGATCGGCGCCGGCGGCGGCACGCGTCCGCCGGCCCGTGCGGGCGTGCCGCTGCGCGGGCTCGGCCCGGCATTCCTGTCAGGCGTCCTGACGGTGCGGGGACGGGTGGCGCGCCACCGCGTGGCGAGCGGGGTCGCCGTCGGTGTCGCGGCCGCGGTCGTGCTCGGGCTGGCCGTTCTCGAGACGGTCGGGGAGCGGGAGCGCATCGAGCTGCTGCGGGACGCGCCCGGCGGGGTGACCTCGCTGGCCGGGCCGCCGGTGGAGGAGTGGCGGTACGAGCCGGACGGGAGCATCGGCCTGGTGCGGTCGGTCTGGGGCGGCCCGCCCACGGGGGCCGCGGAGCTGGGTGGGAACCTCGTGCTCCTCGCCGGCGAGAGGACCACCGACGGCGACGACCCCGACGGGGCGGTGCCGTCCTGGTCCGACGCCTATCTGGTCGCCGTGGACGTGCAGTCCGGCTCCGAGGCCTGGCGCGTCCCGCTCGGCACGGACCCGGACTGCACGGTGCTGCACGACGGCGGGGCCGTCGCCTCCGGCGAGATGCCGGCTCCCGAGCGGATCACCTGCCTGTCCGGGGACCCCGGGGCGCGCAGCGCGGTCGTCGTGGACGCGGACGGCGCCGTCTCGGCACCGCGTCCGCTGCGAGCCCGGGACGCGGAAAGCTACGGCGACCCGGTGGCCGCGCCGGACGGGCTGGTCGTCCGGGCGCGCTTCGAGGGCGTGGAGCCCCAGGTCGACTGTTCCTTCGAGGACGACGGCGGGTGGGGCTGCACGACGCGGCGCGTCGACCCTGACCGGGCGGCGGTGGTCCGCGCCGAGGATGCCACGACCGGCGAAGAGGTCTGGCGCGAGACCGTGAGCTGGAGCGGCTATCGGGACGGGTGCGTCGTGATGCCCGACGGCCTCGATCCGGGGGACGGCGAACCCGTGGTCGACCCGAACGCGCTGGAGGTGCGGGCCTTCGGCGACAGGGGCGTCACCGTCAGCGGTTGCGGCGTGTCCCGGACCATCTGGTCCGACGGAACCACCGAGGACGCCGCCTGGTCGTTCGCGTCCGACGGCTGGACGTACGGGCCGACCGGTGCGTCGGAGTGGGAGATGATCGTCCGTTCCCCCGCCGGCGACGACCTGTTCACCACCACCGACTACCCGGTCCTGGTCAAGGCGTCGGACGGGAGGACGCGGGAGATCGTGCTCCTCTCCGGACCGTCCGGGGTCCGGGGCCACCACCTGGACGGCACACCTGCCTGGCCGGACGGTCACGAGGACCACGCGATGATCCCGGGCACGGTGCCCGCGAGGGTGGGCGACGTCGTCCTGGTCGACGGGGACGGCGGCGGCGTGCTGGCACTCGACCTGCCCACCGGTACGAAACGGTGGGAGTGGGGACAGGACGGTTCCGACGCATCAAGCGCGACCGCGTTCACCGACGGGGACACCGTGCTGCTGGTCCTCGTGGAGGGGGCGGGGGACGCGACCGGCCCGCTGACGGGCGAGGTCGGGAGCGACGGCCCGCACGGCCCGGCGGAGCTCGTCGCCCTCGACGTGCGCAGCGGCACGGTCCGCTGGCAGGCCGAGCACGACGACGCCACCTGGCTCTCGATCGACGGCCGCCTGGTCTCGGTCACGGACGACGGCGCGCTGGTGGGTCACGCGTCCCGGTAGGCCCGCCCGGTCGCGTTGACGCCCGACGGGGACGCGAGGCCGGTCTCGTGGGCGTCGCGCGAGAGCGTGAACCAGGCGTGCCGCTCGACGTAGGGCAGCGACCTCAGCATGGGGACGACGCCACCCACGAAGGCGATCTGCTCGGCCTCGGAGGGGAAGCGCGGCGCACCGCTGCTGAAGTCGATGAGGGCGTACTCGGTGAGCCAGAGCGGCTTGCCGGGCCAGCGCGCGTGCACCGCTTCGAGGTAGTTGCGCAGGTGCCCGACGGCGGCCGCGGAGAAGTCCCCGCCGTACCAGTGCAGCGGGATGAAGTCGACACGCAGGCCGCGGCCCGCGGCACCGCTCATGAACTGGTCGAGCCAGCCGCCCGCCCGGTCGCCGCTGTGCGCGACGGCCGGCGCGCCGAGCCGCAGCCCGGTCGCCTCCAGCCGGGGCCACAGGTCGAGTGCCTGGGTAGGCGACATGTTCGCCTGGGCGGCGAAGTCCGGCTCGTTGAACCCGAGGAGCTGGGACCCCTCCCGGGTGGCGTTGCCGAGGTCCGTGTCGTTGACGGCGTCCGCTCCCCAGATCATCGGGACGAACTCGCTGCCGCCGGGCCGGGCCGTTCCGCCGGTGGTGGAGGCCCACGTGTAGTACCAGGAGGCGCCGACGCCGGTGATGGCCGCCGTCGCACCGCCGAACGGCGTGACGCTGACGCCCTTGCCGCCCCCCGCGGACGGGGTGGGAGGCTGCCTGGTCGGCTCGGTCTGCTCCGCGGGCCCGGCGGGCTCCGTGGCCTCCGACGGGCCGGCGGGCTCCTTCGACGACGCCGACGGTGACGGCTCCGCCTCCGACGCGGACGGCGACGGCGTCGGCTTCGCCGTGTTCGCGGACAGGCCGCGCCGTGGCTCCGACCGGGCGGCCGCGCGCACCGCGGCGGCGTCCTGCGGCTGGAAGGCGGTCCCGAGGACGGCGGCGCCGAGCGCGCCGGCGCCCACGACGGCGGTGCCGCCGAGGAATCCGCGACGGGAGATCTTGGGGGTCATGATGAGCTCGATCCGCAGCTGGTGGCAGGCCGGGAAAGCACGCTCGCGCGGCTCTCCACGGAACTTTCCGACGAGTAAGCACCGGAGACCCTACGGCAGCACGTGCCGCACGTACATGGGGGAATGCCCGTACCGGCCCAGCCCGGCGCCGCGCCGGCCGGTGGTGAAGGATCCCGGCGGGACGCCCGCACAACACTTTCCGTGGGAGGTTCGTCGGGAGGGGTATGAGGCCAGCGATGCCAGGGACGGGAGCCGACGATGGGTTGGCATGAAGAGCTCGAGACGCTTGCGAGAGAGCGCGGCAGTGCGCTGACCGGGTACGCGTACACGCTCTGCGGCGACGTGCGGCAGGCCGAGGACCTCGTCCAGGAGGCGCTCGTGCGGTACTGCTCGCGGCTGGTGCGGCCACGCGAGGTGCGCGGGCGCACGTCCGACGACTCGGGGATGCGGACGGTCCCGCTGGACGGCAGCGCCGCCAGACGGCCGGATCCCCTGGCCCGGGTGGAGAGGGTCGAGGCGTTCGTGCGCCGCACGATCCTGAACCTCTACCTCGATGGCTGGCGGCGGAAGAAGCGCTGGACCGCGCTCGAGCCGCGGGTCGCGGAGGCCACGCACGTGCGCTTCCCCGACTCGGGCATCACCGCCCGCGCGGACGTCGTGCGGGCGCTGGACGAGCTGACGCCGCGGCAGCGCTCGGCCGTCGTGCTGCGGTACTTCGAGGACATGACCGTCTCGCAGGTCGCGCAGACGCTCGGCACCGCGCCGGGCACGGTGAAGCGCTACCTGCACGACAGCATGCGTGTCCTGCGCGGCGTGCTCGGACCGACGATCAGCGCGAGTGAAGGAGGCACCCGATGAGCCACGAGAACGACAAGAACCCCGCCGACGGCTGGGCCGACCCGGACGAGAGGCGGGTCCTGGCCGAGACCCTGACCGCGATGGCGGCCGGCGTCGACCCCGGCTCCCCGACGGGACCTGCCGCCATGCTGGGTCACATGACGGGCCGGGTGCGGCGGCACCGGACGGCGAAGCTGAGCGCCGCCGGCGGAGCGCTGGCCGTGGCCGGCGTGCTGGCCTTCGGCGCGACACAGCTCGTGCCCTTTCAGGACGCGTCGCCGGTGCTGCCGGCGGGCCCGTCGTCGTCGGCCTCCGCGCGTGCCGAGCAGAGCCCGGAGCCGAGCGATCCGGCCGACGGGCTGCGGGTCGACGCGGGCCACCAGCCCGAGCTGCTCGAGGGCACGAGCCTGGCCTGCGGCCTGGCGTGGTCCGAGGTGGTCGTGTCCGACGACGTCCGGCTGGCGTACGGAGACGACCCGCGGACGACGGCGCTCCGCGAGGACGGTGGGTGGGCCCACTTCCTCTCCGTCCCGGTCACGGCCGTCGACGGCGCCGGCAGCGACGTGCGCGCGGACGACCTCAACTGGCCGACGCTCGTCTGGACGGACGCCGGGGGCACCGTGGTCGACGTCGGGGACTGGGCCCCGTGGATGTTCACCAACCCGGAGAACGCCTCGGGCGTCACCGAAGCCAGCTCCGCCGACGTCAACGAGTGCGCACCCGACGCTCCGGGCGGAGCGCTCCCCGACGGCTCCTACGAGGTCCGGGCCATGACCGTCCGAGAACCTGACGACGCCCTGATCGCGGGTCCCGCCGCACGGGTGGTGATGGTCGACGGTCAGCCGACCACGGCCGACGGCGGGGTCGAGGCAGCCGAGCCGATCAGTCTCCCGGAAGGCCCCGACGAGAAGATCGTCGCGCAGCGCGGCATCAACAGCGTCATCCTGGACCGCACCGGCGAACGGGAACGCCGGGTCGCGTACCTCGGCGACGTGGCCGCGGCGGAGCAGCTCGCGATCGAGGGGACGGAATTCGAGGTGCGGGCCCGCTGCACCACCACCGGAAGGCCGGGGACCGAGGGTGACGGGGCCGACCTCGCCCTCGCCGACCTGCGCGGGTCCTGGAGCGTCCCGTCCGGTGCGGAGCCGGTCGGCCTGGTGTGCGACGGGGCGGAGCACGTCCTGCTCTCCCAGCTCGTCTACACCGGCGACGCGTTCTCCGTGGACGGCGAGGTGGGCGTCGCGCTCACGGAGGTCGACGACACCGTGGCCCAGGTGAGCGTCCGCCTGACCCCAGCCGGCTAGGCCGACCGACTGGCCCCGGCTGCCTGTCAGGCCGGCAGGCGGTCGCGGAGCCAGGCGATGTCGGGTGCCATGTCGCCCTTGGTCTCGCAGATCACCGGTGCCCCGGCGGCCGAGATCACCGCGACGAGCTGCTCCTGGGGGATGGTGCCCTGTCCGAAGTTGATGTGCCGGTCCGCGCCGGAACCGGCCTGGTCCCGGGAGTCGTTGGCGTGTACCAGGTCGATCCGGCCGGTGATGGCGCGGATCTGGCCGGCGGCCTCGGTCAGGTCGAGCCCGCCCGCCCAGGCGTGGCAGGTGTCGAGGCAGAAGCCGACCTGGTCCGCGCCGTCGGCCTGCTGGATCGCCGCCCAGGTCTGCTCGATCCGCTCGAGCCGCCGTGCCATGGAGTGGTCGCCGCCCGCGGTGTTCTCCAGCAGCACGGGAATGTCGGTCTCGAGCGCGTCGACGGCCTTGCGCCAGTTGTCGAACCCCTTGGCGGGGTCGTCGTCGGCCGTGACGTGCCCGCCGTGCACGACGACGCCCCGGGCGCCCACCTCGCCCGCGCGGTCCACCGTGGCCTGCAGCAGCTTGCGGCTCGGGATGCGGATACGGTTGTTCGTGGAGGCGACGTTGATGACGTACGGCGCGTGCACGTACACGTCCAGCCCGGCGGCCGCGACGTCGGCCCGGAACGCCTCGGTACCGCCCTCGTACGGGAGGTCGGGGACCTTCCACCGCTGCGGATCGCTCAGGAACACCTGCACCTGGTCGGCCCCGAGCGTCGTCGCCTCTGCGACCGCCCCGGCCAGCCCCACGTGCGCACCGATCTTCACCATGCCGACCAGCCTACGGCGTGACCTCCCGGAGGGCGGGGACCGGCCGTCCGCACCCGCCGTTCGCCGTGATCTGCTGAGATGTCGTCCGTGATCGGATACGACGCCGAGTTCATCGGCCCCGGCGAGCTCGCCGTCCCGCTTCCCGTCCCCGCCCAGGACGTCCGGCGGCTCGACTACACCCACTTCAGCGTGCTCCTCGACCCCGTCCGGCGGCTCGCGGCCGCCACCGCCTGCGTGGTCGACGGCGGCAAGCTCGTCGAGCTCCCCCGCACCGGTAGCTGGCGGCTCGACGCCCGCATCCCCGCCGGCGAGCAGGCCGGCAAAGGGCTCTACGAGAACAACTCGTTCGACCGGGGGCATCTGGTGCGGCGCCTCGACCCGGTGTGGGGCGACGCCACGTCCGCGGAGCAGGCCAACGCCGACACGTTCACCTTCACCAACGCCGCGCCGCAGGTGGACGCCTTCAACCAGTCCAAGGAGCTGTGGAACGGCCTTGAGGACCACATCCTGGAGTACGCGGACGCCCACGACCACCGCATCATCGTGCTCACCGGCCCCGTCCTCGGGGAGGACGACCCGGTCTACCGCGACGTCGGCATCCCCCGCATGTTCTGGAAGGTCGTGGCCTGGGCGTCGTCGCACGACGGCGCCGGGGACGACGGCGCTCCGGACGCGGACCCGTCCTCGGCGACGCGCCTCTGGGCCGCCGCCTTCGTGCTCGACCAGACCCCGCAGCTCGACGAGGCCGAGCTCGCGGAGATCACCACGCAGGCGCTCGCCCGCGCCCAGGTTCCGCCGCTCGGCCCGTTCCGCACCTACCAGGTGCCCGTGGTCGACGTGGGATCGCTCACATCGATAGACCTCGGCCCCCTGCTCACCGCGGACGTCCTCGGGACCGCGCCGCAGCCGCCGTCGGACGGGGAGCCGGCCGAGATCCTCGTGCAACGCGTGCCGGAGGCGCGTCGCTGGACCGAACTGGCTGGACGCGGCCAGATCCACCTCCCGAAAGGTTCGTGACCGTTCGGGGTTCGGACGCAAAGTTCGTCT
This sequence comes from Myceligenerans cantabricum, assembly GCF_054777735.1. Lineage (NCBI taxonomy): Bacteria > Bacillati > Actinomycetota > Actinomycetes > Micrococcales > Promicromonosporaceae > Myceligenerans > Myceligenerans cantabricum. Next base: position 127,798 of record NZ_BAAHAJ010000013.1, read on the forward strand.
CAACGCCAGTTACGAATAGTCTCTAGACCGTGAGCGACACAACGACTGCCCGCGGCTCGGCACCTCACGAGATTCCCGACCCGCTGCGAGACGACGTCCGACTGCTCGGCGGCCTGCTCGGCGACATCCTGCGCGAAGCCGGCGGGCAGGAGCTGCTCGACGACGTCGAGCGCCTGCGCGAGCTGACCATCCACGCCTACGGCAACGGTCACGACGGTGCGCTGGCCGAGGCGGCGGAGCTGGTCGACGGCTTCACGCTGGAGCGCGCCGAACAAGTGGCCCGAGCCTTCACCTGCTACTTCCACCTGGCGAACCTCGCCGAGGAGTTCCACCGGGTGCGCGTGCTGCGCACCCGTGAAGCGAAGACGACGAGCGGCCCCGCCGTCCTGGAGGACACCCTCCCAGAGGCGTTCGCGCAGCTCACGGAGGAGGTCGGCCGCGAGGAGGCCCTGCGCCGCCTCGACGAGCTGGAGTTCCGGCCCGTCCTGACCGCCCATCCCACCGAGGCCCGGCGCCGCGCCATCAGCGGCACGATCCGGCGCATCGGAAACCTGCTCGCCGAGCGCGACGCACAGCACCTCGGCGGCGTCTCGCTCGCCGAGAACGAGCGCCGTCTCCTCGCCGAGATCGACACCATGTGGCGCACGTCGCCGATCCGGCAGTCGAAGCCGTCGGTGCTCGACGAGGTCAAGACCATCATGGGCGTGTTCGACGCCGTGCTGGTCGACGTCTTCCCGGACGTGTACCGCCGCCTCGACGACTGGCTGCTGGCCGACGACGCCGGCAGGGTCGCCCCGGCGGCGCAGCCGTTCGTGCGGCTCGGCTCGTGGATCGGCGGTGACCGCGACGGGAACCCGAACGTCACCGCCGAGGTCACCCGCAAGGCCGCCACGATCGCCTCCGAGCACGCCCTCACGGCGCTGGAACGGGTCGCCGTCGAGGCAGGGCGCCGGCTCACGCTCGACGAGGTCGACACCGCGCCGTCGGCGGAGCTGACCGGCCTGCTGCAGCGCCAGAAGCAGCTGTCGGGCGAGCTCGCCGACAAGGCCTCGGCCGCGTCCCCGCGGGAACCGCACCGGGCCGCGATGCTCGCGGTCGCGGAGCGGATCGCCGCCACGCGCACCCGCGACGCCGACCTCGCCTACACCGACGCCCAGGAGCTGGAGCAGGACCTGCGGGTCGTGCAGGACTCCCTCGTCGCCGCGGGCGCGCCCCGGGCCGCCTTCGGCGATCTGCAGCGCCTCATGTGGCAGGTGCAGACCTTCGGCTTCCACCTCGCGGAGCTCGAGATCCGGCAGCACTCCCAGGTGCACGCCGCGGCGCTCGAGGAGATCCGCGAGAAGGGAGTCCACGGAGACCTGAGCGAGCGCACCACCGAGGTGCTCGACACGTTCCGCGCCCTCGGAGCCGTCCAGCAGCGGTTCGGGCGGCAGGCGGCCCGGCGCTACATCGTCTCCTTCACGCAGGAGCCGGCGCACCTCGCCGCCGTCTACGAGCTGGCCGCGCTCGCGTTCGACAGCACGGACGACGCTCCGGTCATCGACGCGATCCCGCTGTTCGAGACCTTCGCCGACCTGCAGAACTCCGTCGACATCCTCGAGTCGATGCTCGAGCTGCCGGCGGTGCAGAAGCGCCTCGCCGACAACGAGCGGCGGGTCGAGGTCATGCTCGGCTACTCGGACTCGTCGAAGGACGTCGGGCCGGTGTCCGCCACGCTGGCGACCGACCAGGCCCAGTCGCGCATCGCGGAGTGGGCCCAGCGGCACGACATCACGCTCACGCTGTTCCACGGCCGCGGCGGCGCGCTCGGCCGTGGCGGCGGCCCCGCGAACCGCGCGGTGCTCGCGCAGCCGCCGCACTCGGTGGACGGCCGGTTCAAGCTGACCGAGCAGGGCGAGGTCATCCTGGCCCGCTACGGGGACCCGACGATCGCCGCCCGGCACATCGAGCAGGTCGCCGCGGCGACGCTGCTGGCTTCGGCTCCGTCGGTGGAGCGGCGCAACGCGGCAGCCGCTGCCGAGTTCACCGAACTCGCCGCCCGGCTCGACCTGGCCTCCCGGACCAGGTTCCACGAGCTGGTCAAGGCCGACGGCTTCCCGCAGTGGTTCGCCCAGGTCACGCCGCTGGAGGAGGTCGGCATGCTGCCGATCGGCTCCCGGCCGGCGAAGCGTGGGCTGTCGGTGAACAGCCTTGACGACCTCCGCGCCATCCCGTGGGTGTTCTCGTGGTCGCAGGCCCGCATCAACCTGGCCGGCTGGTACGGCCTGGGCACGGCGCTGCGGGAGCTCGGCGAGTCCGACGGCGGTCTCGACCGCCTGCGCGAGGCCCGTTCCCGCTGGCCGTTGTTCGCGACGCTGCTGGACAACGTCGAGATGTCGCTCGCCAAGACGGACGAGCGGATCGCGGAGATGTACCTGGCGCTCGGTGACCGTGACGACCTCGCGCAACTGGTGCTGCACGAGCTGCGGCTCACCCGCGAGTGGGTGCTGAAGATCTCGGGCAACGCCTACCCGCTGGCCGGGCGCCGCGTGCTCGGCCGAGCGGTCCAGGTGCGGTCGCCCTACGTGGACGCCCTCTCGCTCCTGCAGGTCCGCGCGCTGCGCGGCCTGCGCACGGGCACGGACGGCGACGCGACCGTGGACGGTGACTACCGCGGCCGCCTGCAGCACCTGCTGCTCCTGACGGTCAACGGCGTCTCGGCGGGCCTGCAGAACACGGGCTGACCCGCGCTCCGGCGAGCGCACGGGTCGGAGGGGCCGGACACTACCGGCTCCGCCGGCCCGTGCGCTCGCCGGACGGACCAGAGCGGCAGGACGGAGGACGGGCATGACACCAGTGCTGGTGGGGACATCCCACGGGACCGACGACGGCGCGGGGCAGGCGGCCGTGCGGGCGCTGCTCGACGGTGTCCGGGCCGCGCGGCCCGACCTCGACGTGCGCGAGGCGTTCGTCGACGTGCAGACCCCGGAGGTCGACGACGTGCTCGCCGGGTCCGTGGCCGACGCCGGGGCCGCCGTCGTCGTCCCGCTGCTGCTGTCGACGGGCTATCACGTGCGGCACGACATCGCGCGGGCCGTCGCGGCGCACGCGGACGTGGCGACGGCCGCGGACCCGCTCGGCCCGGACCCGCGCCTGGTCGACCTCCTGGCCGACCGGCTGTCCCAGATCGACGATGACGCCGGGCTCCGGCCCGACGACGTCGTGGTGCTGGCCGCCGCGGGCTCGTCCGTCGCGGCGGCGGCCGTCGCGGTCGAGGAGGTCGCGGCGGGCCTCGCGGAACGGCTGGGCCGCCCGGTGACGCCGTCGTACGGTGCGGGCGCCGAACCGCGCGTCCCCGCCGCGGTCGCGGCGGCCCGCGCGGACGTGCCCGGCGGCCACCGCGTCGTCGTCGCCTCCTACCTGCTCGCTCCGGGGTACTTCCACGACCGGGTCCTGGAGTCGGGCGCCGACGTCGCGACCGCCCCGCTGGCGCCGTCGGGGAAGCCGGACGAGCGGCTGGTCCGGATCGTCCTCGACCGCTACGACGCCGCGGCGGCGCGCCTCACGGGCTGACGGGGCTCAGCCGGCCGGGGAGGTGTGCGCGGCCAGGGCGTCGCCGACCCGCTTCACGCTGGAACGGAGCCCCCAGCGCTCGATGAGGGCCAGCAGGGCCGCCTCGTCCGCGGGCTCGGTGGGCAGGGCATCCTCGACGTGCGGGATCGGGGCGTCGCGGGCCACCCGGACCACGAGCGGGGCGACGTCGAGGTAGTCGGCGGCGTCGAGCAGGCGCCGGCGCTGGGTGGCGGTGAGGCCCTTGTCGGACGCGTCGTCCCGGGCGCGGAGGACACCGGCGAGGTCGCCGTACCGGTCGAGCAGCCTGGCGGCGGTCTTCTCGCCGATCCCCGGGACGCCCGGCAGCCCGTCGGACGGGTCGCCGCGCAGCGTGGCCATGTCCGCGTAGGCCTGGCCGGTGGGCACCGCGTACTTCTCGGCGAGCTTCGCCTGGTCGATCACGTCGGGGTCGCGCACGCCCCGGGCCGGGTACAGCACCCGGACGCCGGCAGCGTCGTCGACGAGCTGGAAGAGGTCGCGGTCGCCGGTGACGATGTCGACGCGCGTCGGGGCGTCCGCGGGCGGCGGGCTGCCGACGGCGGTGACCGCGGCGCGCGCTCTGGTCACCTCGCGCTCGGTGAGGGTGCCGATCACGTCGTCGGCCTCGTAACCGGGCGAGCCGACGCGGGCGATCCCCAGCGCGGCGAGCACGTCGACGATGACGGGGACCTGGGGCGCCAGCGCCTCGGGGACCACCTCGGTGCCCGCCTCCGCGTCCGCGACGCGGTGCTCCTTGTAGGAGGGGATCGCCGCGACCCGGAAGGCGGGGCGCCAGTCGTCGTCCCAGCACGCCACCATGCGGTCCGGCCGGCGCTCGGTGATCAGCCAGGCGATGGTGTCCAGCAGGCCGCGGACGGCGTTGACAGGTTCGCCGCGCGGCGAGCGCAGCGAGTCGGGCACGCCGAAGAACGCGCGGAAGTACAGGCTCGCGGTGTCGAGCAAAAGCAACTTGGTGCCCGTGTGGGTGCTCACGGTCCGACCCTAGCCACGAATCCGCTCCGGCACGTCATGTCGGGGCACGGCAGGGAAGCAGGTACCCCATGGGTTCCGAGCTCGTCGTCATCGTTCGCACCTCTACCAGCGTGAGCGTGCGGCGCAGGGTGTGCCCGCGAGTGCAGCTCCACGCGCACGTCGTCGGGGCTTCCCTCTGAGTAGTGGACACGCGAGAGACTGGACCTGGTTTGGTCCGGAGGAAGCGAGTCTGCCGTCATGGTGCGGAGGTTCTACCGGAGGGGTTCGAGGCTGATGCTGTTGAGCCGTACTCCTGCACGCCGGGGGCGACGATCAAGAAGATCGCTGCTGACCTGGGAATTCACGAGGGAACCCTGTCGGCGTGGTTGCGTGCGGCGGGGTGAGGACGGCGCCGGGCGCCGGCTGGGACGGCGATGGTGGTGCGGGGACGTCCGGGTCGGGGGGTGCCCGAGACGCCGGCCGAGGAGCTGGAGCGGCTGCGCGGCGAGGTCAAGCAGTTGCGAGCGGACAAGACGTTGCTGGAGACCGAGCGGGAGATCCTGCGCAAGGCGGCGAAGTATTTCGCGGGCGAGACGACCTGGTGAGCAGCCGCTTCCAGCTCGTCGCCGAGTTCCACGACGCCTACGGGGTGAAGCGGCTGTGTCAGGTCCTGCAGATCGGCAGGTCCTCCTACTACAAGTGGCTCGCTGGGGCCGCCCGTCGCGAGCAGCGGCAGGCTGCTGACGCCGCCGTGGCGGCGAGGGCCGCAGCGACCACGGCGGAGTTCGACGGGACCTACGGGTCCCCGCGGGTGACCGCGGAACTGCGCGGGGCCGGGGTCGTGGTGAACGTCAAACGGGTGGCCCGGGTGATGCGCGAGCACGGCATCATCGGGGTGCACCTGCGCAAGAAGGTCCGCACCACCGTGCCCGCGAAAAAGGCTCCGAAGGTTCCTGACCTGCTGGAACGGGACTTCACCGCGGACGCCCCCACCGGAAGCTCGTCGGTGAGACCTCCTGCCGCCACGTGGGCTGCCCTCGCAGTTGCTGTTCTCTCAGGCTGCACCGGGAGCCCGGCCGTCGGTGATGCGCTTGCCATGGGAGATGCTCCGTGGGGGGCGTGTCATACGGGGGAGGGCGGTACGACGGTCACCTTCGGCACCCCGATCAGCAATGGCGGCGACACAGCGATCGAGATCCAGGACGTCTCGCTGGTGCGTCCTGATGGCATCGTTCTGGCTGGCAGTGCTGTCGTCGAGGATGAGGCGGACTACGTCGGATCATCGCTCGGTTGCAGGTCGAGTACCTATCGGAGGCGGGCACGGTGCAGTCCCAAGAGACCCTTGGCCGGTTCGGCATCGGGACGGGTGGTCAGAGCGGTGAGACCTATTGCAGCGAGAGGTTCGCCGGGGAGTGATGTTGGCGGTGGCGACGAGCTGTCCCGCGTGGTGCTCCACGACGACATGGAGCCGTGACGAGAGGGAGCTCTGACGGGGACCGCCGACGGACCGGCCGCGGATCGGCGCGAGGGGGCACCACGACCGCCGTCGCACACGGCTCCGGCGGGCTCAGCCGATAGCTGCACCCATCAGGTAGGCGGACGCTCGCGGTGTCGAGCAGCATCAGGCTCATGGTCCCCAGCCTGCCACCGGGCGGCCCATGCCGACCGATCGGCCGTTTCACGAAAGTACCTAAAACTATCGAATCATGCATGCTAAACGTTTGAATTCTTGACCCGACCACCAAGCGGATCGAAAACTGACCACTGCGGAAGGGCGGACGCGATTCATCCAATGCGGCACAAGGGAGTGCGAGACGATGTCGAAATCGTTTACTAACACCAGATCCGGACCCGGGCGGCGTCGCCGTCTGGCCCAGGCGCTGGCGAGCGCGGCGGCCGCGCTCGCACTGGTCGTGACCGCGGGCAACCCCGCCGCGGCCGTCGACACGAACGAGGAGGGCAACCACGGCGGGTACTTCTACTCGTTCTGGACCGACACGCAGGGCTCGGTCTCGATGAACCTCGGTTCGGGTGGCAACTACTCCACGCAGTGGAACGGCACCAACAACTTCGTGGCCGGCAAGGGCTGGAACCCGGGCAGCAGCAGCCGGGTGGTGAACTACTCGGCCCAGTACAACCCCAGCGGCAACTCCTACCTCACCCTGTACGGCTGGACCCGCAACCCGCTGGTCGAGTACTACGTCATCGAGTCCTGGGGCTCCTGGCGGCCGCCGGGCAACGCCAACTACTACGGCACGGTCAACAGCGACGGCGGCACCTACGACATCTACCGCACCCAGCGGGTCAACCAGCCGTCCATCGACGGGACCGCGACCTTCTACCAGTACTGGAGCGTCCGGACGTCGAAGCGGACCAGCGGCACGATCAGCTTCCAGAACCACGCGAACGCGTGGGCCCAGAACGGCCTCAACCTGGGCAACCACTACTACCAGATCATGGCGACCGAGGGTTACCAGTCCAGCGGCAGCTCCAACGTCTCGGTGTCCGAGGGCTCCGGCGGCGGGGGCGGCGGCAACCCGGGTGGCGGAGGCGACGGGTCGTGCAACGTCACCACGACCCGCACCGAGTCGTGGGGCGACCGCTTCAACACCACCTTCAACGTGACCGGCTCGAACAACTGGGTGGTCACGATCAACACGGGCTCCGGCCAGTCGCTGCAGAACTCGTGGAACGCGAGCGTCAGCGGCACCTCCGGCACCCTGACCGCCAGACCCAACGGGAACGGCAACAACTTCGGGATCACGCTCTACTCGAACGGGAACACCAGCACGCCGAGCGCGAGCTGTTCGTCCTCCTGAGCATGCGTCACCGGTGACGACGGGCGGGCGCCCGCGATGCGCGAGTGCCCGCCCGTCCTCGTGCACGGGGCGTGTGCGGGCCGGTCGGGTGCCCGGGGCCCTGGGCGTGCGGAGCGGTCAGGCGACCAGGCCGACGACGGCGATCCCGCACGCGACCGCGGCGACGGTGGCCACCAGTGTGCCGACCGCGCTGACCAGCGCCTGTCGGGCCCGGTTCGACCGGGCAAGGCGCACCGTCTCGACCATGGCGGTGGAGAAGGTGGTGAATCCGCCGCACAGCCCGGTGGCCAGGGCGAGGCGCCAGGGCTCGACGGCGTCCGCGCCGTGCCCGCCGAACAGTACGAACCCGGCCACGACGCCGATGAGCAGCGAACCCAGCACGTTCACCGTGAACGTACCCCACGGGAACGCGCCGCGGTGGCGGGTGCGGATCTCGCCGTCCAGCACGAACCGCGCGGCGGCTCCGACCGCGCCGCCGGCTGCCACGAGGAGCAGGCCGGTCATCCTGCTGCCTCCGTCCCCGCCGTCGCGCCGGCGCGGCGCAGGTAGGCGCTTCCGGCCCGGTCACCGAGCACGACCCCTGCCAGGCAGCACGTCGCGCCCAGCGCGAGCGTGACCAGCACGTAGGCGACGGCGACGCCCGCCTGGCCGCCGGCCAGCAGGCGTTCCGTCTCCAGCGCGAGGGCCGAGTACGTCGTGAATCCGCCGAGGAACCCGGTGCCGCCCGCGAGGCGCACGTTGCGTCGCAGCGGAGTCTCCCTGCCGAGCCGCGCGAGCGCTTCCAGGCCGAGACCGAGGGCGAACGCACCGAGAAGGTTGACCGCGAGCGTGGCCAGGGGCCAGCCGCCCGTCGCGCCGTCGGCAGGGAGGAGGGCCTCGACGCCGTACCGCGCGGCGGAGCCGAGACCGCCGCCGAGGGCGACCAGGCCGATCAGCGCAGGGCGCCGGTGGGCAGGCCGTCTGCGGCGCCCGTCCGCCACGGGCGGGGGCGCCGGGGAGGTCCCAGGGCGCTGTCCGTTCATCGAGGACCACGATGCCGCATGCGCGCCGATCCCCGCTGTGGTGCCCGTGCCGGGTTCGCGTCGTCCGGGTGTGACGCTCACGCGTCCCCCGCATCGTCCGCCGCCCGGTGCTGCTCCGGGAGGACCACCAGCGGACGGCGCTGGTCGTGGACGAGGTGCCCGGCCACCGTGCCACCCACCACGCTCGTCGCCCAGCCCCGCAGCCCCGCCCGGCGGGCGCCGATCACGATCATCGCGGCGTCCACCTCGTCGGCGACGCGGGACAGCTCCCGTGCCGGGTCGCCCGCGCCGCGGACGGCCGACCAGGGGAGCCCGACGTCGGCCATCGACCGGTTCAGCCCGTCCAGCACGTCGGCGGCGTACTGGTCGTCGGACATCACGATGTCTGGGTCGACGGACACGACGAAGCCGTTCGTCTCGGTCACCGCGGTCTCGTCCACCCACAGGCAGACGATCTCCACGAGCGAACCTCCCAGGCTCTGCACGAGCGACGCTGCTCGGCGCGGGAGGTCCGGCTGCCGGTGGTCCACGCCGACCACCACGGATCTCATCATCACGCCCCGAGGCTATCGGGCCGTGTGACCCGCGTCACCAGGATGCCCTAGTCGAGATGCTCCGGAAGGCCGAACAGCGGGAACAGTCGCTCCGGGGAGCGGAACGTGGTGATGCCCGTGATCTTCTCGCCGTCGTTCTCCAGGACCGCGAGGCCCCACGGGAACCAGCCGCCGCCCGGGTCGGGCCGGTACTGCCCGTAGGCGAGCGAGCCGTTCGCGCGCACGGGCACGAGCCGGGAGCCGCGGCAGCCCGAGCCGACGCCGAGCATCCAGGCCTTGATGTCCGCCACGCCCTGCAGCCACATGGCGTACGGCGGCATGTTCATCACGGCGTCCTCGCGGAGCAGCGCGCTGAGGCTGTCCATGTCGTACCGCTCGAACGCGTCGATGTAGCGCTCCAGCAGGGCGCCCTCGGCCTCGGACCGCTCGGTCTGCGGGGCGCTGGTCGCCGCGTCCAGGTCGAGCGCGCGGTCCGCCAGCGTGGCCCGGGCCCGCTGGAGCGCGCTGTTCACCGACGCGACCGACGTCTCCAGCAGCTCCGCGACCTCCACGGCCGGCCAGCGCAGCACCTCGCGCAGCACCAGCACGGCGCGCTGCTTCGCCGGCAGCGTCTGGAGCGCTGCGACGAACGCGAGGCGGACCGACTCGCGCGCGATCGCCGTGTTCGCCGGGTCGCCGGGGCCGGGCAGCACCCGATCGTCGGGGACCGGCTCGATCCACCGTTCCTCGGGCAGCTCGGCCGCGAGGCTCTCCATCACCGGCGCGGACGCCGCACCCAGGCCCATCGGCCTCTCGCGCTTTGCCCGGGCGGAGCCGAGCATGTCGAGGCAGACGTTTCCCGCGATCCGGTAGAGCCAGGTGCGCAGCGACGAGCGTCCTTCGAAACGGTCGTAGGAGCGCCACGCGCGCAGCAGCGTCTCCTGGACCGCGTCCTCGGCGTCGAACGCGCCGCCGAGCATGCGGTAGCAGTAGCCGGTCAGCTCGCGGCGGTGCTTCTCCAGCCCCGCGATGAGCTCCGGATCGATCTCGCCGGCGCCGAGTGCGACGCCCGTCGTCTGTGCCATGAATCACACGCTACGCCGAGGGTCTGACATTGCCGAGAGATTCGCTCCACTGGTTGGTGCGGGCGGCTCCCGCCCCGTGATCCCGCGGCCCGGCGCGGCCGGCGGCGGCCCGGCAGCGACCTACCCGCGGTCGATCTCGAACCAGACGGTCTTGCCCCGCCCGCGCCCCCGCCGGCTGTCCGCGGCACCGCCGTCCGGCCCGTCGTCGACGTGCTCCTCGACGCCCCAGCGGGAGGCCAGACGTTCCAGGAGCTGCATCCCGCGCCCGCCGAGCTCCCGTGCGGCCGGTGACCGGGGCTGCGGCAGCTCGGGCGACGCGTCGCGCACGCCGATGTGGACCCGCTTCGCGTCCACGTCGACCTCTGCGGTGATCGGCGTCGTGCCGTGGTCCAGCGCGTTCGTCAGGATCTCGGACGCGAGCAGCGTGATCGTGCGGCGTCGGGCCAGCGTGACGCCACAGGTCTCGAGCATGTCGTCGATCCAGAGCCGGGCCGGGGCGAGGTCCGACAGGTCGGCGATCTTGCGCCCCGCCCGTGCGGTCCCGGGCTCCGCCCGGTTGCTCGCCGTCACCCGGGCCCGCACGCGCACGGCGAGCACGGCGACGTCGTCGTGCTGCTCCTGCCCGATCAGCCGGCGGACGAGCGTGATCGGGAGAGCGGCGGTCGCCGTGTCCGCCAGCGCGGCGAAGGTCTTCTCGAGGCGGGCGAGCGCCTCGTCCTCGGACGCGGACCGCTGCTCGGTGAGCCCGTCGGTGTACAGCAGGAGGGTCTCGCCCGGGCGCAGCAGCGTCGCGTGGTCCGTGCGCAGGTGGCCCGGGACGACGCCGAGCATCATGTCGCTGCGCGCGTCGAGCCGCTCCACGTGGCCGTCCTGGCGGAGCACGAGGGGCGGTGGGTGCCCGGCGCTCGACCACGTCATCTCGTAGGTGCCGCCCCCGCCGTTGACGCGGTCCAGCCGGACGAGCACGCCCGTGCCGGACGCGTGCAGGCCCAGGCCGTCGTTGGCCTTGTCGAGCAGGCGCAGGAGCTCCGACGGCGTGGCGTCGTGGCTCCACGCGAGGGCGCGGAGCAGGGAGCGGAGCTGCCCCATGGTGGCGGCGGCGTGCATGTCGTGCCCGGTGACGTCGCCGACCATGAGGATGGACGCGTCGTCGTCCAGCCGGACGGCGTCGTACCAGTCCCCGCCCACCTGGTCCGACCGGGTGGCCGGGGAGTAGGTGCAGGCGAGGTCGAGGCGGGCGATCTGCGGCAGCCGGCTGAGCATGGAGCGTTGCAGGGTGGTCGCGGCCCGGCGGCGCTCGTCGAGCAGCCAGGCGCGTTCCAGCGCGTCTCCCGCGTACTGGGCGAGGGCGGCGCCGAGCGCGAACATGTCCTGGTCGTTGCGTGCGTTCCGCTCCCAGACGAAGACGACGACACCGACCACCCCGCCCGGCCGGATACCGAACGCGGTGCCGCTCGGCGAGAGCACCGGGAGGAAGGCGCGTGCGCCCATCCCCTGGCCCGTGTACGGAGCGACCGACGGGAAGGCGTCGGCCATCTCCTCCTCCGACGCGAAGAACTGTGGCTTGCCGGTACGGACCACCTCGCAGGCGGGGCGCGCCTCGGAGAGCTTCGCGTGCCGGTGCGCCGCGGGGAAACCGGGCTCGACGTGGGCCAGCGAGGTGTAGGTGATCCCGCGTCGGTCGGTGTCGACGAGGGCGAGGCCGCAGTAGCGGGCGCCGACGCCGGTGGTGCCGATGTCGGCGATGATCGCGTCGACGTCGTTCACGGACTGCGCGCCGGCGAACGCCTCGCTGAGGGACAGGAGGAAGCGGCTGCGCCGGTTCGCGCGGACCGCCGCGTGCTGCACCCGGCGGGCGCGTTGCCGCTCGGCCTGGAGCCGGGCCTCCGCGCTGCACGCGGCGGCGAGGTCCTCGAGGGTCGCGAGGGCGTCCTCGGACCAGGCGCGCGGGCGCTCGTCCACCGCGATCAGGGCGCCGATCGGGCGCCGTCGCAGGTCGTGCACCGGGAAGCCCACGTACGCGACGACCCCCAGCTCCCGCATCACGGGACAGTCGCGGAACGCCGGGTCCTCACGCACGTCCTCGACGACCACCGGCGCATCCGCCTTGACGACAGGCAGCACCAGCTCGTTCCGGACGCGGAGGGCCTCGTCCCCCGGAGAGGTCGAGCTCCCCGCGCGGTCCACGGTGCCGTCGGCGTCGGCGGGAGCGAAGTCGTCATCGGCCAGGATCGCCACGGCGGCCGCGGGTACCTCCAGGTGACGGCGCACCAGCCGGGCGAATCGGTCGAAGGCTTCGTCGGCGACCTGGAGACCGAGGCCGACGTGCGCCAGGTCGTTCACAGCCTGGAGGTCCGTCGGCATCTTTCCAGTATTCCGGGAAACATCCGGTCTCGCCTGTTGACCACGTGGAGCCGCAGGATGGCGCGCCCGGAGCGGCCGACGACGGGCCGAACGTTTGTCTAGGTATTGCGATCCACGTCACACCGCGCGCACACTGGACGAAGCATCGAACCACAGTGGGGGTGGATCGTGACCGGAAGCGCTGGAACCTTTGACATCCTGCCGATGCTCGGACGCGGCAAGCACCGGAACCCCAAGAAGGGTGCCTGCTTCATGGAGCTCGCATCCTTCCTCGCGGGAGAGAGATGGAGCGACCACCCGTCGTGCACCCATCCGCTGGTGGCCATGCTCGCGCGGGCAGTCAACGACCTGACCTCGGACAACGCACGTCCGCAACTGGCTCCACTGATCCCGTCCGTGATCGGCCTGACCAGCGACGACCCGCGATGGGACGTCCGTATCGCGCTGCGCGCCGCCCAGACCGCGCTGCCGATCTCACCGGCCGACCGGCAGCAGACCCTCGCCGTCGCCGTCTACGGTGCCGAGCGCATGCTCGACGTCCTCGACGAACGGCCGCCCGGAACCCTCGCGCCGGAGTCGGCCGAGGCGCTCGAGGCGGTCCCGAGGACGGCCGCGTGGGCGGAGCGGTTCTGTGCGGGCACCACGGTGCGGCCCAAGCGCTTCGTGCGGGACGCCGCCCCGAGCGTCGTGTCCACGGCGGTCCAGGGGATCTCCGAGGCGTTCGTGCCCGACGTCGACGCGCGGCTGCGCAACCTGCTCGCCGCCACCGTCGACGACACCCGCCGCTGGGCGGGAGCCGCGTACGACGGCGCCGCGCTGGACCCGGCCGAGTGGCGCGAAGTGGTCAAGGAGGCCCGGGCGGTGTGACGCCGCGACGTGCGGGCCCCGCGCGGCACGTGCCACGGTTTCACCCGGGAATCTTCGGCGCTGGTGCATGAACTGATCAGGGTGCTCCACTAGCCTCGCACCGTGGAGCCCGCACACGGACCGAACGAGACCGAGCCGAACCCCGTCCCGCCGCCCGCCGACGAACCCCCGTCGTACGTCGTGCCGCCGCCCGTGGTGGCGCCGAAGCGGCGTCGTACGGGCATCGTGATCGGGATCGCGTCGGTGCTGGCGCTGGCCGCGCTCGGCGTGTCGGCGTGGCTCCTGCTGCGCGAGCCCCCGGTTCCGCCCGGGGCCGAGCCCGCCGAGACGTTCGGTGCCGCGCTGGCCTCGGGTGAGCTCGTCGACGTCCCGGTGACCACCAGCACCTCGGTGGTGCCGGAGGAACAGTACGCCGCGGTCTTCGCGAACCTGAAGGAGTCCACCGACGGGCCCCAGGTCACCCTCGGGGAGACGACGCCGGTCGAGCGGAACGACGACGGGACGGCGTCCTTCACCGCCACCTACGCCTGGTCCTGGCCGGTCACCGACAAGGACGCCTGGGAGTACACCACCGACGTCGAGTTCATCTACCCGGGCGCGGACGGGCAGGAGCCCGGCACGTGGCGTGCCGCCTGGGCACCGTCGATCCTCGCACCCGGGCTGAAGGGCGGGGAGCGGCTGGCCGTCGAACGGGTCGATCCCGTGCGTGCGGACATCGTCGGCGCCGGCGGCGACACGATCGTGACGGAGCGTGACGTGCTGACGGTCGGCGTCGACAAGTCGCGGGTGGAGCCGTCCGAGTGGGAGTCGACGGCGCGGACGCTGGCGAACCTGCTGGACTTCGGCGGCGCGGCGAGCGACGACCTCGTGCGGCGCACCGAGCAGTCCGGCGCCAAGGCGTTCGTGCAGGCGATCGTGCTGCGCAAGAACGACTCGGGGTACAACGTGCACGCACTCGAGGCGACCCCGGGCGTCCTGCTCATCCCGGGGACCCGGGCGCTCGCGCCGACCGCAGACTTCGCCCGGCCGATCCTCGGCACCACCGGCGAGGCCACCGCGGAGATCATCGAGAACTCCGAAGGGCGGATCTCCGTCGGGGACGTCGTCGGCGTCTCCGGCCTGCAGGCCGCCTACGACGAGCAGCTCGGCGGCACGCCGGGCATCCGCGTCTCCGCCAAGAATCCTGAGGGCGACGACGATCCCCGCGAGCTGTGGTCGGTCGAGGCGCAGGACGGGGAGCAGGTCCGGCTGACCCTGGACGTGGCCATGCAGGAGCACGCCGAACGCGTGCTGGCCGACGCCGACGAGAGGTCGCCGAGCGCGATCGTCGCCGTCGACGGCAAGAGCGGTGGCGTGCTGGCGGCGGCGTCCGGGCCGGGGAGCGAGGGGTACAACACGGCGATGCTCGGCCAGTACCCGCCGGGCTCCACCTTCAAGATCGCCTCCGCACTCGGGATGCTCCGCAACGGGCTCACACCGGACACCGAGGTCTCCTGCCCGGACAGGATCGTGGTGGGCAAGGAGTTCGACAACGTCGACGGCTACCCGCAGAGCGCCACCGGCGAGGTGCCGTTCCGCACCGCGTTCGCGCACTCGTGCAACACCGCGATGGTGGGGCAGCACGACCTGGTCTCGCAGCAGGACCTGCACGACGCCGCGGCGTCGCTCGGGTTCGGGCTGGAGGGGGCGCGGCTCGGGGCGAGCGGCTACCTGGGCGAGATCCCCGCTGACGACTCCGGCGACGCGGACCACGCGGCGTCGTTCATCGGGCAGGCGCGGGTGCTCGCCTCGCCGCTGGCGATGGCGACGGTCGGGGCGAGCGTCGCCGGCGGGCGGACCGTGGCGCCGTCGCTCGTGGTCACGGACGACACCGAGGACGTGGAGGAGTCGCCGAGCAGCCTGACCGGTGACGAGGCCGCCACGCTCCGCGAGCTCATGGCCGGGGTCGTCGAGGTGGGGTCCGCGAGGGACGCCCTCAGCGGCGTGCCCGGCGTGGTCGGCGCGAAGACCGGCAGCGCCGAGGGCAACGGCGGCCTGACCAACGTGTGGATGGTCGCGGTCAAGGGCGACATCGGGGTGGCCGTGTTCGTCGAGGACGGCGACTTCGGTTCGACGACGGCAGGCCCGATCATGCGGGACTTCCTGACCGGGAGCTGACGGCGAACGGCAGAGCCCTCGACGCACGGCGTGCGTCGAGGGCTCGGTGCCGGGTCGAGGGCCCCGGCGTTCGGCCCGTCGCGTCAGGAGCCGGGTGTCCACCCTTCCTGGGCGCACTCGGCCTTGAAGGCCTCGATCCCGGTCACCACGTCCTGCGGGCGGGCCGTGGCGCCCTGCTTCGCCTGGTCGAACGGGGTCCGGATCCGTTCCAGGTGCCTGGAGATGCCGGCCGGGGAGAGACCGATCAACGAGGAGATCTGGTTGCTCACCTTGGACACCTTGCCCAGCGTGGTGGCCGGGTCGAGCGGCTTGGCGACGACCGGTGCCAGCGTGCGCGCCTTGATCGACAACGGCTGGTTGCCGCCGAAGAAGGCGTCGCACGCGCCGATGACGTCGTACTCCTGGGAGAGGGCGATCGCGGTGTCCGGAGCCGCGAGGTCCAGGCGGCTCTCGCCGGAGGAAGAGGGTTCGGGGGTGCTGGTCGTGCCGTCTGCTGAGGCGGCCGACACGGAACAGCCGCTGAGCAGGAGTGTGCCCGCGACGGCCGCAGCGATGATGGGGGTACGCATGGGCAAAATTCTCACCCCACCGTGTTACGTCTCCAAACCTTCTGGATGGCGGGTTCATGCCAGCCGCACGGTCGTTCCTTGCCGATTCCCGGCCCGACGTCCCGGCGCGGCGTCGTCGTTCGCTCACGACGCCGCGCCGGCGACGGTCCGTGGACGCGCCGCGTCAGCCCTTGCCCTCGCCCGGGTTCGTGGACGGGCGCAGGACCGCGAGACGGCTGCGGTACTCCGACTCCTCGATCTCGCCGCGCGCGTAGCGCTCGCCGAGGATCGCCACCGGGTCGGGGCCCGCGCCCTGCCGCGCCCACGGCGGGCCCTGGCGGAAGCCCCGCCGGGCGCCGCGGGCGACCATGAAGACGATCGCCGCGACGAGCAGGAACCACAGGATCGGGAAGATGATGAACCAGCCGGGGCCGCCGCCCCAGCCGCCGTGCGGCATGTGAGTGGCGACCTGGGCCACCTCGGTCATCGTGATCATGTCGACCTCCGGAGTGTGCGGCCCTGGGCCGCGAACCACGGTGCTGTCCGCACCGGCGGCCGGATCTCCGGCCGCACCACCAGCGTCGTCCGCGCGGGGCCCGCCGTCGTCCGCCCTCCGTACCGTCCCGGGTACCCCGTGCGTACCGCGGTCAGGGCCTGGCTTCCCAGCCCGGGCGGACCAGGCCGGACTCGTACGCGACCACCACGAGCTGCGCGCGGTCCCGCGCGGCGAGCTTCGTGAGCACCCGCGACACGTGCGTCTTCACCGTGGACTCCGACAGGTAGAGCTTGCGGGCGATCTCGTCGTTCGCCAGCCCGCCCGCGACCTCCACCAGGACCTCGCGCTCGCGGGGCGTGAGGTCGTCCAGCCCGGCCGGCGCCTCGACGTCCCGCGCCGCCCCGGCGACCCGCGCGAGCAGCCGGCGCGTCACGCTCGGCGACAGCAGCGCCTCCCCCGACGCCGCGACCCGCACCGCCCGCACCAGGTCGGCCGGGTCGGTGTCCTTCACCAGGAAGCCCGCTGCCCCGGCGCGGATGGCCTCGGTGACGTACTCGTCGAGCTCGAAGGTGGTCACCACGACCACGTGCACGGCGCCCGCGCGCGGGTCCGCGGCGATCCGGCGGGTCGCGGCCAGGCCGTCGGCGCCGGGCATCCGGATATCCATGAGGACGACGTCGGGCAGGTGCTCCAGCGTCAGGGCGACGGCGGCGTCGCCGGTCGCGGCCTCGGCCACGACGTGCATGTCCGGCTCGGAGTCCACCAGGGCCCGGAATCCGCCGCGGACCAGGGCCTGGTCGTCGGCGAGCAGGACGTCGATCACTCGGTCTCCTCGGCTGTCGGGTCGTGCTGAGGTGTGTGGTGCCGAGGTGTGTCGGGCCGCGGCGGGTGGTGCACGGGTGCGGTGCCGCCCGCCGTCTCGACGCCGGTCGCCCGGTGGCCGGGACGGTCGCCGGGGAGCGGGAACGACGCCCGGACCAGCCAGCCGACGTCGTCGGGGCCGGTCTCGAGCGTGCCCCCGAGCGCCTCGACCCGTTCCCGCATGCCGCGCAGGCCGTACCCGCCACCGCGGGTGCCGGGTTCGCCGCGCCCGTCGTCGGACACCACGACCAGGCACGACGTGCCGCTGCGCCGTACCGAGACGGCGACGCGTGTGGCGCCGGCCGCGTGGCGCCGGACGTTGGTCAGCGCCTCCTGCACCACGCGGTGCGCCGCACCCGTGACCGGGTCCGGGAGCCCGCGTGCCTCGACCTCCAGCGTCACCGTCAGCCCTTCGGCGCGCGTCTGCGCGGCGAGCCGCTCCAGCCCTGACAGGTTCCAGGTCGGGGCGAGCGGCGGGCCGCCGGCGTCGGCGGACGACGGCGGTCCGGGGTCCTCAGGTGGCCCGTCGCGGCCGGTCTCGGCGCTCCCGGCGGCGCGGCTCGTGCCCGCGGTCGCCGGCGGAGGCTCCTCGTCCGGCTCCCTGCGGACGATCCCGAGGACGGTACGGACCTCGGCGAGGGCGTCGCGGCTGGTGTCGCGGATCGACGTGAGGGCGCCGCGGGCCTGGCCCGGGTCGCGGTCCAGCAGGTGCAGGCCGACGCCCGCCTGCACGTTGATGCCGGACAGCGAGTGGGCGAGGACGTCGTGCAGCTCGCGGGCGATGTGCAGGCGCTCTGCCGTGACGGCGGTGCGCTCCCGCTCGGCGGCGGTCTCCCGCTCGGCGGCGCGGGCAGCGGCCCGCCGGGCGGCCCGGTCCCGGATGCCGCCCGCCACGAGGAGCGCGACGACGGTCCAGGCGGTGCCCGCACCGAGGCCGACCGGGGAGAGACCCACCGTGGTGGCCGGGGCGTCGCCGACGCCGTCGCCGGCCGGGATGCGGGAAGGACCGCCGTGCGGGCCCCAGCCGCCCGAGCGGCCCGGCCCGCCGAAGCCCGACTCCTGCCAGACGGGTGGCGCGAGGACCCCCGCGGTCACGACCGCGCCGAGCAGCAGCGCGGCACCGGACCAGGCGATCAGGCGGCCCCGCCGTGCGGGGCCGCTGAGGACGATCGCCCCCAGCAGGACGACGGGTCCGGCGATCACCGGGCCCCACGGGTAGCCGGCGAGGAGGTAGGCACCGGTGGCGCCGACCGAGACTGCCGCTGCGGTGGCAGGGCGGCGGGGCAGGAGGAAGACGATCACGGTCGGCGTGACCAGGAGCAGCGCCAGGGTTCCGCCGTCTGGCGGCCGGGCCTCGGGCTGGACCGACCTGGAGGCCAGGCTGCCCAGCGTGGTCACGGCCAGGAGGGCGATCGCGACGAAGATCCGTCCGCGGCGCCGGTCCAGCGGCCCGCGGTCCCCGGTGGCCGGAAGCGGGCGGCGTCCCTGGTCGAGCGACATGCTCGCCACGCTAGCCGGGTACCGGGCCGGACGCGTCACCCTGGGGTGCCGTCCTGCCCGGTACCGCGGAGGTGCTCCGCCGCGGATGCCGCGCACGCGTCCGGCCGCGGGCCCGGGGACGTCGCCCGGCTACGGATTCGTGCCGGTGCCCGGCACGGCCTCCGCACCGGGCTCCGGCGCCGGCTTCTCAGGCGAAGCGGGCCGTGCGCTCCGTGACGCGGCGGTCGCCGCGGCCGTCGTCGGCCTCCTGGTCCCAGCGGTAGACCTCGGTCCCGGTGATGAAGACCTGCTCGGCGCGCTGGCCGGAGTCGAACGGGTCGCCGGACCAGAGGACGACGTCGCCGTCGAGCCCTTCCCGGATGGCGCCGACCCGGTCGCCCAGCCCCAGGAAGGACGCCGGGTTCGTGGTGATCGCCTGGAGCGCGGTGTCGCGCGGGAGGCCGTCGCGGGCCGCGAACGACGCCTGGTGCACCAGGAAGTCGATGGGGATGACCGGGTGGTCGGTGGTGATCGCGACGCGGACGCCGGCCGCGGCCATCTTCGCGATGTTCGCGTTCGTGCGGTGGCGGACCTCGACCTTGGAGCGCGAGGTGAACATCGGGCCGTAGATGACAGGGATGTCCTTCTCGGCGAGGACGTCGGCGATCAGGTGGCCCTCGGTGCCGTGGTTGACCACGAGGCGGTAGCCGAACTCCTCGGACAGCCGGATGGCCGTGGCGATGTCGTCGGCCCGGTGGGCGTGCTGGTCCCAGGCGAGCTCGCCCGCGAGCACGCGGGCGAGGGTCTCCTTGCCCAGGTCGCGCTCGAACGGTTCGCCCTTGGCAGCGGCGGCGTCGCGCTTCGCGACGTAGTTCTGCGCGTCGACGAACGCCTTGCGGATCACGACGGCCGTGCCGAGGCGGGTGGACGGCAGCGTCTTCTTCTCGCCGTAGACGCGTTTGGGGTTCTCGCCGAGCGCGGACTTCACGGAGACCGAGTCGCTGATGACCTGCTCGTCGATGACCCGGCCGCCCCAGGTCTTCATCGCGATGGTCTGGCCGCCGATCGGGTTGCCGGACCCCGGTTTCATGACCGCGCTGGTCACACCGCCGGCGAGGGCGTCGCGGAAGCCCTCGTCCTCGATGTTCACCGCGTCCAGCGCGCGCAGCGCGGCGCCGTTCGGATCGGTCATCTCGTTGGTGTCGTCGCCGGCCCAACCGACGCCCTCCTCGTGGATGCCGATGTGCCCGTGCGCCTCGACGAAGCCGGGAAGGAGCCACTTCCCGCGCCCGTCGACGGTGGGAGTGCCCTCAGGAACCACGACGTCCGGTCCGACAGCGGTGATCACGCCGTCCTGGATCAGCACGGTGCCGCTCTCGATGGGTGCGGAGGCGACAGGGACGACGTGGGCGCCGGTGATGGCGACGCTGGAGCGAGTGGTCATGGGAAACATCATCGCGCAGCCCGTGCGGGACGCAGTCGATAGGATCCGCCGGGCGGATTTTTTACTCGAAGGAGACTCGACGTGGCATCCCGACGTTCCAACCTCGGCACGTTCCTCGGGGACACCTGGGGCACGCGCATCATCCGGCTGCTCTTCGTGGTCGGGGCCGTCCTGATGGTGACTCTCCTGGCGCTCGTCCCGTTCGGGATGCGCGACGCCAGGAACGCCGAAGGGCTCCTCTCCGACGGCGAGCGCGTGACCGCGACGGCCGCGGAGGGGCAGGCGCCGGTCCGCGAACGGAACCGGAGCGACGCCCCCGACAAGCGGGAGATCATGGACCCGCAGGTGCGCGCGTCGGTCAGCCTCCCCGACGGCACGCAGACCCTCGACCTCAACGCCCCCGAGGGCGCGCCGAAGACGGCGTACCAGGAGACCTGGGCGCCCGCGCCCGCCCCCTACGAAGGCTCGTTCGAGGTCGTGTACGACGCCGCCGACCCGGGCGGCACGGTCATGGCGGTCACCGACGCCGAGGAGAAGGCCGACTACAGCCCGGCCGGCAACGTGATCCTCGCCGTGTTCTTCCTCGTCTGGACGCTGGCCTTCGCCTACCCGTTCTTCCGCTCCTTCCGCCGCAAGCCGGCGCCGGCGCAGCCGTAGGCCGGCCCCACCGCCCCACCGCCCCACCGCCCCACCGCCTCACCGCCCACCGCCCCACCGCGCCCACCAGCCCGATCCGGACGGCGACCCGCCATCGTGCGTGGTGGCTGCGCTCCCACGGCGCACGATGGCGTGGTCGCCGGGATGGCGTGGTCGGGGGGCGGGTCGGTGGTGTCCACGGGGCGGCCGGGGTGCGGAGCGCGTCGGCCGGGGAGTCCCGAACCTAGACTCGGAGTCGTGGACTTCTACAACGCGTACGCCCAGGGCTTCGCCCGGGTCGCGGCCTGCACCGTCCCGGTCACGCCGGCCGACCCGGCTGCCAACGCCGCGGCCGTCCTGGAGCAGGCGCGTGCCTGCCACGACGAGGGTGTTGCCGTCGCCGTGTTCCCCGAGCTGTGCCTGAGCGGCTACGCAATCGACGACCTGATGCTGCAGGACACGCTGCTCGACGGCGTCCTGGACGCCCTGCGGCACCTGCTCACCGAGGGTGCGGACCTGGCCCCGGTGATCGTTGTCGGCGCGCCGCTGCTGTCCGGGAACCGGCTGCTGAACTGCGCCGTCGTCGTGCATCGCGGGCGCGTCCTCGGGGTCGCGCCGAAGTCCTTCCTGCCGAACTACCGTGAGTTCTACGAGAAGCGGCACTTCGCGCCCGGCTCCGAGGTCCGGGGCGGTACGACCCGGATCCTCGACCAGGACGTGCCGCTCGGCACCGACCTCCTCTTCCGCGCCGAGGACGTGCCAGGCCTCGCCGTCCACGTCGAGGTCTGCGAGGACATGTGGGTCCCCGTGCCGCCGTCGGCCCGTGCCGCCCTGGCGGGCGCGACCGTGCTGCTCAATCTCAGTGCCAGCCCCGTCACCGTGGCGCGCGCCGAGGACCGGCGGCTCATGGTGCGCAGCGCGAGCGCGCGCTGCAACGCCGCCTACGTCTACACGGCGGCCGGGCAGGGCGAGTCCACCACCGACCTGTCCTGGGACGGTCAGACCATGGTCTACGAGTGCGGCGACCTGCTGGGGGAGACGGAGCGCTTCCCGGACGGACCGCGCCGTACGGTCGTCGACGTCGACCTGGACCGGCTCCGGCAGGAACGGCTCCGGCAGGGGACGTTCGAGGACAACGCCGGGGCGCTCGGGATCGTGGACGGCGCCGGTCGTGGCCTGGGTACGGACTGGGCCGGAGGGGGTGACGGCGCGGGCAGCACGGCAGGCGTGGCCCCGGCGTGGCGCGCCGCGTCACCGGACACGTTCCGCGAGGTCGCCTTCACCGTGGCGCCGCCGTCGGGCGATGTGGGCCTGCGGCGCACCGTCGACCGCTTCCCGTTCGTGCCCTCTCGGGCCGAACGCCTCGCCCAGGACTGTTACGAGGCGTACAACATCCAGGTCAGCGGTCTGGAGCGGCGGCTCACGGCGATCGGCTCGCCGAAGGTGATCATCGGGGTGTCCGGTGGGCTCGACTCGACGCACGCGCTGGTCGTGGCGGCCAAGGCGATGGACCGGCTCGGGCGGCCGCGCGACGACGTCCACGCGTTCACCCTGCCGGGCTTCGCGACGTCGTCGGCGACGAAGGAGCGGGCGACCCGGCTGTCACGGTCGCTGGGCGTGACGTTCGAGGAGCTCGACATCAAGCCCGCCGCCGAGCAGCTGCTCAAGGATCTCGACCACCCTTACTCGGCGGGCGCCGAGCAGTACGACGTCACCTTCGAGAACGTGCAGGCCGGCCTGCGGACCGACTACCTGTTCCGGCTCGCGAACCACCGTGGCGGCATCGTCCTCGGCACCGGTGACCTGTCGGAGCTGGCGCTCGGCTGGGCGACGTACGGCGTCGGCGACCAGATGTCGCACTACGCGGTCAACACCGGCGTGCCGAAGACGCTGATCCAGCACCTCGTCCGGTGGGCGATCGACACGGAGCAGCTCGGGGCTGCGGGCTCGGAGACCAACACGGTGCTCGCCGAGATCCTCGAGCAGGAGATCACGCCGGAGCTCGTCCCGACCCGGGAGGGTGAGGCGCCCCAGTCCACGGAGGCGTCCGTGGGGCCGTACGCGCTGCAGGACTTCTCGCTGTTCTGGACGCTGCGGTACGGGATGCGGCCGAGCCGCATCGCGTTCCTCGCCTGGCACGCGTGGCGCGACGTCGACGACGGC
Source organism: Myceligenerans cantabricum (assembly GCF_054777735.1). NCBI lineage: Bacteria > Bacillati > Actinomycetota > Actinomycetes > Micrococcales > Promicromonosporaceae > Myceligenerans > Myceligenerans cantabricum. The sequence continues at coordinate 150,814 of NZ_BAAHAJ010000013.1, forward strand.
GCCTGGCCGCCCGGCTACCGCGACGCCGACCGGACGGCCTACGACCTGGTCACCATCCGGCGCTGGCTGGACGTCTTCCTGCGCCGGTTCTTCGCGAACCAGTTCAAGCGGTCCGCGATCCCGAACGGCCCGAAGGTGCTGCCCGGCGGCACGCTCTCCCCCCGCGGCGACTGGCGGATGCCGTCGGACACGCGGGCGACGGCATGGCTGGCCGAGCTGGAGCGCAACGTCCCGGCGGGCTGAACTGCCTCACGTGCTGCTCCGGGTGCGCCCCCGTGCGACGAGTGCGACGACGGCCGGGACCAGCAGGATCGCTCCCGCGACGTTGACGGCCTGGAAGCCGCCGAGGGCCAGCACCGGCCCGGCGAGCGCGGCGGCGCCCGCGCCCGCGTAGTTCATCAGGGCGTCGCACGCGCCCTGCAGCGGCACCCTGACGCGCTGGTCGTCGATTCCGGCCAGCAGGGCTGACGTCGCGATGACCGCAGCCGACCATCCCAGGCCCAGCAGCACCAGGGCGACCGCGGTCACGATGCTCGCCACCTGCTCCGCGGCCGAGCCCGCGTCGGCGAGAACCGCCGCGGCGAAGCCGACCGCCACGGACACCGCCTGCATCGCCAGCCCGAGGACGGCAGTCCGTACGGCGCCCCAGCGGTCGGCCAGCCAGCCGAACACCGGGCTGAGCGCGAACATACCCAGCACGTGCAGGCTGACCACGATCCCGACCAGCTCCAGCGACATCCCGCCGTGCTGCATGTGCAGCGGCGTCATGACCATCACCATGATCATCACGGCGTGCGCGACCGCCATCGCCACCACCGCGAACCGGGCCCGCCCGTGAGCCCAGGCCCAGGCGAGCGCGCCTCGTGCGGTGGCGGGGCGTTCCCCGGCCGCGGCGGTGGGGGCGTGCGCCGTCCCGGCTCGCTCCTCGAACGGTCCTGCCGTGCCGGCCTCTGCCGCTGCGGCCTCCGCCAGGCCGGATCCGGTCGCTCCGGGAGCGACCGGCGACGTTCCCGGGTCGCGGTAGAGCAGCCCGACGACCAGCCCGGCCAGCAGGTACCCGGCGACCGCGAAGACGTACGGACCGGACAGCGTGGGAACGGCGATCAGCCGGCCCAGCGCCGCCCCCGGTGCGGCGAGATTCGGCCCGGCCACCGAACCGATCGTCGTCGCCCAGATGACGATCGCCATGGTGCGGCCGCGGGCCGCCCCGCTCGCATTGTCCGCGGCGGCGTACCGGGACTGCAGGTTCGCGGCGATCGCCACGCCGTACAGTGCCATCGCGACCAGGAACAGCATGGCCTGGTGCAGGACGGCCGCGGCGATGATGAGCAGGCCACCGACCGTCGCCAGAACATATCCGCAGGTCAAGGCCAGCCGCCGGCCCTGCCGGGCCGCCAGGGCCGCCAGCGGGACGGCGGCCACGGCCGCGCCGAGCACGCTCGACGCCTGCGCGAGGCCGCCCATGGCCGTGCCGCCGAGCTGCTCCGCGAGCAGGGCACCGACCGCGGCTCCGGAGGCGACACCGATCCCGCCCAGGAGGTTGCTCGCGACCAGCGCGGCCACGTTGCGGCGGCTCTGCGGTGGTGCGGCGGACGACTGCTCGGTCATGGTGCTCGCTCTCGGTCGGCGGAACTTCACACACCGTAGACGCAGCCACCGACATCACCTGTGGCCTCGCCGAGGTGTGCGGGGTGCCGCACGGGGGTGTCAGGAGCGCGGAGTAGGGTGCGGACCATGCCTGAAGTTGTTGCCGCGGCCACCCCGCGAGTCGCCGTCCTCCCACGCCCGGCCGGCCGTGCCGTCGCCGTGCTCGTCGCGGCGTTCGCCGCCTGCTTGACCTTCACGGCGATGTTCCTGGCCACCGCGCCGCCCGCGGCGGCGCACGATCAGTTCCTGTCCAGCGACCCGGTCGACGGCGACGTGCTCGACGCCCCGCCCGAGGCGATCACGCTGACGTTCTCCGGCGAACCTCTGGAGACGGGTGCCGAGATCGTCCTCACCGGCGACGACGGCGCGGACCTGGCGCTCCAGGACCTCGCCGCCGACGGAGCGGTCCTGACCGGCTCGGTCCCGGCGACGCTGCCCGCGGGCGACTACGACGTGGCCTGGCACATCGTCTCGGGCGACGGGCACCCGCTCGAGGGCGCCTTCACGTTCTCGGTCGACGGTCCCGAGGAAGCCGACGGCGAGGCCGTGGAGCCTCCGGAGCCGATCGAGGAGGAGCTCGCGGAGCCCGAGGTCGAGGAGTCGGCCGACGCTCCGCCCGCCGACGCCGATGCGGTGGCCGGCGGCGACGACGCGGCGTCCGACACGCCCGGCGAGTTTCCGGCGGTTCCGACCGGTCTGGCGGTGGTCGGCGCGATCGCCGTCGTGATCATGATGCTTGTCGTCATGCGTCGCAAGATGAAGGACGACGAGCGCCTGCGTGGGCGCGGCCATGGCGATGACGGTGGCGCCTCCGCCGTGAGCGGCGCTGCGGACGGAGACCGCGACAACGGCAGCAAGTGGGGCCCTTTCGGCGGTGACGGCGGCAGCGACGGCGGTTCGGGCGGCGGCGACAGCGGCAGCAGCAGCGGCGGCGGCGGGGACTGAGACGCACGCCACGAGCCGCTCCCCGGCCGATTCACGGGAGTTCCGGCGGAGCTTCGTGAATCGTTGGTGAGGTCTTCGTCACGTGACGACTCGCGGTAGAAATGCGGTTCTTCGCGATTTTCTGCCGATCTGCTGGCATGATCGGACATCGATGTCGGCGTGACTGCCGACTCGTGTCCGAAGAAGGGAACCGCATGTCGCTCAACAAGACCGAGCTCGTCTCGGCCATCGCGTCCAAGTCCGGCCTCACGAAGGCTGACGCCGACAAGGCGCTCGATGCCTTCCAGGAGGTGCTGATCGAGTCGCTCGGCAAGGGCGAGGCCGTCAAGGTCACCGGCCTGTTCTCGGCCGAGCGTGTCGAGCGTGCCGCCCGGACCGGTCGTAACCCGCGGACGGGCGAGGAGATCCAGATCCCCGCGAACTTCGGTGTGAAGATCAGCGCGGGCTCGCTCCTGAAGAAGGCTGTCGCGAAGTGACGCGACGCTGACCTGCTCAGCGATGCTGAGTTGCTCGGCGAAGGAGGCCCGGCACACCTCGAGGGTGCCGGGCCTCCGGCTTGCCCTCCGGCGGCCTCACAGGTCGCCCTTGCGCTCCAGATACTTCATCGCCACCCAGCCCAGCGGGATGCGTCCCCAGTAGGTGACCGCGCGGTACAGCAGCGCGCCGGACACGGCCAGCGCCGGGGAGAGCCCCGCCGCCGCGAGCCCGGCCGTCAGGGCGCCCTCCACACCACCCAGGCCGCCCGGGGTGGGGATCAGCGCGCCGAGCGCGTTCCCCACGAGGTACACCAGCGCGACGTCGACCAGCGCGAGCGACTCGCCGAACGCTCGCAGGCAGGCGTCGAAGGTGAGCGCGTAGCCCAGGGTCATCACGAGGTTCCCCGCGATGCCCATGGCCAGGCGTCCGGGGTGCGAGAGCATCGAGGCCAGCCGCGGCCACACCTGCTGCACGCGCGGCCGCGCGAAGTCCACCGCCCACCGCCGCACCCGCGGCACCAGCAGGACCGCGACGACTGCCGCGGCCACGCCGCCCAGCGCGATCAGCACCGACGCCGACGGCAGCTCGACCAGCACGCCCTCGCCGGTGAACACCGACATCACGATCAGCAGCAGCACGGTCACCACGAACTGCGAGACCTGCACCAGCGCCACGGTCGCGACGGCCATCGGCAGCGCCACCTTGCGCTGCGTGAGCAGGCGCAGGTTCAGCGCGGCCGGTCCGATACCGGCCGGGGCAGCCAGGGCGACGAACGACCCGGCCGCCTGCGTCAGCGTTGCACGGAACAGGGACACCCGGGCCGGGGAGAAGGCGACGAGCGTCAGCGCCGCGCCGAACCAGGTGACGAGACCGAACGCGTACGCGACACCCACCCACCAGGGGTTCGCGCCCCGGACGGCGTCGGTGATCTGCTCGAAGCTGATGGTGCCCACCACGATCGCCACGGCCACGATCGTCAGCGTGAGCATGATGACGGTGCGCGCCCCGAACCGCGTGATGCGCTGCGGCTGGACGTCCGCCTCGGGCAGGTGCTCCACGATGGCGTCGCGCAGCTCGCCGATCAGCCCCTTCTGCGCGCGCACCGCCTCGCGGGTGGGCCGCGGCAGCGCGATGGACTGGATCAGGGGGCCGATCGCGGCGATGTCCTCGTCCGGCAGGGCGCGCACCGCCGACGCGACGGCGCTCCGCGCGCCCACGCGGACCGAGAGGACGGCGAGCAGCTGCACCAGGTCGAGGCGCCGGGAGAGCGGGGTCGAGGCGATGTCGCCCTGCTCCCACCCGGTGAGCCACACGTGAGGGTCGCCGTCGTCGTCCCGGTGCACGAGCAGGACGTCCGGCGTCAGCGCGCGGTGGGTGAGGCCTGCACCGTGGGCGCGCCCGAGCTGGTCCCAGGCCTCGTCGAGCACGTCGGAGTCGATGTCGTCCGCGGGCAGCTCCGCGAACGGCGTCGCCCCCTGCGGGTGCTCCAGCACGAGCGCGACCGAGTCGTCGGCGACTCCGACGCCGTGCAGGCGTGGTGTCCGCACCCCCGCGGCCATCGCGGCGTACGAGAGCAGCGCGTGCCGCTCGGCCACGGCCTTGAGCGAGATCGCCGCGCGCCCTTCGATGCCCCGCAGCCGGAGCGCCCGCCAGAGGCGGGTCAGCGTGCCGACCACCTGCCGGTCGCCGTCGAGCACGACGACGTCACGGCGCACGCCGTCCTCGGTGAGCAGCGCGTACACCCGCGTGTCGCTGTTCCTGGCCAGGGCGAGCGTGGCCGGGTCCGGTCCGTCGGCGGGATCGGCCCAGCCCGTTCGCTCCGGCCCGTCGCCGGGACGGCCGACCGTGCGCGGGACGCTCAGCACGCTGACCGGGACGCCGCCTGCGATGGCGGCCCGGCCGTCGTCCGCCGCGTCCACCTCCGTCACGGGGTCCACGTCGACGGGGTCGACGTCGTCCTCGGACACGTCGCGGATGCGGACCAGGGACCGCGGGCGGAACCCCGCGCGCCGGACCGCGGCGACGAGGTCCGGGCCGAAGGCCCGCTCGCCCCGCACCCCGGAAACGTACTGCACGGCCTGGCCGACGGTCCGGCCGAGGAACAGCGCGGCGAGCACACCGGGCAACGACACCTGACCGGTGATGAGCACGATGAGCAGCGCGGCGAACAGCAGGTTCCACGACCACCGCACGGTACGACGGCGGGTCGCCGGGCCGGCCACCGTGAGCAGCGCGGTGAGGGCCACGGCGTAGGTCGGGATGATGAGCTGGTAGCCCTCGCCGAGCACCAGGACCGACATACCGGCCACGAGCTCGTCGCTGCCCAGGTAGCGCACGCCCAGGCCGAACAGGATCCCGATGAGCAGGCCGCTGATGCCGGCCACGATCGACTCCACGACCTGGCGGCCGAGCCGGCGCAGGCCGAGCTCCGTGAGGACCGCCACGGGTCCCACCACGGCCACCACGCCCTGGAGCACCACGACGGGCACGAACAGGATCTGCGCCACGAGGTCGTTGAAGTTGCGCACGTCCTCCGTGACGCCCTCTGTGGTCCCGTGTGCCGCCACCGACATCACGAGCACGAGGACCACGCCGAGCACGTTGCCCACGATGCCGAGCAGGTCGCGCGGGTGGCGGACGCGGACCTCCGGGGTGTCGACGACGCGGACGAGGCTCTCCGGGACCTCCAGGGCCCCCGGGGCGTCCGCCGGTGGACCGGCGCGGGTCCGGGCCGACGGGTCGGTGTCGGCGTTACCGCCGGAGCCGGCGGCCCGGTCGGTCGCGTGGGACATGTTCCGGAGTCTAGGACCGTGGCCCGGGAAGCGAGCGGAAATGCGGCTATCCCGCACCCAAGGCAGCGCGCCATTCCGCAGGAAGCAGCGCATACCCGACGAACGCGACCACGTCCAGCAGGGTGTGCGCCACGACGAGCGGCACCACGCGCCGCCGGCCCCAGCGAGACGTGTAGAACCACGAGAACACGATGCCCATCACGACGTTCCCCAGGAACGGGCCGATGCCCTGGTACAGGTGGTACGAGCCGCGCAGCAGCGAGCTCGCCACCACGAACCTGACGCGGCCCCAGCCCAGGTCGTGCGTGCGCTCGTACAGGTACGCGACCGCGATGACCTCCTCCAGGAGCCCGTTGTGCAACGCGGACACCAAGAGCACCGGCACCGTCCACCAGTGCTCGTTCAGCGCGCTGGGCTGGACCTCCACGGTGATGCCCAGCGCACGCCCGAGCGCGTAGAACGCGAGCCCCGGGATGCCGATCAGCGCCGCCAGCCCCAGCCCCCACGCCATGTCGTGCCCGGTCCTCGCCCGGTCCAGGCCGATCCGGGCGAGCGTGCCCCGGCCGCGCGCGCTCAGCAGGTAGAGCGCGAGCGCGACCGGGACCAGGGCGAACCCGATACCGAGCACCTGGTACGTCAGGTCCAGCCACGGCCGCTCGGACTGGCTCGCGTTGAGCGTGGCGGTCTGCTCGGCCAGCGGGGTGGTGTCGGTCAGCCGCGCCGTGATGCTCACCACCGAGTAGACGGCCGACTTGCCCAGGCTCAGGCCCAGCACGATCCAGATCTCGGCACCGATCCGGCGCCGGCTCTCGGCCGGGCGCGCGGCGACCGCCACGGGGCTCTCCACGTTGCTCACGCCCCGATCCTCACCGGTGGGACGCCCGCGTCACGAATGCCGCCAGGTCCGCGGACTGGGCCAGCCGCGACTCCGGGTGCACGTACATCATGTGCCCCGCCGGGTAGGTCCTGGTCTCGATGCGCTCGCGGGCGGCGCGCGGGATCGTCATCTGGTCGAGGCTGTACTCGATCGCCTCGACGGGGACGCCGCCGTCGTACCGGCCCATCGCGACGTGGACCTGCAGGTGCGGGTTCGTGATCATGGCCTCGGAGAGCTTGCCCGCGACGTCGACCGCCCGGCCCTCGAACTCCTTGTAGGACCACGGGTGCACGGCACCGGTCATGATCTCGTACACGGCGTCGTTCGCGTACCCGAGCTCGCCGCGCAGGTAGTGGTGCAGCGCGGCGGAGAACGGCCCGAGGAACGCGGTGAGGAACGGGTCGTTCGGCATCTGCTCGTGGACGTAGTGGTCCGCCGGGCCGGTGAACCGCGTGTCCAGGCGGCCGGTCACGAGCCGCCGGGACCGGAGCAGCTCCGCGTAGGCGCGGGTGTGCTCGGGACGGAGGTTCGCGCGGTCCAGGAAGTCCTCGGAGAGCCCGGAGATCGCGGAGAGGCGGGCGACGGCGGCCGCCCGGGCGTCGTCTTCCAGGGCCTGGCCGCGGGCGAGCACCGCGCGGTACTCGTCGGCGTAGGAGCGCGCGTCGGCGACGACGTCCTCGGCCGACCGGTCGGGGTGCAGCCCGTGGTAGTGCGCCGTGGCCGCGTAGAGCGGCAGGAAGAGCGGGTTCGGCAGGTCGGAGCCGTCCGCATGGTAGAGCGTCTCCAGGTTCAGCGCGGGCGCGATGAGCATGACGCCGTTGAGGAACATGCCGAACCGGCGCTGCAGGTACTCCGCCAGGGACGCGCCGCGGGTGCCCCCGTACGACTCGCCGATGAGGAACTTCGGGCTCATCCACCGGTCGTGCCGGCTCGTCCACAGGCGGATGACCTCGCCCACGGACTCCAGGTCGCCCGTGAAGCCGTGGTACGGCCCGGCCTTCTCGCCCTCGGTGGCGCGGGACCAGCCCGTGGACACCGGGTCGATGAAGACGAGGTCGCTGACCCGCAGCAGGGTCTCGGGGTTGTCGACCAGGCCGTACGGCGGCGGGGTAAGGGCCCCGACGTCGCCCGAGTCGACGCGCCGCGGCCCGAGCAGCCCGAGGTGCAGCCAGACGCTCGACGACCCCGGTCCGCCGTTGAAGGCGAACGTCACCGGCCGCTGCGTCACGTCCGCGTCGTCGAGCGTGTAGTAGGTCAGCGATATCTCGGCCCTGGGCTTGCGGCCGCCGTACTTCTCGTTTTTCGTGATCTCCTCCCGCAGCACGATCCGTCCGGTGGTGGCGGTGTAGGCGAGGTCGCCGTCCGGGGTGTGCAGCGTATGGCTGGTGGTGGCCAGGTCGTCATAGGGCTCGGTCCGCACCGTCGCGCCGTCGCTGTCCGACGGCGGCCCGTGCGTGCCCGAGGTCTCGGATTCTGGAGTGCTGATGGACTCGGAACCGGAAATGTCACTCACCCCAAAAACCTACCCCTCCCCCTGCTGACCTGAATTCAGTAGGGGATCGAATCCATTTATCGGCCCCGGAAAGGTCTGCAAGACCCTGTTGAACGGAAGTCAGTCGCGGTGACGGTTGCGGGGGAAGGGTGGGGTCGGGCAAACTGGTTTGCAGAGCAAACTTGTTGGCGAGCGGGAGGGAGTACGGATCATGGCGATGGACCACGGCGTGCCGCCGGACACAGGGGGTGGGGAGGCGCTCGACGCCGCCGCGCGCCTCAGGCTGATCGACGAGCAGCAGGAACGGACCCGCAGCGGGCTCGAACCCGACGCGCGGCTGCTGTACCTCGTCTGGGGCTCGGCCTGGCTGGTCGGCTACCTCGGGATGTGGTTCACCTCCCGGGACGGCAGCCGCCCGGAGATCTGGGCGAGCTGGACGCTGGCCGCTGCCATCGTCCTGGCGATCGCCTTCACTATGGTGCACTCGATCCGCCGCACCGCCGGAACCCGGGGCGTCTCGGCGCGGATCGGGGCGATGTACGGCTGGGCCTGGATGCTCGGCTTCCTGGCGATGTGGGCGATCATGACCGGGCTGATCCGCGCGGGCGCCGGCGAGGAGGTGGTCGTCGTCGCCGCGAACGGGATCGCCTGCCTCATCGTGGGGCTCATGTACCTCGCCTGCGGCATGGTCTTCCACGACGACGGCCTGTACGCGCTCGGCGTGTGGATGTTGGTCACGGCGGGCGTCGCGACGTTCGTCGGGCTACCCGGCACGAATCTCGTGATGGCGCTGCTCGGCGGCGGCGGGTTCCTCGTGATGGGGGCGGTGACCACCGTCGTCGGGGCACGGCGGCGGAGGGCCCGCGATGACCGATAACGACCTCGACGGAGTCATCCACGCCCCCGCGCGCCTGCGGATCATCGCCACGCTCGCGACCCTCGGCCCCGGCGACGAGGTCGCGTTCCCCAAGGTCCGCAAGCTGCTGGACATGACCGCGGGAAACCTGTCCACCCACCTCCGCAAGCTCGAGGACGCCGGGTACGTCGACGTCACCAAGACCCACGAGGGGCGCACCCCCGCCACCTACCTCAAGCTGACCGACCGCGGCCGCGCGGCGTTCCGCGACTACCGGACCGCCCTGGCCGAACTCCTGAACGGAGCTGAAGCATGAATCTGGAGCACCACGACCACGCCGTCGTCTCCGTCACCGACGTGACCCGCACCTTCGGGGACGTCGTCGCCCTCGACCACGTCTCCCTGGAGGTGGGGCCGGGTGAGCTCGTCGGGCTGCTCGGGCCCAACGGTGCCGGGAAGTCCACCCTGCTCTCCCTGGTCAGCGGCCTGCGACGGCCCGACACCGGCACCGTGCGCCTGCTCGGCCAGGACCCGACCGACCCCGCGGCACGCACCACCCTCGGCATGACTCCGCAGGAGACGGGGCTCCCCGCCACCCTGCGGGTCGGCGAGGTCGTGGACTTCGTGGGCGGGCACTACCCCGACGCCGTGCCGACCCTGGAGCTGCTCACCCAGTTCGGCATCGAGGACCTGGCGCGACGGCAGACCGGGTCGCTGTCCGGCGGGCAGAAGCGGCGCCTCGCGGTGGCGCTCGCGATGGCCGGCCGGCCGCGCGTCGTGCTCCTCGACGAGCCCACCACGGGCCTCGACGTGGGTGGCCGCACCGCGCTGTGGGACGCGATCCGCGCCTGCCACCGTTCCGGCGTGACCGTGCTGCTCACCTCGCACTACCTGGAGGAGATCCAGGCGCTCGCCGAGCGGGTCGTCGTCGTCGACCAGGGCCGCGTCCTGGCGGACGACAGCCTGGAGGCGATCCTCGAGCGCGTGGGTGCCAGCCGGGTCTCCTACGCCGGGCACGACGGGCAGCGGCAGGAGCACGTCGTCTCAGACTCGGACGCGTTCGTGCGCGACCTGGTGGGCTCGGGAACCGAGTTCACGGGCCTGGAGATCCGGCACGCCTCGCTGGAGGAGGCGTTCACCGCGCTCACCGAGGGCACCGCGGACAGCGCGAGCCCGGAGCCGGGACCCGCACCGCGGGGCGCCGGCCTCACCACCGAAGGAGTCAACCGATGACCACGTCGACGCCGTCCCGGTCCGCCGTGCGGAACATGCGGCCCTTCTGGGCCCTGTCCTGGCTGCACCTGAAGTATCAGTTCCTCGAGACGGTGCGGATCCCGATCGCCGTGCTCGGCAACATGGTCTTCCCCGCGCTGTCCATGGCGTTCTTCGTCGTCCCGCAGGAGCAGGTGGCCGGCAACCCGGAGTGGGCCACGATGGCGGTTGCCGGACTCGGGCTGTTCGCGGTCTGCTCCGCCAGCCTGTTCACGTACGGGCTCGGCGTGGCCGAGGATCGCCAGCTCCCCTTCTACCCGTACCTGCGCTCCTTGCCCACGGGGCCCGGGCCGCAGATGGTGGGCCGCGTCCTGAACGGCGCGATCTTCGCGTTGTTCGGGCTGGTCCCGCTGATCCTGGTCGCCGTGCTGTTCACCGCGGCGACAGCGACGCTCGTCCAGCTGGTCCTGGGTGTCGGCACGATTCTCGTCGTGGCGGTGCCGTTCGTGCTGCTCGGGCTCGGGGTCGGCTACGCGCTGCCGGCGAAGGCGGCGCTGCCCGTGGTGCAGCTCATCCTCTTCCCGCTCGCGTTCGCCGGCGGCCTGTTCCTGCCGCCCCAGATGTTTCCGGGCTGGCTCGACGGCATCTCCATGGCGACCCCCACCCGGGCCGGCCGTGACCTGCTGGTCCAGGCCCTCACGGGTATCGAGGCGAACCCGGTCGCGCTCCCGGTCCTCGCGGGCTGGACGATCCTGTTCGCGGCCCTGGCGGTCTGGTCGTACCGCCGTGACGAGGGCCGGAAGTTCCGCTGAGGCCCGCCGGGCCGTGGCGTGGGCCACGGCCCGGGCTCCGCACCGGTGGCCGGGGCGTCCGCGCAGAAGTCCGCGACGACGCCCCGGCCCGTCCGTGCCCCGCCGTCAGCCCGCGCGCCGGAGGCGGAGGCTGTTGGTGACCACCAGGACCGAGCTCGCCGCCATCGCGGCGCCGGCGATCATGGGGTTCAGCAGGCCCGACGCCGCCAGCGGGAGCGCCGCCACGTTGTAGGCGAAGGCCCAGAACAGGTTCTGCTTGATGATCCGCAGCGTCCGCCGCGACAGGCGCACCGCCGATCCTGCCGAGCGGAGGTCGCCGCGCACCAGCGTGATGTCGCTCGCCTCCATCGCGACGTCGGTCCCGGTGCCCATGGCGAGTCCCAGGTCGGCGGTGGCCAGGGCGGCGGCGTCGTTCACGCCGTCGCCGACCATGGCCACCGTCCGGCCCTCGGACTGCAGCCGCGCGACGACCGCGGCCTTCTCGTCGGGCAGCACGCGGGCGATCACGTCGTCGCCGGAGATCCCGACGTCGCGTGCCGCGTGCCGGGCCGCTCCCTCGTTGTCGCCGGTCAGCAGGACCGGCCGCAGGCCGAGCTCCTTGAGCTCGTCGATCGCGGCCGCCGACGTCGGCTTCACCGGGTCACGCAGCACGAGCACGCCACGCGCGGTCCCCCCGATCGCGGCCACGACCGCCGTCGCCCCCGTCGCCTCCGCCCGTCCGACGGCGGCCGCCACGTCCGCGGGAACGGCGACGCCCTGGCCCTCGAGCCAGGTGAGGCGCCCGACGGCGACACGCCGTGTGTTCAGGCCCGCCCCCGGGCCGGGCCCGTCGCCGAGTCCCACGTGCGACCTGCGCACCAGGCCCTCGACCCCGCCCCCGGGGTGCGCGACGAAGCCGCTGACCTCGAGCCCGCCCTCGTGCTCAGGACCCGGTGCCAGGGGTGCGCCGGCCCGGGCGACGGCGTGCGCGACCGGGTGCTCGCTGAGCGCCTCGACGGCGGCCGCGTACCGCAGCATCTCGCGCCGCTCCTCGTCGGGGGCACCGGGGGCCAGGACGTGCTCCAGGGCCATGCGACCCTCCGTGACCGTGCCTGTCTTGTCGAGCACGACCGTGTCCACGCGCCGCGTCTTCTCCAGCACCTCCGGCCCGCGGACCAGCACGCCGATCTGGGCGCCGCGACCGGTGCCGACCAGGATCGCCGTCGGCGTGGCGAGCCCGAGGGCGCAGGGGCAGGCGATGATCAGCACCGCGACCGCGGCCGTGACGGCGGCGTCGGGATCGCCGGTGGCGAGCAGCCAGCCGGACAGGGTCAGCACCGCGATGACCAGCACGACCGGCACGAACACCGCGGAGATCCGGTCCGCCAGCCGGGCCACGGGCGCCTTGCCGGTCTGCGCCCGGCTCACCAGCCGGCCGATCCGGGCGAGCGTCGTCTCCTCACCGACCCGCGTGGCGCGGACCAGCAGGTGCCCCGAGGTGTTGACGGTCCCGCCGACGACGGCGTCGTCCACCGTCACGTCCACGGGCACGGGTTCACCGGTCACCAGCGACGTGTCGACCGCCGAGACGCCGTCCACCACCGTGCCGTCGGTGGCGACCGTCGCCCCCGGGCGGACGGTGAAGACGTCCCCGGCCCGCAGGTCGGCCGCCGGGACGGGGGCGACGCGCCAGCGGCCGTCGGCGGACCGGAGCGGTTCGCCGTCCGGTCCGAGCTCCACGCGTTCCGCGTCCTTCGCGCCCAGTGCGAGCAGCGCCCGCAGCGCGTCGCCGGCGGTGCGCCTGCTGCGCCACTCGGTGTAGCGCCCGGCGAGCAGGAAGGTCGTGACCACGGCGGCGACCTCGAAGTACACGTGCGGCTCACCCGGCGACGTCGCCGTGGGGGCGAGCGCGTCCGTCACGAGCTCCCACAGCGACCAGAGCGTCGCCGCGATCACGCCGAGCGAGACGAGCGTGTCCATGGTGGACGTGCCGTGCCGTGCCGCACGCGCCGCCGCCGCGTGAAACGGCCAGGCCGACCAGGTCGCGACCGGGAGCGCGAGGGCGGCGACGAGCCACAGCTTCCCGGGGAGCTCGATCGCGGGGATCATCGACAGCACGAGGACCGGGACGCTGAGGATCGCCGCCACGCGCAGGCGGCGCAGCAGGTCCTCGCCGTGCGACCGGTCGGTGCTCGAGTGATCGGCAGGCCGGTCCGCCGCTGTCTCGTCGACGTTCCGGTCCGGCGCGCCGCCACCGGTGCGGGTCGCGCCGTCCAGGGTTCCGCCCTGGCGCCGCGAGCGTGTCACGCGGGCCGTGTAGCCCGCCGACTCGACGGCCTCCAGCAGGGCGGCTTCGTCGACGTCGTCGGACAGCACGACGTGCGCGGACTCCAGCGGCAGGTTCACCGTCGCCTCGACGCCCTCGACCTTGTTGAGCCGGCGCTCGACGCGCGCCACGCACGACGCGCAGGTCATGCCCTCCACGGCGAGCTCGACCTCGCCCGTCCGGGTCTGCCGACCGCCCTCGTGCTCGATGTGCACGGTCACGTTCCGTCCCTCCCTAGAGCTCCGCAGGGCGGCGTGCACCTCATGGGTGCGCCGCCCGTCCCCCTACTTCCCGACGACCGGCAGCGTGCGGGTCGCCTGCCGTGCCGGCGCCTGCGCGCTCGACTCGGCGGCCACCGCGTTCTCCAGCACCTCGACGTGCTCGACGCTGTACCCGGCCTCGTCGACGGCGTCACGCAGGGGCGCCTCGGTCAGCGGCAGCTTCGAGATGACGGACACCCGGGAGGTGCCGCCGTCGTGCAGCTCGACGGACACGTCCTGGACGTCGTCGAGGGTCTTGAGCTCGTTCGTCACGGACGACGCGCAGTGCCCGCAGGTCATGCCGGTCACGCTCAGAGTGGTCACGGTGGTCATGTCGGTCTCCTTCGTCTGGTGTTCTTCGGGTCCGTCGTTCGCCGACGACACCGTCGGCCCGGCGCGGTCACATCCGGATGAGCCGGCCGATCGCCTCGCTCGCCTCGCGGACCTTGGCGGCGCCCTCGTCGTCGGACGCCTTGGCGGCGTTGACGACGCAGTGCCCGAGGTGGTCCTCCACGAGTGCCAGGCTGACCGCCTGGAGCGCCTTGGTCACGGCCGAGACCTGTGTGAGGACGTCGATGCAGTAGGCGTCCTTGTCGATCATCTTGGCGATGCCGCGCACCTGTCCCTCGATGCGGCGCATGCGCTTGAGGTAGGCGTCCTTGTCGGAGGCGTACCCGTGCGGCCCGTCGTGCGGGCCGAGACCTTCCTCGTCGTGTTCGACGGCGACCGCGGAGCCGGGGCCGCAGTGCGTCTCGTTCTCCGTCATGGCACCACAATACCCCATGGGGGTAGCGGCCTGGCGCCGTTCGCGCGATTCCAGGCGACCACCTGGGGAAACGGCCGAATTCCGCGGGTCATCGAGATGCCGCGAGACCCTGGACGACCTCGTGAGAAACCGGTATCTTGATCGGAAAGCGGTTCCCGGTCCGGGTGCCGCCGAAGTTCCACACATCAACGATGACGTGAGGAAGACATGAGACGACCAGGAGCACGAATCATCGCCGGGGTCGCCACGGTGACGCTCGCGGCCACGATCGGCGTGGCCACGCAGTTCATGCCGGAGGCGCAGGCCGCTGGGAGCGCTACCGGCTACGCGACCCAGAACGGCGGGACCACCGGGGGCGCCGGGGGCGCGACGGTGCGGGCCACCACGGGGACCCAGATCCACGAGGCCCTGTGCACGCGGGCGAGCAGCAGCACGCCCATCACGATCGAGGTCGAGGGCACGATCAACCACGGCAACACGAGCAAGGTGTCCGGCGACAGCTGCAACACGGCCGAGGACAAGATCGAGCTGAAGCAGATCAGCAACGTCACGCTGATCGGCGTCGGCAGCGGCGCCGTCTTCGACCAGCTCGGCATCCACGTGCGCGAGGCCAGCAACATCATCATCCAGAACCTCACGGTCCGGAACGTCAAGAAGTCGGGCTCGCCGACGTCGAACGGCGGCGACGCGATCGGCATGGAGTCCGACGTGAGCAACGTCTGGGTGGACCACGTGGACCTGGCGGCCTCGGGCGGCGAGGACGACGGCTACGACGGGCTCTTCGACCTGAAGGCCGACACCCGGTACGTCACGCTGTCCTACAGCACCCTGCGCAACTCGGGCCGTGGCGGCCTGGTGGGTTCGAGCGACAGCGACACGGGCAACGGCCCCGTCACCTACCACCACAACATCTACGAGAACATCGACTCGCGGACGCCCTTGCTGCGGGCCGGGACGGCGCACACGTACAACAACCACTTCGTGGGCCTCACCAAGTCCGGCATCAACTCGCGCCTGGGCGCGGAGGTGAAGGTCGAGAACAACTACTTCCAGGACTCGGCCAACCCGCTCGGGACGTTCTACACGGACGAGATGGGCTACTGGGAGGTCTCCGGGAACATCTGGGACAACATCACCTGGGACAGCGGCGACCACCCGGCCGGGCCGAACCCGACGTCGACCACGTCGGTGAGCATCCCGTACTCGTACACGACGGACGGCGCGGAGTGCGTGCCGAACCTGCTCGCGGCGACCGCCGGATCGCACACCGACCTCGCGGTGTCGGACGGCAGCTGCTCGGCGACCGAGCCCGACCCGGAACCGACGGACCCGGGCGACCCGACCGACCCGGGCGACCCCGGGGACCCGGGTGAGCCTGACGGCGAGAACATGAGCATCGGCGCCGGTGCGGACGGCTCGAGCAAGGCGAGCGGGACCAGCTACGGTGACGTGATCGACGGCGACCTGGGCACGGCCTGGTCGCCGACCGGCTCGACGGGCCGGATCTCCGTCAAGTGGAGCTCCAGCCGGACGGTCTCGGCCATCGACATCCAGGAAGCCGCCGGCAGCGCGGGCACCATCGGCGCCTACCAGGTCGTGAACCATGACAACGGCGCGGTCCTGACGACCGGGACGGGCGCGGGCGTCATCACGTTCCCGGCCACGACGCTGCGCAAGATCGACTTCGTGATCACGGGCTCCTCCGGGACCCCGGCCGTCGCGGAGTTCGGCACGTATGCCGGCACGCCGGGCGACGGCAGCGGCGACGACGGCGGCGATGGTGACGACGGCGACGACGGTGGCGACCCGCCCAGCGGTGACGCGCTGTACGCCGCACCGGGTGGCAGCAGCGGTGCGGCCGGCACCGAGGGCGACCCGACGACGCTGACGGCGGCGATCGACGGGATCGAGCCCGGCGGCACCATCTACCTGCGTGGCGGGACCTACTCGCTCTCGGAGACGGTCCACATCGAGCCGGGCAACGACGGGCTCCCCGGCAACCGCACCGAGCTGTTCGCCTATCCGGGCGAGACGCCGGTGCTGAACTTCTCCGCACAGAGCGAGGACTCGTCCCACCGCGGGCTCGCCATCGGTGGCGACTGGTGGCACCTGCGCGGCATCATCGTCGAGCGCGCCGGAGACAACGGGATCCTGCTGGGCGGGGACGACAACGTCATCGAGCGGGTGGTGACGCGGCACAACCGCGACACCGGCCTGCAGCTCTCCCGGTACACCGCCGGAGCGCCCAGCAGCGAGTGGCCCTCGAACAACCTCGTCGTGTCCTCCGAGTCGCACGACAACGTCGACTCCGACGGTGAGGACGCCGACGGGTTCGCACCGAAGCTCACGGTGGGGCCGGGCAACGTCTTCCGCTACACGGTGTCCCACAACAACATCGATGACGGCTGGGACATGTACACCAAGACCGACACCGGCCCCATCGGAGCGGTCACCATCGAGGACTCGCTCTCGTACGAGAACGGGACCCTGTCCGACGGCTCGCAGGCCGGCAACGGCGACCGCAACGGCTACAAGCTCGGCGGCGAGGACATCGGGGTGGACCACACCGTGCGGCGCAGCATCGCCGTCGACAACGGCAAGCACGGGTTCACCTACAACCGGAACCTCGGGTCGATGACCATCGAGAACAACCTGAGCATCGGCAGCGAGGAGCGCAACTTCAACTTCGACGGAGGCAGCTCGGTGTTCCGGGACAACACGTCGTGCGACAGCGGGTCGAACGACCGGATCATCGGCAACGACGCGGGCGGGAACCAGTGGGACTCCGGTTCCGACGGTTCGCGGTGCTCGCAGTACTCCGGGTCGCTGGACTGGTCCTTCGCATCCGACGGCCGCCTGGTGGTGACCCTCGGCGGCACCGTCGTCGACCTCTCCTGACCCTCGCACCCGCGGTCGCCGACGGGCCGTGCGCCGTGGCCCCGCATCTCCCTGCCGGTCAGGAGGTGCGGGTCGGGCGCACGGCCCGCCGGTCTGTCCGGAGCTCGGTCAGGGGGTCGCTCCGGCGGCCGCCCGCGCCGCCGCCGGGAGGGCGTCCAGGACGCGGTTCACGGCATCGTCGTCGTGCGCCGCGGACACGAACCACGCCTCGAAGACCGACGGCGGGAGCGTGATCCCGGCGTCGAGCATGGCGTGGAAGAACGCCGTGTAGCGGAACACCTCCTGCGCCTGGGCCTGCCGGTAGTCGCGCACCCCGGAGGCAGCGGCCAGCGGCCCGAAGAACACGCTGAACAGGGAACCCGCACGCTGCACGGCGTGCTCGACCCCGGCCGCGGAGCAGGCGTCGCCGACGGCGTCGGCCAGCGTGGTGGCCACACGGTCGACGTGCGCGTAGACGGCCTCGTCGGCCAGCCGGAGCGTCGTGAGGCCCGCCGCCACCGCCACCGGGTTCCCCGACAGCGTGCCGGCCTGGTAGACGGGACCCAGCGGCGACAGATGGTCCATGATCGACGCCGGGCCGCCCAGCGCGGCCACGGGCATGCCGCCGCCGATCACCTTGCCGAACGTGAAGAGGTCCGGGGTGTAGCCGTCGGCCCCCTGGGCCCGCAGCTCCGCGTCCTCCAGGCCCCACCAGCCCGACGGGCCCACGCGGAACCCGGTCAGCACCTCGTCCATGACGAACAGCGCACCGTGCTCGCGGGTGATGCGGCGCAGGCCCTCGTTGAAGCCCTCGGCCGGCGGGACGACGCCCATGTTCGCCGGGCTCGCCTCGGTGATGACCGCCGCGATCTGCGAGCCGTGCTGCGCGAACGCCGACTCCACCGCCGCGAGGTCGTTGTACGGGAGCACGAGGGTCTCCGCGGCCGCGGTCTCCGTGACCCCCGCCGAGCCCGGCAGCGCCAGCGTCGCGACGCCGGAGCCGGCCTCCGCCAGCAGCGCGTCCACGTGCCCGTGGTAGCAGCCCGCGAACTTCACGATCAGCGGCCGGCCGGTCACGCCGCGCGCCAGGCGCACCGCCGTCATCGTCGCCTCGGTCCCCGTGGAGACCAGCCGGACGTGCTCGGCGGCCGGGACACGCCGCCGTACCTCCTCGGCGAGGTCGACCTCACCGAGGGTCGGCGCCCCGAACGACAGGCCCCGCGCCGCGGCCTCCTGCACCGCCGCCACGACCTCCGGGTGCGCGTGCCCCAGCAGCGCCGGTCCCCACGAGCAGACCAGGTCCACGTACTCCGACCCGCCCACGTCGGTGACGTACGGGCCGCGCGCCGAGGCCAGGAACCGCGGGTCCCCGCCCACGCTCCCGTACGCCCGCACCGGCGAGCTCACCCCGCCGGGAATGGCTCCCTGCGCCCGCAGGAACGCGGAGCGGTTCGGGTCCCTGCCCGCCGCCTGCGCCTCGATCTCGCTCACGTCACTCCTCTTTCCTCGTCCCGTTCAGCGGAGCCAGGCCGCGATGTCCAGGGCGTAGTAGGTCAGGATCAGCTCGGCGCCCGCGCGGCGGATGCTCGTCACCGACTCCAGCGCGGCCGCCCGGCGGTCGATCCAGCCGTTCGCCGCGGCCGCCTCGATCATCGCGTACTCGCCCGACACCTGATAGGCCGCCACCGGCACGTCGCTGCGGTCCGCGACCGCGCGCAGCACGTCGAGGTACGAGCCCGCCGGCTTCACCATGACCAGGTCAGCGCCCTCGGCGAGGTCGAGGTCCGCCTCGCGCAGCCCTTCCCGGGCGTTTCCCGGATCCATCTGATAGGTGCGGCGGTCGCCCTGCAGGGCCGAGTCGACGGCCTCCCGGAACGGGCCGTAGTACGCGCTCGCGTACTTGGCGCTGTAGGCAAGGATCACGGTGTCCTCGTGGCCCGCCTCGTCCAGCGCCTCGCGGATCATCGCGACCTGCCCGTCCATCATCCCGCTCGGCGAGACGACGTCGGCCCCCGCACGGGCCTGCGCCACCGCCATGCGCCCGTAGCGCTCCAGCGTCGCGTCGTTGTCCACACGGCCGTCGCTCGTCAGGACGCCGCAGTGGCCGTGGTCCGTGAACTCGTCGAGGCAGGTGTCGGCCATGACCACCGGGCCGGGGCGGCCGCCGTCGGCCCCGGCGACCGCGTGCCGCGCGATCCGGATCGCGCGCTGCAGGATGCCGTTCTCGGCGTCGCCCTGGGAGCCCGTGGCGTCGCGCCGCTCCGGGATGCCGAACAGCATCACGCCGCCCAGACCGGCCTCGACGGCTTGCGCCACCGCGTCACCGAGCGTCTCCTCGGTGTGCTGCACCTGGCCCGGCATCGAGCTGATCGGCCGCGGCTCCAGCAGGCCTTCCTTCACGAACAGCGGCAGGACCAGGTCCGCCGGATGCAGGCGGGTCTCGCCGACGAGACGGCGCATCGCCGGCGTCGCGCGCAGACGGCGCGGCCGGTACACGATCCCGGAGGTGCTCACGGGGTCACTCCTTCGCGGTTGGCAGATCGGACGACACTCATGCTGAAGTGCCCTGCGCAGGGCGTGCGCCGCCCGGTGAGGGCAGGTCCCCGGGCGCGTGCTGCTCCGGCAGCCCGAGCGCGTGGGCGACGGCGGTCGCGAGCGCGTCGTCCGTCGGCGCGACGGCGACGGCGACGACGTCGTGCCCGGCGTCCCGTGCGGCGCTCGCGGACGGGTCGCCGATCGCGACGACCCGCTGCGGCCCGAGCCGCGCGGCGACCTGCCGCGCGGCCGAGCCCGACGCGACGACCACGGCGTCGTAGCCCCGGGTCGTCGCACGTGCCACGACGTCCGGGGGCAGCTCCCGCGCCACGGTGCGGTACGCGACGACGACGTGCGGCTCCCACCCCTTGGCCCGCAGCCCGTCGGCCAGCGCGGGGCCGGCGAGGTCCCCGAGCGGCAGCAGCACCCGGACGGACGGCCGGGGGGCGTCCGGGAGGCCGGTCACGTCCTCGCCCGGCCGCGCGGGGATCTCCCGACCGCCCGGGGCGGGTGCGTCGGGGAAGGCAGCGGCCAGGCCGGCGGCCGTGAGGCGGCCCTCCGGGACGAGCTCCACGGTGAGCCCGTGAGCCTCGATCGCCCGCCGGGTCGCCGGGCCGACGCACGCCCAGCGAGTTCCCGGAGGGGCCGCACGCCGGGATCCCAGCATCGTGTCCACCGCGTTGACGCTGGTCACGACCACCCAGGCGTACTCCCCGCGGGACAGCGCAGCCCGGGCGACAGCCAGCTCGGCCACCTCCGCGGGGTCCTCGACAGGCGCCCGCTCGATCACCGGTGCGGCGACCGTCTCGATCCCCGCCTCACGCAGGCGGTCGAGCAGCCCGGCCGCACGGTCGGGGCCACGGGCGACGAGCACCTCCGGGGTCATCGAGAACCTCGTCGTGGTCACGCACCCTCCGGTGCGCCGTCCGCGGTGGAGACGGAGACCGTGGCCGTCGTCCCCAGCGGGGCGAGCCGGTCGGCACCGAGCTCCAGCAGCTGCTCGGCCATGCGGACGCCCAGGCCCCGGGCGATCTCGTCCAGCTCAGGGTCTGCGCAGGCGCGGTCGCCGACGGCATAGGGCCCGAGGTCCGCCGTCAGGGTCCGCGTGATGCGGCCCGCCCCGCTGACGGCCGCGACCGTGGCCCGCAGTCGCAGGTCGCCGTCGGACAGCACGGCGTAGGCGCCGACCGGAGCGGCGCAGCCCGCCTCCAGCCGCGCCAGCACCGAGCGTTCCGCCAGCACCGCCAGGCGGGTGGCGGGATGGTCGAGGTCGGCGAGCGCGTCGGCGAGGGCCGGCTCCGGGGTGTTCCCGGAAGCGTCGGGGACGACGTCGGCCGCCCGCACCTCGACGGCCAGGGCACCCTGCCCGGGGGCGGGCACCATGGCGTCGACGGGGACGTACTCGCTGATCACGTCCGTCCGGTCGACCCGCTTCAGACCGGCCGTGGCCAGCACGACGGCGTCCAGGTCCGCCTCCGGGCCGAGCGCCCGGTCCAGCCGGGTACCCACGTTGCCGCGGATGTCGACGACCTCCAGGTCCGGGCGCGCGGCGCGGACCTGCGCGGCGCGGCGCGGCGATCCCGTGCCGACGCGGGCGCCGGTCGGCAGGGTGGCCAGCGTCAGCCCGTCACGGGCGCAGAGGGCGTCGCGTGCGTCCTCACGCTCGGGCGTGACAGCGGTGAGGTCGGGGTGCGGCGTCGTCGGCAGGTCCTTCAGGGAGTGGACGGCGACGTCGCAGCGGCCGTCCAGCAGCGCTTCGCGCAGCGCCGTGACGAAGACGCCCGTACCGCCGAGGCTCGCGAGCGACCCGGTCTTCACGTCTCCCTCGGTCCTGATCCGGACGAGCTCCACCGGGCGTCCGGTCAGCTCCTCGATCCGGCGGGCCACCGTGCCGCTCTGCGTCATCGCGAGGGCGCTGCCCCGCGTGCCGAGGCGGATCGGATCGCCAGGGGTGGCGACGGACGCTGTGCTGACGGACGAGGCGGTCGAGGTCACCGTCCCAGTGTCCACCCTGCAGGGCGCGGTGACGAAACGGACCCCATCCTGCCGATGAATCTCACACCTCGGCGTCACCACGGGTGCCTGGCGGCAGAGCGAGCCTTCCGGGAACTTCGTCAGGTCCGGTCGCCGCCGAACGGTTCTCTGTCGGGCAGCGACCGGACAAACTGGTCGGCGAGGGCACCCGCTTCGATCAGGAAGGCGGAGACGGCGCGCCGGAATCGATCAGACGATCGCAGAAGGCACCGTCGCCGGTGGACACACCCAGCTTGAAGCGAGCTTGCTGCCAGTGAGTGTCGCCATTCTCCGTGGCGTACTCGACCCTCAGTCCGTCCGACGAGCCGTGATCCACCTCGGCCTTGATGCCGACCCAGAGGTCGACCTGCTCTCCAGGGTCGAGCCGATAGCCTGAGACCGGATTCCGGTTCTTCCAGTCGTCCGGGGCGGACCAGTTATCAGGCAACGATCCCGGATCGGGGGGCCAGTCGTAGGCCGACCCGATACCTTCCTCACCGGACTTGAGCTTGACGACCGCGCTCCCGACGATCGTCGCGCCGTCGGGGTTGGCCAGACCGACGCTTCTGAGTTCGACGGGATCATCGCCATCGTTCTTGACGAACGGTCCGAAGGTAGCCACACCGTGCGGAAGTCGTGACGCACAGTCGACGCCTGTCGACTCACCGAAGTAGAGCGCATCACCATCGGCTGCGACGCATCCCGCAAGCATGATGCAGCCCAAGACGGCGGTCACACCCTGAGTGATACTCCTGTTGATCCACATCAAGTCAGGTGGTCCTCATGCCGACGACCCTCGGGCGACCTGCGGGTACATCGTCCTTGCCACAGAGTCGCCCTTTCTTGGCGAAGTCGTAGTGGAACTCGGCGCTTCTGCGAAACCCTGTGCTCGACGTCAGGTCAAGCCCGATCTTCGCATCAAGCTTGGCGCCGGTGTTCCACGTCACCGCGTTGCTCTCGTACACCGAGCCGTTGGCCCCGGCGGACCGTGGCTTGCACTCCGTCAGATACGACGGAAAGCCGTTCAGCTTCCGCTGCCGGTCCCCACCGCGATGCTTGATCGCCTTGACAGTGAACTTGAAGCTCGGTCCAGGACTCCGCGTAGTCGTGCAGTACTTGCCATAGGAGTACTGGGTATCAAGGTACCGCCACCTTGGAGCCTTGTACCAACCCCATCCCATGTTCACCCTCCGCTCGCGAGTGATCGTTCCGCTCCTCGAGAACGTCCCGAACTTTCCTGTCGCCGAGACGCCCACCCCGAGCGAGCTCTCGGCACCCGTCGAGTACTCCCAGCGCACCTTCCCAAGGCCCTTCTGGGCGAACAAGTTGCCGACGTTCACCCAGCGGTCGCCCAGATGCGCCACCTTCTTGGTACCCGTTGTCGGGCACCCGTTTGAGAAGTCCGTCGGCGCCACGTCGGCGGTCCCCTCGGCCGCATCCTCATCGCCATTGACACCTTCACCGTCTCCCGGGTGTTCCTCGACGACCGTCGACGACTCCTCGTCGATGTTGTTACTCACCCCCTCGCCGGCCAGCCGCCCCACTCCGCCGAGCACGAGGTCTGCTCCGACACCACGCGAGGTGAGTCCAGAGTTCCTGTCGACCGTCGCCGCCTCCGGCAGAGCGGCGTCCGCACCCGCGATGTCGACCGTCGCCGCCTGCTCCTCAATGCTGAACGCATAGTGGACCGCGTCGCCTCCCGTGCCGGCGACCAGCGTCGCGTCGATGTACGAACCGCCCTTCATCAGGGCAGGCAGGTTGACATCGGGATCGACCCGCACTTCGAACCGGCCGTCAGCGCCCGTCTTCGCCTTGCCGATCGGCACGAGGTCAAAGGTGTCGCCGACCTCCTGCGCCGCCAGGTCCTCCTCGGTCGGCCACACCTCGACATACACGGGCGTCCCGGATGCGACGGCGAATCCCGAAGGGGCCGTCACTCTTCCGGTGATCAGCGGTTCGCCCTTCAGCCACCTCGAGTCTCGCAGCCCAGCGAGCTGCTCATCCAGGGTGACGGTCTGCGCCCCCGCATCGTCGCGTTCGAAGTTCGTCCCGGCGGCGCTCGCGGGCGGGGCCCCAGCCAGCGCCCCCACCCCGACCGCGAGACCGAGCAACGCCGCGAGGGCCATGAGCGATGATCGTCTGACGTTGCTTGTCGGGCGACCGACAGATACTGAATACACCGTGCTTCCCTTCATTTGAGCTGATGCCAGACGTTATGGGGCAGCTGGAAGCATGGTCAAGGAAAGTCAACGATGTTCCGGGATTCCCGGAACATCCGTGCATGTTGTATCAAACTGGACGGCCCCGCGTCCTGCGAGGAATCTGACTGCTGTCTAAGCTATTGCCGTTCCCGGCGCTGCTAGGCCAATCGCCGCTGCACACGCACCAGCTGCGAGGCGCTCGCCTCACCCAGGAGGCACTCTTGCCCTATCACGGAGCTGCGCTCCTTCGTGGCGCTCATCGACCACCAGACTCAGCGGGCGGCTGCCGAGTATCTCGGCATCAGCAGTAGCGCCATCTCTGGCCACATCACCGCACTGGAACGCAAAGTCACAGGCCCGCTCTTCGAGCGTATCCAGAAGACCTGGCGTGCGACGCTCGGTGCTCGCGAGGCCGAGTCCGCGGCTCGCGCCGCCGTTACTGCCTACGACGCGGCCGTCCTTGCAGTCCTCAAGGCTCCAGTCACGGGCATGAAGCAAGCATCTCCTGACACGCCAGTCAGCGCGCCGGGCAGGACCTCCGGCCGGCGGCGCGGGCGATCGACTCCGCGCCGTCGATGACCGCGGCCTCCTGGGCCTCTGCCCGGATGCGAGCGGCGGCGCGGACCTCGACGATCTTCGGGTGCAGTTCGGCGTGCACGTGGCGGCGGATGCCGCGCGCGATGTCGTCGACGTCGTCGGGCGTCGGTCCGGGCTCTCCGGCGAGCGAGCGTTCCGTCGCCAGCCGGGCGACGACGCCGTCCACCTGGGCGCGCACCTGCTTCTCCGCCTCGTCCAGCAGCGCGATCACCGCGGCGTCCGCCTCGCGGCCGAGCCGCGTGTCCTCGAACGCGCGCACCGCGACGTCGACGATCCTCTGCGCCTGCCCGACCACGTCCCGCGCCACCGCCGGCGCGTGCGCCTTCAGGCTGGCGAGGTCGTAGAGCAGCACGCCCTCGACGTCCGCCACCTGCGGGTCGACGTCCCGGTGCAGCGCCAGGTCCAGGATGACCAGCGGGCTCGGCTCCGGCTCGTCGCCCGCCCGGTCGGCCGCGCGCTCCCGGGCCCGCACCACGGCGGCGGCGTCGAGCACGTGGCCCAGGCTGGCCTCGGCGGCGGGCCGGTCGTCGGCCCGGGACTCCGGTGCGGCGGCACCGTCGCGTGCTGGCTCAGCCACGGCCGCCGTCGTCCCCGGATACCGGCCGCGCCCCCGCGCCCCGCTGCACGAGACCACGACGTCCGCGTCCGCCAGGGCCTCGACCAGGTCGTCGACGGCGTCGACACCGTGCGACCCCGCGAACGCCTCCGAGCGTCCCGACTGCGAGTAGACGCGGATGTCGGCGCAGCCGCGGGCGCGCAGGGCCGCCACCGACGCGCCGGCGTACGACCCCGTCCCGATCAGCACGGCGCGCGCGGAGTCCCAGCGCGGCAGCTCTCCCTCGGCCAGGTCCAGCGCCAGCGACACCACGGACCGGCCCGCGCCGCCGAGCGCCGTGTCGGTGCCGACCCGCTTCGACGTGCGCGACGCCGTCTGGAAGAGGAGCTCGAGCGTCTTCGACGTGGTCTCCTGCTCGCGCGCGACGGCGAGCGACCGCTTCACCTGGCCCGCGATCTCGCGCTCACCCACCACCATCGAGTCGAGGCCGGCGGCGACCTCGAACAGGTGCTCGGTGACCTCGGGCCCGGTGCGGACGGTGAAGGCGTCGACGGCGGCCTGCGTCGTCACACCCGACTCGCCCGCGACCAGCTCGGCGACGTGCCGGGTGGCGTGCCGGACGGTGTCGCCGTCGAGCGGCGCGTCCACGTCCAGGTACAGCTCGAACCGGTTGCAGGTGGAGATCACCACGGACCCCTCGACCGGCCGGCACGTGCCCACGACGGTGCGTCCCACGGACGCGGATCCCATGGACAGACGTTCCAGCGCGTCCAGGTCGAGCTCGCGGTGGGAGGCGGTGAGAGAGAGGAGGACCACAGTCCTCAAACTTTATGGGGTGGCACGCCGCAAGGCACAATTGGTCAGCGTGAACCTCGCCACCTTCGCCTCCCCGCCCGGCCCCGCCTCGGACGGCACCCCGGTCGCGGCCGACGGCGGCACCGCCGCCCTGCCGGCCGGGCACCCGCTCCACGACGGGCGGACCTCCTCCGCCCCCCTGATCCGGGCCCTGCGAGGCGAGCGGCCCGAGCGGCTGCCCGTCTGGTTCATGCGGCAGGCGGGGCGCTCGCTGCCGGAGTACCGCGAGCTGCGGGAGGGGACCGTGATGCTCGACGCCTGCCTGCGGCCCGAGCTCGCGTCGGAGATCACGCTGCAGCCCGTGCGGCGGCACGGGGTGGACGCCGGGATCTTCTTCAGCGACATCGTGGTGCCGCTCCGGCTGGCGGGCGTGGGCGTGGACATCAAGCCCGGCGTCGGTCCCGTGATGGACCAGCCCTACCGCACCGCCGACGACGTCGCTCGCCTGGTGGCCCTGTCCGTGGACGACGACGCCCTGGCGCCGATCCGCGAGGCGGTGGAGCGCTGCGTGGCCGAGCTGGGGGAGACTCCGCTGATCGGGTTCGGCGGCGCGCCGTTCACGCTGGCCGCCTACCTGGTGGAGGGACGCCCGTCCCGGGACCACCTCGCGGCGCGGACCATGATGCATGCCGCTCCCGAGACGTGGAACCGGCTGGTGACCTGGACGGCTGACCTGACCGGCACGTTCCTGCGGGCGCAGGTCGAGGCGGGGGCGTCGGCGGTGCAGCTGTTCGACTCGTGGGCCGGGTCGCTGTCGCTCGACGACTACACCGGGCGGGTCGCCGGGGCGTCGGCGCGGGCGCTGGCACACGTCGCGGGACTGGGCGTGCCCGGGATCCATTTCGGGACCGGGACCGGGCACCTGCTGGGTGCGATGCGCGACGTGCTGGAGACCGCGGGGGTGGCGCAGCACGCCGTGGGCGTGGACTACCGCACGCCGCTGGACGAGGCCGCCGCGGTGCTGCCCGGGGTGCCCCTGCAGGGGAACGTCGACCCGGCGCTGCTGGGCGCGCCCTGGCCGGTCCTGGAGGCGCACGTGCGCGACGTCGCCGCGCGGGGGGCCGAGGCGCCCGCCCACGTGCTCAACCTCGGGCACGGGGTTCCGCCGGAGACCGATCCGGCGGTGCTGACCCGCGTGGTGGAGCTGGCGCACTCGCTGTGAACGAGGCGGACGCCGTCGTCGTCGGCGGCGGGATCGGCGGGCTCGCCGCCGCCTGGGAGCTGGAGCGGCGCGGGCTGCGGGTCGTCGTGCTCGAGGCGTCGGAGCGCACCGGGGGGCCGATCCGCGGTGGCGCGTTCGAGGCGATGCCCGGCGTGCCGCTCGATGTCGGTGCCGAGTCGTTCGCCGTGCGGGGCGGCGCCGTGGAGCGGCTCGTGGCGGAGCTCGGGCTGCGGACGGAGGCGCCCGCCGCGTACGGGGCCTGGGGTTTCGCCGCCGGGAAGGCGTTCCCGCTGCCGGCCGCGGGTGTGCTCGGGATCCCGTCGCGGCCGTGGGCGGGGGACGTGCGCCGCGCCGTCGGCTGGCCGGGCGTGGTCCGCGGGTCGCTCGACCGCGTGCTGCCCCGCAGGTTCGCCCGGTTCGACGACCTCGGGGCGCTGGTGCGCTCGCGGATGGGCCGCCGGGTCGCGGACCGCCTGGTCACGGCCGTGGCCGCGGGAGTGCACTCGGCGCCACTGGACCGCCTCGACATCGACGCGGTGGCGCCCGGGCTGCGGCGCGCCGTCGAGGAGACGGGGTCGCTGTCCCGCGCCGTCGCGCGGTTCCGTGCGGCGGCGCCTCCGGGGGCTGCCGTCCGGGGGATCGACGGCGGCATCCACGCCCTGGTGGACGAGCTGACCGACCGCCTGGAGGTGCGCACCGGGCACCGGGTCACCGACGTCGCCCGGGCCGACGTCCGCCCGGGGCCGGCGCACGAGGCCACGAACGGCGACTGGCTGATCACCGCGGAGACCGCCGACGGGCCGGAGACCTTCCGGGCGGGCCGGCTCGTGGTGGCGACCGCGGGGGCGGCGTCCGCGCTCACCCGCCGGTGGGCGGGGAAGGCCGGCGAGCCTCCCGTCCCGGAGCGCGGCGCCGACATCTGGCTCGCGACGCTCCTGCTCACGGCCCCCGGACTCGACTCCGCGCCGCGGGGCACCGGGATGCTCGTCGCGCCGGACGACATCGTCCTGCCCGGTGGGCGTCGTCGTCCGGCGGTGCGGGCGAAGGCGCTCACCCACGCCACTGCCAAGTGGCCGTGGCTCGCCCGGCGGGTGCGCGAGGCGGCGGGGCCCGGTACGCACGTGGTCCGGCTGAGCTACGGCCGGATCGGCGCACCGACCCCCGAACCCACGTCCGAGGCCGCCGCGCGTGATGCGTCCGCGCTGCTCGGCGTCGATCTGACCGGGTGCGTGCGGGAGATCATGACCCAGCACTGGGACGGCGCGCTCCCCCCGCCCGCGCCGGCGTACCGGGCGCGCGTCCGCGACTTCCTCGACGCGGCCGACGGCGTTCCCGGGCTCGCCGTCACGGGAGGCTGGGTCGCGGGTACGGGGCTGGCGGCGATCGTCGCCCACGCACGGGCAGCAGCCGCAGAAATGTGACCCTCGTCACGGAACCTCGAGGGGGTCGGTTCCGTCCCCCTCCGCAAACGTCATCCCGGGTGCGGCCCGGTGCCTGGCGAACCACAAGTGCGATGTCGCACTTCTCCTCCCGAGGCCTAACTTCGGCGGCACGCAAGGGGATTCGAATCGCGCAACGCGCCTCGACAGTTCGCGCAACGCGCCTGAGCATGGGGGTAGTTCCTTGAAGCACGCAGCACCGAAGAAGAAGGCCGGGGCCGTTCCGGTCTCGCGCACCATCGCGACCGTCGCCATCGCGACCGCCGCGGCCGGCGCGGCCACACCGGCCATGGCGACCGAGCTCCCCCACTCGGACCTCGGCCTCGGTGACCTGCCCACCACCGACATCGTCGACCTTCCCGACCACGACGCCCTGATCGCCGAGATCCAGCACGCCGCGGACGGGGCGCGCGGCGTCGACGTCCCGGGTGTCGAGGCTCCCGCCGTCGAGCTTCCGGCCGCTCCGGACCTGCCCGGTGCTCCCGAGGTCCCGGGCGTCCCGGAGCTGCCGGGTGCTCCTGGTCTCCTCCCTGCCGGCCCCGGTGCCATGGCGCTCCCCGGCCCCGACGGCCCGACGCTCCCCGACGGTCTGGCGATGCCCGCCGGCCTGGCGGACCTCGACGAGGCCGCTGCCGCCGTCGGCAAGGCGCAGGCGACCGCGCGCGAGGCCGAGGCGATCGCCAAGGACGCCATGCCCGCGTCGGTCCCGCCGGTCGAGCAGACCCTCCCGGACTACTCCCTGCCCGGCTTCGGCGGCCAGGGCGACGTCGTCCCGGGCGTGGTCGGCACGGCCGAGGCGGTCACGGACGCCGCCGAGGGTGTCACGCGGGGCGCCCCGCAGGTCGCGACCGACGCGGTGGACCCGGCGGTCCAGGGTGTCGCGGGCGACGCCACCGGTGTCGTCGAGGGCGCGACCGGCTCGGCCGACGCCGTGGACGGCGCGGCCGGCGCGCTCGACGGTGCGCTCGGCACCGCCACCGGCCTCGTCCGGTGACCTGCTGAGTCACTGCTTCACCACGGCGTCCTGGGTGCCCGGCTCCGCATTCGCGGGGCCGGGCACCTCGCCGTGATAGTTGCCCCGTGAAACCGCAGGTGAGCACCCCGGGCGTCATATCGAATGTGATCTTCGTCACGGAACGTCGAAACGGTCGATTTCGTGCCACTCCTGGAACGGTCGCGTTGGTGCCGTTTGGTGAGGAGGCCCTCGTCAGCGGGACTTTTTCACCCTCGCTTCCACCACTAACTTCGGCGCCACGCAAGGGGAAGAATCGGATTCGCGCAATGCGCCTGAGCATGGGGGTAGCTCCTTGAAGCACGCAGCACCGAAGAAGAAGACCGCCTCGAACCCGGTCTCGCGCACCGTCGCGACCGTCGCCATCGCGACGGCCGCAGCCGGCACGGCCGCTCCGGCGATGGCCGCCGAGCTCCCGCAGCCCGACCTCGACCTGGGCGACCTGCCCACCACCGACCTCGTCGAGACCCCGGACCACGACGCCCTGGTCTCCCAGCTCCCGGCCGTGCCGGAGCTCCCGGAGGCTCCCGGGCCGCCCGTCACCCCGGAGCTCCCCGTGGGTCAGGACCTCCCCGCCGTCCCGGAGCTCCCGGTCGGCCAGGACGCCGTCGCGGGTGCCGTCGGCAGCGTCACGGAACAGGCGGGCGCGGTCACCGGCAAGGCCGGCGCCGCCGACGTGAGCGACCTGCCCGCGACCATCGCCCCGGAGAACTACCTCGCGCCGAACTACTCCCTGCCCGGGTTCACGGGTGCTGACGCGGCGGGCATGGCCGGATCGGCTGCGGACACCGCCGTCAGCACCGCGGGCGAGACCGTGCCGGGCACGGTCGCCGCGGCGCCCTCAGTGCTCGGCGAGGCGTCGGGGCCGGCCGCGAACATCGTGGCGAACCTCCCGGGCCTCACGTCGGGCGTCTCGTCCCTCGTCGCGGGTGCGGTCGGCAACCTGCCGGAGACCGTCGCGCCGGTGACCGGTGCTCTCGCGGGTGCGCTGTCGACGACGCTGAACGGCGTCGTCCCGGGCGCGTCCGGCCCGGTCACGGACCAGGTCGTGCCGGGCACGGCCGGCGGCGTGACCGACGACGTGGTGCCCGGCGTGGCCGGCCCCGCGGTCGACCAGGTGGTGCCGAACGCCGTCGGCCAGGTGAAGGGCGGCATCGCGCCGGGTGCGCTCGGCGCGGTCGACACCGTGAAGAGCGGTGCGGAGGGCACCGTGAAGGGTGCTCCGGAGACCGTGACCGGCGCCGTCGACCCCGCGCTCGGCGGCACCGTCGGCGAGGTCGACGGGCTGGGTCTCGTCGACGGCGTGACCGGCACCGTCAAGGACGCGACCGGTACCGCCGGCGTCGTGGACGGCGTGACCGGCAAGGCCGCCGGCGTGACCGGCACGGTGCAGGGCGCTGTGGACACGGCCGGGAGCGGTGTCGGCGGCCTGCCCGGTGCGGGTGACCTGGTCGAGGACACCACCGGCAAGGTCGAAGGTGCCGTCGACGGCGTGACCGGGCAGGCCGGGCTGGACGGCGCGCTGGGTTCGGTCACCGGCCTGGCCGGATGACGTACCGCGCTCGCTGGACGACGCGCTGAGACCGTCACGGCCCGGTCCCGCCTCCGCGGGGCCGGGCCGTCGTGTCGAGGGCGGAAAATTCCGTGCCATGCTGCGGTCCTGGTGGTTGAGTGTCTGATTTGACCCACTGTTACGCCATCGTTATGGTGCGCCGCATAGATCGCCCGTTCCGGGTATTACCTGACCTGGAGCGGTACTGTCCGGATGACAAGGTGCTGACGGACCCCACGGACCGCCTCCCCAGGGGGATGAGCTCATGAAGCAGGCAACGGAGAAGATGACTCTCAAGAGCACGGCCAGAAACCAGGTCAAGCGCGTTGTCGCCACGATCGCGCTGGCGACGGCCGCAGGTACCGCCGCAGCCCCGGCATTTGCCTCGGACTGCGAACCCGAGCGGAACAGCGACGGCTTCGGCCGGGCGTTCGGGTCCGACGGCGGCCCCGGCGCGGAGTTCGGCGGCGCGGAGCGCGGCGTCGAGGTGACGAAGGACGGCACCGTCAAGGTGCTCACCGACGGCGTTCTCGGCGGTGCGGGCGAGACGGTCTCCGGTGTCGTCGGTGAGGCGACGGACGTGGTCGACGGCGTCACCGACGTCGTGGACGACGCGGTCGAGGAGCCGACCGGCGTGGTCGAGGGCGCCACCGAGGTGGTGGACGACACCACCGACGTCGTGGACGAGGCGACCGGGCCCGTCGAGGACGTCGTGGACGAGACGGCCGAGGACGTCGTGGACGACGTCGAGGACGCCACCGGCACGGACCTCCCCGGCAGCTCCGGGAAGGGCGATACCCCGGAGCGCTCCGAGGGCCAGGGCTCCGGCAAGGAGAAGGGCGACAGCCGCGGCCAGGGTGCCGACAAGGGCGACGAGCAGGAGCCCGGCGCCGGCGAGGAGGCCGGTGCCGGCGAGTCGACGAAGGGCACCGGCTACTTCGCGTCGCTCGACATCGACTACGGCACCCGTCCCGCGGAGCAGGCGACCACGCCGGCCTCGGAGGACGGCACGCCCGTGAACGGCGAGCTGCTCGCGTTCGAGTCGACCGCCAAGGCGCTCGGGTTCGACCGGGAGTCGGCCCTCGAGGGCTACGAGCCCCGGCACCTGAAGACGGCGTCGCGCAGCGGTGAGCGGGTCGCCCTCGGCGAGCGGAAGGTCGCGGAGGGTGTGGGCGCGGCCCTGTCCGCCGGCGGCGAGCTGCTGCGGGGCGTCGGGCTCGGGGTGTCCGCGTCCGAGGAAGGGCTCCGGCTGAACGTCGGCGCCGCGAACGTGCAGGCCGACGTCGAGGCCGACACGACCGGCGTCTCGGTCGAGGCAGAGGTGCCGGGAGCCGCCGGTGCGGACGTCGAGGCCACCGTGGCCGGCGTCGGGGCGTCCGCGGGCGCCGCCGACACGGCGCGGGTCGACGCGCAGGTGAACGCCCAGAACGGCGTGTCCGCCGACGTCGACACCGTGGCCCCCTCGACGAAGGCCGACGGAAGCGGGCCGCTGGGCCGCACGGTGCCGCGGGCGACCACCCCGCAGGAGACCATGGTGGCCGACAGCGGAGCCCAGGCGTACCTCGGCAAGCACGCCCGGGACGCTCTCTCGGCCGCCGAGCAGGCCGAGGCGCTGCCTGCGGCCGAGAGGCGCGCGGTGGACGACGCCGAGGCGGTCACCCAGGACGCCACGGTCGACGCTCCGCTGCGGGTGGCGACCACCGGCACCGAGGCCGCGGCACTGACCGGGCTGGCGGGCGCGCTGGTCGTCGGCGGTGCGGGCGCGCTGCTGCTGGCGAATCGGGCCGGCCGCAACGGTGAGCTCGGCGCCGCGCGGGTCCCGAACGCTTCCTCCTGATATCGAACGGCATCACCAGGGTGAAGTGCTATCAGTGCGTAGCGACTGTTGCGTATCCGTACCAGATGTGACAGTCGCTCCGCACGGATAGACTCGCCCGCATGGCTCAGAACGACTTCGTGCTCCGCCCCTTCGAGGGGCTCCCCGGCGAACCTGACTGGGTCGCGTTCCGCGAGGTGGTGCCGTCGGCAACGGCGACGGCCCGCACCACCGCCGAACACGGCTCACGCGACGTCACGGTCGTCACCAACCTCCCGGCAGGCTGGGTCGCACTGCACCGGGCCGACGGCGTGATCCTGCTCGCTGTGCAGGGCATCGTCGGCTCCGGTGACGTCAGCCGCGACCTTGCTGCCGCGCTCCTGGCCGCGCTCGACGCCGAGCCGGGGACCCCGGTCGAGCCGGTGGGTGTGCCTGCGCCGGACGCGCCGCGCCTGCAGGACGTGCTGGACGCGTCCGTCCCCTTCGAGGTGACGGTGCACGAGGGCTTCGACTACTGGATGGCCCCGGACGCCGAGGTCACCCCCGACGTCGAGGCGTCCCTGGAGGAGGCCTCCGCCAGTGCCATCCCCACGGTGAAGCTGGACGGGGTCGAGGCCGCCTACTGGTGCCGCATGAGCCGTGAGTTCGTGCGCTGGGCGCGGCCCGAGCCCGAGGACGAGGTCATCAACGCGATTTCCCGGCTGCACGCCAAGCGCGAGTCAGGACTCGCCGGTGGGCGTTTTGTCGGCGCGTTTCGCGCGTCAGGCCTGCTCGTGCCTGTCTGGGAGCTGCCGCGCGGCACCGAGGCGGACGCGCTCGCCGAGCCGGTCGCGGAGCTCTCGGAGCGGCTGACGAAAGCCCTTGCCACAGATGGGCCGCTCGATGCGAACGAGCGACGCGCGAGAGCGGGTATCGTCTCGCGGCAGGTCACACTGCGGTGAGATGAGCCCCGCTCATATCACCGGGTGTTCACCGTAATTCCGCAACTCTTGGAGTAGGATCCCAGGGGTAAACCTTTGCACTCCGTTGTGCGGGGCTTGCCCTGACATCACGTAGACCAACGCTCTAGGCAGGACAGGTGTGAACGCTCTTCCGGTCGCGAAGACCCGGCGTCCAGGCAGCACACGACAAGGGAAGAACGTCCAGCGGGTCGCCGTGATCATCCCCGCCAAGGACGAGGCAGACCGCATCGCATCGTCGGTGCGATCAGCGCGCGCCATCCCGCATGTCGATCTGGTGCTCGTCGTCGACGACGGGTCCGAT
Organism: Myceligenerans cantabricum; assembly: GCF_054777735.1. Classification (NCBI taxonomy): domain Bacteria; kingdom Bacillati; phylum Actinomycetota; class Actinomycetes; order Micrococcales; family Promicromonosporaceae; genus Myceligenerans; species Myceligenerans cantabricum. The sequence continues at coordinate 185,133 of NZ_BAAHAJ010000013.1, forward strand.
GACGACACCTCGAACGTGGCCCGCAGCGCGGGTGCCGTCGTCGTGCGCCATTCGCACAACCGGGGCAAGGCGGCGGCGATGGAGACCGGAGCGGCCGTCGTCGCGATGCGTGACGCCGACGGCCGCCCACCGCGCCTGCTGCTGTTCATCGACGGAGACCTGGGCGACACGGCGGTCAACACCGCCCCGCTCGTGCGGCCCGTGCTGGAGGGCGTCGCCGACGTCGCGATCGCCCTCCTGCCCAAGCAGGCCGGGGCCGGCGGGCGGGGGATCGTCGTCGGGACGGCGCGCAAGGCGATCCAGGCGATGACCGGCTGGAGCCCGAAACAGCCGCTGTCCGGCATGCGCTGCATCACCCGGGAGGCGTTCGAGTCGGCGACACCGCTGGCCAAGGGCTGGGGCGTGGAGACCGGGATGACCATAGACCTGCTCCGCAGGGGCTACGTCGCCGTCGAGGTGCCGTGCGACCTCAAGCACCGCGCGTCGGCCAACGACCTCAAGGGCCAGATGCACCGCGCCGCCCAGTACCGCGACGTCCTGGTCGCCATCAACTTCCGCAAGATGCGGGGTGCGATGGACTCGGTCCGGCACTCGAACCAGGTCCGCAACTGACCCGGGCCGCCGCCCCGGTCACTTGACCGGGGCCAGGACCTCCAGGCCGCCGAGGTAGGGACGCAGCGCCTCGGGGACGTGCACCGAACCGTCCTCCCGCTGGTGGTTCTCCAGGATCGCCACGATCCAGCGCGTGGTGCCCAGCGTGCCGTTCAGGGTCGCCACCGTGCGGGTCGCGCCCTCCTCGGTCCGCTCGCGCACGCCCAGGCGGCGCGCCTGGAACGTGGTGCAGTTCGACGTCGACGTCAGCTCCAGGTAGCGCTCCTGGGTGGGGAGCCACGCCTCGCAGTCGAACTTGCGGGCCGCGCTGGAGCCCAGGTCACCCGCCGCGGTGTCGATCACGCGGTACGGCAGCTCGACCTTGGCCAGCATGTTCTCCTCCCAGGCCAGCAGCCGTTCGTGCTCGGTCGCCGCGTCCTCGGGCCGGCAGTAGCTGAACATCTCCACCTTGTGGAACTGGTGCACGCGGATGATGCCGCGCACGTCCTTGCCGTGCGACCCTGCCTCGCGCCGGTAGCACGCGCTCCAGCCGGCGTATCGCAGCGGCCCGGCCGTCAGGTCGACGATCTCGTCGGAGTGGTAGCCCGCGAGGGCCACCTCCGAGGTGCCGACGAGGTACAGGTCGTCCTTCTCGAGGCGGTAGATCTCGTCCGCGTGCTTGCCGAGGAAGCCCGTGCCGCGCATGGTCTCGGGCTTGACCAGCGTCGGTGTGATGACGGGCGTGAAGCCCTCCGCCACGGCCTGGTCCATCGCCAGGTTGAGCAGCGCCAGCTCGAGCCGTGCGCCGACCCCGGTCAGGTAGTAGAACCGCGAGCCCGACACCTTCGCCCCGCGCTGGGTGTCGATCGCGCCGAGCCCTTCGCCCAGGTCGAGGTGGTCGCGGGCCACGAAGCCCTCCGCGGCGAAGTCGCGCGGCGTGCCCTCGGTGCGGAGCACGACGAAGTCCTCCTCGCCGCCGGCCGGCGCACCCTCGGCGATGTTCGCGATCTCCCAGAGGATCTCGTCGAGGCGTTCCTGCGCGGTGTTCGCCGTGGCCTGGTGATCCTTGACCTGCTGCGCGAGCTGCTTGGTGCGGGTGAGCAGCTCCGCCTTCTCGTCGCCCGAAGCCTTCGCGACCTGCTTGCCCAGCGCCTTCTGCTCGGCGCGCAGGGCCTCGAACTCCGCCAGGGACGACCGTCGCGTGGCGTCGGCCTCCAGGGCCGCGTCCACCAGGGCGGGGTCGTCGCGACGGGCCGTCTGGCTCGCGCGGACGACGTCGGGGTTCTCGCGCAGCTGCTTCAGATCGATCACGCGTCCCAGCCTACTGGCGCCGACCGCTGGAACACCCGGGGATAATCACCCCATGGACTGGCAGGTGTGGCTCGGGATCGTGGCGATCGTCATCGCCGTGACGGCGCTAGGCGTCGCCCTTCGGATCTACGTACGGGTGGCGCTGATGCGTCGCCGCCTCGGGGCGTCCGGCGACAGCCCGCGCGAGGACGACGGCCCGCGACGCGTGGCCGTCGTCCTCAACCCGGCCAAGGACGGCACGGTCGGCCTGCGGGACAGGGTGCGGGCCGCCTGCCTCGAGCGCGGGCTGCCCCCGCCCGTCTTCTACGAGACCACCGTCGAGGACCCCGGCCAGGGCCCGGCCCGGCAGGCCGTCGAGGAGGGCGCCGACGTCGTGGTCGCCGCCGGCGGCGACGGCACGGTGCGGGCCGTCGCGGAGGTGCTGGTCGGTCAGGACACCCCCATGGGCGTGATCCCGGTCGGCACGGGCAACCTGCTCGCCCGCAACCTCGAAGTGCCGGTCACGGACATGGACGGCGCGATCGCCGTCCTGTTCGAGGGCCGTACGCGGGCGATCGACGTCGGCTGGATGCGCGTGGAGGAGTTCGCGCACGACGACGACCCTGCCGACCCCGGCGAGCCCCCGCACGACACCGAGACCGAGCACATCTTCCTCATCATCGCCGGCCTCGGCTTCGACGCCGCGATGGTGGCCGACGCCGACCCGACGCTCAAGAAGCGGATGGGCTGGGTGGCGTACTTCGTGGCGGGCCTCTCGCACCTGGGTGGCCGCCGGCTCAAGGCCCGGATCTGGCTCGACGACGAACCCCCCACCGACGCCCGGCTCCGCAGCCTCATGTTCGGCAACTGCGGGATGCTGCCGGGCGGCATCACGCTGCTGCCCGACGCGGTCCTGGACGACGGCGTGCTCGACGTCGCCGCCGTCGACGCGCGCGGCGGCGTGCTCGGTTGGGCCCAGCTCACGGTGGAGGTCGCGATGCAGGGCCTGGGCGTCCGGTCCGACCTGCCGGAGAAGCTGGGCCGGATCGACCACGTCACGTGCCGCCGGGCGCGCGTGCGGGTGAGCGGCGCCGAGCAGGTGCAGGTCGACGGCGACCCGCTCGGCCGGGCGGTGGAGGTCTCGGCGCGCGTCGAGCCGGCGGCGCTGCGCGTGCGGGCGCCCTGAGGACGTCGGCGACGGTGACCGGCCGTAGGCTGACGCGGTGATTCGACGACCGGCCGCCGCCGCTGCGCTGCTCGCGGTGCTCGCTGCCGTCCTCGTGGTGCCCGGGGCCTCCGGCTTCGGCGCCGCGGGCGGCAGCGCGGACAGCGCCGGGGCGGTCCGGGCCGTGCCGGAGGGGCGGGTGGTCCTGGTGGGGACGACGGGCGTGCGCTGGCGCGACCTGAAGGCCCCGCCGGACGGCGTGAGCGACGAGCTCGTCGAGGCGAAGCCCGCCGGGCCACCGGCGGCCCCCTCCCTGGCGGGCCTGCTCGACGAGGGAGAGCCCGCCGCCCGGCCCGCCGCGGACGCGGCCGCGCTCGCGCTCACCACCGGCGCCGCGGCGCGCTGCCCGGTCGGGGGATGGCTCGCGCTGTCGGCGGCAGGCCTGGCGGAGTCCGCCACGTCGGCGCACGCGGCGTGCGAGGAACCCGTCGTCGAGGCCAGGAGCCGCGAGATGGCCGAGGACGGGTTCGCCGGGGCCGTCGTGGCCCGCTGGGCGGACTGGGAGGCGCTGCAGCGCGGCTCCGCGTACGGAGCCAGGCTCGGGAGGCTCGGGGACGCCCTGGACGGCGTGTGCGCGACGGCGGTCGGCCCGGGGGCGGCCGTCGCCCTCGCCCGGGCGGACGGCTCGGTCGACCGCTACGCGGACGACGTCGGCCCCGAGACGTTCGAGTGTCCGGTCACCGTGGTCGACGCCGGCGACGCACTTCTCACCAGCGCCGAGGCCGAACGGCCCGACGCCGAGGAGCTGCGGGCCGACCGGGTGGCCGGTGTCGACGCCGAGGTGCGGCGGGTGCTGGAGGCCGCCCCCGACGACGCGACCGTCGTGGTCGCGGACCTGGCGAACCAGCGGGAGCAGCAGCCGGACCTGGGGGTCGGGCTGGTCCTGCGGCCGGGCGGGACCGGCGACGACGGCGCGGGCGAGGCCGCCCGGTATCTCACGTCGTCGGCCACCCGGACCACCGGGGTGGCGCGCGCCGCCGACCTGCCCGCCACCTTGCTCGCGGCGGCGGGCCTGCCCCGGGCCGGCGGGATCGAGGACACGCCGCTCCACGGGGACGCGGCCCGGTCGGAGACCGGGGCCGAGACCATCGACGCGCTGGCCGACCTCACCGAGCGCGACCACGGCCGCCGCGCCGCGTACACGCTGCTGGTGGTGGCGGGGTTCTGGGCGGCGCTCGCGCTCGCCGGCGCGTGCTGGTGGGCGGGCGCGCGGGCGCGCACGAACGGGGCGCCGGTGTCCGGGCGGTGGCGGGGCGCCGCCGTCGGCGCCGCCCTGTTCCTGAGCGCCCTCCCGGTGGCGGGCTTCCTCGCCTCCCTGACCGGGTGGTGGCGGTTCCCGCTGCCGGGCCTCGCGCTGGCGGCGGCGGTCGTCGCGATCGCCGGGCTGCTGGCCGGGGTGGTGGCGCTCGTGCCGGCGCGGCCGACGTGGGTGCGGCCGGGACTGCTCGCCGGCGTGACGTTCGCGGTCCTCACCGTCGACGGCCTGGCGTCCACGGTGCTCAACCGGGCGGCGCCGCTGGGCGCGGCGCCCAGCTACGGCGCGCGCTTCTACGGGTTCGGGAACCCGACGTTCTGCGTGTACGCGGTCGCCGCGGTCGTGCTCGCCGCGGCGCTGGGGCAGTGGCTGGTGTCCCGGGGGCGGCGTCGGACCGCCGCAGCGGCCGTGACCGGGATCGGGCTGGTGGCGCTGGTCGTGGACGTGCTGCCGCAGTTCGGTGCGGACCTCGGCGGAGGCCCCGCACTGGTGCCCGCGTTCGCGGTGCTCGGCATCGCCGCGTACGGCGGGCGGCTCCGGGTGGGCCGGATCGTCGCCGTCACCGGGGCAGGCGCGGTGCTGGTCGCCGCGATCGGCGTGCTGGACCGGCTCCGGCCGGCGGCGCAGCGTTCGCACCTGGGCCGGTTCGTGGCCGACGTCGTGGAGGGCGGGGCGTGGGAGATCCTGGTGCGCAAGGCCGTCTACGCGGCCCGGTCGGTGCTCGCGGGCCCCTCCGTGTGGGTGACGGTGCTCGTGCTGGTCGCGGTCGCCGTCGTCGTGCTGACACCGGTGCTCGGACGGCGGCTGGAGCCGCCGTGGTCGGTGGCGGCCTGCGCGGCGTGGCCGCTGCTGCGGCCGGCCGTGGCCGCGATCTGGCTGCTTGCCGTGGTCGGCTCGCTCATCAACGACTTCGGCCTGCGCATCGCGATGCTCTGCCTGCTCGTCGCCGTCCCGCTGATCACGCTGGCCGCCCTTCGCTCCCCGGCTCCTCCCGGTCCCCGGGCTCCGGGCTCCCCGGCGTCCCCTGCCCGCCCCGTCGAGCGGTGAGCGCTCGACGACGTGACCGGAAGGGACAGGATTTTCGGGGGGCGTCATGTTCTGTTCCGCCCGGGGTCGTACAGTGCAGGGCGTGACTACTCCGGATCTCGAAGCCGCCGAAGCGTCGTCGTCGGGCACGGCGCCCTGGCTCGTCGCGCTGGACATCGACGGGACGCTCGTCACCTACGACGAGGAGCTCTCGGAGGCGGCGCGGGAGGCGGTCGTCGCGGCGCGCTCCGCGGGACACCATGTGGTGCTGTCCTCGGGCCGGTCGCTGATCGCGATGACGTCCCTGGCCGCGGAGCTGAAGATCGAGGAGGGCTGGATCGTCGCGTCCAACGGCGCCGTGGTGGCGCGGCTGGACCCGGGCGCGCCGGAGGGGTACGTGCTCGACTTCGTCGAGACCTTCGACCCCGGCCCGGCGCTCCGGCTCCTGCGCGAGCACCTCCCGGAGGCCCGGTACGCGGTGGAGGACGTCGGCATCGGCTTCCGGCTGACCGAGCACTTCCCGGACGGGGAGCTGAAGGGGCAGCACGAGATCGTGGACTTCGAGGAGCTGTGGTCGGCGGACGTGACCCGCGTCGTCGTGCGCGCGCCGGGAAGCACCAGCAGCGAGTTCCACCGGCTCGCCGAGGCGGTCGGCCTCGAGGACGTGACGTACGCGGTGGGCTGGTCGGCGTGGATGGACATCGCGCCGATGGGCGTCACGAAGGCGTCCGGCCTGGAGCGGGTGCGTCAGGAGCTCGGTGTGCCCGCGGAGCGCACGATGGCGGTCGGTGACGGCGCGAACGACATCGACATGCTGCGCTGGGCGGCGCGCGGTGTCGCGATGGGGCACGCCTCGGACGCGGTCCAGGACGCGGCGGACGAGGTCACCGGCGGCATCGAGGAGGACGGCGTGGTGCCGGTCCTCAGGTCGCTCCTGGCCGGCTGACGGCGAGGTGAACCGTATTCCCGTTTTCGCCTGAATCACGGACACCGCTATGTGCAGTCGCATGAATCCGATACCTTGTGACCTGTCTCACCGGTGGGTGAGATTCAAAGCGGCAAGGCCGGAGGTAAGCGGCATGCAGTTGGAACCCCTGTCGCCCACGAGGGCGCCTCAGTCCGTGCACACGCATACCGTCGGCAGATCGGTCGGGGAACCGGCGCTCGTCGCCCTCGACATCGACGGGACCATCGCCACGTCCGGGACGCTCGAGATCACCGACGCCGTGCGCGAGGCAGTGGCGCGGGTGCGAGCGGCCGGACACCACGTCGTGCTCGCCTCCGGGCGCTCGCTGGTCGGGATCCTGCCGATCGCGGAGCAGCTCGGGATCCAGACCGGGTGGGTCGTGGCGTCCAACGGCGCCGTCACCGCGCGGCTCAGCATGGGGGTGGCCGGCGGCTACACGCTCTCGGACGTGCGGACCTTCGACCCCGAGCCCGTGCTGCAACGTGCGCTGGCCCTCGTGCCGGAGGTGAACCTGGCGGTCGAGGAGATCGGCTGGGGCTACCGCGTGCTCGACCGCTTCGCCGAGGGGAGCGTGAACGGGCAGCAGGAGATCGTCCCGCTCGCCGACCTGTGGTCGGTCCCCGTCACGCGGGCGATCGTGAAGGGCCCTGACGTGGCGGAGAAGCTGCTCGGGCCGCTGCGCTCGCTGGAGGCCACGGCCGTCCCCACCGCCGACGACTGGATCGACGTCACCCCCACCAGCCTGAGCAAGGCGACGTCGCTGGAGATCATCCGCCGCACGTTGCGCGTCGCGCTGCACCGGACGATCGCCGTAGGCGACGGCGTGAACGACCTCGAGATGATGGCCTGGGCCTCCCGGGGCGTGGCGATGGGCCACTCCTCCGAGACGGTCAAGGCCGGCGCGAACGAGGTGACGGGCACGCTGGACGACGACGGGCTCGTCCCGGTCCTGCTCTCCGTCTGAAGCCGGGTCAGTCCCGGGCGGTGAGGATGATCGGCTCGTCCTCGGTGATGACGATCGTGTGCTCGCTGTGGGCGCCGCGCGAGCCGTCCTTCGAGCGGAGCGTCCAGCCGTCGGGGTCCGTCCAGATCTCGTCCGTCGTCTCCAGGAACCACGGCTCCACCGCGATGACCAGGCCCGGCTTGAGCGGGAAGCCGCGGCGGGCCCGGCCGTCGTTCGGGATGTGCGGGTCACCGTGCATGGTGCGGCCGACGCCGTGGCCGCCGAAGTCGGTGTTGATCGAGTAGCCCGCCCCGTGGCCCACCCGGGCGATGGCCGCGGAGATGTCGCCGACCTTGTTGCCCGCGGTCGCGGCCGCGATGCCGGCCTCCAGGGCCGCCTCCGAGGTGCGGATGAGCTTCGCGTCGGTCTCGGCGCGGCCCGGCAGCGGGTTCCCCACGACGAAGGACAGCGCGGAGTCCGACACCCAGCCGTCCACCGACACGGCGAAGTCGATCGACAGCAGGTCGCCGTCGCGCAGCGCGTAGTCGTGCGGGAGGCCGTGCAGCACGGCGTCGTTCACGGACGTGCAGATCACCTTGCCGAACGGCATCGCGCCGAACGACGGGTGGTAGTCGATGTAGCACGACTCGGCGCCGCGGTCCCGGATCATCTTGTGCGCGATCTCGTCGAGCTCGAGCAGGTTCACCCCCGGCTTGGTGGCCTCCTTGACCGTGGTGAGCACCTCGCCCACGAAGCGACCGGCGGGCCGCATCTCCTCGACCTCGCGGGGAGTCCTCAGCTCGATCATGTCCGTCCTTCTGTGGCTGCTGGAAAGTCCTGGGGCGCCTCCGCCCAGGGGCGGGAGCGCGAGGACAAGCCTACGTCGCCTCCCCCGGATCGACGTGTGATGTGCGACGCCGTGCCGCGCGCGGCACGGTCGCGGCGAGGTGCCGATTGCAATGGTTTCGTAATCTTGCAACACGGTGGAAGTAGTTGCGTTCGACGTCGAACCAGGGTTCCGTTGGTCGTAGGACACCTGGCCTTGGGGCGAGGATGTACCTGCACGTCAGAATAGTTGACCACATTGCAGTGGAGGAACCGATGAGGATCCACAAGTTCGGCGGCCGCCGTCGGGGCCTCGCCCTGGCAGCCGGCGTAGCGAGTACCGCGCTCCTGCTTGGCGCGTGCGCCGACACAGACGAAGGATCCGGGGGCGACGACGGAGACGTCGAGGCGTTCGGGATCGACTGCGCCGCGTACGAGGAGTTCGGCGACCTCGAAGGCACGACCGTCACCGTCTACACCACGATCGTCGAGCCGGAGGCCGAGACGCAGCAGGCGTCGTACGAGCCGTTCGAGGAGTGCACCGGCGTCGAGGTCGAATATGAGGCATCGCGCGAGATGGAGGCACAGCTGCCCGTCCGCGTCCAGGCCGGCAACCCGCCGGACCTCGCGATCCTGCCGCAGCCGGGCCTGCTGAACACGCTCGTCACCGAGTACGACGCGGTGCTGCCGGCTCCCGAGTCGGTCGAGGCGAACGTCGACGAGTTCTGGGCGCCGGACTGGAAGGAGTACGGGACGGTCGACGGCACCTTCTACGCCGCGCCGCTCGGCTCCAACGTCAAGTCGTTCGTCTGGTACTCCCCCGGCATGTTCGCCGACGCGGGCTACGAGGTCCCGGAGACCTGGGACGACATGATCACCCTCACCGAGACCATCGCCGAGGACAACGAGGGTGCGGCCAGGCCGTGGTGCGCGGGCGTGGAGTCCGGTGACGCGACCGGCTGGCCGGCGACGGACTGGATCGAGGACGCGGTGCTCCGTTCCGCGGGCCCGGACGTCTACGACCAGTGGTACACCCACGAGATCCCGTTCGACGACCCGCAGATCGTCGAGGCCTTCGACATGGCGGGCGAGATCCTCAAGAACCCGGACTACGTGAACGGCGGTCTCGGCGACGTCGACTCGATCGCCACCGCGTCGTGGACCGACGCCGGCTACCCGATCCTCGACGGCAACTGCTGGATGCACCGCGCCGCGAACTTCTACGCCACGCAGTGGCCGGAGGGCACGGAGGTCGGTCCTGACGGTGACGTGTACGCGTTCTACCTGCCGGCCCTGACCACCGACGAGAAGCCGACCCTCGTGGCCGGCGAGTTCATCGCCGCGTTCGAGGAGCGGCCGGAGGTGCAGGCGTTCCAGACGTACCTGTCCAGCTCCGACTGGGCGAACGCCAAGGCCACGGCCACGCCTGCTGGTGGCTGGGTCAGCGCGAACAACGGCATGGACCCGGAGAACCTCGCGACCGACTTCGACAAGCTGTCGGCCGAGATCCTCGCCGACGAGGCCACGGTCGCTCGCTTCGACGCGTCCGACCTGATGCCCGCCGCCGTCGGTACGGACTCCTTCTGGTCCGGCATGACCGAGTGGTTCGCGAGCGACAGGTCGACCGACCAGGTCGTCGGCGACATCGAGAAGTCCTGGCCCTAGGACCGATCGCGCCTGAGGACGTGCGGGTGGGCCGCCGAGCCGCCCACCCGCACGACCCTGCCCGGTGATCATGGTCCCCGACGGCGCGGACCGCACCCCCACAAGTCAGGAGAACTCCCTTGGACTGGCTACTGCACGCCGGCGACGACCCGGTGCACAAGCTGCTTCTCATGCTGATCGCGATCGGGCTGTTCGTGGCGCTGATGGCGATCATTCTCTTCGTCGTCGACCGTCCGCGGAACCCGGCGCGCTGGTTCGTCGGCTTCGGTTTCACCGGTGTCGCCCTGCTGCTGCTCCTGCTGGGGCTGGTGTACCCGGCGGTGCGCACCATGTGGACGTCGTTCCTGCGCCGCAACTCCGGTGAGTTCGTCGGCCTCGACAACTACGTGCGGGCCTTCACGGAGCCCCAGTTCCTCATCGTGCTCGGCAACACGGCCCTGTGGGTCCTCGTGGCGCCGTTCGTGGCCACGTTCCTCGGCCTCGTCTACGCCTACCTCGTGGACCGGAGCGCGTTCGAGAAGTTCGCCAAGGGCCTGGTCTTCCTCCCGATGGCCATCTCCATGGTGGGCGCGTCGATCATCTGGAAGTTCGTCTACGAGTTCAAGCCCGAGGGGGTCGAGCAGACGGGCCTGCTCAACCAGTTCCTGGTGTGGCTCGGTGGTGAGCCGCAGCAGCTCCTGCTGAGCCGGCCGCTGAACACGTTCCTGATCATGGTCGTCTTCGTCTGGATCCAGACGGGCTTCGCGATGACCCTGCTGTCGGCGTCGATCAAGGCGATCCCGACCGATATCGTGGAGGCCGCGCGGCTCGACGGCGTCAACGGCTTCGGCATGTTCTGGCGCATCACGATCCCGAGCATCCGCCCGGCGCTCATCGTCGTCCTCACGACGATCGCCATGACCACGCTGAAGACCTTCGACATCGTGCGGACCATGACGGCCGGGCGCTTCGACACGTCGATCGTGGCTCTCGAGTTCTACGACCAGGGCTTCCGGCAGAACGACGCCGGCATGGCCGCCGCGCTGGCCGTCCTGCTGTTCGTCATCGTCGTCCCGGTGGTCGTGTACAACGTCCGCCAGCAGCGCAAGGTGGAGGAGATCCGATGACCACGGCGGAGACGACGACGCCGACACCCGAGCCCGTCCGGCCGGCGTCGTCGGGCATGAGCGAGCGCGCGCGCAAGGCACGCAAGGCGCTGAGCAACCCGTGGGCGAGCACGCTCGCGATCGTGATCGCGATCATCTGGACCGTGCCGACCGTGGGACTGCTCGTCACCTCGTTCCGGCCGGAGCTGGACATCCGCACGAGCGGCTGGTGGACGGTCTTCGGCGACGCGCTCGCAGGCGAGGGTGTGTTCTCGCTGCGGAACTACGAGACGGCCCTGTACGGCAGCTCGACCAACATGGTCGAGTTCTTCGTGAACTCGTTCGTGGTCACGCTGCCGGCCGTGTTCATCCCGATCTCGATCGCGCTGCTGGCCGCCTACGGGTTCGCGTGGATCGACTTCAAGGGGCGCGACTTCCTGTTCATCGCGGTGTTCGCGCTGCAGATCGTGCCGATCCAGATCACGCTCGTTCCGCTGCTGTCGGCCTACGTGGACCTCGGCATCGACGGCACGTTCTGGACCATCTGGCTGTCGCACTCGATCTTCGCGCTGCCGCTGGCGATCTTCCTGCTGCACAACTTCATGAAGGAAGTACCGAGGTCGCTCGTCGAGGCGGCGCGGGTCGACGGCGCCGGGCACGTGAAGATCTTCTTCACGGTGATGATGCCGCTGCTCACGCCGGCGATCGCGGCGTTCGGCATCTTCCAGTTCCTGTGGGTGTGGAACGACCTGCTGGTCGCGCTGGTCATGGGTGACCTGCGGACCTTCCCGCTCACGGTGCGGATCGCGGAGCTGGCGGGTTCCCGCGGCGGCGACTGGCACGTGCTGTCTGCCGGCGCCTTCATCTCGATGATCGTGCCGGTGATCGTGTTCCTGGCGCTGCAGCGCTACTTCGTGCGCGGCATGCTCGCGGGTGCGGTCAAGGGCTGACGGTGCCCTCCGGAGCGGCCGGGGCGGGCACCGCTGCCCCGGCCGCCCCCGTGGCGGGCGGCCGTGCTACTGCGTCCGTTCCCGGCCCAGCAGGCTCTCCTTGATGGCGAGCCCGTAGCGGAAGCCGCCCAGGGTGCCGTCCGTGCGCAGCACGCGGTGGCACGGCACGAACAGCGCGGCCGCGTTCATCGCGCAGGCCCCCGCCGCGGCCCGCACGGCCGCCGGACGTCCGGTCCGGGCCGCGTACTGCGTGTAGGTGAGCCGCGCGCCCGGGGCTACGTCGCGCAGCACGTCCCACGCGTGCGTCCGGTACTCGCCGCTCGCCTGCCGCACGGGAACGCGCGCGGGAGCGCCGTGGTCGCCCTGGTAGTAGGCGACGACGGCCGCGGCGGCGTCGTCGAGAACGCCCGGCGACGATGACGGCCCCGGCGCGCCGGCCGGCAGCAGGGAGCGGTGGATCAGGGCGACGAGGCTGTCCAGGTCCTCGGTCCAGCCCGAGGCGAGCACGGCGTCATCGGACGTGACGAGGGTGAACGGGCCGTCTGGTGTGGTGAGCCTGGTGGTGTGCACGGCGGGAGTCCTTGTGTGTCGGGCGATGATGTGGATGTGGATGTGGATGTGGATGCGGGGCGTGGTGCGTCGGGGTCAGGCGGCACGCCAGAGGTGCATCGCGGCGTAGGACCGCCACGGAGCCCAGGACCTGCCGCGTTCGGCCAGCTCGCGGAACTGCCTGGAGCGTGGTGCCGCGGCATCGAGCAGGTGCAGCGCGCGGGCGCCCGCCAGCAACGCCACGTCGCCGTCCATGAGCACGTCCGGGTCGCCGAGCACGCGCAGGGCGACGTAGCCCGCCGTCCAGGGGCCGATCCCGGGGCGCGCGACGAGACGGTCGCGTAGGTCGGCAGCGTCGTCGCCGACGGTCACGGCGAGATCGCCGGTGGCGATCGCCCTGGCGGCGGCGGCGATGGCGGCGACGTTGCGTGCGGGGAGCCGGAGATGGTCGTGCGCGCCGTCGGCCACCTGCTCCGGCGTGGGGAACACACGCGAGAGGCCGGCGATGCCGGACGAGTACGGCTGCCCGGTGGCGGTGGTGAGCCTGGACAGGTGCGTGCGAGCGGCGGCGACGCTGATCTGCTGGCCGACGATCGCCCGGACCAGCAGCTCGGCGGCGTCCACGGCGCCGGGCACGCGGATGCCGGGGGTCGCGGCGACGCTCGCGGCGAGGCCGGGCCCGGCGGCCAGGGCATGGTCGACGGCGGCCGGGTCGGCGTCCAGGTCCAGCAGCCGCCGGATCCGGGACACCGCGACGGGGACGTCGGCGAGATGTGTCACCTCGACGGCGACCTCCACGCTCCCGGGACGGCCGGACGCCGGGCCGGCGTCCGGCGGCTCGCGGTAACGGACCTCGAAGGCGCCCGGGCCGTGCGGGAGGGGGATGGTGCGGGCGTAGCGGAGCTCCGGGCCGGCGAGGTCGGCCGACTCCACGCCGTCGATCGCCCGGGCGGCGAGGAACCCGAGCACCCCTCGTGCGTCGAACGGCAGCCGCACGGGCAGGCTGAGCCGTAGCAGCTGTGCCTGCCCCTGGTGACCCGCCGCGTGCCCGGACACGTCGTTGCCGCGCCCGCGCGCCCGCGCCCGGATCTCCGACGGGGTGGCGGCGAAGATCTCCGTGATCGTGTCGTTGAACTGGCGGATCGAGCCGAAGCCCGCCGCGAACGCGACGTCGGCCAGCTTGAGGCTCGTGCCGGTCAGGAGCGCCCGTGCGGTCTGCGCCCGCTGCGCGCGGGCCAGCGCGAGCGGCCCCGCGCCGAGCTCGGTGAAGAGCAGCCGGTTGACCTGCCGCGCCGAGTAGCCGAGCCGCGCGGCGAGCCCGGCGACCCCCTCGCGGTCCACCACCCCGTCGGCGATCAGCCGCATCGCCCGCCCGGCGAGGTCGCGCCGCAGATTCCACTCGGGCGTGCCGGGTGTCGCCTCGGGGAGGCAGCGCTTGCACGCGCGGAACCCGGCGTCGTGCGCGGCCGCGCTTGTCAGGTAGAACACGACGTTCTCGGCCCTCGGCGTGCGCGCGGGGCACGACGGCCGGCAGTAGATCCCCGTGGTCCGGACCGCCGTGAAGAACTGCCCGTCGAACCGGGCGTCGCGCGCGGCGATGGCGCGGTACCGCTCGGTGAACCGTGAATCCTGGACGACGTCGCTCATGACACCCATCGTGCGCCGCGGCCCACCGTCCGGGCTAGCGGGATTCGGACATGACGGCCGCGAGACGACGCTGCCAGATTCCTGAGGAGAACCTGGGAAGATTCCTGGCCGAACGGCATATTTTTCCTTGGCGTCAGCCAGGTTCCGCCAGTCTGGCCGCATGACCGAGACCTGGGGGGCCTGGCGGGACATCGCGCGCCGGCTCGAGGACACGCGGAGGTGCCCGGCCTGTGAGGCGGACCTGCGCCGGTCCGTCTGCGACAGGTGCGGCCTCGACCTGCGGGCCGAGCGCGCGCACGAGGTGCGACGGCTGTCGCTCGACGCCGCGGCCGCACTGCGCCGGCGCGACGAGGTGGTCGCGCAGATGCGCGCCGTGCAGGGCGAGCAGCAGGCCGGGCAGCAGGGCGGGCGCCGCCCCGGGCCCGCTCGTCCGGCCCCGGCCGCCCGGCCACGACCGACCCTCTCGGCCCCCGCCACACCCCGGCCCCGGCCCTCGACGGCGTCCCCTGCCGGCTCCACGACCTCGCCCCCCGCGAAGGCCGCGCCCGGCACCGTGACCCTGCCGGAGGCCCCCGCCCGCCAGCCTCCGGGCACGACGACCGCGACCCCGCCGCCCGCCCGCCCACCCCGCCCCGCCCGGTTCGAGAACGTCTCGATGCAGCCGATCCTGGCCGGTGCCGGCGCGACCCTGCTCGCCGTCGCGGCCGTCGTCTTCGTCTTCTTCACCTTCGGCGACAACCTCGCCCTGCGCGCCGTCGTCACCGGGATCGTGACCGTCGCGGCCGCGACCGTCGCCGGGCTGCTGCGCCGCGGCGGCCTGCGGACCACGAGCGAGGCCGTCGCCGCGCTCGCCGCCGTCCTGTGCTGGGTCGACGTCGAGCTCGCCCTGCAGGCCGGGCTGCTGCGCGGCCTCGACCCGGCGCTCGCGCGCGCCGCCGTACTGGCTGTGCTGGCTCCGGTGTTCGTCTCGGTCGGTACCCGGCTGAGGGTGCGCTCCTGGGTGTCGGCAGGCCTCGTCGCCGTCCTGGCGGTGCCGTTGTCGGCCGCTGCGGGGATGCCGGGCACCGCCTGGTCGCCCTGGTGGTGGACGACGGCGTTCGTCCTGGTGGCGTTCGCGGCCCGCGCGGCGGTACGGCTCGTGCCGGCCATCGGGAGACGCCTCGGCACCCGGCTCGGCGTCGAGCGCAGAGGGCTCGAGATCGTCCGCGCCGCCGCGCCACCCGCGGCGCTCGTGGCCGCGCTCACGGCAGGTGCGGTGCCCCCGCTCACCGGGACGGGCGCGACGGCGGTGCTGTGGTCCGCCGTCGTGGCCGTGGCGCTCGCGGGAGGCTACGTCCTGCGTGTCCGGTCGTGGACCACCGTCGCCGTGCTCGCCGCCCCCGTCCTGCCCGTCCTTGGCGCCGCGGGCCTTCCCGGCGCCACGTGGGCGATCTCCGCCCCCTGGTCCGCCTGGTGGTGGACGCTGACGTTCCTGCTGGTGGCGGCTGTCGCGGCCGCGGCGATGCGGGTGCTGCCCGCCCTGCGCAGGCGGCTCGGCGGCGACCCCGCGGTCCCGTTCACCACCGAGACGCGGATCCTGCGGGTGGTGCGCGCGGCCGGCGTCCCGGCGGCGCTCGTCACGTCCGTCGCCGCGCTCGAGAGCCCGCTGCTGCCCGAGTGGGGCGGGACGGCGGTCCTCTGGTCCGCGGTCGTGGTCCTGGCGCTACTCGGCGGGTTCCTGCTGCGGGTGCGCTCCTGGGTGACCGCCGCGCTGCTCGCGTCGCCCGCGGTCCCGGCGACGGCCGCTGCCGCGCTGGCCGGGCCGCTGTGGACCGCGTGGTGGTGGACCGGCGCGTTCATGCTGGTGGCGGTCGTCTCCTTCGGGGCGATGCGCGCCCTGCCGCCGCTGGCGGTGCGGCTTGGCGACCTTCTCGAGCCGCCGTTCGACACCGAGGAATCCCTCCTGCGGGTGTTCCGCGGCCTGGGCTTCCCGCTGGCGCTGCTGGCCGCCTGCTTCGCCCCCGGGACCCCGCCGCTGAACGGCTGGGGGACGACGACGGTCCTCTGGTCCGCCGTGGTCGTCTCCGCGCTGGCGGGCGGCTACCTGTTCCGCGTCCGTGCATGGATCTCGGCCGCCGTGCTGGCCGCCCCGGCCGTGCCGTTGCTCGCGGTGGCCGGCCTGGCCCTGACCGAGTGGTCCGCCTGGTGGTGGGTGTCGGCGATCCTGCTCGCCGCCGCCGTGGCCCTCGCCGCCGTCCGCGGCCTCCCAGCCGTCGCCCGGCGCCTCGGCGACCACCTGGGATCCCCGTTCACGCCGGAGCTGGGCCTTCTGCGGACGGTCCGGGCCGCAGCGCTGCCGGCCGCGCTGATCGTCTCGCTCCTGGCCGCCGAGGTCCCGCCGCTGTCCAGGATGGGCGCGGCCGCGGTGCTCTGGACCGTCGTCGTCGCCGTCGGGCTCCTGGCCGGGGCCGGGCTGCGGGTGCGGTCCTGGGTCTCCGCGGGACTGGTCGCCGCGCCGGCCGTCCCGCCGCTCGCCGCCGCGGCCGTCGCCGTCTCCGCGTGGTCCGCGGTGTGGTGGACCGTCGCGTTCGTCCTCGTCGCCGTCGTCGCCTGGGCTACGAGGCGCGGCGCGCCAGTGCTCGCCGCCCGGCTCGGCGCGCACCTCGGCCGTCCGTTCACGCCCGAGGCCGCGTTCCTCCGGGTCGTGCGGGCAGCGGGCTTCCCCGTCGCCCTGTGGACGTCCCTGATCGGGTCGAGCCTCCTGTGGATGGACGGGCGGCCCGCGCCGATCCCCGGTACGAACCATCTCGGTACGGCCGCCATCCTCTGGTCCGCCGCCGTGCTCGTCGCCGTCGTGCTCGGGCACCTGGTGCGCGTCCGCGCCTGGACCTCGGCCGCGGTGCTCGGGGTGCCGGTGATCGCGCTGCTGATCCTCGCCGCCGTCCCGACGCCGGCCGGCTCGTGGCTGCCCGCCGTCGGGTTCCTGGTCGCCGCGCTGGCCACGCTGCTGGTGCGCCTGGCCGTCGTCGTCTCCGGTCCTCGCATCGGGTCCCGCCTGGCACCCGAACGGCGGGCGCTGGACGTGGCGGCCACGCTCGCCGTGCCCGTCGCGGTCGCCCTGTCGGTGGACGTCGATCAGCCGGAGCGGCTCTCCGACCTGGGCGGGACAGCCGTGCTCGTCGCCCTCGCCGCCGCCGTCACGGCCGTGCTCCGGCGCGTCTCCCACCACCGCTACTGGCTGTTCGCCGGCGGCGTGCTCGCGGCCGGCTCCGGCGCACTGCTCGTCCCGGCGAGCGAGCTGACCGCCGCCGGATCGCTCCCGCTCGGCGCGGCCGGTGCCTGGACGGCGATCGCCCTCCTGACCGCCCCGAGCCTTCTCCGGTGGGCGCGCCTCGGGTCAGTCCACGGCGCGCTCGCCCCGCGCACCCGTGACGACCTGCTCCTGAGCGGCTGGGTGGTCGTGGCGGTCACCGCGCTGCCCGCCCTGCTCTTCGTGCTGGCCCGGATGCTCGACGTGGGGGCGGCAGCGCTTTCCGCCCCGCAGGCCGACTGGTCCCTGCCGGGCGGCGCCGTCGGGCCGGAAGGCACCGGCTCCGACGCGCAGCTCGCCGCCTACGCCGGCCTGGGCGCGACCGCCCTCGCGCTGGTCACGCTGCTCGCGGCGCGGCTCGCGCCGGGCGGCGACACCCGGCTCGAGCGGTCGGCCGCGCCCTTCCTGACCGTGTTCGCGGCGGTCGGCCTCGCGCTGCACCCGTCGTTGCTCGCGGTGACGACGCTGGTCCTGCTGGCGCTGCTGGGTCTCGTGCTCGTCGCCGCCACCGCCGACCGGCAGACGGCGTGGCCGCGCCTCCGCCCTGTCGTGGACGTGGTGCAGGTGACCGGCCGTGCGCTCGCCCGCGCGGCGGAGCGCCCGCGGGTGCTCGGCGCCCGCCCGGTCACCGCCGTCGAGCGCCGCGTCGCGCGGCACGCCGCGCTCACGGGTGGTCTCGCCGTGATCGTCCTGCTGGGCGTGTCCTCGTGGCTCTCCCGCCCGACGGCCGCCGCCGGCGCGCTCGTCGTCTGCGGCCTCGTCCTGGCACTGCGCGGCACCCTGCCCCGGGCGGCCCACCCGTGGCTGGCCGGCGTCGCGTACGTGTACCCGCTCGTGGTGCTCGGCGTGGTGCTCGCCTGGCTCGACCTGTCGCTCGTCGCCGCGGTCTGCACCGTCTCGGCGGTCGCGTCGCTCGTGACGCTCGCCGTGACGCTCGGCAGCCGGACCTCCCGGCAGGAGTGGTATGTCGTGCTCGGCGTGACCGCGACGCCGTTCCTGGCGGGCGTGGTCACCGTCGTGTTCGAGCGCACCTGGTGGTCGGCGGCCGCGGCCGCCGCGATGCTCGCCCTCGAGCTGGTGCTGTTGCTCACCGCCCGGGCGGGCCTGCCGGCGCTCGTCCGTACAGGGTCGGCGTTCCTGCTGCTCCCGACCGCTTCCGTGATGATCACCAGCGCCGGCGCGATGCTGCTCGACGTCTCCGGGTCGCCGTACGTGCTGCCGACCGCCGCGACGTTCGTCGCCGTGGTCGCGGCCGGCGCGGCACGCGTCGCCGAGCGGATCGGCGCCCGGGTGCCCGACGGCGGTCCCGCGCTCGCCCGCACCGTGCGCGGGATGCTGGAGCGCTCCGCGCTGCTCACGGGGTCGATCACGATCTTCCTCGCGTACGCCCGCCCGGCCGCCGGGCCCGACATCGCCGTCGCCGTCCTGCTCGTCCTGGCCACCGGCGCGGCGCTCGTCGCCCGCGAGCCCGGACGACGGCGGGCCTGGCTGCTGGCCGGGGCGCTGCTGCTCGCGGCCCTGTGGACGGCGCTGGCCTCGAACGGTGTGCGGTTCGTCGAGGCGTACACGTTCCCGCCCGCCGCCGGGGCGGTGCTGGTCGGCGCCCTGGTCGCGCGCCGCCGGGCCACGAGCAACGCCTGGGCGCTCGCCGCCGCCGGGGCGGCGCTCGCCGTCGTGCCGAGCTTTATCGTCTACCTGACCAGGTCCGACGCCGGGGACTGGCGCGCTTACGCGCTCGTGGGGGCCGGCTTCGCGGCGCTGGCCGCCACCCTTCTCGCGGGCCGGCTCGCGTGGGCGCGCCCGGCGCGGCAGGGACTGGTCGGCCTCGCCGCGCTCACGTCGCTCGTCGGCGTGATCGAGTCGTGGCGGGTGGCACCGATGCCCGGGGCCTGGCCCGGTGATCGCGGCGTGCGCGCCGACATCCTGTCGTCGTCCACCGTCGAGCGGATCCAGGCACCGTTCGCGGGCATCCCGGCCGCGACCGGACCGGAGTTCGTGGCCGGCCTCTCCTGGGCGGCGGCCGCCGTCGTGCTGCTCGTGCTGAGCGTGCTGGTGGTCCGGCCGGCGGCGGGTCCGCGGCTCACCCTGCTGCTGCGGGGCTACGGGTTCGTGCCCGCGCTCGGCCTGGGCACAGTGTCCGTGCTGGCCCACATGGAGCCGGCGTGGGGCGCCGTGGTCACGCTGCTCGGGCTGGAGCTCCTGCTGCTGACGCTGCTCGTGCTGGGCGTGCGCCGGCTGGTCGCGGGCCGCGCGTCGGGTGCGCCGCCGTGGCTCGTCTGGGTGTGCGCGGCGCTGATCGCGATCGCCGCCTGGACTCCGCGCGAGCTGCGCGTCGAGACGTTCTCGGCGCCGCTCGGCGCGGCGCTGATCCTCGCGGGCTGGCTGGCGCTGCGGGGCTCGGGCTCGGCAAGGCCTCGGCGCCTCGGGTCCTGGCCGGTCGGCTTCGAGGGCTCCTGGCGGACGCTCGCGCCGGGCGTGCTCGCGTTGGTCGGCCCGTCCGTGCTGTCCACGGCCACCGACCCGCTCACGGTCCGCGCCTGCGGCGTGGTGTTCGTCGCACTCATGGCGGTGCTCGCGGGGTCGCGGCTGCGCCTCTCGGCCCCGTTCTGGCTCGGCGTCGTCACCCTGGGCGTGGAGATCCTGGTGGTGTTCGCCAAGCTCGGCGTGGGCGTCTCGCCCCTGCCGTGGATCCTCACGCTGGTCCCGGCGGCGCTGGTGCTGCTGATCATCGCGACCCTGGACGAGCGCCGTACGGCGGCCTCCGGCGGCACGGCGGCCTACCTGCGAGACCTCCGCTGACGGCCGTCAGTAGCGTGCGTCCAGCCAGTCCGTGACGGTCTTGAGGTACTGCTCCCGGGCCGGGGCGGGGGACAGGGCGAGGTCGTGGGCGCCGCCCGGGACGGTCTCGACCAGGACGTCGTCGCCGAGCCCGGGCGCGCGGTCCCACATGTCCTGCACGTTCAGCACGGCGTCCGTGGTGGTGCTCTCCTCGCGCGTGCGGCCGGCGGACGTCGCGTCGGACGTCGTCACCAGCACCGGCACGGTCAGCGACAGCCCGCGGGCGACCCTCCTGTGGGCGCGGCACACCGAGTCCAGCCAGCCGGCGCGGACAGGGACCGGGAGGTCCGGCTTCCACCGCAGGTCGAAGTTCCACTCGCCGCCGTGGTCCTGGTGCATGGCCGCGGCGTAGTCCTCGCCCAGCGCGCTGACCCGGGCGCGGGGCGCGGCGGCGCCGATCCCGCGCAGGAGGCGCGACGTCACGACACGGTTGAACCACCCGCTGTTCAGCGCGAACCACGGCGAGTTCAGCACGATGCCGACGACGGCGCCCGGCCGCGCGTCCGCCCACAGCGAGCCGACGAGGCCGCCGGTGGAGTGGCCCAGCAGCACGATCCGGTCATGTCCCTCCGTGTGCACCGCCTGCGCCGCGGCGTCGAGGTCGGCGGCGTGCTCGTGGATCGCCGGGACGGTGGTCGCGTCGTCGCCGTCGCGCAGCGATCGCCCGTATCCCCGCAGGTCGATCGCGTAGAACGGGTAGCCGGCCGCGGCCAGGTGCTCGGCCACGTGCGCCTGGAAGAAGTAGTCGACGAAGCCGTGCACGTAGAGGATCGCGGGCTTGCCGCTCGTCGCGCTCGCGGGGGTCACGTGCCGGACGAGCGTCGCCGGGCGGGCGTCGCCGGGCACGGTCAGCGGCCGCGACTCGAAGCCGGCGCCGAGGACGTCGGGGGACCAGGTGCTCATCGGGCGGCTCCGTTGCGGCAGGGACGATGACTGCGGTGATTCTAGTCGTGCCGGGTGTCCCTGCCCCGCGGCGGGATGCTCGGTGGGTGCGGTGGGTGCGGTGGGTGCGGTGGGTGCGGTGGGTAGGGCTGCGGCCACGGCGCCGGGCCGGCGGGTGGGCCGTCGTCGTCCCTCGTGCGGACGCGGAGCGCCTGCCACACGACGATCGCGAGGAGCAGCAGGATCACGAGGCCACCGAGGCCGATGACGACGACGAGCCAGTCCGGGACGCCTGACGTCGTGCCGTCCTGGTCCGTCGCGGCAGCGTCCGGCGACGGCGCCGCCGGGTCGACGGCGGAGCCGCGCGCCCGGATCTCGTACCGGCTGCCCAGCGGCGGGTCCCAGTGCACGGTGTTCCCGGCGATCGTGCCGTTCGACTCGGTGACCGGGCCGGGGAACGAGACGTCGATGACGACGTCGACGTCGTCGAGCGACGCGCCCCTGCTCAGCCCCAGCCCGTCGGCGGTGAGGTCGAGCGAGCCCGACACCACGTACTCGTCCCCCTCGCGGACGACGTTCACCGGGAGGCTCGTCGCCGTGCTCACCTGGTCGATGCCGAGCTCGCCGTAGACGTAGCGCTCGCCGGTGTACCCTTCCGCGGCCCAGTCCTCGACACGGGTCGCGGTGTCGGCGGGGTCGTTGCCCCGGACCAGGGCGTCGATGAAGTCGTCGGCAGACCGGCCGGTGTTCTCCAGGACCTCGTCCTCGACGCCGAGGGTCAGGCTGGGGCGCGCGACGTCGTCGGGCTCGAGGTCCAGCTCCAGGCCCATCCGGACGCACCCGGACAGCGCGAGCGTGAGGGCGACGGCGGCCACGGCGGCGAGACGGCGAGCGGTTCTCGGGCGACGGGTCACGCGGGCCAGTGTGCCGCAGGACGACGTGGGGCTAAAGTTGAGCGGAATAGGCTCAACTTTGAGATAGTTGGCCGGGGAGAGACGACAGCGGACGGAGGACCCATGGACACCAAGTTCACGACCAGGTCGCAGGAGGCGATCGGAGACGCGTTGCAGACCGCGTCGGCGGGGGGCAACCCACAGCTCGAACCGGTCCATCTCCTCGGCGCGCTCCTGGCACAGCAGGGCGGCGTCGCCGCGGGCCTGCTCGAGGCCGTCGGCGCCGACACGGCCGCGGTCGGACGGCGCACACGCGCCGCACTCGTCGCGCTGCCGCAGGTCAGCGGCGACAGCACGGCCCAGCCGGGCGCGAGCCGCGCCATGGCCACCGTGCTCGACCTGGCCGGCAAGGAGGCCCAGGCGCTCGGCGACGAGTACGTCTCCACCGAGCACCTTCTCATCGGTCTCTCCGCCGGGCAGTCGCCCGCCGCGCAGATCCTGTCCGACGCCGGAGCGGGCGCGGACTCGCTGCGTGCCGCGCTGCCCGCCGTCCGCGGCTCCGGCCGTGTCACCAGCCCGCATCCCGAAGGCACCTACCAGGCCCTGGAGAAGTACGGCACCGACCTCACCGAGCGCGCCCGGGACGGTGCCCTCGACCCGGTGATCGGGCGTGACTCCGAGATCCGGCGTGTCATCCAGGTGCTCTCCCGGCGCACGAAGAACAACCCCGTGCTGATCGGTGAGCCCGGCGTCGGCAAGACCGCCGTCGTCGAAGGGCTCGCACAGCGCATCGTCGACGGCGACGTCCCCGAGTCCCTCAAGGGAAAGCGCCTCGTCGCGCTCGACCTCGCCGGCATGGTCGCCGGCGCCAAGTACCGGGGCGAGTTCGAGGAGCGGCTCAAGGCCGTCCTCGACGAGATCACCGCGTCGGACGGCGAGGTCGTCACGTTCATCGACGAGCTGCACACCGTGGTCGGCGCCGGAGCGGGCGGCGAGGGGGCCATGGACGCGGGCAACATGCTCAAGCCGATGCTGGCCCGGGGCGAGCTGCGCATGGTCGGCGCGACCACGCTCGACGAGTACCGCGAGAACGTCGAGAAGGACCCGGCCCTCGAACGCCGGTTCCAGCAGGTGTTCGTCGGCGAGCCGTCGGTGGAGGACGCCGTGGCGATCCTGCGCGGGCTCAAGGAACGCTACGAGGCCCACCACAAGGTGACCATCGCGGACAACGCGCTCGTCGCCGCGGCAGCGCTCTCCGACCGCTACATCACGGGACGCCAGCTCCCCGACAAGGCGATCGACCTGGTCGACGAGGCCGCCTCCCGCCTGCGCATGGAGCTCGACTCCTCCCCCGTGGAGATCGACGAGCTGCAGCGGGCCGTCACCCGGCTGGAGATGGAGGAGGTGGTGCTCAGCGAGTCCGAGGACGCCGCGTCGCGCGACCGCCTCGACAGGCTCCGGGCGGACCTCGCGGACAAGCGCGAGGCTCTCGCGTCCCTCACCGCGCGCTGGGAGTCGGAGAAGTCCGGCCGGAACCTCGTCGGCGACCTGCGCGCGCGCCTGGACCAGCTGCGCACCGACGCCGACCGTGCCGAGCGCGAGGGCCGCTACGAGGACGCGGGGCGCCTGCGGTTCGGCGAGATGCCGCTCGTGGAGAAGCAGATCGCCGACGCCGAGGAGGCCGAGGAGTCCGAGGGCCGGGACGAGCTCGTCCGGGACGAGACGCCGCTGGTCGCGGACAAGGTCTCCGCGGACGAGGTCGCCGAGGTCGTGTCCGCGTGGACCGGCATCCCCGCCGGCCGGCTGCTCCAGGGCGAGCAGGAGAAGCTCCTGCACATGGAGGACGTGCTCGGCGAGCGGCTGATCGGCCAGACGTCAGCGGTGCGGACCGTGTCCGACGCCGTCCGGCGCTCCCGGGCGGGCGTCTCCGACCCTGACCGGCCCACCGGCTCCTTCCTGTTCCTCGGCCCGACGGGCGTGGGCAAGACCGAGCTGGCGAAGTCGCTCGCGGACTTCCTGTTCGACGACGAGCGCGCCATGGTGCGCATCGACATGTCCGAGTACGCCGAGAAGCACTCGGTCGCCCGGCTCGTCGGGGCGCCCCCCGGCTACGTCGGGTACGAGGAGGGCGGTCAGCTCACCGAGGCGGTGCGGCGTCGGCCCTACTCCGTCGTGCTCCTCGACGAGGTGGAGAAGGCGCATCCCGAGGTCTTCGACATCCTGCTCCAGGTGCTCGACGACGGTCGCCTCACCGACGGGCAGGGCCGCACCGTCGACTTCCGGTCCACGATCCTGGTGCTGACGTCGAACCTCGGGTCGCAGTTCCTCGTGGACCCGACGCTCGACGAGCCCGAGAAGCGGGAGTCCGTGATGACGGCGGTCCGCGCGGCCTTCAAGCCGGAGTTCCTCAACCGGCTGGACGACGTCGTCGTCTTCGACGCGCTCACCCTCGCCGAGCTCGGCCACATCGTGGACCTGCAGGTCGGCGCCCTGGCGCAGCGGCTCGCCGACCGGCGGATCGCGCTCCAGGTCACGCCCGCCGCCCGCGAGTGGCTGGCGTTGGAAGGGTACGACCCTGCCTACGGGGCGCGACCGTTGCGCCGGCTGGTCCAGCGGGAGATCGGCGACCAGCTGGCCCGGCGCCTCCTGGCCGGCGAGATCTCGGACGGCGACACGGTCGTCATCGATCGCGGCGAGGGCGTGGACGGCCTCACGGTCAGCTGAGGAGGGACTCCGTGAGAGCCGTGTCGCTGGCGGCGACGCACAGGCCGATGCGGTCCCCGTCGTCCCAGGACGACTCGCTCGGCGCCCAGACGACGTAGCGGAGCCGCTTGGCCTTGTCGCTCCCGCGGACCTCGGTGCTCAGCTGCTTGGCACCGCAGACCTGCGCGACCTTCTGCCCGACGGCGTCGTCACCCGGCCAGATCACGTCCTCGCCGAAGTCGGTGCGGCCCACCACCTGCGCCTCGTGGGGGGCGTCGCACGGCACGGCGCGGATGGTGTTCACGGCGCCGTCGAGCGGGATCTTGTCCATGCACGACCCGAGCACCAGCTGCACGGAGTTCACGTCCCTGGCCTGGGTGATGTCGGCGGCGACCGGCTCCCAGCCCCGCTTGTTCGAGATGTTGCCGACCACCGAGACGACGATGACGATGACGGCGATACCGGCGACCGCCATCCCGGCCAGTCCGTAGTTCCTCGTCCGGCGCTTCTTGGCCGCGTCCGCGGCCGCCGGGTCCCACCCTGCGTAGGACGTCCCGGGGGCGTAGTCCTGGGACGTGTCCCACGTCGGAGGGAACTGCGCCGGCTGCGTGAGGGAGCCGGCCGTGGGCGGGGCGCCGGTGCCGGTCGGCACGAACGGCGGCTGGGTGGGCGGTGCGGGGTGCGGCGGTGCCGGGGGAGCGGGCGGCGCGGGCGGCGCCCCCGGGGCCTGCTGGGTCGGCGGCGCAGGGACGGGTGGCAGCTGCCCGATGCCGGGAGTGGGACCGCTCGGCGGTGCGAAGGCGGGCTCGGGGGCGGGCTCCGGGAAGGCCTCCGGTTCGGGGGCGCCGTCGTCGTCGGACGTGTCCGGGGCGTCGGTGTCGTCCGACGCGCCGGTCGCGTCCGCGGCTCCGGCCCCACTTGCGGGCGAGGCGTCCGGTACGGCGTCGGTGCTGGTACCGGTGCTGGTCGCGGCCGCGGGCTCCGACGGCTCGCCCGAGTCCTCGGCCGGCTGCGCGATCGTCCGCGGTCCGACCTGCTCCCCGTGCGCCGAGGAGATCGCCAGCAGGGCGAGATCCTCGAAGGAGACAGGGCCGGCGTCGTCACCGCCCGCGGTGGGCGCAGGATCGTGCTCGGTCGGCGGGCCGTCGTCGGCCGCGGGGTCGCGGTCGGCCGTGGCTTCGCGGGGGCCTGGGGGTGCGCTGGCTGTGGCATTGCCGTCGGCCTCGGGCGCACCGGTCGTGGCGTCGCCGGCGGCCGAGAGCTCGCCGGCTGTGGCGCTGTCGTTGCTCGGGGATGCGCCGGCCGTGGCGTGTCCGGGATCAGCGGCGGTGTCGGACGCGTCGCCCCCCTGCCGGGGCTCGGTGGCCGCGGCCTCGGTCACTGCGTCCGCCGTGGTCCTGCTCCCGGATGCGGGCCCAGTCCCGGTCTCGTGCGCGGCAGCCGCGGTGTCGGCGTCGATCTCATCGGCAACGCTCGTGCCTTCGCCGGCCGCGGTGCCTTCGAAGTCTGCGCTGCCTTCGCGTGCTGCGCTGCCTTCGACGCTCGTCCCCTGGACTGCCGACACCTGCGCGCCGACGGGCTCGTTCCCGGCAGCCTCGCTCTTCCCTGCTGGTTCGGGGGCGGTCTCGCCCGCAGCGGCGTCGGCTTCGTCGGTTTCGGCAGCGGCTTCGCCGGTAGCGTCCCGATCGGCTGTGGCGTTCCCCTCACCCTCGGCGGCACCGTCCCGCGTGGGGGTGTCGGTCGCGTCGCCGCCGCTGTTCGCCTCCGGCGTGCCGACCGTGGCGACCGTGGCGTCGTCGGCCTCGGTGCTCGCCTGTGCCACCCCGGTGTCCACCTCGTCCGCCGGATCCTTCGCTGCAGGTCCGGCCGGCTGGGCAGGGTCGGTGGCCGGTGTCGGCTCGTCCGGTTCGTTGACCTCAGGGCTGTCGGGCGCCGTCATGGAGGCCAACCTATCGATATCGCCTCCGATCGGTTGAATCGGCTGGTGACTTGCGCCACGTCGTCACGGGGCCACCGGCTGGAGGGCGGTCTCGCGGGCCGTGGGGCCGTTCAGTCCGCGAGCTCCAGGACGACGGGCACGTGGTCGCTCGCACCCTTGCCCTTGCGCTCCTCCCGGTCGACGGTCACGCCCCGGACCCGCTGCGCCACGGCCGCCGTCGTCCACGCGAAGTCGATCCGGAGGCCCTTGTTCCGCGGGAACGCGAGCTGCTGGTAGTCCCAGTACGTGTAGGTGTGCTCGGCGGGCAGGTGCTCGCGCGTGACCTCCCTGTACCCGGCGTCGGCGAAGGCGTCGAAGGCCGCGCGCTCGGGTGCGGAGACGTGGGTCCCGCCGGCGAAGTCGGCGACGTCGTACACGTCCGTGTCCAGCGGGATCACGTTCCAGTCGCCCATCAGCGCGACCTGGGCCCCGGGCTCGGCGCCCCAGCGGTGTGCGGCGTCGCGCAAGCGCTCCAGCCAGGTGAGCTTGTACGCGTAGTGGGGGTCGTCGAGCGCGCGGCCGTGGGGCACGTACAGGCTCCAGACACGGACGCCGCCGCAGGTCGCGCCGATGGCGCGAGCCTCGACGGGGGGTTCCACGTCGAGCAGGGTGTCCGGCGACGCCGCGCCGGCGGACACCTGATCGGTTCGGCCGCCGTCCACGTCGGGCTTGCGGAACCCGGGCTGGCCGGGGAATGACGTCGCGACGTCGGCCAGCCCGACCCGGGACACGATCGCCACCCCGTTCCACTGGTTCAGCCCCGTGTGCGCCACCTCGTACCCGGCATCGGTGAACGCCTGGAGCGGGAGCTGGTCGTCACGGCACTTGGTCTCCTGGATCGCGCACACGTCGAGGTCCCAGCGCTCGAGGACGGCGAGCGTGCGGTCGAGCCGCGCGCGAAGGCTGTTGACGTTCCAGGTGGCGATCCGCACCGGGTCAGGTTACGTGGCTCACGGGATCTCAGAACGGTGGTGGGCCGACTGCCGGGGGTCCTCCTCCTGTCGGAGGCGGCGGCGTCGTCGTCGATCGGTCGGGAGGCGCGGCCAGCGTCATACCGTGGGCCAGACCGTAGCGCAGGACGGGGTCGACGATGGTGGGTTCGACGATGTCGGTGGTGCGGGTGGGTGCGGTCCAGCGCGTGACCCCGGTCTCGGGGTCACGAGCCACCTGCCAGCTGGCGTGGGTCTTGAGGTTGTGGTGCTTCCTGCACAGCGGGTGGAGGTTGGCTGCGCGGGTCTGCCCGGGTTCGCTCGAGCGGTGCGGGCGGTTCCTGCGGTACGGCTCGATGTGGTCCAGGTCGGCGGATGCTCTGGCGCCCGTGGTGGCCGGGCGGTGGCAGCCGGGGAACCTGCACGTCTGGTCGCGTGTGGTCACGGCCGTGCGCAGCGTGGCTCCGGGGGCGTAGGTGCGGGTGGAGTAGTCGGTCAGGATGCCGGTCTCGGGGTCGGTCAGCAGACGGCGCCAGGTGCTGTCGGCGGCGATGCGTGCGGCGTCGTCGGCAGGGATGGGGCCGATGCCTTCCAGGATCCCCGGGGTCACGTCGTCCGGATCCAGCAGCATGGTGGCCGGAAGGGTCACGTGCACGGTCGCGGGCACGTCGATGACGCGCAGACGCGTTCCGGGCCCGGCCTCCGTCTCGGGGGCGCGGGCGAGCTCAGGTGCTGGTGCGGGCGTGGTCAGCCGGAGGTCGTGCGGGCCGTCGGGGACCGGCACCAGGTCCGTGTCGAGCACCGGCTCGACGAGCCCCGGCAGCTCGTCGACGGCTGGATCGTGGAGGTCGGTGAGCTGGTCGACGGGGCAGGGCAGCACGATGCGTCCGGTGACCAGGGCGGTGAACGCGGCGGCGCGCAGCGCGCCCAGGGGCCTGGTCTCGCCCGGGATGTCTTTCAGCGCCTTGGCGGCAGCCTGGACGGCGTTGAACGTCATGGCGGCATCGGTGACCGGAAGGTCCGCGACGATGCGCCCGCGGCCGGGCCCGGCCTGCTCGGCCCAGACGTTGCAGCGGTCGATCACGTCGCGTCGCCGGGCCTTCCTGCCGTGCAGCGTGGCAGCACGCGCGTTCATCTGCTCGCTGATCCACCGCCACGTGCGCCGGGGCGCCGCCGGAAGGAGCTCGGCGATCGCCGCACCGCGCTCGGGAACGGTCAGGTCTGCTCCCGCACGCAGGAACGTGTCGGCCTTCTTGGCGTCGATGCGCCCGGCGGCCAGGGCCCGGCTCAGGTCCGGGTAGCGGCCGGTGCCTTCGCCGCGCGCCGCGATCTGCCACGCCTCCCCGGTGGTGACGTGCAGCTCGCCGGCGATCTCGCCCGCCACCGAGTCCCGCGACAGCGGACCGTCCGTGCGCGCCATCAGCTCCGCGGCGACCCGCGCCTGCGCGGCCCGGACCCACGAGGCGACGCGTTCCCACGCGGCGACGACGGTCCGCAGCCCGTCGTCGGCCAGGGCATCGAGCAGCGGCGTGCCGCCTGCAGCAACGCCATCGGTCCTGGCATCGTCCACGTCAGGGGCGCCCGCCGGCTCCCGGCCGGTCAGCTCCTGCAGCGCGGCGGCCAGCTCGACGCCCGAGGCGAGGCCGTCCAGCTCCTCCGCCAGGCGGGACCCACCCATGACTGCTCTCTCAGCACGCATCGGGACCACCCCCTCGTCGATGACCTGGCCTCATGCCGGCCCGTTCGGCTGATGTGTTCGATGATATGCAAGAGCCGCGCCTACCACTATGGGGAAATCGAATCTGTGGATAACCGATCGCATCAGCGCTATCTGCGCAGATAAGCACCCCAAAGGCGCTCCCGAGCGCAACTGGTGAAGAGGACGCGGCCACGGAGAGACGAGCCAGACCCGCCTCCGTGCCTACCCGTGAAACGTCCTCCGATAACCGGCCGGACTGGTCCCCATCGCGCGGGTGAAGTGATGGCGGAACGTCACCGGGCTGTCGAACCCGACGAGCGAGGCCGTCCGCGTCACCGACTCTCCGGCCTCCAGCAGCGGGAGGCTCGCCCGCACGCGCTGGGTGACGAGCCAGCGGATCGGCGACGTCCCGGTGCGTCGCACGAAGTGCCGCGCGAACGTGCGCGGCGCGAGGTGCGCGCGGCGTGCGAGCGCGTCCACCGTCAGGGGCTCCGTCAGATGGTCGAGGGCCCAGGCGAGCACCTCGCCCACCGCGTCCCGCTTCCCGGCCGGAAGCACCGGCGCCTCGATGAACTGCGCCTGGCCGCCCTCCCGGTGCGGTGGGACGACCAGGCGGCGCGCCACCGTGTTGGCCGTGGCGGCCCCGTGGTCGCTGCGTACCAGGTGCAGGCACAGGTCGAGCCCGGCAGCGCTGCCCGCGCTGGTCAGGACGTCGCCGTGGTCGACGTACAACACGTCGGGGCGCAGCGACACGGCAGGGAAGCGCTCCGCGAGGAGGCTCGCGTACTGCCAGTGCGTCGTCGCCTCGCGACTGTCCAGCAGCCCGGCCGCCGCGAGCGCGAACGCTCCGGAGCAGATGGACACGACCCGCGCCCCGCGGGCGTGGGCGGTCCGGAGCGCTTGCACGACGTCGTCCCCGGGCCCGGAACGCGGGTCGACGACGGCGGGGACGATCACCGTGTCGGCAGCGGCGAGCACGTCCAGGCCGTGCTCGGCCGACAGCGTGAACCCGCCGGTCATGCGCAGCGGCGTCGCCGGCTGGTCGCTGCACACGTCGAGCGCGTACCAGGGGCCGTCGATCTCCGGTCGCGGCAGCCCGAACACCTCGATCACGGAGCCCAGCTCGAACGGGGCCATGCCCTCGGTGACCAGTGCGGCCACCCGGTGCGGGCGGGACGGAGCGGCGACGGCGTCCATGGCAGGATCTTAGCGGTACCGGTCGTTCCTGCCCCTTCCGCGGCCGTCGTCGTCCGGTGAGGATCGACCCATGACGATCACCCGGGACCCCGCCCCCGAGAACACCCCGGACACCACGGCGGCCGTCGCGCACCTCGCTGCCCGCCTCGCCGTCGAGACCGACGTCGCCGACGTCCACGCCGCGCTCGCGAACGGCCGGGCAGACTTCACGCTCGTCGACGTCCGCACCCCCGAGGCGTGGGACGCCGGGCACCTCCCCGGCGCCGTCCACCTGCCGGGCGGCAAGATCCGGCGGCGTGCCGGCCGGATCATCCCCCGCGACAAGCCCGTCGTCGTGTACTGCTGGGGCCCCGGCTGCAACGGCGCGACCAAGGCGGCGCACGAGCTCGCGACGCAGGGCTACCGGGTCAAGGAGATGCTCGGCGGCTTCGAGTACTGGGCCCGCGAGGGCTTCGCGTACGACGCCGCGTCGGGCCCGGTCCACCCCGTACCCGACCCCCTGACCACCCCGTCGTAGATCGCCTCCGTGGCACCGCTCCGCGTCCGCTGCCCCTAGGCTGCGTCTCATGGGTACCGCACTGATCACCGGCGCCTCCGCCGGCCTCGGACTGGAGTTCGCCTGGCAGCTCGCCGCGGCGCAGCACGACCTGGTGCTGGTGGCGCGCAACAGGGAGCGGCTGGACCAGGTGGCGGAGAACATCCGCGCCGTGACGGGCGTCGGCGTGGAGGTGCTCCCCGCGGACCTGTCGGTCGCCGACGACGTCGAACGGGTCGCCGAACGCCTGTCGGCCACGGGCGAGGAGGACGGGCCGCCCGCCGTCGGGCTCCTGGTGAACAACGCGGGCTTCGCGACCTCGGGCGACTTCACGCGCGGTCGCGCCACCACCGAGATGCGCGGCATCGACGTCATGGTCCGCGCCGTGGTGCGGCTCAGCCACGCCGCCGCGCGGCAGATGGTCGCCCGCGACCGCGGTGCCATCCTCAACGTCGCCTCCGTCGCCGCCCTCACCGCCGGCGGCACCTACGCCGCCGCGAAGGCCTACGTGCGCACCTTCACCGAGGGCCTCGCCGTCGACCTGAGGGGCACCCGCGTCACCGCCACGGTCCTGTGCCCCGGCTTCACGCACACCGAGTTCCACGCGCGGGCCGGCCTGAGGGAGACGGCGATCCCGAGCTGGGGCTGGCTCGACGCCCCGCCCGTCGTCAAGCAGGCGCTCGCGGACGTGCGCCGTGGCGTGGTGATCTCCACGCCGACCCTGCGCTACAAGGTGGCGTCGGCCCTCCTGCGGACGGCCCCGCGCTGGGCGGTGCGGGCGGCGGGCAAGGTCCGCTGACCGCCCCGTACCCTTGCTCCCGTGAGCGCTGACTTCTCCCCCACTCCCCGCGAACAGCTGATCGAGCTCATCAAGGAGCTCGCCGTCGTGCACGGGAGGGTGACCCTGAGCTCCGGACGCGAGGCGGACTACTACGTCGACCTGCGCCGCGTCTCGCTGCACCACCGTGCCGCACCGCTGATCGGGCACGTGCTGCTGGACCATCTGGAGGAGGCCGGGCTCGGCACGGCCGACGTGGACGCCGTGGGCGGCCTCACGATGGGGGCGGACCCGGTCGCGGCGGCGCTGCTGCACGCCGCGGCGTCCCGCGGGCAGGACCTGGACGCCTTCGTGATCCGCAAGGAGGCCAAGTCGCACGGCACGGGCCGGCGCGTCGAGGGGCCGGGGATCGAGGGGCGCCGCGTCGTCGTCGTCGACGACACGACCACCACGGGCGGCTCCCTGCTCCAGGCCGTCGAGGCCGTGCGGGCCGACGGCGCGGAGGTGGCCGGCGTCGCCACGCTGGTCGACCGCGACACGGGCGCCCGGGAGAAGATCGAGGCGCTGGGCCTGGAGTACCACTTCCCGATCGGCCTGAAGGACCTCGGCCTGGCCTGAGCCGGGCGGGACGCGTTTGTCGAGGTCCCACAGGAGAAAGCGCTGTACGTGAAGAACCTGCACGGATCTCGCCGCAGGCGAGGACATGGGCTCTGCTTGACTGTACATTTACTGGCATGGAGCCTTTTGTCCTATTTCTGGCCGTCGCCGTGGTCCTTGTCGGAGGCATCCTGGTCACCCGGCCGTTGCGCGATCGCCGACGCGTGAAGGACATCGCCGAGTGGGCGGACATGAACGGCTGGGAGCGCGTGGAGAACGCCTCCGACCTGGCGCTGTCCGGGCGCTGGAAGGGCGGGCCGTTCCTGCAGGGCGTGCCGCAGCCCGCCACCGACCTGCTGTACGGCGAGGTGTCGGGCTACCGGATGATCTCGTTCACCCACAGCTGGCGGACGGGCACCGCCGAGTCCAAGATCTCCCGCAAGCGTTTCGCCCATGTGGTCGCGCTGGACGAGGAACCGTCCGAGCCACGCCTGGAGCTCACGCCCGAGGGCTGGAAGGACAAGCTCCAGAAGGCTTTCGGCGGTCAGGACGTGCAGCTGGGCAACCCGGCGTTCGACGACGCCTGGCGGGTCCGCGCGTCCGACGACGGCTTCGCCCGCCGGGTGCTTGACCCCCGCTTCATGTCGATGCTGATGCTGCCCGACTACCAGACCACCCGGATCCGCGTGGACGGCCCGTCGGTGCTGCTCTGGACCTCGGGGCGGACGAGCGCGGAGAACCTCTCGCAGCTGTCGAACCGCCTCGTCGAGGTCTCCCGCCTGACGATCCCGCTCGAGAAGGGCCAGCCCACGTTCGAGCAGGGCGGCGACATCGACCTCCCCGGGATGGGCTTCGAGAAGATCTGAGTGTCGCACCTGCCAGTACGCTGCCTGTCGTGACTACCCAGCACGACGCCACGTCGCCCCGCCACGCCTCCTCGCCCAGCGGGCGCGCGTCGTGGTCGTCCGCCCCCCTGAACGCCGTGCGCGGCGGTCTCGTCGGCGCCGCCGAGTCCGTGCCAGGCATCTCGGGCGGTACCGTCGCGCTCGTCATCGGCCTGTACGACCACCTGATCGACGCCGCGAGCGCGCTCGTGCACGCGGGCCGGGAGCTGGTCACCGGCATCGCCCGGGGACGTGGCGCCGGCCCGGGGCTGCGTGCGCTGAAGGAGATCAACTGGCCGCTCCTGGTGCCGGTGCTGATCGGCATGGTCGTGGTGCTGCTGCTGTCGCTCCGGCTCATCGCCCCGCTCCTGGAGTCGAACCCGGTGCCGACGCACGCGGTGTTCTTCGGCATGATCGCCGTCAGCATCGCGGTGCCGCTGCGCATGATGCCGCGCCGGTTCGGCGCGCTCGACGGCGTGCTGTTCGCCGTCGCCGCCGTCGTGGCGTTCGTGCTGACCGGGCTGCCCGAGGCCGAGGTCGGCGAGCCGCAGCTCTGGTACGTCGTCCTCGGCGCGGCCATCGCGATCAACGCGCTCGTGCTCCCGGGGGTCTCCGGTTCCTTCCTGCTGCTCGTGATGGGGCTGTACGTCCCGGTGCAGCACGCGATCGAGGACCGGGACCTCGCGTTCGTCGGCGCCTTCGCCCTGGGCGCCGTGGTGGGCCTGGGCAGCTTCGTCAAGGTGCTGCAGTGGCTGCTGCACCACCGCCGCCAGGGCACGATGGCGGTGCTCGCCGGCCTCATGCTGGGTTCGCTGCGCTCGCTCTGGCCGTGGCAGTCGGAGTCCAGCGCGCTGCTCGCCCCGACGGGCTCCGTGGCCGGGCCGGTGCTGCTCGCCGTGGCCGGGGCGGGCGTCGTGCTCCTCGCGATCCTCTGGGAGTCCCGGGTGAGCCGTGACAGCTGAGCCCGGTGGCACGCCCGCCGTCGGCGTCGGGCCGTGGCCCGGCGGTCCGGCGGCGTGGCCCACGGCGGACGACGACGCCGGCGGGGTGCGCCCCGACCCTCGCTACGACCCCGAGCTGCTCGCCGAGGGGGACCGGCGGAACGTCGCGGACCACTACCGGTACTGGACCGTCGAGGCGATCGTCGCGGACATGGACGCCCGCCGCCCGGCCGACCGGCGGCTGCACGTCGCCATCGAGAACTGGGCGCACGACCTGAACATCGGGTCCGTGGTGCGCACGGCCAACGCCTTCAACGCCGCGGGCGTGCACGTGGTGGGACGCCGCCGCTGGAACCGCCGCGGGGCCATGGTCACCGACCGCTACCTGCACGTCCACCACCACCCGGACGCGGCGGCGCTGGCCGCCTGGGCCGCCGGGGTCCCGATCGTCGGGATCGACAACGTCCCCGGCTCCGTCCCTCTCGAGGGGCACGTCCTGCCGCAGCGCTGCGTGCTGCTGTTCGGCCAGGAGTCCACCGGCCTGACCCCCGAGGCGCAGGCGGCGAGCGACGTCGTCCTGCACATCACCCAGCACGGCTCCACGCGGTCGATCAACGCCGGGGCCGCGGCGGCGATCGCCGTGCACGCCTGGGCCGCGCGGTGGCTGTGACCCGGTGGCTGTGACCCGGTGACTGCGCCGTGAGCGCAAACCGTGCCGCGGGTTCTTGTCGTGGAACGTCAGGACCGCACCGTGCCCGCGCGCATAGGATCGTGGGTGCATACCCGGGCGGATCCTGACTTGGAAGCGACGGCCGCCCACACCACGAGTTACTTGGAGCTGGAGCAGATGCCCATCGCAACCCCTGAGGTCTACGGCGAGATGATCGACCGGGCCAAGGCCGGCAAGTTCGCCTACCCAGCGGTCAACATCACGTCGTCGCAGACCATCACCGCTGCCCTCCGTGGCTTCGCCGAGGCCGAGTCGGACGGGATCATCCAGGTGTCGGTCGGTGGCGGCGAGTACGCCTCGGGCGCCACGATCAAGGACAGGATCGCCGGCTCGCTCGCCCTCGCGGCCTACGCCACCGAGGTCGCGAAGAACTACTCGGTGAACATCGCGATCCACACCGACCACTGCGTCAAGGAGAACCTCGAGTCCTGGGTGAAGCCGCTGCTCGCCATCGAGGCGGAGCAGGTCAAGAACGGCCAGAACCCGACCTTCCAGTCGCACATGTACGACGGCTCGACGGTCCCGCTGGACGAGAACCTCGTCATCTCCGCCGAGCTCCTCGAGCTGTCGGTGGCCGCGAGGACGATCCTCGAGATCGAGGTCGGCGTCGTGGGCGGCGAGGAGGACGGCCACGAGGCCGAGATCAACGAGAAGCTGTACACGACGCCCGCCGACGGCCTGGCCACGGTCAAGGCGCTCGGTGCCGGTGAGAAGGGCCGCTACCTGACGGCGCTCACCTTCGGCAACGTGCACGGTGTCTACAAGCCGGGCGCGGTCAAGCTGCGCCCGTCGATCCTCGCCGACATCCAGAAGGCCGTCGGCGACGAGATCGGCCAGGAGAACCCGTTCGACCTCGTGTTCCACGGTGGCTCGGGCTCGACCGAGGCGGAGATCGCCGAGGCGGTCGACAACGGCGTCATCAAGATGAACATCGACACGGACACGCAGTACGCGTTCAGCCGTCCGGTGGCCGACCACTTCTTCAAGAACTACGACGGCGTCCTGAAGGTGGACGGCGAGGTCGGCAACAAGAAGGCCTACGACCCGCGCGCCTGGGGCAAGGCCGCCGAGGCCGGCATGGCCACCCGCATCGTCGAGGCCTGCCAGCGGCTCCGCAGCGCCGGCACCAAGATGTAGTGATCCTCGGGCTCCGCGGCCGGGTGAGGCTACTTCGCCTGGTCGCGGAGCTTTGCCCAGACCAGCTTTCCCGTCCCGGACGGACGCCAGCCCCACTCGGCCAGGCGGTCCACGATCTGCATGCCGAAGCCGCCCAGGCGGTTCGGGTGGCCGTCCGTCGCGACCGGCGGCGCGGGGTTGGAGTCCTCGACCTCGATCCGCAGCCCCTCTCCGGTGTCGTAGAGCCGCAGCGCGATGTGCCCCCAGCCGTGCAGCACGCCGTTCGCGACGAGCTCCGACACGACGAGCTCGGCCTGTGCCGACTCCTCGATCCCCCACGCCTGGCACGTCCGCAGCACCGCGTGCCGCGCCCGCCCGATGGACGACGGCTCGCTCGGCAGCATCCAGCGCCGCCACCGCGGCGACAGGGTCGGCTGGGCGCGGTCCCCCTCAGGATCGGGCACGCGGACCACGACGATCGCGACGTCGTCCTCCGGCTTGTCGGCCAGCCGCGCCAGCAGCTCCTCGCCGACACCCGCCGCATCCTTCGCCTGGATCGCCGCGGCGGTCTTCAGCAGTTCGTCGAGGCCTTGGCGCAGCGGCCGGTCCCGCCGTTCGATCAGGCCGTCCGTGTAGAAGAGCAAGGTGTCGCCGGGCTTCAGCTCGCGCTTCCCGGTGGTGCGTTCCCGTGACCCGAAGCCGATCAGCGCGCCGCCGCCCTGGTCCAGCGTGAACACCTTGCCGGCGCGCAGCAGCAGCGGCGGGAGGTGTCCGGCCCGGGAGTACTCGATCGACTGCGGGCCGTCCTCGTTCTTGCGCAGCGCGGCGTACACCATGCTCGCCGAGCGGGGGATGCCCATGCCCGCCACGAGCTGGTCGACCTTCTCCAGCACGTGTCCCGGCGCGGACAGCTCGAACGCGTAGGACCGCACGACCGACCGCAGCTGCCCCATCGTGGCGGCCGCCTCGACGTCGTGCCCGACGACGTCGCCGATGACGAGACCGACCATGTCCGTGGAGATCGGCAGGATGTCGTACCAGTCGCCGCCCACCTGGGCATGCTCCGCGTTGGGGGCGTAGTAGGTCCACACGTCGATGCCCGGCACGTCCGCCTGCTCCGGCAGCATGGCGCGCTGCAGGGTCTCGGCGAGCCGGTGCTCGCGCGCGTACAGGCGAGCGTTGTCGATGGCGTTCCCGGCCCGGCGCGCGACGACCTCGAGGACGCCGCGCACCTCCTCGGACTCGTCGGTGCCCTCGTAGAGCAGGACGTCGTTCGTGGCGTCGTCGTCGAGCCAGACCACCAGCAGGCCGAGGGTGCTCTTCCGGCCCGCCACGGGATGGACGACGACGCTCCGGGGCACGCCGCCCATCTCGTCCGCCAGGCGGCGGCTGAGCTCCCGCTGCAGCCAGCCGGACGCCGAGTACTGCGCGTGCGGGATGTCGAGGTGCAGGGTGACGGGCTCGTCGCCCTGCCCGTCGAGGAGGTTCTGGACGTTGTCGACCACCTCCAGGAGACGGCCCGGCACGACCGTCGTCGTGTCGCCCGTGGACGTCGTGTCGCCGAGCTGGTCCTGGACGCCACGGTGCGGCCCCTTGCGCGGCTGGTCGTCCCCGGCGACGTACCTGGCGTGCCGGCGCCCCCGGCCCGACGGCGGGTTGCCGACGTCGATGCCCTCGGCGGGCTTCAGGCCGTCGTCGTTCACGTAGAAGCCGGCCCACTTCACGACGTGGCCGAGGAGCTCGGCGATGTCGCGCAGCACGTACGGGTACTCGAGGTCGGCGAGCAGCTCCGTGGTCTGCGCGACGAGGTCGCCGTCCTCGCGCTGCCGGTTCTCCATGGTGAGGTTGGCGAGCTGCACCGCCTGGCGCTCCATGTGCTCGGAGACGTCGACGCTCACCCCGATCCAGTGCGTCACGCGGTCGTCGTGCGCCGCGCGGGCCGGGGTCAGCGTGAGCTGTGCCCAGCCCGCGACGCCGCCGCGCAGCGTGGAGCGGACCATGGTCTGCACCTCTTCGCCCGCGGCCAGGTGCGTCCGGATCTTCGCGGAGTCCTCCGGTGCGCCGAGCCGCTCGCCCAGCACGGTCAGCGCGTGCCCGGCGATCTCGGCGAACCGCACGTCCGCGTACTTCTCGAACGCCTCGTTCGCCCACAGCAGCGGGAGGTCGTCCTCGAACGCACCGGTGAGGAAGACGGGGATGCCGACGCTCGTGGCGCCCCGCAGGACGAGGTCGCCGACGGACGGGGGCAGCGGACGACGTGCTTGCGGCGGGTCCGTCCGAGGGGGTGCGGCGAGAAGCTCGGCGTCGTCGTCGGGGGCGGGCTGCTGCGCGGGCCGGTCCGGCTGCTCCGGGGGCTGCTGCGCCGACTGCGAGGGAGAGTGGGGTGTGCGACGTCGACCGGGGCCGTCAGGGGGGACCGACCAGGACAAGTTGCCTATCATCACACCCCCCTTTCGACAATCTTTGCGTTGCCTCTGTTCCGACAGGACATTCAACCGTAGATTGGGACAGTCCGAGAGGCGAACGCCCAACCTCTATTATCTCTACGACGCACCAGAGCCGATGGCAGCCCCAGCCGAACGCGTGTACCGCGGCCGATCGCCTCGGAAGGAGAACCGTGCAGGACGACCGAAACGACTCGACCAGCGTGCCCGACGGCGCGGACCCGAGCGGCCAGACGGCCCCCCCGCAGTCCCGGCCGCAGCATGGTGACCTTGCTCACCCCGATCTGGGTGAGCCGGCGAGCGTCCACGTGCTGACCGTGGACCAGCGTTCCCGGCTCGTCCTCGCCGGAGAGATCGACGCGAAGATCGCCGGCGAGCTGCAGAACGCGATCAGCGAGGCCGAGGGGTCGCGGCTCCCGGTGGAGATCGATGCACATCATGTGACCTTCATGGACTCGTCCGGTGTGGCATTCCTGGCACGCCTGGCCAGTCGGAGCCCGCACAAGGTCCGGGTGCTCCGCGCGCCGCCCACGGTGCGGTTCCTGCTCGAGGTGACGCGGATCGGCGACCTGCTGGAGATCGTCGACGAGGACCTGGCAGCGAGCTGAGGGGCCGGCGGCCGCGCGTCACATCGCGCGGCGGTCGGTCCTGTCCGTGGCAATCATCCGGGGCGTGACGACATGGAACCCCGTCGCCGGCGTGGCGGGTTCGCAGCGGTGCTCGTTGTCGATGCGGAAGAGGTCCATCGCGCCGCACACCTCCAGGACGAAGAGGTCCCGCTCGTCGGCACCCCGGATCACGGTCGCGCCACCGCGCTTCGCGCCCGAGTCCGCGAGCGAGATGAGGAAGGCCGCGCCGGTGGAGTCCATGAAGGTCACCCGGCACATGTCGATGACAAGCAGTTGACGGCGCAGGCCGACGACACGCGCCGCGATGCCAGGGAACTGGTCCCGTTCCTGAAGGTCGAGTTCTCCGGCGATCACGAGAGTCGTCGTCGTCGGTGACGTCGCGATCTCGATCATGCTCACGAGAGTAACCACAGATCGCGAATCC
Organism: Myceligenerans cantabricum; assembly: GCF_054777735.1. NCBI lineage: Bacteria > Bacillati > Actinomycetota > Actinomycetes > Micrococcales > Promicromonosporaceae > Myceligenerans > Myceligenerans cantabricum. Next base: position 224,637 of record NZ_BAAHAJ010000013.1, read on the forward strand.
CACCGGCTGAGTGGAAGGATTCACCCGGATCGGATCCTTTCGGGAAATTTGGAACAGTGGTCCGGGCGGGGGAGGAGAATGTCCTCATGAGCCATGACAACCTGCTCGCGGGTCCTGCCGCGACCGAGCTGCCCGATGACTTCCCCGACGTCCTGACCCGCCTCGCGGCCGGCGACGACCCCGCCGGTGTCGCGGCGGACCACCCTGCGTCGTCCCTGGCCTGGGCCGTGCTGGCCGAGCGCGCCCTCGCGGCGGGCAACGGCGTCGAGGCCTACGCCTTCGCCCGCACCGGGTACCACCGCGGCCTGGACGCGCTGCGCCGTGCCGGCTGGCGCGGCCAGGGTCCCGTTCCCGCGGCGCACGCCCCCAACCAGGGCTTCCTCCGGGCGCTGCTGGCCCTGTCCGACGCGGCGGACCGCATCGGCGAGACCGAGGAGCGGGACCGCTGCGGCCAGTTCCTGGTGGACTCCGGCACCTCGCCCGACGAGGTGCGGACCCTCGTCGGCGGCCACGGGTAAACTGCGGTCGCTCAACAAACTCCCGAGAAGGTGGGAATCCATGCCAGGCGTGGTGCTCGTCGGTGCCCAGTGGGGCGATGAGGGCAAGGGAAAGGCGACGGATCTCCTGGGTTCGCGTGTCGACCATGTCGTGAAGTTCAACGGCGGGAACAACGCCGGCCACACCGTCGTCGTCGGCGACGAGAAGTACGCGCTGCACCTGCTGCCGTCCGGCATCCTGTCGCCGGGCGTCACGCCGGTGATCGCGAACGGCGTCGTGGTGGACATCGAGGTGCTCTTCTCCGAGCTCGACGCGCTGGCGGAGCGTGGCGTGGACGTCTCGCGCCTGCTCGTCTCCGGCAGCGCCCACGTCATCGCGCCGTACCACCGCACGATCGACAAGGTGACCGAGCGGTTCCTCGGCAAGCGCCGGATCGGGACCACCGGCCGCGGCATCGGCCCCGCCTACTCGGACAAGATCAGCCGCGTGGGCCTGCGGATGTGGGACCTGTTCGACGAGAAGATCCTGCGCGCCAAGATCGAGGGCGCCCTGGACCAGAAGAACCACCTGCTCGTGAAGGTCTACAACCGCCGTGCCGTGGACGTGGACGAGACGGTGGCGGAGCTGCTCAAGCACGCCGACCGGCTCCGCCCCATGGTCACGGACACGGCGGTGGTGCTGAACGACGCCCTCGACGAGGGCAAGAACGTCCTGTTCGAGGCAGGGCAGGCCACCATGCTCGACATCGATCACGGCACCTACCCGTTCGTCACCAGCAGCAACGCGACGGCAGGCGGGGCGGTCACCGGGGCCGGCGTCGGGCCCACGCGGATCGACTCGGTGATCGGCGTCATCAAGGCGTACACGACGCGCGTCGGCGAGGGCCCGTTCCCCACGGAGCTCTTCGACGACAACGGCGCGTTCCTCGCCAAGGCCGGCCACGAGTACGGCACCACCACCGGCCGTGCGCGCCGCTGCGGCTGGTACGACGCCGTCATCGCCCGCTACGCCTCCCGCGTGAACGGCCTCACCGACCTCGTGGTGACCAAGCTCGACGTGCTGACCGGCCTCGAGAAGGTCCCGGTCTGCGTCGCGTACGACGTCGACGGCGTCCGGTACGACGAGATGCCGACCGACCAGACGGCGTTCCACCACGCCAAGCCCGTCTACGAGGAGCTCGACGGCTGGTGGGAGGACATCTCCGGCGCCCGCACGCTCCAGGACCTCCCGGCGGCCGCGCGCGCCTACGTGGACGCGCTGGAGCAGCTCTCGGGCGCGCGGATCTCCGCGATCGGCGTGGGCCCCGGCCGCGACGCGATCATCCCGATCCACGACCTGATCCACGCGCGCGGCCGCTGAGGTCCGTCCCTACACTGGAGTCCCGTGAAGATCCTCGTCGTCGGGCCCGGCGCCCGTGAGCACGCCATCGTCCACGCCCTCACCGCGGAGGCGGTGTCCGGCGAGGCCCACGAGATCCACGCCGCGCCCGGCAACCCGGGGATCGCGGCCGAGGCCGCGCTGCACCCGGTCGACGCGGAGGATGCCGCCGCGGTGACCGCGCTCGCCCGGGAGATCGGCGCCGAGCTGGTCGTCGTCGGCCCGGAGGCGCCGCTGGTGGCGGGGGTCGGGGACGCGCTGCGCGAGGCGGGCTTCCCGGTGTTCGGGCCCGGCGGCGAGGCCGCCCGCCTGGAGGGCAGCAAGGCGTTCGCCAAGGAGGTCATGGCCGCCGCGGGCGTGCCGACCGCGATGGCGCACGTGTGCACCGACCTCGGCGAGGTGGCCGCCGCGCTGGACGCCTTCGGGGCCCCCTACGTGGTGAAGGACGACGGCCTGGCCGCGGGCAAGGGCGTCGTCGTCACGGAGGACCGCGGCGCGGCGCTGGAGCACGCGCGTGCGGCGCTCGACGCGCGGGGCGCCGCCGGTCGGGTGGTCATCGAGGAGTACCTGGACGGCCCCGAGGTCTCGCTCTTCTGCGTGTGCGACGGTGCGACCGTCGTCCCGCTGGCCCCCGCCCAGGACTTCAAGCGCGCCCTCGACGGGGACGAGGGCCCCAACACCGGCGGCATGGGGGCCTACAGCCCGCTGCCGTGGGCGCCGCAGGGCCTCGTGGAGGAGGTGGTGTCGCGGGTCGCGCAGCCCACCGTGGACGAGATGGCGCGCCGCGGCACGCCCTTCAGCGGGATCCTCTACTGCGGGCTCGCCCTCACGTCGCGCGGTCTGCGCGTGGTCGAGTTCAACGCCCGCTTCGGTGACCCGGAGGCACAGTCGGTGCTGGCGCGGCTGGTGACGCCGCTCAGCCGGATCATGCTGGCCGCGGCGAACGGCGGGCTCGCCGGCCTGGAGCCGCTGGGCTGGCGGGACGAGGCCGCCGTCACGGTCGTGGTGGCGTCCGCCGGGTACCCGGCGTCGACCCGCACGGGCGACCCGGTCACGGGGATCGAGGCCGCCGCCGCGCTGAACGGCGTGCACGTCCTGCACGCGGGCACGGCCCTGTCCGACGACGGCGCCCTGGTGGCCGCGGGCGGCCGCGTGCTGTCGGTCGTCGGGCTGGGCGCGGACCTCGGGGCTGCCCGTGACCGGGCCTACGAAGCGGTCGCGAAGATCGCCCTGGACGGCTCGCAGCACCGGACGGACATCGCTGCCGAGGCGGCGGCGGGCGCCCTGACGGCCCCGGCCTGACGCGCGGGCCGGCCGCGGAGAGCGGGAACGGCCGCCGGGCCGCCGGCCGGTTCACCTCCCCGGACGGAGATGAACCGGCCGACGGCCCGGCGGCCGTCGTTCTCAGGTGCCGATCAGGAGCAGGACACCGGGACCGACGTCGGTGCGGTCCCGTTGGCGGTGAAGCCGAACGTCGTGGACTGGCCCGCGCTCAGCGTGCCGTTCCAGCCGGTGTCCGACGCCGTCACGGTGGAGCCGCTGACCGAGTACTCGGCGTTCCACAGGCTGCCGATCGTGGTGCCGGACGGCAGGTCGAACGTCGTCGTCCAGCCCGTCGTGCCGTCGGCGCCGCCGGTCACGGTCACCTCACCCTGGAAACCGCCGCCCCACGAGTTGACCACCGTGAGGGACGCCTCGCAGGCGCCCTCGACGGGCTCGTCGGTCGGGTCGTCCGTGGGCTCGTCCGTCGGGTCTTCGGTGGGCTCGTCGGTCGGGTCGTCCGTCGGGTCCGGGTCGGGGTTGTTGCCCGAGCCGATCGCCGGGTAGGCGTTGGCGACGAGCATCTCGAACTGGTCCTGGAACCACCAGCCCGACAGCGGGGCGTTCGGCAGTGCGCCGGTGTAGGCGCCGCCGAGCTTGTCCGCCTGGTAGGTCGGGTCGCACATGCGGTCGAGGCTCTTGCCCTCGTCGTTCGGGATCTCCTCCGACGAGCCGTCGGACTCGCCCGGGGGCTTCACCCACACGAAGGCGTGCAGGTGCGAGTCCGCGTAGCCGGACGGCGACACGGTGGGACGCTCGCCGATGCCGGCACCGTCGGGGTTGCACCAGGCGCCGCGGTGGGTGCGGCGGTCCACCCGGGACTCGTCCACATAGGTGTTGAGGTTGCTCGACGACGACGCGGACGTCGGGCGCTCGGAGCCGCCCCAGCCGTTGCGGGACGTGTCGATCAGCATGCCGATGCGCGACGGCGCACCCTGGGCGACCATCCGGTCGTACAGGTCAGCGGTCCAGTCGATCTCGTCGAAGTCCGGGTTCCACTCGTAGTAGTCCGCCGAGCGCACCTGGCCGCTGCCGACCTGCAGGTCCGGGTTAGTCAGGAAGGGCTCCTCCAGCGGCGTCGAGTTCGCCGTGTTGGTGACGAAGCCCGCCACCCCGTCCCAGCCGTAGGTCGAGCCCTGGACCACGCTCGCGAACTCCTGCGCGCTGCCGCTCGCGTTGTCCGGCCAGCCCAGCCAGCCCGAGTGGGCCGCGTCGATGTAGGAGTAGACGTTGCCCACCTCGTGCAGGCTGTCGAGCGCGTACTGCACGCCCTCCCGGTAGTACGGCGCCGCCTCCTGGCACGGCTGGTGGGACATGTTCGTCACCAGGTTCGGCAGCGAGTCCGGCTCGATCACGGCCGAGATCCGCAGGTTCTCGTACTCGGGACGGTCCAGGATCTCGACGATCGCGTCGATGTACTCGGTCTTGTAGCGCTCCATGCCCGCGTCCGTGGCGGGCAGCTCGCCGTTCGACGCCAGGGCGAAGCAGTCACGTCCGGGCAGGTCGTAGACGACCATGTTGAACACCAGCGGGCTGCCGCCGGCCTGCTCGACGGCCTGGTCGAGGTGCCACTCCAGACCGTGCTGCCGGTCGATGCCCTCGATCGCCTGGATGCGGTCCATCCACACGTGCGTCGGCTCGTTCGCGATGGCACGCATGTCGTCGCCGAGTGCGCCGCCGGCGATGTCGGCGGCCTCCAGCACGTCCTCGTTCCAGTCGGGGTTGACGTACTGCGCCGCCCCCTCGTACGGATTGCCCACGGCCGCGGTCGCCGATGGCGCGGCTGCCAGGGCGACCAGAGCCGACGCGGCAACCAGTGCCCCTGTCGCCCCGACCGCGATGCCGGCGCGCGCCTTCTTCTCTCGTTGCACGATGCCCTCCAGGGTCGTTCTCTTGGCGTGCGCCTGCCGGCCCTCCTGGTCGGTGGGGCCGGCGGCACCCGCACCCCCGCAGGCCTTTCTGCGGCGGCTGGTGAATCGTTGCCCGGGGGACAACTTGCCCGACACCTAACGAAACGTTTAGGAATTCACTCCGGTGGGGGTGCCGTCGAGCCGCGGACGACGAGCGCGCCCGCGTCGATGGTCGTGGACGGGGGCGCCTTCTCCCGTTTCGTCTCGTCGGCGTGGAGCACGCCGAGCAGCGCCTTGCCGACGGCGGTCCCGAGGCTGTGGACCGGGTACGGCACCGCGGTGAGCGACGGCGTCGTGAGCCGGCACGCCGCGGAGTCGGTCCCGGCGACGACGGAGAGGTCCCAGGGCACGGAGATGTTGAGTCGTCGCGCCACGTCGAGCACGATGCCCGCGGTGACGTCGTCGTCGGTGATGACGGCGGTCGGGTGGCTGCCCGACGAGAGCAGCGAGCCGACGGCGGCCGCGGCGCGGTCCACGCCGTCGCCGGAGACCGCGTCGAAATCGATTCCTGACGCGCTGAGCGAGGCGCCGAGCGCGGTGGCCCGGCGGCGCGTCGCCAGCAGGCCCTCCGCCCCGGTCAGCATGGCGACCCGGCGGTGTCCCAGGTCGGCCAGGAACTCGCCCACCTGCGCGAACGCCGTGGCGTCGTCGAGCACGACGCTGCGCCAGGCGGACGGCGTCGGGACGGTCAGGTCGTCCACCACGACGACGGGGGCGGGCAGGTGGCGCAGGGCCGCGAGGCGGGCGTCGTCCGACCGTAGGCCTGTGACCACGAAGCCGGCGTAGCGTCGCTCCGCCCACCAGCGGCGCATCAGGTGGGCGGCCTGCTCCACGGTGCTCGCCGCGTGCACCGCCATGGTGACGTCGCCGGTGTCCAGCACCTCGGACGCGGCGGTGACCAGGTCGAGCATCGAGCCCGTGCGCGTTCCGGTGGCGCCGTCGTGCACGACGACGAGCGCCGCGGCACCCGGCCCAGCGCGCAGCGAGCGGGCGGCCGTGGCGGGCCGCCACCCGAGGTCGTCCGCCACCCGCAGGACTCGCTCCCGGGTCATCTCGGCCACCCCGCGCCGCCCGTTGAGGGCGTACGAGACCACGGCCGTGGAGACGCCGGCCGCCCGGGCCACGTCGACGATGGTCGGCCGTCGTCGGCCGCCGCTCGGGCGCGGTGTGCTGCCCCGGGAACGGGGTGAGGCGGGATTTTCGCCCTTCCCCGCTGAGTTTTCTGGATCTTCGTGATGATTCGGTCGCGCCGTCGAGACCATTCACGTAGCATGCCCTGTCAGTACCTACTTTGCACAGCGTCAACGAGGACGGGGTGTGACCATGACATCCGTAAGGGGCAAGTACTCCCTGGCTGTACTGTCGCCGGTCGTGGGAGGGCACTACTTCGGCAAGGTCCTGGCCGGGATCTCGCGTGCGGCACGGGCCGGCGGCCACCGCGTCGTCGTCGTGCAGACGTACCCGGCCGACCTGGAGCGCGCGCAGTTCCCGGAGGAGCCGCCGGTGGGCGTGCCCGTGGGGCTCGACGCCGCGGACGGGCTGATCGTCGTGGCGACGGCTGTCGACGCGGAGACCGTCGAGCGGCTCGGCGCGGAGGACCGGCCGATGGTGCTCGTCGGGGAGCACTCGCCGGGCGCCCAGGCGCCCGCCGTCGCGCCGGACAACGCCGGCGGTACCCGCGCGGCCGTGGAGCACCTCATCTCGCACGGACACTCCGAAATCGGTTTCGTGGGGAGTCTGCGGCAGTCCGACATCGTCGAGCGGTACGAGGCGTACCGGGCCACGCTGCGCGACCACGGCATCGAGCCGCGCGACGAGTGGGTCTACCAGGCCGCGGACAACCAGGAGGCGGCCGGGGCCGCGGCGGCGCGCGAGGCGCTGGCCGCGGGCATGCCCACCACCGCCACGTTCACGGCCACCGACCGCAACGCCGCCGGGTTCACCAGGATGCTGCAGGTCAGCGGCCTCGCTCTGCCGAAGCGGCAGGCCGTCGTCGGCTTCGACCACTCCGACCTCGGCGCGCGGATGCGGCCCCGCCTCGCGACCGTCGACCCGCACCACGACGGTGTCGGCGAGCTCTCCGTCTCGCTGCTCGTCGCCCAGATCCGCGGCGAGCGCCCGCGCGGCCGCCACCTGTCGGCGGCGAGCCTGATCACCCGAGAGTCCTGCGGCTGCCGGGAGGCGAGCGTGGGACCCGTGCAGGGCGGGGACGACGACAAGGCCGCGACCTCGTGGGCGCGTCTCTCCGGCGTCGCGGAGATCGTGCTCGACGGCGCGGGTTCCACTCCCGGCACCGAGGCGTGGATGCGCAGCGTGCAGCGGATCGTGCGCAGCGCCGACGCGCTCGCGCTCCTGCCCGACGCCGACGCGCTCGCCTCGCTCGCGGACATCACCCGCGCGCTCCGGCCGCACCCGGAAGCGCTCGAACAGCTCGTCCCGGCGCTCCGCTCGGTCGAGGAGGAGCTGGCCAAGGCCCGCAAGGGCGGGTCGCGCGCACCCGGCGAACCGGGGCCGACGGCGCGGCGCCGGGCGGTGGCACGTGCCATCACCGACGTCATCGTCGCGGTCAGCACGGGCTGCACCCAGACCCTGCTGGCGCGGGCGGGTCGCCTCGAACGCACGATCGGCGAGCAGTACGAGCTCGACCTCGGCCTCCTGCACGCGGACGCGCCCACCATCCGCACCCTGCGCTGGCTCCCCAAGGGGCACCGCGGCCCGGCCACGCTCGCGCTGTGGTCGGACGCCGCCGAGCGTCTCGCCCACCCGCCCGTGCCCGACGACGTTCCCCGGCCGGGCCTGCCCGAGTACGCCGGGGAGATCGACGGACCGGCCCCGCGGCCGCCGGCCGGCACGGCGTCCGACCCCGCGCGCGAGCTCACCGTGGTGGGCACGACGGCGACGTCGCCGCAGGCCAGGGCGCTGGTCGGCACGAAGCTCCCGGTCGCGCAGTTCCCGACGCGGGCTCTGCTGGACTCCGCCGACGGCATGGCGTTCGTCATCCCCGTCACCTTCGACACGAGCGACTGGGGGCTGCTGCTCATCGGCGGCGCCATCGACACCCACGCCACCAGCGCCCGCGACAAGTTCGACCACTGGGCGGCCATGCTCGCGGTCGCGCTCGACCGGGAGGCCCGGCTCGTGTCGCTCCGCACGCAGCGGGCCGCGCTGGCCGACATGGCCGCGCGCGAGCGGGCGCTCGCCCTCGACCTGCGTGCCGGCCAGGTGCGCTACCGGCTCGTCGAGGAGGTCGCGCTGGAGGGGACGTGGGACTGGGACATCACCACCGGCCACGTGTACTACTCGCACACGTGGAAATCGCTGCTCGGCCTGGCCGACGACGAGATCGGCGCGGGCATCGAGGAGTGGACCAGCCGCGTCCACCCGGACGACCAGCGCTCGGTCCGGTCGGCGATCGCGAAGCAGCTCGCGGGGGAGTGCGTGCCCCTCGACCTGGAGCACCGGCTCATGACGGCGGGCGGCCGTCAGATCTGGGTCCGCGCCCGGGCGACCACGGTCACGGACGACGCCGGGGTGCGGGCCCGTATGGTCGGGGTGCTGATGGTCCTGGGCCGTGAGGGGGACGACACCCTGGCCGAGGTCCCTCCGCAGGCGGCCCTGCTGGGTGATGCCGTCGACTGACGCCCGGTGGCGCACCTCATACCGCGGTCCACGGACGAGGCCTCCGCCCCGCCTGCCTCCCCGTTAGACTCGGCCCGGAATTCCCTCGTATCTCAAGGAGCCCGTGTGGGACGCGTCGTCGTCGAGGTCATGCCCAAGCCCGAGATCCTGGACCCCCAGGGCAAGGCCGTGGTCGGAGCGCTGCCGCGCCTCGGTTACACGCAGTTCAGCGGGGTCCGCCAGGGCAAGCGTTTCGAGCTGGAGGTCGACGGTGAGGTCACGCCCGAGATCCTCGCGCAGGCGCGCAAGGCGGCCGAGGAAGTGCTGTCCAACCCGGTCATCGAGGACGTCGTGGCCGTGACCGATGCCTCGGAGTCACCGGCCGCGCCGGTCACCGAGGGCGCCGGAGCTCCGGCGTGAGCACGCTGAACAGCGCACGCATCGGCGTCATCACCTTCCCGGGCACGCTCGACGACCGCGATGCCGCGCGCGCGATCCGCCTCGCCGGCGGCGAGCCCGTCGCGCTCTGGCACGCGGACGCGGACCTGCGGGGCGTGGACGCCGTCGTGCTCCCCGGTGGCTTCTCCTACGGCGACTACCTGCGGGCCGGCGCGATCAGCCGGTTCGCCCCGGCCATGTCGTCCGTGGTCGACGCCGCGCACGGCGGTATGCCGGTGCTGGGCATCTGCAACGGTTTCCAGGTCCTCACCGAGGCGCACCTGCTGCCCGGCTCGATGATCAAGAACGACCACCTGCACTTCGTCTGCCGCGAGCAGACCCTCGTGGTCACCAACGCCAACACGGCGTGGACCAACGAGTTCGCCACGGGCCAGCAGATCACGATCCCGCTGAAGAACCAGGACGGCCAGTTCGTCGCCGACGACACCACCCTCGACCGCCTCGAAGGAGAGGGTCGCGTAGTGTTCCGCTACGACGGCTGGAACCCGAACGGCTCGCGCCGCGACATCGCCGGGATCACCAACGAGGAGGGCAACGTGGTGGGGCTGATGCCGCACCCGGAGCACGCCGTCGAGCCCGGCTTCGGCCCGGCCGGCGAGAGCGGTCCGCGCGGGGGGACCGACGGCCTGCAGTTCTTCCGTTCGGTTCTGACGTCGCTGGTCGGGGCGTGACGACCGGGACACGCGACGCCGCTGTCGCGCAGGTCGCGGTCGAGCGGGTGCCGTTCGAGCACGAGGACGCGGTCGCGCTGCGCCTCGCGGCGGTCGCCGAGCTCGGCGAGCGCTACGGTGGTGACGAGGACGCCAAGGAGTACATCGACCCCGCCACGATCGCCGTGACGGTGGTGCTGCGGGTCGACGGTGCCGTCGCCGCGGGCGGCAGCGTCCGCGACGCGTCCGGGGCCGACGACTACGTCGGCGGCGTGCACCCGCCCGCGACCGGAGAGGTCAAGCGCGTCTTCGTCGCGCCCGGCTTCCGGCGCCAGGGCCTGTCCGTGCGCATCATGGACGAGCTCGAACGGGGTGCCCGCGACGCGGGTCTGGCGCGGCTCGTCCTGGAGACGGGCACGGCACAGCCCGAGGCGATCGCGCTCTACCAGAAGCTCGGCTACGGGCGGATCCCGGACTACGGGAGGTTCGCGGCCGACGAGAAGCAGCGCTGCTACGGCAAGGACCTCTGAGCCCACCGCATCAGGGCCCGCTCGCGCCGCTAGTCCCCGCGCAGATAGTGCAGCTGTGCCGTGACGCTCTGCCGGGCCGCGCCGAGCACGCTCGGGTCGACGTCGGCGTAGACGATCCCCACGACGGCGTCCGCCAGCTCGGACAGCTCCGCGCCGTGGCCGTCGCCGGGCACCCCGAGCTGGGCCAGCGCGCCTCGCACCTGTTCCAGGCGCTCGATCCGGTGCGCGCGATACATCCGCACCGCCGCCGCGAGGTCCGGGATCGGCTCGCCGTGCGCGGGCAGCCCGAGCGTCTCCGCCCCCACGGAGTCGAGCGTGTCGAGGCTCTCGAGATAGTCCCGCAGCGAGCCGTCCGGCCCGGCGATGACCGAGGTCCCCTGGCCGAGCACGGTGTCCCCGGTGAGCACGACGGTCTCCGCACCCGGTCCGCCGACCACGAACGACACCGAGTCCCCCGTGTGCCCGGGCGTCGCCAGCACCTCGATCCGCAGCCCTGCCGCCCGCAGGAGCTCGCCCCCGTGCAGCGGCTCCCCGCCGAGACAGAACTCGGGGTCCCGGGCCCGCACCGGTGCCCCCGTCCGCTCTCGCAGGGCGGCCGACCCGGCGGTGTGGTCCGGGTGCCGGTGCGTGACCAGCACGAGCTCGACCGGCCCGGCCGCGGCCAGCGCGTCGAGGTGGCCGTCCAGGTCCGGGCCCGGATCGACCACCACGCAGCGCTCCGCCCCGGGCGCCCGCAGCACGTAGGACCGGGTCCCGTCGAGCGTCATCGGTCCCGGGTTGTCGGCGCGCAGCATCGACACGAACGGCGTCACGGTCCTCACACCCCCACGCTACGCGCCCCGGCTCCGTACGCCGCCTCCGCCTCGCGGCCGGCGTCAGCCTGCGGCGAGGGCCTGGGCGACGTCGTCGACGAGGTCCCGGGTGTCCTCCAGGCCCACCGAGAGGCGGACGGTCGTCCCGGAGATGCCCACCGCCGCGCGGCCTTCCGCGCCCAGCTTGCGGTGGGTCGTCGTCGCGGGGTGCGTGACCATGGACTTCGCGTCGCCGAGGTTGTTCGAGATGTCGATGATGCGTAGTGCGTCGAGGAAGGTGAACGTGCGCTTCTTCGCACCGTCGGCGTCGGTCCCCGGGGGGACCGCCAGGTCGAACGTCACCACGGTCCCGCCGGCCGACATCTGCGACCTCGCCAGCTCGGTCTGCGGGTGCGAGTCGAGGAACGGGTACCGCACCCCGGTGACGTCGTCGAACCCCTCGAGCGCCTGTGCGACCTCCAGCGCCGCCGCGGTCTGCGCCGCGACGCGCACCGGCAGCGTCTCCAGCCCCTTGAGGAGCGTCCACGCGTTGAACGGCGACAGCGACGGCCCGGTGTTGCGGATCAGCGTCTGCACCGGGCCGGTGATGAACTCCTCGGTCCCGAGGATCGCGCCGCCGAGCACCCGCCCCTGCCCGTCGATGTGCTTGGTCGCGGAGTAGACCACGACGTCGGCCCCGAGCTCCAGCGGCCGCTGCAGCAGCGGCGTCGCGAACACGTTGTCGAGCACCACGGTCGCGCCGGCGCGGCGGGCGAGGCCGACCACGGCGCGCACGTCGACGATGTCCTGCATGGGGTTCGACGGCGTCTCGAAGAACACGACGTCCGCCGGCGTCGACAGCGCCTCCTCCCACTGGGACAGCTCGTGGCCGTCCACGTAGTCGGTGCGCACGCCCCACTTGGCGAGGATCTCGTCGAAGATCACCACGCTCGACCCGAACAGCGCCCGTGCGGTGACGATCCGCGACCCCGACTCCACCAGCGCCGCCAGCGCGGTGAACACCGCAGACATCCCGGTCGCCGTCGCGTAGCAGGCCTCCGCGCCCTCCAGGACGCGCAGGCGCTCCTCGAAGGTGTGCACCGTGGGGTTGCCGTAGCGGGAGTAGACGAACCGGTCGAGGTCGCCGGCGAACGCGGCCTCGGCGTCCGCGGCGCTGTCGTACACGTAGCCCTGCGTGAGGAAGACCGCCTCGCTGGTCTCCTGGAAGTCGGTGCGCGCGTGCCCGCCGCGCACGGCGAGCGTGCTGGGCCGCGCGGTGGCGGGCAGCGGCCTGCGCCCGGAGCCGCCGGGGACCGCGCCGGGCGGGAAGGCGCCGGTCCTCGTCACGCGTCGGCGTCCTTCCATGGCAGGTCACGGACCTTCCAGCCGTTGTGGTCGCGGACGCCGTCAGGTCCCGCCGGGCCCTCGAAGCCCTCGAGCACGTTGTACGACGGCGCGATGCCCGCGCTGGTGGCGAGCCGCGCGGCGCCGATCGACCGCTGTCCGGACCGGCAGAGGAACACGACGGGGGCACCGCCGCCGACGCCGGCCTTCAGCTCCTCCAGGAACCCGGGGTTGGGGCGGCCGTCGGCGTGCACCCACTCGGCGAACACGACCTGCTTGCCGAGCGAGCCCGCGTCGGGGACGCCGATGGTCCGCCACTCGCCCTCGGTGCGCACGTCCACCAGGACGGCGTCCGGCTCGCTGTCCAGGAGCTCCCAGGCCTGCTGCGGGTCGATGTCTCCGGCGTAGCCGGCGGCGGGGCGTGCGTCCGGCTGCGGACCGGAGCTCGCGGCGGCGCCAGGTTCGGGGTTGCTCATGGCAGTCCTCCCATCGGTCGTGGCGTGAGCACCCTGGTCCGGGACTCGCGCTGACGCGCGAGGGCCCGCGGGTTGCTGCGGGGTCGACGTGCCACGTCACTCGCCCGCTCGGGATGGTCGACGTGATCGTACGTCACTCGAACCGGCCGATCACACAGTGAGACCAAAATATGGACACCCGTTGACGCGTCCCCGTGCGGACCGCAGGATGTCGCCAGGTCATGAGCGCCAGCGACAAGCCCCGGCTCGCTGGCCGGCAACCCTCCTACCGCGGTGGGGTGCCCCGGGTGACGACCTGGTCGCGTTCGACACCGTTCGCGGCAAGCGCGGGGAACGACTCCCCCAGGAAACGCTGGAGGACGCCATGACGGCCACGACCGACACCACGACCACGCCCGCTCGCGCGTCCGGGCAGGCCCACGGGGAAGCCGGTGTCGGCGGCGTCGCCCCGCTCCTGCCCGTCGTCGGGCACGACACGCTGGCCCCGCTCGTCGACGGGCGGCGGGTCCCGTACGCGAACCTCGACGTCGCGGCCTCCGCGCCCGCCCTCGACTCCGTCGCGCGGCGCGTCGCGCAGACCCTGCCGCTGTACGCCAGCGTGCACCGGGGAGCGGGCTACCTGTCCCAGGTATCGACCGCCCTGTACGAGGCGTCCCGCCGGTCGATCGGTGACTTCGTCGGAGCGCGCGAGGACGACCTGACGCTCGTCACGCGCAACACCACCGACTCGCTCAACCTCCTGGCCGGCTGTGTCCCCGCCGACCCGGCCACCGGAGCCCCGGGCAGCGTGCTCGTGCTCGACGTCGAGCACCACGCGAACCTCCTGCCCTGGCAGCGGGGCGCCGACGCCACCGTGCTCACGGGCGCCACGACGGTCGCCGCCACGCTCGCGCGGCTGCGTGAGGAGCTGGCCGACGGCGCCGCGGCCGGAGAGCCGTACGCCCTGCTCGCCGTCACCGGTGCGTCCAACGTGACCGGGGAGTCCCTCCCGCTCGCCGAGCTCGTCTCCGCCGCCCACGAGCAGGGTGCGCGCATCGTGCTCGACGGCGCCCAGCTCGTCCCGCACCGCCGCATCTCCCTCGCCGACACCGGCGTCGACTACCTCGCCTTCTCCGGTCACAAGACGTACGCGCCCTACGGTTCCGGCGTCCTCGTCGGCCGCCGCGACTGGCTCGACTCCGGCTCGCCGTACCTCGCGGGCGGCGGCGCCGTCCGGCGCGTGCGCACCGCGGGGACCGACTGGCACGAGGGCCCCGCCCGGCACGAGGCCGGCTCCCCGAACGTGATCGGTGCCGTCGCGCTGGCCGCGGCCTGCGAGGCGCTCGCCACGCTCGACCCGGCCGAGGTCCGGGCGCACGAGGGTGCGTTGCGCCGCCGGCTCGTGGCGGGCCTGGAGGCGATCGACAAGGTGTCCGTGGTCCGGGTGTGGGACGACGCCGAGGACCCGGTCGGCGTGGTGACCTTCACCGTCACCGGCTACGACCCGGGCCTGGTCGCCGCGTACCTGTCCGCCGAGCACGGCATCGGCGTGCGCGACGGCCGGTTCTGCGCGCACCCGCTGCTCGGGCGGCTCGGGTTCGACGCCGGCGCCGTGCGCGCCTCCATCGGGGTCGGCACCGCCGGCGAGGAGGTGGAGCGGCTGGTCGCCGCCGTGGGGGCACTCGTCGCCGACGGCCCGCAGGCGCGGTACGACGTCGTCGACGGGCTCTGGGTCGTGGTCGACGACCCGCGGCCGGTGCCGGAGGGCTCCGGGCTGGCCGGGCTCCTCGCCACGGCCGCCGCGGGCTATCTGGCGGACGCCGTCGGATGCCTGCCGGACGACGCCTGACCTGCGGATCTACACTCTGCGAAATGTCTTGTAGTTCCAGAAGAAACCAGAAGAACGGAAATGCGCCCGCTGCCGGGTGAAATCTCCTCAGAATCTTTCTGACCTGCAGTGATGCGTACTTGATTGCCCTTCACCGTCTTTTCTGCGCGCGCGTGATGCCCACCAGCGGGCTACGTTCGTCGCGTGCCGGAAGTGTCCGGGGATGACATACCCCGGCACGACGAGACATCTCACAGGGGGAGAGGGGAAATCATGGACTGGACATCAGGTCTGACCAGTGCGTGGAGCTCGGTCGCAAGCTTCGTCCCGAAGCTTCTCGTGTTCCTTGTCATATTCTTCGTCGGCTGGCTCATCGCCAAGGCGATCGCCAGGTTCGTCGGCATGATCCTGAACCGCGTCGGCTTCACGAAGCTGCTCGACCGGGCCGGTGCCGGGCGGTTGCTCGCCGGGTCCGGGGTCGAGCCCATCACGCTGCTGACGAAGATCATCTACTACTTCATCCTGCTCATCGTCCTGCAGCTCGCGCTCAGCGCGTTCGGGCCGACCAACCCGGTGAGCCAGATCGTCAACGAGATCGTCGGCTGGCTGCCGCAGCTCGTGGTCGCGATCGTCATCGTCGTGGTCGCCGGAGCGATCGCGAACGCGGTGAAGGACCTGCTCACGTCGACCATGGGCGGCGTCTCGTACGGCCCGCTGGTCGCGAAGGCCGCCTCGGTCGGGATCCTGTTCCTGGGGATCGTCGCCGCCCTGAACCAGGTCGGCATCGCGGTGTCCGTGACGACGGCGGTGCTGACGGCGGTCCTGGTGACCATCGCGGGGATCCTGATCGTCGGCGTCGGCGGCGGTCTCATCGGCCCGATGCGGGCCAGGTGGGAGGAGTGGCTCGCCGCGCTCTCCGAGTCGACCGGCCAGATCGGTGCGCACGGCGGCCAGGGCGAGGTGCAGCCGCCGCCCGCGGGCGGCACGACCGCCCCGCCGCCCGCCAACGGCTGACGCACTCGTCGGTCCTGGCGCACGACGGGCCCCGTACTCCGCGGACGGAGTACGGGGCCCGTGGCCTGTGCCGGCACCGCACCACGGGCACGGCGCGGCGGAACCCACGCGCGCGCGGATCGAATATCGTGGCGGTAACCCGCCGGGGCGTATCCTCGCCGCATCCTCGGTGCATCCACTTCTGCTGGAGGGTGAGAATGTTCGGCAACGTGCTCGGTCTGTCGAAGACGCAGGCGCTCGCATACCGCGAGCTCGTCGGCGCGCCCTCGCTCGACGCGAGCGAGCTGGCCCGCCGGGTGGGCACCGACCCCGGCACGGCCTACGCGGTGCTGCAGGTCCTCGAGGAGCACGGTCTCGCGGCGCGGCAGGGGACGGACAACTCGCGGTTCCAGGCGGCGCCGCCGGAGATCGCCCTGGGCGCGATCCTCTCGCGCCGCACGGAGGAGCTGCGGTCCGCGCAGCTCGAGATGCTGGACCTCGAGGAGGAGTACCGCCGCGCGGCGGACATGCGGCCCGCCAGCGACATCGTCGACCTGGTGCGCGGCTCCGACGCCGTGCTGCAGCGCATCCTGCAGCTCCAGGCCGGCGCCCACGAGACCGTCGAGACCTTCCTGCGCCCACCCGTCCTGGTGATGGGCACGGACGAGAACACGGCCGAGGACGACGCCGTCGAGCGGGGTGTGCGCTACCGGGCCGTCGCGGACCGCTCGATGCTCGACGAGGGCCTGTTGACGGTCGAGGCGATGGCCGACGCCGTCCGGGCGGGCGAAGAGGTCCGCATCGCCGACGACGTGCCCATCAAGGCGTTCGTCATCGACCGGCGGCTCGCCATCGTCCCCGTGCAGGGCCAGCTCCGGTCGAACGACGAGGTCGACGCCGTCTCCGCGCTGATCATCCACGAGAGCGGGCTGCTGGACGGGATCATCGCGCTCTTCGAGGCGTTCTGGCGGGACGCGGTGCCGCTGCGGGTGCAGTCCGACGGCATCGGCGGCGAGCTGGACGACCTGGACCTGAAGATCCTCGGGCTGATGCTCTCCGGACTGACCGACCAGGCCGTGGCCAAGCACCTGGAGCTGGGGCTCCGCACGGTCCAGCGGCGGGTCAAGTCCATGATGGACACGGCCGGCGTGGCGACACGCATCCAGCTCGGCTGGCACGCCGCCCGCAAGGGCTGGCTCTGACGTCCCGCACGTCCCGCGGCAGCACGAGGCGCGCCGAGCGAGGTGTGCTCGGCGCGCCTCTCTGCCCGGACGAGGATCAGGCGCCCCGCGCGGCCGTCTTCCGGAGGGACTTCTCGGACCGCGGCGCCTTGCCCGACGCCACGAGCTCGCGGTAGTACGTCATCGCCTCGTCCTGCCGGACGCGCTCCGAGCCGTCGGCGATCGGCGCACGGAGGTGCTTCTGGCCGTAGCCGAACGCGTCCACGAGGTCCACCGCGTGCGGCCGAAGCCTCTTGAGCAGGTGGTGGATCGTCGTCGGCACGGCCTTCGCGCGCGACGCCGACAGGCGCCCGTTGGCGAGGTACCAGTCGAGGTTGCGCTCGATGACGGTCAGGCCGTAGACGTCCCGGACCGTCGTCATGATCGCGCGGGTCGCCGGATCCTCGATCTTGCCGAGCGCCGTGGTGAACGCGTCCCAGCGGAACAGCTCGGCCCAGGCGATCGAGGAGCCGATGAGCTCGACCTGGTTGTCGTCGAAGACCTCCTGCGCCTTGACCAGGTCCTTCATGCCCAGGGCGGGACGCATCCCCATCGCGACCGAGTGCACGATGCCGTCCACGCGGCTCTGCAGCAGGGCGCGCTGGGTGCCGGCGTCGAGCAGGTTGCTCGCGGCGCGTCCGCCGCCCGCGTCCGCCACGCTCTGGCCGAGCTTTCGCAGCGGCGCCTTGTGCAGCAGCGTGTCCTTCACCTGGCCGGCCACGATGCCGGCGACGCCGGCCGGGGACTTGGCGGCCCGGGCGAGCCGCTTGCCGTGATCACCCACGAGCCGCTTCGCCGCGAGCTGCAGGAGGATGTGGTTGTCGCCCTCGAACGTCGTGTACACGTCGAGGTCCGAGCGCATCGACGTGAAGCGGTTCTCCGACAGGAAGCCGGCGCCGCCGCACGCCTGCCGGCACGTCTGCAGCGTCTCCATGCCGAACCAGGTGGACGTCGCCTTGAGCGCGGCCGCCGTCGTCTCCAGGTCCTCGCGCTTCTCGGGGGTGTCCTCCTTGCCTGAGAACACGGCGTGGAAGAGGTCGAGCAGCTCGTCGTGCGCGAACGAGATCGCGTAGGTCTCCGCGATGCGGGGCAGGAGGCGCTTGCGGTGCATCGCGTAGTCGAGCAGCGTGATCTCGTCCTGGCCTTCGCCCGGTACGAACTGCCGGCGCTCGTCGGCGTACTTCGTGGCGATGGCGAGGCCGACCTTCGACGCCACCGAGGCCGAGCCGTCCAGGGTCACGCGCCCCTGCACCAGCGCGCCGAGCATCGTGAAGAAGCGGCGTCCCGGGCTGTCGATCGGCGACGTGTAGGTGCCGTCCGCGGCCACCTGGCCGTAACGGGCGAGCAGGTCCCGGCGCGGGATCCGGACGTCCGTGAAGTGCAGCCTGCCGTTGTCGATGCCGTTGAGGCCACCCTTGTGCCCGTCGTCCTCGCCGCCGACGCCGGGCAGGAACTCCATCGTCCGCGGGTCCCGGATCGGCACGTAGAAGCAGTGCACGCCGTGGTTCACGCCGTGGGTGATCAGCTGGGCGAACACCGTCGCGGCCACGCCGTGCTCCGCCGCGTTGCCGAGGTACTGCTTCCACGCCCCGCGGAACGGGGTGTCGATGACGAACTCCTCGGTCTCCGGGTCGTAGGTCGCCGTGGTGCCCACCGACGCGACGTCCGAGCCGTGGCCCGTCTCCGTCATCGCGAAGGCGCCCGGCACCGACAGGTCCATGGCCCCCGGCAGCAGGCGATCCTGCTGCTCCTCGTCGCCGAGGTGCAGGATCGCGGCCGCGAACAGGCCCCACTGCACCCCGGACTTGATCTGCAGGGACGGGTCCGCGGCGAAGAGCTCCTCGCAGCCCACGAGGTTGCCGCCGGCGTCGTCGTTGCCGCCGAGGCGTTCGGGGAACGCGCGCCACACCTGGGCCTGCTCGTCCCGCGCCATGAACTTCATGATCTCTAGGGTGCGCGCGCGGTGCTCCTCCTTGGGGATCCCGTCGATCTTCCAGATCTCGTCGTGCTCGGCGACCAGGTGGCGGGCGTGGGAGCGCACCTCCTTCCAACGGCCGAGCAGGAGGTTCTCCAGCTCTGCGACGTCGAGGCGCGGGCCGTCCGACAGCGCGGGCCGGGCGGGCCCGGACTGTGCGGAGGCCCTGTCTGCGGGCGTGGCGGGTACTGTCCCGGGCGGCGTGGCGGCGGGGGTGGCCGACATCGTCTTCATGGGTTCGGAGGTGGTCGTCATCGGTGCTCCTCGGGGGTCGGCGGCTGGATGCCGCGAGGTTGAGGCAGGAGTGCGGGGTGGTCAGGCGCCGGTGGTGGACCCCTCGGGGTGCAGGACCCCGACGGGGCCGGTCCAGAGCCAGAGGCTCACTCGCTCGGTGAGCTGCTCCCGGGTGACGGACTGTCCGGCGACGCGGTGGCCGAGCCACCACTCGCCGGAGCCGCGGACGAAGCCGACGGCCCCGGCCGCCCAGGCGGCCGCGTCCTCTGGAGTGACGTCGGCGGCCTGCGCGAACGGCTCCGCGACGAGCTCGATCACAGAGTCCAGGTAGGCGCCCAGGGGGGCGTCGGAGGACCCGACGGGCGAGGCGGCGCCCTGGGCGCCGCGCCCGCCGGAGGCGTCGGCAGGCGAGATCGGGTCGTTGCCGCCGATGGACGTCCTGGTCACGAACCAGTAGACGTTCGGCGAGGACTCGATCATCTCGAGGTAGACGCGGACCATGGCCCGCAGTGCTCGCTCGGGGCTGGCCGCGCTGTGCGCGGCCTCCTGGAGCGTGTCGTGCATCTGGGCGACGACGGCCTCGGCGACGGCGAGGCGCAGTCCCGCCTTGTCGTCGAAGTACCGGTACACGATCGACTTCGACGTCCCTGCGGCTGCGGCGATCTCGTCCATCGATACCGTGGGACCGAGGCGGTGTACGGCCTTCCGGGCCGCGCGCACGAGCTCTGCCCGGCGCGCGGTGCGGTGGTCTGCCCAGCGAGTCGATCGTCCGTCCACGGTGACGCTCATCGAGTTTCTCCTTCTCGGGCTTTCGCTCTTGTGCTCCGCCTCACGAGACTGACAGTATCAGGTACTGTGAGTCTCGGACACCTTTCGGGCTCCTGTCCGCCCAGTGCTTCCCAACGACGACGTGAAGGACCTGACGAAAATGGCCTCTTCCATCCCCACCACCCGAGAGGCCGTCATCATCGGCGGCAACCGCATCCCGTTCTCGCGCGCGGGCAAGAAGTACGTCCGTACCAGCAACCAGGACATGTTCACCGCGGCGCTCGAAGGCCTGGTGGCCCGCTTCGGCCTGCAGGGCGAGCGCCTCGGTGAGGTGGCCGGCGGCGCGGTCCTGAAGAACAGCCGCGACTTCAACCTGATCCGCGAGAGCGTGCTGGGCTCCTCGCTCGCACCGTCCACGCCGGCCTACGACCTGCAGCAGGCGTGCGGCACCGGCCTGGAGGCCGCCATCGCGGTGACGAACAAGATCCGGCTGGGCCAGATCGATTCCGCCGTCGCGGGCGGGACGGACACGATCTCCGACGCGCCGATCGCCGTCGGCGACGACCTGCGCCGGGCTCTGCTCCAGGCGAACCACGCACGCGGCACGGGCGACCGGATCAAGGCTCTGCTGCCCGTGCTCGGGCACCCGCGGTGGCTCTCTCCCGAGGCCCCCGACACGGGTGAGCCGCGCACCGGCCTCTCCATGGGCGAGCACCAGGCCATCACCACCGCGAAGTGGGGCATCACCCGCGAGGAGCAGGACGAGATCGCGCTGAGGTCCCACCAGAACCTGCACCGCGCGTGGGAAGAAGGCTTCTTCGACGACCTCGTCACCCCGTTCAAGGGCCTGACCCGTGACGACAACATGCGGCCCGACACCTCGGCCGAGAAGCTGGCGCGGCTCAAGCCGGTCTACGGCAAGCAGCTCACGGGCGAGGACGGCTCGCCGTCGACCCCCACGATGACCGCCGGCAACTCCACGCCGCTGACCGACGGCGCGTCCGCGGTCCTCTTCGGCTCGCGGGAGTGGGCCGAGGAGCGCGACCTGCCGGTGCTCGCGAAGCTCGTCGACGCCGAGACCGCCGCGGTCGACTTCGTGCACGGCCACGAGGGGCTGCTCATGGCCCCGGCCGCCGCCGTCCCCCGCCTGCTGGGCCGCAACGGCCTGAGCCTCGAGGACATCGACTTCTTCGAGATCCACGAGGCGTTCGCCTCCACCGTCCTGACCACGCTCGCCGCGTGGGAGGACGAGGCCTACTGCCGCGAGGAGCTCGGGCTGCCCGGCGCCTTCGGCAAGGTCGACCGCAGCCGGCTGAACGTGAACGGCTCCTCGCTCGCCGCGGGCCACCCGTTCGCCGCGACCGGTGGCCGCATCGTCGCCACGGCCGCCAAGCTCGTGCACGCGAAGGCGGCCGAGACCGGAAACCCGGTGCGCGCGCTCATCTCGGTCTGCGCGGCCGGCGGCCTGGGCGTCACCGCTCTCGTCGAGTCCGCCTGATCACCACCATCGAAGCCACCACGAGCCAAGAGGACACCGTGACCGACAGCTACACCCGTTTCGCCAACGGCGGCTTCAAGCCGCTCGTCAAGAAGCTCGGGCTGCCCCAGCCCGCGATCCTGCGCCGGTACAAGCCCGGCAGCCCGCTCACCGTCGGCCCGGTGCTCGTGGTGTCCGACGACGGTTCGGTGTCCGACGCCGACGCCGTCGCCAAGGTTCTCACCGGCTGGGACGTCGACGTACGCCGCTCGGCGGACCTGTCCGAGGGGGAGAAGCTCGGCGCCGTCGTCCTCGTGCTCACCGGGGCCGGGCACCCGCAGGACGTCTCCGAGGCGGTCCTGACCGCCGGCGGGACGCTGCGCAGGCTTGCCGGGAACGGGCGCTTCCTCACCGTCTCGCGCGCTTCGGAGACCGGTGACGCCCCAGCGGTGGCCGCGGCCCGCGCCGGCGTCGAGGGCTTCGTGCGCTCGGTCGGCAAGGAGCTCCGCGGGGGCTCCACCGCGAACGGCGTCCAGCTGGCCGGGGGCGCCGCGGTGGACTCGGTCTCCGCGGTCGCGGCCCTGCACTTCTTCCTGTCGGCGAAGTCGGCGTACGTCGACGGCCAGGTTCTCCCGGTCGGTCCGTCCGACGCCGCGGGTGACGTCGACCGGGACCAGCCGCTCGCCGGCAAGGTCGCGGTCGTCACCGGCGCCGCGCGGGGCATCGGTGCCGCCATCGCCCGGACGATGGCGCGCGACGGGGCGAAGCTCGTCGTCGTCGACGTGCCGGCGGCGGGGGAGGCCCTGACCGCCGTCGCCAACTCGGTGAACGGCGTCGCGCTCCAGCTCGACGTCACCGCCGCCGACGCCGCCGACAAGATCCTCGCGGCGGCGAAGCCGCTCGGCGGTCTCGGCATCCTGGTCCACAACGCGGGCATCACCCGGGACAAGCTGCTCGCCAACATGACGGCGGACCGCTGGGACCCGGTCATCGCCGTGAACCTCGCCTCGCAGCTGCGCATCAACGCGCGCCTCCTCGAGCTGGGCGTGGAAAGGCTGCGGATCGTGTCGCTGGCCTCGACCTCCGGCATCGCGGGCAACAAGGGGCAGACGAACTACGGCTACTCGAAGGCCGGCGTGATCGGCCACACCGCGGCCACGGCACCGCTCGTCGCCGCCGTGGGCGGCACCGCGAACGCCGTCGCGCCCGGCTTCATCGAGACCGAGATGACGGCGCGGATCCCGTTCGCGACCCGCTCGGTGGCCCGCATGCTGCCGTCGCTGGCGCAGGGCGGCCAGCCGGTCGACATCGCCGAGGCGATCTGCTTCCTCGCGTCGGACCCGGCGGCGGGGATCAACGGTCAGACGCTCCGTGTCTGCGGTCAGCACCTGGTGGGCAGGTGACCGCCGTGGCGAGCGCCGACGAGGTGACGAACGCGCCCGAGGTGGGGCCCCCGCCGTCGTACGCCGTCACGGACCTGCGGGACGTGCCCGCGCTGGGCGGGCTGTACGCGCGCGGCGCGGCGGGCTCGGCGACGAAGCGTCCCGGGCGGGACGTCGTGCTGCCGCGGGTGGTGTACCGGGCCGCGGGCGTCGACAGCGCGGCCGCGGCCGCTGACCTCGCCGCCTACCAGGCCGTGGTGGGGGAGCCGGCGTCGGACGTGCTGCCCGCGGGCTTCCTGCACGTGCTCGCGTTCCCGATGGCGACGGCGGTCATGGTGCGCAAGGACTTCCCGCTGGGGCTGCTCGGCATGGTGCACCTGCGCAACTTCGTCCGCGTGCTGCGGCCGGTGCGGCTGGGTGACCGCCTCGAGCTCCGGGCGTGGGCCGAGAACGCCCGGGCGCACCGGCGCGGTGTCCAGGTCGACATGGTCGCCGAGGTGCTGGCCGACGGCGAGGCCGCGTACCGTGCGGTCTCGACGTACCTCGCGAAGGGCTTCACGGTGCCCGGGGACGTGGCCGCACGCGGTGCCGGCGACCACGGAGACCGTGCGGCCTGGGCGCCTCCGCTGCCGACGGCGCGCTGGCGGCTCGGGAAGGAGATCGGCCCCGGGTACGGGGCGGTCTCGGGGGACCGCAACCCGATCCACCTGTCCGCGCTCGGGGCGAAGGCGTTCGGGTTCCCGCGCGCGATCGCGCACGGGATGTACACGGCGGCGCGCGCGCTGGCCGAGGTGGGCCCGGCCCGGCGCGGCGGGGCGTACGAGTGGACCGTGGAGTTCTTCAAGCCGGTCCTGCTGCCCGGCGCGGTCGACGTGGCGATCCGCTATGCCTCGGATGCCGGTGCGGACGTTGCGGCGGGGCCCGCCGGAGGCTTCGTCTACGACGGCTGGCGCCCGGGCCGGCCGACCCGCCACTTCACGGGCACGATCAGGCCTCTCTGACGCGCTCCGACCCGCGGGTCGACCGCCCTCGGGGCGGTCGACCCGCGGATCGGGTCCGGTGGTCAGGCGGCGTGCGGGATCCGGTCCGGCTCCAGCGGGACGATCGCCGGTACCGGGGTGATGGTCTCCGCTGCTGCCGGCTCCGGGATCTCGGGCTCGTCGTCGAGCTCGATGATCGGACGGACGACGGGGCCGGCGAGGGTCACGGGGGCGAGCGCGGGTTCGGGTTCCGGAGCGGCGAGCGCGACGACGGTCGCCCCGCCGATCCCGAGGATGAGGGCACCGATCGAGAACATCCACTGGCCGTAGGCGAGTGTGAAGCCGAGGAGCGCGCCGCAGACGATGGCGACGAGCGCGCCCAGGATGAGTACACGGGTCATGGGGGAGCCTCCCTGCCGAGGTTCTTCCCGTGCGGGTGCTGGTGGCCCTGCACGGGGGCTCCCACGTGGTCTGGGGACGCGGGGGATGGTGTTTGCGCGAACCGGGGTCCCGCAAGGTTCAGCTGGGGGTTGCTGATGGTGGTCTTCGGGTGTTGACGCCCTCTGCCGACGCCGACACCACTTGTTCCAGGAAACCCCAGGACGACACGGCTTGCACGCCGAACCGAGCCGTCCCGCGTCACGATCCCATCACGGCCGCGTGTCACCGCGTCCGAGGCCCCTCGCGGCCCGAGCGCACGCCCCGGAAGGCGTTCCGCAGGTCAGGAGTCCGTCGGGTTGCAACGTGCGGCGATGGTGCCGATCGCCCCGACGTCGGGCCGCCACGGTTCCAGGTTCCACGAGGCCTTGTCGGGCGCGCCGAGGTGGTGGCAGGCGAGCTGGTCGCGCATCGTGTCGCTGTCCGTCTCGGGCTCTGCGGTGGCGAGCTGGGCGGCGAGCAGGTCGAGCGTCGACTCCCCGCCCCCACGTACCCAGGGCTCGGGGACGACGGCGAGCGACAGCCCGCCCTCACCCTCCCGCCGGGCCCAGGTCGCCGAGCCGAGCGCCCTCTCGCCGAGCACGAGGCTCCTGGCGTCCGGGCCCGCGCCGCCTCCGCCGTCCCGGCCGTCCTGCGCGGGTGTGAGCGCGGCGACAGGGGCGTCGTCGCGCAGCACCGTGACGCTCCCGTCGCCGTGCTCGACGAGGTCGGCGCCGGCCGTCGCGGTGGAGTAAGCGGGCGAGCCGGACACCGTGATGCGGCGGGTGCCGTCGTCCCCGGGGCCGCCGACCCGGATCTCGGCGGCCGTGATCTCCACCTCGACGCCCGCGGCGGTGACGGTGCGCTGCTCCTCGGGCGCGCGCGGCGACGCCGGGGCGTCCGGTGCCGGTGTCGGTGTCCCGGTGGACGATGCGGACGGCGCCGACGCGGACGGCCCGGGCTCGCTGCCGAGGTCCGCGCGCGCTGCGACGAGCGCGGCCAGGAGGAGGGCCGCGGCCGCGGCGGTGATGACGTGTGAGGCGCGCACCCCGCCATTCTCCCGGAGCGTCCCGGTGGCGGACGACGGCGGTCGACGCTACGGTTAGAACACATGTTCGAATCTGGGGTCTCGAGAGGATGAGCCATGGGCAGCACAACCACCAGCAGGTCGGTCGTCGTGACGCGCGGAGCGGTCACGACGGAGCCGGAGGGGGGCGGTTTCGGTTCGCTCGCCGAGGCGATCGACGCGGTCGCTGCCGTGGACGCGCTCCTCGCGTCGCTGGCCGCGTCACGCGCGGTACTGATGAGCGAGCTGGGAGCGTGGGCGAGCACGCACGTCGAGGAGATCGCCCCCGAGGCGCTCGGCGAGGCCGAGGGCGACGCGGCCGGGCAGAGGGTCAGGGAGTCCGCCGCCGGGATCGTCGCGGACCGGCTCGCGGAGGTGCTGCGGGTCTCACCGGACTCGGCGGCAGGGCTCGTCGAGGAGTCACGGGCGCTGGTGCACCAGCACCCGCGGACGCTGGCGGCGCTGCGCAGCGGCAAGATCACCTACGGCCACGCACAGACGATCCTGGGGTACACCTGCGGCCTGCACCGGGGCGGCCGTGCCGCGCTGGAGACGCGGCTGCTGCGGCATGCCCGGAAGGTCACGGTGGCCGAGCTGAGTCTGATCGCCGGCGCGGAGCGGGAGCGCCGCCTGCGCACGCCGAGGAGGCGCCGCGCCGGGGCGGGTGCCGAGCGTCAGCGGCCCCAGATGTCGTCCCAGGCCGGAGCTTCGCCGGCCTGTACGTAGGGGCGCGGGTCCTCACGCGGGGCGGGCGCCGCCGCGGCGTGCTGGCCGGTCATCGGCTCGGCCTCGTAGGTCCCGGCGGCCTGCTGGGTGTCGTACGTGCTGAACGACGGGTCGTAGTGCGGAAACGTCCCGGTCTCGGTCGGGACGTGGCCGTAGGGTCCGGTGACGGCGAACGATCCCGTCGGCGGGTGCGGCTCGGCGTAGGCCGGGTGTGCTGTGTCGACGCGCACGGGGGCCGCCTGGCTGACCCACAGGGCGGCTGCCGGCGCCTGGGGCTGCGCCGCGGAGTCCGCCGGTGCCTGCCGGAGCTGCTCGTGCATCGTCCCGGCCCAGTTGAGCGCGAGGCTGAAACGCATCGTCGTGAGGGTGTCGGCGGTCATGTCACCGCCGATCGCGGGGTGGGGGTTGAAGGTGAAGATGTCCTTCGCGCCCAGCCGGAGCCCACGCTGCTCGGCGTCGCGGACGAGGTCGTCCATGAGGTAGGTGGCCCGTCCGTCCGGCGCCTCGAGCTCGGCGTACATGTCCACCGCGGTGGACCAGCGGAGCTCCAGCGTCCCCTCCATCGTGTCCAGGAACCACCAGCCCTCGAGCGACTCGAGAAAGACGTCCCCGAAGCAGGTGGTGAAGCGAGGGGTCTTGCCACTGATGCCGAGCCATCGCCAGGAGGTCAGCCCGAATCGGAAGGCGTCCTTGGCAAAGGTGCGAAGCATCTGCATGTGCGAATCAAACCACCATATGGTATGAGCGCGAAACCCCCTGGCCAGGACGGGTTCTTCTTGACCTTGGCAAGATGCGCAAACCTGTTATGTCCGACTTGTTCAGCCGCCATCCAGGTTCACGGCGGCCGGTGTGGCGCGTTCGACAACGTGACCTTGACCGATGGCATGCGTCACACGATCGGCGGCCCGGATGGCGCTCTCCGTGGGGCTCCGCCCGCCCCGTTCGGGATGCGTCGGCGTGACCTGCGGTGGCGTGTCTCACCGAAGCTTCCGGAGTGCGCGAGGCACGCGACCGATAGACTGTGCGCGCGCGTATTTCGCGCAATGTTCCTGCGCAGCCGTTGCTCTGCGCTCCCCCACCGCACGCGAGGGATACATGACCGCGCCCGCGTCTCAGGCCGCACGCCCCGTGCTCGACACCGTCGAGCACGCGAAGGCCACGCCCGACGAGGTCCAGCCGTTCGGCGAGCTGGGTCTGAAGCAGGACGAGTACCAGCGCATCCGCGACATCCTCGGGCGCCGCCCGACGGCCGCCGAGCTCGCGATGTACTCGGTGATGTGGAGCGAGCACTGCTCCTACAAGTCGTCGAAGGTGCACCTGCGCAAGTTCGGTGAACGCGTCACCGAGGAGATGAAGCAGAACCTCCTCGTCGGTATCGGCGAGAACGCCGGCGTCGTGGACATCGGCGACGGGTGGGCGGTGACCTTCAAGGTCGAGTCCCACAACCACCCGTCGTTCGTCGAGCCGTACCAGGGCGCCGCGACCGGCGTCGGCGGCATCGTCCGCGACATCATCTCGATGGGTGCCCGGCCGGTCGCCGTGATGGACCAGCTGCGGTTCGGCGACGTCGAGCACCCCGACACGGCGCGCGTGGTGCACGGCGTGGTCAGCGGCGTCGGCGGCTACGGCAACTCGCTCGGCCTGCCCAACGTGGGCGGCGAGCTCGTCTTCGACGGCTCGTACCAGGGCAACCCGCTCGTGAACGCGCTCTGCCTCGGCGTGCTGCGGCACGAGGACATCCACCTCGCCAACGCCACCGGCCTCGGCAACAAGGTGGTGCTCTTCGGCGCCCGGACGGGCGGCGACGGGATCGGCGGGGCGTCCATCCTGGCGAGCGAGACCTTCGAGGACGGCGTTCCGGCAAAGCGCCCGTCCGTGCAGGTGGGCGACCCTTTCATGGAGAAGGTGCTCATCGAGTGCTGCCTTGAGCTGTTCGGCGCGAAGGTCGTGGAGGGCATCCAGGACCTCGGTGCCGCCGGCATCTCCTGCGCCACCAGCGAGCTCGCCTCGAACGGCGACGGCGGCATGCACGTCGAGCTCGACGACGTCCTCCTGCGCGACCCGACCCTGAACGCCGGCGAGATCCTCATGTCGGAGTCGCAGGAGCGCATGATGGCCGTGGTCCGCCCGGACAAGCTCGACGCGTTCCTCGCCATCACGCGCAGGTGGGACGTCGAGACCGCCGTCATCGGTGAGGTCAACGACAGCGGCCGTCTCACCATCGACCACCACGGCCAGCGGATCGTCGACGTCGACCCGAAGACCGTCGCCCACGAAGGTCCCGTCTACGAGCGGCCGTACGCCCGCCCCGAGTGGCAGGACGGCCTCAACGCCCGCGGGAACGTCGCCGAGGGCCTCGGCAGGCCGTCGTCGGGCGAGGAGCTGCGGGAGACCGCGCTGCGCCTGCTCGGCGCCCCGAACCTGGCCTCCAAGACCTGGGTGACGGACCAGTACGACCGGTTCGTCCAGGGCAACACGGCGCTCGCGCAGCCCGACGACGGCGGCGTGGTCCGCGTCGACGAGACCACCGGTCTCGGCGTCGCGCTCGCCACCGACGCGAACGGCCGCTACGGCAAGCTCGACCCGCGCACGGGAGCCGCGCTGGCGCTCGCGGAGGCGTACCGGAACGTCGCCACGGTCGGTGCCGAGCCGCTCGCCGTCACCGACTGCCTGAACTTCGGGTCGCCGGAGCACCCGGACTCGATGTGGCAGCTCGTCGAGGCGATCGAGGGCCTCGCGGACGCGTGCCAGACGCTCGGCGTCCCCGTGACGGGCGGCAACGTCTCCCTGTACAACGGCACCGGCGAGCCGGGGCGGATCGACTCCGCGATCCACCCCACCCCTGTGGTGGGCGTGCTCGGCGTCCTCGACGACGTGCGCACCGCGCTGCCGTCGGGCTGGCGCACGGAAGGGCTGTCGGTGATGCTGCTCGGCACCACGCGGGACGAGCTCGACGGCTCGGCGTGGGCCGACGTCGTGCACGGGCACCTCGGCGGGATGCCGCCCCAGGTGGATCTGGAGGCGGAGCGGTCGCTCGCGGCGCTGCTCGTCGCGGCCCGCAAGGACGAGCTCGAGGTCGCGGCGCACGACCTGTCCGAGGGTGGGCTGGCTCAGGCAGTGCTGGAGGCGTCGCTGCGGTTCGGCGTCGGCGCCCGGGTCGCGCTCGAGGGCGTGACCGGGCGCGACAAGGTGGACCCGTTCGTGGCGCTGTTCAGCGAGTCGACGGCGCGCGTGCTGGTCGCCGTCACGCAGGACCACGAGGGTGACCTCATCCACCTCGCGGACGAGTACGGCATCCCGGCGCTCCGCCTGGGCGTCACTGGCGGCGACACGGTGGAGATCGAGGGGCAGTTCGAGATCTCGCTGGCGGAGGCTCGCGAGGCTCACGAGGCGACGCTCCCGGGCATCTTCGGCTGAACCGCTCGGCACGGCGGACACCGGGACGGCGGCCGGTTTCGCTGTCGAGTCGCGAGTTCTGACGCACGCTGTAGTTTCGGCAGCATGCCGAACCGTCAGATGCGCATCGCGCCCGCCACGCCCGACAGCCTCGTCGGAGCCCTCGCCGCGCTGCGTACCGAGACCGGGCTCCCGCCGATGTTTCCCGCGGACGTCCTCGAGGAGGCGCGTGCCGCCGCCGAGCGGACGGTCGTCCCGGAACCGGACGGTGGAGAGGCCGGCCCGGCGCGCCAGGACCGGCGTGACATCGAGCTGGTCACCATCGACCCCTCCGGTGCCAAGGACCTCGACCAGGCCGTGCACGTGGCCCGGTCGGGCGACGGCTACATCGTCCGGTACGCCATCGCCGACCTCGGCGTCTTCGTGGAGCCGTCCGGCGTCCTGGACGCCGAGGTGCACCGCCGGGGCCTGACGGTCTACGGCCCGGACACGAACACCCCCCTGCACCCGAAGGAGCTCTCCGAGGGCGCGGCCAGCCTGCTGCCCGACGAGGACCGGCCGGCCGCCCTGTGGACGATCGGGCTGGACGCGCACGGCGAGCTCACGTCGGCCACGGTCGTGCGTGCGGTGGTCACCAGCCGCGACCGGCTCACGTACGCGGAGGTGCAGGCGGCCCTGGACGACGGGACGGCGAGCGAGTCGCTACGGCTCCTCGCCGACGTCGGCCGCCTGCGGCAGGAGCGCGAGCGGGACCGTGGCGGTCTCTCGCTGGACGTCCCCGAGCAGGAGGTGCAGCGGGCCGACGACGGCTCGTTCGCCCTGCGCTTCCGCCGCAACCTGCCCGTGGAGGGGTGGAACGCACAGATCTCGCTGCTCACCGGGATGGCTGCGGCGACGATGATGCGCGGGGCAGGTGTCGGTGTGCTGCGTACGCTGCCCGAGGCCGACGAGCGCGACGTGGCCCGGCTGCGGCGCACGGCGCGGGCGCTGGGCATCGACTGGCCGGACGGTATGCCGTACGGCGACGTGCTCCGCACGCTCGAGTCGCGCGTGCCGCAGCACGCGGCATTCCTCAACGAGGCGACGACGTTGTTCCGCGGGGCCGGGTACGTGGCGTTCGGCCATGCCGGCCAGGACGGTTCCGGTACGGTCCCCGTCCCGGACGACACCCGCCACCACGCGATCGCGGCCGACTACGCGCACGTGACCGCCCCGCTGCGCCGCCTCGTGGACCGCTACACGACGGAGATCTGCCTCGCCGTCGCCGCCGGCGAACCGGTGCCGGGCTGGGTCCGGTCCGCGATCGGGGCGCTCCCGGATGAGATGGCCGCGGCCGGACGCCGTGCGGCGGGCTTCGAGCGGGCCGTCGTGGAGATCCTCGAGGCGACGCTGCTCGCCGACCGGGTCGGCGAGACGTTCGACGGCGTGGTCGTGGACGTGGACGCCGACCGCGAGCGGGGCACCGTCGTCCTGGCCGACCCGGCGGTGGAGGCCACCATCACCGGGCACGGCCTGCCGCTCGGCTCGCGCGTGCGGGTGAGGCTGGCGGTGGCCGACATCGACGAGCACCGGGTCGAGTTCGTGCTCGCGAGCGGGATCGGGGGCGAGCCGAGTGCTGGGCGCGCCGGCCGGGCGCCGGTC
Source organism: Myceligenerans cantabricum (assembly GCF_054777735.1). Lineage (NCBI taxonomy): Bacteria > Bacillati > Actinomycetota > Actinomycetes > Micrococcales > Promicromonosporaceae > Myceligenerans > Myceligenerans cantabricum. The sequence goes on from NZ_BAAHAJ010000013.1 coordinate 255,692, forward strand.
GTGGAGTCCTCTGTCGTGGAGGCCGAGGAGCCGGCGGGCACCGGTGAGCCGGTGGAGGCCGCAGGCGGTCTCGGGCCGGGAGAGGATCCCGTGCCGGGCGGGCATCGCGCGCCGGGTGCTGAGGCCGCGCCGGGCGCGGGGGCTGCCGTGGGCGCCGCCGGGGCGGTGCTCGGCGCGCGGCGGCACGCCCAGGGAACCGTCCGCTGACGTACCTAGCTCACCACGATCGTGGACAGCACCGCGCGGTGGTCGGTGCCGGGCACGATCTGCGAGTGGACCTCGGCCACCTGCATCGCGTCGTCCACGACGACGTGGTCCAGGGCGACGAGCGCCGGGATCCGCGTGCCCAGCAGCGGGAGGGTCCTGCCCTCCGGCCAGGTGCGTTCGAGCCCGGCTCCCTTCTCCCGCCAGGCGTCGCGGAACCGGTCGCCGAGGATGTCGCGGAAGGACGCGTGGTCGTAGGTCGCGTTGAAGTCCCCGAGCATGATCTGCGCCGTCGTGTCCGAGCGCGCGGTGGCCCGCACGTCGCGCAGCTCGCGCTTCCACGTGTCCGTGTGGCCGGGCATGGGCGGCACGGGGTGGATGGAGCGGATCCGGACGTCCACGCCGCCGACGTCGACCACGGCGGACGGCATCGCGAACGTCGTCGACTCGCCCGCCCGCTCTCCGCCGAGCTTCAGCGCGGAGAACAGCCCGCTGCCGCCGGCGCCGCCGGTCTCCACCTTGCCGGTGACCTGGTGCGGCAGCAGCTTGCCGAGACCCTCGTCCATCAGGGCTCCCTCGAGCTCGGGGGTGAGCTCCTGGACCGCGAGCACCTCGACCTCGTCGGCCCGCACGGTCTCGACGATCCATGCGGGGTCCGCCGAGCCGTACAGCGCATTGACAGTCATGACCCGGAGCGTGCCCGCGTCGTCGGGGTCCGCGGTGACCGCCTGGTGCTCCGTGGGGACGAAGGCCGAGGCTGCGACGTAACCGCCCAGGGTCACGCACCCCATCAGGATCAGCGACAGCACGTACCGCCGGCCCATGACCGAGAGCACCACCAGCGGGACGGCGGCGAGCACGGCGTACGGGAAGAACGGGACCAGCTGAGCGACGGGGGTGATGCCGTCGTCGGGCATCGCGCGCGCACCGAGGACCGCCAGGACGGGGGCCGAGCAGCCCCACAGGAACCAGGTGACGATCCGTTGCCAGGTGGACGGGCCCTCGGGCTCGTCGTCGCCGTAGTAGTCCTCGTCGTCGTAGGTGCCAGGCCCATAACCGCGCGGGCCCGGAAACGCCGGTGGAGGCCCGTAAGCATCGGTGTTCTGGGTCATTCGCCGAAGAGTGCCACAACCTGGACCGGGGAATCTATGCTGTCCGCATGCCTCCCCGCCGTCGCACCGACCCAGCGACGGGCCGCACGGCGCTCCAGGCGTGGGCCGCGGGCTCGGCCGAACGGCGGGACGTCACGACGGCCGTCCGGTTCACGCTCGAGGAGCTGGCCGACGTCGCCCCTGGTAACTCCGTCGAAGTGCGCGTCCCGCCCGCCGGTGCCGTTCAGGCGGTGGCGGGTCCCCGCCATACCCGAGGCACCCCGCCGAACGTCGTCGAGACCGACCCGGAGACGTGGCTGGGGCTGGCGACAGGCCGTGTGAACTGGTCAGACGCCCTCTCCGACGGGCGGGTCACCGCGTCGGGGGAACGCGCGGACCTGTCGCTCCTCCTCCCGCTGCTCCTCCGGCTGGGGTGACGTGATACCGCCTCGGGCCGTGTGGATGTCGGTGACCCCCGCTACTGTCGCCGGTGCGTCAAGCGACACCGCCACTCCTGCCCACCCGGCCTGCGACGGGGGTTCTTCTCCCCGCCGTAACCGGTGGTTCACGGGGTGGTGATTGGTTTGGGTCTGTCCCCCTGGCCGCGGTAGCGGCCGGCTACTGCATAAGGAGTCAGCGTGATACCCAGCACGCTCCGGTCGTTCCGACCGGTCCCGCGACCGAAGCAGGCCGTCGCTGCCGGCCTGGCGGCCGCGCTCGCCCTGCCCATGACCGCGGCGCTCGCGACGCCCGCCTTCGCCGACGAGGCGGAGGTCACGCCGATCGCCGAGATCCAGGGCACCGGCGACACCTCGCCCCTGGCCGGCGAGACCGTCACGACCCGCGGCGTCGTGACCGCGGCCTACCCCACCGGTGGGTTCAACGGCCTCTATCTCCAGACGGCCGGCACCGGTGGAGACCCGGCCGGCGACCCGACGCCGGGCGCGTCGGACGGCGTCTTCGTCTACTCCGCGGCCGCGGCGTCCGAGCTCTCCGTCGGTGACTCGGTCGAGGTCACCGGCGCCGTCTCCGAGTACAACGGCCTGACCGAGATCACGCCGGGCTCGTGGACGGTGCTCGACGACGGCGCTGCCGTCGAACCGCTCGCCACCACCTGGCCCACCGACGACGCCGCACGGGAGGCCCTCGAGGGCATGCTCCTGGCACCGCAGGGCGAGTTCACGGTCACGGACAACTACGAGACGAACTACTACGGCACCGTCGGCCTGGCCGCCGGGGACTCGCCGCTGGTCCAGCCCACGTCGGTGGGCCGGCCGCTCTCGGCCGAGTACGAGGCGCAGATCGCCGACAACGCCGCCCGCGGGGTCCTGCTCGACGACGGGGCCTCGTGGAACTACAGCTCCGCGTCGAACAGGTCCGCGCCGCTGCCCTGGCTGACCGGCGGCGGCCCGGTGCGCGTGGGCGCCCCGGTCGAGTTCACCGCGCCGGTGGTGCTCGACTACCGCTACGACGCCTGGGGCCTGCAGCCGCAGGGCCAGCTGACCCCGGACACCGCCGATGCCGTGCAGCCGGCCGTCTTCGAGGACACCCGCGAGGCCGCTCCCGCCGAGGTGGGCGGGACACTGCAGGTCGGCACGTTCAACGTGCTGAACTACTTCACCACCACGGGTGACGAGCTCGAGGGCTGCACCTACTACACCGACCGTGCGGGCGACCCGGTCTCCGTCTCGGGTGGCTGCGACGCCCGCGGCGCCGCCGAGGACGAGGACCTGGAGCGCCAGCAGGCGAAGATCGTCGAAGCGATCTCCGCGCTCGGGGCCGACGTCGTCTCCCTCGAGGAGATCGAGAACTCGCTGCACTTCCTCGACAAGCCGCGCGACCAGGCGCTCTCCGACCTCACCGACGCGCTCAACGCCGCCGACGGCGAGGGGACCTGGGCGTACGTCGAGTCACCCGCCGACGTGCCGGCGGACGAGGACGTCATCCGCAACGGGTTCGTCTACCGCGCGGCGGTGGCGGAGCCGGTGGGCGAGTCCGTGATCCTGACCGGGGACGAGGCCTTCGGTAACGCGCGCGAGCCGCTGGCGCAGGTCTTCCAGCCGGTGGGCGGCGCGGCCGACGCGAGCGACGACGTTCTCGTGGTCTCCAACCACTTCAAGTCCAAGGGGTCCGCCGGCCCGTGGCCGGGCGACGAGGACCAGGGCGACGGCCAGGGCAGCTCCAACGAGTCCCGCGTGCGCCAGGCGACCTCGCTGGTGGAGTTCGCCGAGGCGCAGGCGGACGCCGCGGGCACCGACAAGATCCTGCTGGTGGGCGACTTCAACGCCTACGACCTGGAGGACCCGATCCAGGTGATGACCGATGCCGGCTACGCCGACCTCGGGGCCGCCACCGGCGAGTACTCGTACAGCTACGGCGGCCAGGTCGGCTCGCTCGACCACGTGATGGCATCCCCGGGCGCCGTCGAGGTCGTGACCGGCACCGACATCTGGAACATCAACGCGTACGAGCCCGTGGCGAACGAGTACAGCCGCTACAACTACAACGCGACGATCCTCTACGACGAGACGCCGTTCCGGTCCTCGGACCACGACCCGGTCCTCGCCGGGCTCGACCTGGGCAGCGACACCGCGGAGCCCGGCACGACGACGATCGACCTCGTGGACATCAACGACTTCCACGGCCGGATCGACGGGAACACCGTCGCGTTCGCCGGGACCGTCGAGGAGCTCCGCGCGGAGAACCCGGACGCGACCGCGTTCGTCTCCGCCGGTGACAACATCGGCGCCTCCCTGTTCCCCTCGGCGCTCGCGCAGGACGTGCCGACGATCGACGTGCTGAACGCGCTCGGGCTGAGCGCGTCGGCGGTGGGCAACCACGAGTTCGACCAGGGGTTCGAGGACCTGACCGGTCGCGTCGCGGATGCGGCGGACTGGGACTACCTGGGTGCCAACGTCTACGACGAGGCCTCGGGCGAGCCCGCGCTGCCGGAGTTCTCGGTGCAGGAGATCGGCGGCGTCGACGTCGGCTTCGTCGGCGTCGTGACCGAGGAGACGCCCACCCTGGTCACCCCGGCCGGGATCGAAGGGCTCGAGTTCGGTGACCCGGTCGAGGCGATCAACCGCGTGACGGACGAGCTGCTCGACGGCGACGCGGCGAACGGCGAGGCCGACGTCGTGGTGGCCATGACCCACGACGGCGCGAGCATGGGGACCCCGGACGGTGCCACGCTCGAGGAGGAGGTCGCCGCCGGCGGCCCGTTCGCGGATCTCGTGCAGAACACCGACCCGCGGGTCGCGGCGATCTTCACGGGCCACACGCACAAGGAGTACGCGTGGGACGCCCCGGTGCCCGGCACCGACGGCGCGACCCGTCCGATCGTCCAGACCGGCGACTACGGTGCCAACGTGGGTCATGCGTCGCTCACCGTGGACACCGAGTCCTTCCAGGTCACGGACTACACGGTCGAGAACGTCGCCCGCACGGGGACGCCCGCCGCGGACCTGATCGCGACCTACCCGCGCGTCGCGGAGGTGGACGCGATCGTCCAGGCCGCCCTCGCGGAGGCCGAGGAGATCGGCGCGCAGCCGGTCGGTGAGATCACCGCGGACATCACGACCGCGTTCGCGGGCGGACAGTACACGGACGGCGTCTGGACCGGTGGCGACCGCGACGACCGCGCGTCGGAGTCGGCGCTCGGCAACCTCGTGGCGGACGCGCTCCGTGACTCGCTCGCGAGCGAGGAGCGGGGCGGTGCCGACCTCGGCGTGGTGAACCCGGGCGGTCTGCGCAGCGACCTGCTGTACGCGGCGTCGGGCGCCGAGGACGACGGCGTGGTCACGTATGCCGAGGCCAACGCCGTGCTGCCGTTCGTCAACAACCTCCTCACGGTCACCCTGACCGGCGAGCAGGTCGAGACGCTGCTGGAGCAGCAGTGGCAGACCGACGCGAACGGCGACCGTCCGTCGCGTCCTTACCTGGCGCTCGGGCTGTCGGACAACGTGTCGTACACGGCGACCACGAGCGACCCGAACGCCGAGCCGGGTGACAACGTCTCGTCGATCACCATCGACGGCGAGCCGCTCGACCCGGCCGCCGAGTACCGGGTCGCCACGTTCTCGTTCCTGATCTCCGGCGGTGACAACTTCCGGGTCTTCACCGAGGGGACCGACGTCCAGGACTCGGGCCTCGTGGACCGGGACGCCTGGATCCAGTACATCGAGGAGAACTCGCCGCTCGCGCCGTCGTTCGCGCGGACGCACGCCGTCGTCGACGCCCTGCCGGGCACGGTGACGGCGGGCGACGAGGTGGCCGTGGAGCTTTCGGCCCTCGACCTCACGTCGCTCGGCTCCCCGCAGAACACCGAGGCGGAGGCCTTCCTGGTCGCCGCGGGCGAGGACCCCGCCGAGGGCACCTCGCTCGGCACGTTCCCGGTGGCCGACGGCGCCACCTCGGCCACGGTGACGGTCCCGGCGGGCACGGTCGCGGGCGCGTACACGCTCCGCGTCGTGGCGGCGCCGTCCGGAACCAGCGTCGCGCTGCCGGTCACGATCGAGGACGCCGCGCCGTCGGCCCCCGCGTGGAAGCCCTGGAAGCTCTACTGGTGGGGCGACCAGGTGACCTACGGCGGCGAGCTCTACGAGGCGAAGCGCCCGAACATCCTCAGGATCCCGGGCACGGGAAAGAAGAGCTCTCCGTGGAGGCTCGTCACCGGATGAGTCCCGCTCGCTGAGCGAGCTCCGGCGAACGGCCGGCCGGTCACGTCCCCGACCTTCCGGGGGACGTGACCGGCCGGCCGTCCGGCTTTCCTTCGGCGTCATGGCGGCACCGGCCCGCGCGATCTCTTAGGCTGTGGTCGTGAGCAACTCTGCCTCGAACGCGCCCCAGGACCCGCCCGCCCGGGACGACCTCGCCGGGGAGCTGCTGGGTGACGGGGTCGAGTTGCACGACGTGGTCGATCCTGCGCAGGTGCGCCGCGCTCCCCGCTACGGACGGTTCCTGGGCGCCGGCGTCATCGTCGGCCTCGTGATCGGCCTCGCCGTCGGCTACTACGTCGTGCAGACGCCGGAGGCGGAAGCGATGCTCAAGCCCGGCGTGTACGTCGTGGTGATCACCGCGTTCATGGTCACCTTCACGACGATCGCCGCGGGCCTGCTGGCAGTCCTGGCGGATCGCCGCAGCCTGCGCAAGTACGACCACGTCCGGCGGACGTCTCGCTGAGCGGCGGCGCGGCGCGGCGAAGCGGTCGGGTACGTCACAGCCCGGGTCGCGGACGTCGCGCCGGAGCGGCGCGGGTGCATGGGATACTGACGGCATGCCTCTGCGCCCGGACGGCCATCTGAACCACGACCTGATGCCCGGGGAGAAGGGCCCCCAGGACGCCTGCGGCGTCTTCGGGGTGTGGGCCCCCGGCGAGGAGGTCGCCAAGCTCTCGTACTTCGGCCTGTACGCGCTCCAGCACCGCGGGCAGGAGTCCGCCGGCATCGCGACCAGCAACGGCGACCAGATCCTCGTCTACAAGGACATGGGCCTCGTGTCCCAGGTCTTCGACGAGACCGCGCTCAACGCGCTGACCGGCCACATCGCCCTGGGCCACTGCCGGTACTCCACGACGGGCGGGGTGACGTGGGAGAACGCGCAGCCCACGCTCGGCCCGACGGCGTCCGGGACGGTAGCCCTCGGCCACAACGGCAACCTGACCAACACCGCGGAGCTCGTCGACCTCGTGGCCGAGCGGTACGGCGCCCAGCGCCGTGGTGAGCTGGCCCGCGGCAACACGACCGACACCGCGCTCGTCACCGCCCTGCTGGCCGGCGACGCCGACCACACGCTCGAGGCGACGGCCCTCGAGGTGCTCCCACGGCTCCGTGGCGCGTTCTCGCTGGTGTTCATGGACGAGAAGACCCTCTACGCCGCCCGGGACCCGCAGGGTGTGCGCCCGCTGGTGCTGGGCCGCCTGGAGCGCGGCTGGGTGGTGGCCTCGGAGACACCCGCGCTGGACATCGTCGGCGCCTCCTACGTGCGCGACGTCGAGCCCGGTGAGCTGATCCGCATCGACGCCGAAGGGCTCCGCTCCACGCGCTTCGCGTCCGCCGAGCGGGCGAGCTGCGTCTTCGAGTACGTCTACCTGGCCCGGCCGGACCACACGCTGAACGGCCGCTCCGTGCACGCGGCGCGCGTCGAGATGGGGCGGGAGCTCGCCCGGGAGCACCCGGTCGACGCGGACCTCGTCATCCCGACGCCGGAGTCGGGCACGCCCGCCGCGATCGGCTACGCCACCGAGTCCGGCATCCCGTTCGGGCAGGGGCTCACCAAGAACGCCTACGTCGGGCGCACGTTCATCCAGCCCTCGGACACGCTCCGCCAGCTCGGTATCCGGCTCAAGCTGAACCCGTTGCGCGAGAACGTGCGGGGCAAGCGGCTCGTCGTCGTCGACGACTCGATCGTGCGCGGGAACACGCAGCGGGCGCTGATCCGGATGCTGCGCGAGGCCGGCGCGGCCGAGGTGCACGTGCGGATCTCGTCACCACCGGTGAAGTGGCCATGCTTCTACGGCATCGACTTCGCGTCGCGCGCCGAGCTGATCGCGAACGGGCTCGGCCCCGACGAGATCGGCCAGTCGCTCGGCGCCGACAGCCTCGGCTACATCTCGACCGAGGGCATGATCGCCGCGACCGAGCAGCCCTCGTCCCAGCTCTGTGCGGCCTGCTTCACGGGCAGGTACCCGATCGAGCTGCCGCCGGACGACCAGCTGGGCAAGTATCTGCTCGAGCAGGCCGAGCTCCCGCTGGGTGCGCCGGAGGACGGCCTGTCGACCCTCGCGGTGTCCGCCGGCGGAGCCGGCGCGCTCGAGCATCCCTGAGGCGAACGGCACCTGGCCGCACCGCCGCGCCACGGCCACCGTCGTACCCCGAAGACCGACCCGACCAGTGATGGAGTACCAGTGACATCCGAAGGGCTCACCTACGCGGCCGCAGGCGTCGACACCGAGGCCGGCGACAAGGCCGTCGAGCTGATGAAGGACGCCGTGCGGCGCACGCAGGGCCCCGCCGTGCTGGGTGGCGTCGGCGGGTTCGCCGGGCTGTACGACATGTCGGCGTTCCGGGACTACCGGGCGCCGCTGCTCGCCACCTCCACCGACGGTGTCGGCACGAAGGTGGCGATCGCGCAGGCGCTCGACAAGCACGACACGATCGGGTTCGACCTCGTCGGCATGGTCGTGGACGACATCGTCGTGGTGGGTGCGAAGCCGTTGTTCATGACCGACTACATCGCCACGGGCAAGGTCGTTCCGGAGCGGGTCGCGGACGTCGTGCGGGGGATCGCGCAGGCGTGCGAGGTGGCCGGGACGGCCCTCGTAGGCGGCGAGACCGCCGAGCACCCCGGCCTGCTGGACCCCGACGAGTACGACGTCGCAGGCGCCGCCACGGGCATCGTGGAGGCCGACGACGTCCTGGGGCCGGACCGGGTGCGCGAGGGCGACGTCCTGATCGCGATGGCCTCCTCCGGTCTCCACTCGAACGGGTACTCGCTGGTGCGCGCCGTGGTGCGGCATGCCGGATGGGAGCTGGACCGGCAGGTCGAGGAGCTCGGGCGCACGCTGGGCGAGGAGCTGCTGGAGCCGACGCGCGTGTACGCGAGCGACGTCCTCGCCCTGGCCGCCGACGACGCCGCACGGGTGCACGCCTTCACGCACGTGACCGGGGGCGGCCTCGCCGCGAACCTGGCGCGCGTGCTGCCCGCCGGGACGGTGGCCGTCGTGGACCGCGCCTCGTGGACGATGCCGGCGGTGTTCCGGATGGTGCGGGAGCTGGGCGGCGTCCCGCGTGCCGACCTCGAGAGCACATTGAACCTGGGGGTCGGGATGGTCGCCGTGGTGGACGCGGAGGGGGCCGACGCCACCCTGCGGCGACTGGCCGCGCTCGACGTGCCGGCCTGGGTGCTGGGCCGCGTGGAGGCGCTCGACGCCGCTGCCGGGGCGACGGAGGACCTCGTGGTCGGCACGAAGGGCGTGCAGGGAGGTTCGGTCCGCCTCGTGAACGACTACCGGTGACGGCTGCCGGGACGACTACCGGTGACGGCGTGCAGAACGCCGACCAGGGCTGTGGTGCTCGGATGCGTTCACCGGCCCTGGGGCCTCTACTGGGGAACGGCGCATCCGCGCACTGCAGGACCGGCCGGCGTTCGCATGCTTCACAATGCCCTCACATGCGGCGGGCGGACTGACGACTACTGCGGGGTGCCGACGTCGACGGTGCGAGCTCTGGTGTCAATGCTCTTTGTGCCCGTTCGAATCGTCGAAGTCAGCCCAGTCGGCGTAGCGATTGTCGTAGTCCTCACCCCCGGAGGCATCCCAGCGAGAATCGTCCGTCGCCACATCCGTGTGGGACTTCCCGCTTTGGAGCTCCTCCTCAAGGGCGTGGTAGTTGGTCTCAGGGCTGTAGTACTTCAGCGCTCGAGCAACCTTGGTCTGCTTTGCCTTCTGACGGCCGCGGCCCATGGCTCCGACCCCCTCAACGTAGGAGCGGGGCGGCCACGTACATCGGACGTGCGGCCCCGGTGTGTGCTTGTTCTGTCCAGGCTCCAACGGTACATGGTTGTACGCGGTTTCCTCCAGTCTGGACGTGGGATTCGTCCGATGCGCTGGTGATCTTGAGCACCATTCCCGCCAGGACGGGCCGGACGGGCCGACCTGACGTCGTGTCGTGGTCTGTCGTGACCTACGTGACATGACAGCGTTCGCGTGTCGCGAACTGGCCTCGCCGGCGGGTTGGTAGTCAGGTGATGCAAGGTGATGGTAGAAGGTAGCGACAAATGGCGACGAATCGTTACCAGGCCGGGGTTTCGCGCTATGGTTGCGTGGTTGGGCGTTCCGTTGCGGTGAGACGCGTCGGAGAATGTGAGCGAAATGAGTCCGCTCCCAAGTCGCCTAAATCGTGTTTGCTGCTAACAATGGTGAGAGAGCGGGAGCCGTCAAGAACCTGGTGCCGCCAGGGCCGGCGCCGTTCCGGAGGAGGTGCAGGGATGTCCATCCACGGAGAATCCGAGGTCCTGCTCACGCCTGCCGAGGTAGCGAGCTTGTTCCGTGTAGACCCCAAGACAGTTACGCGTTGGGCAAAAGCGGGAAAGCTTTCTTCGATCCGCACGCTCGGTGGACACCGCCGGTACAAGGAGTCCGAGGTTCGGGCGCTGCTTGGCGCAGCGGCCGAGAGTCCCGAAGACACCGACGCGTAGCCGACGAGGTCGGCAGGCAGTGGATGACGGCGCGCCCGGGTGCTGCCCCAGCTCAGCCCCGCGCGCGCCGCAGGACCACCACAGCGACCGTGACCGCGCTCAAGGCCACCAGGCCCAGCGTGGTGCCCACGATTAGCTTGGTGTTTCGAGCCCGGTGCTCCTCAGGCACCGGGCTCTTCTTTTCCTTCTGGAGCTTTCCGGCCGCCCGGCTGCCGGCGCCCGCGGCCGCCTGTCTCGCGCTCTGGGCGATGCGGTGCGCCTGGTGCGCGGGGTTGATCTTGAGTGTCAGCTCGTCGATCGTCGCGGCGAGCTCGGCGCGGGTGCGCAGCACCTCGGCCTCGAGCTCCACCTTGGAGGGCGGGCGCGGTGTCTGGCTCTTCTCGGTGCTCATCGCTGCAGCCCTTCCTGGATCCCCGTGCGGATGGTCGTGACGTCGTCCTTGATGCGCTGCACGCTGTCCGGCTTGCGGGTGCCCTTCTTCAGCAGGGCCTGGCCCACGAGCGCGAGGACCAGCGTCACGACGACCAGGAAGCCGCCGACGGCCAGCGCGGACAGCCACATGGGCCATACCGTGCCGAGGCCGTACACGGCGGCGAGGAGCAGTACCCCGATCCCGTACAGCAGCACCACCACGGCGCCGACCAGCAGGCCGACCCCGATCCCCGACTTCATCGCCTTGTTCGTGAGCTCCGCCCTGGCGAGGGCGATCTCCGCCCGCACCAGGCGCGATGCCTGCTCGCTGATGTGCTCGACGAGCCCGCCGAGCGACGTCGGGCGGCCCTGCGGCAGGGTGCCGTTCGTCGTGTCCTGAGTCATGTGCCCTCCCCGTGCGCGGCCCCGGAACCGGGCTTTGCGGTCGTGTGCCGCGCATTCGTTGAGGTCAACTCAACCCGCCGGGGAGGCGGAGGGCAATTCCAGAGGGCGGCGCGGCGTGGATTCCGGCCGCAGGGAGCGCGCCACGCCGCGCAATGTGAAGGCAATGTGGCGGTATGGCCATGAAGAGTTGGACGACCGACCAACTGTTGAGACGCCAGGAGTGAGACGAGCGCCTTCCGGGTGAACGCGCGAGGCGCGAAGCGCTGGACGGGCCGCAGGCGTTTTCCGGTGCTTGCCGCAGGCGCTCCAGATACGCCACAGGCCAGAGCCGTCATGGCTCTGGCCTGTGATCCTGAGGTGGCTCCGACCGGCGTCGATCCGGTGACCTTTCGATTTTCAGTCAGTCTTGGAGGTCCAGATGGTCTGGACAATCAGGATCAGTGAGGCCGACTGGCGCGGCGTGGATTCCGCTGCTGCCTGTAGCCGTCTGTCGCAGTCTGTGAGTGTAGACCCCCAGTTGGACCCCCGGCCGTCATCGCTCGTCCTCCTGGATCGCTGAGGACGGCACCACTACGACGCCGCTCCCGCCGTCGATGGGCACGCCCAGGTCCACGGTCGCCCATTCTGCACCAGACCCGACCAGGCGTCCAGCTCGCCCCGCGAACCGGCCAGCCACGATCCACACGCGCGTCCGCCGCAACCGCTCCACCCAGTCGTCCTCGCCGATGTGCCGCACGCAGAATGCCTCGCCGAGCTCTGCGACCCAGTCGCAGCCCGGCTCGCAGCACGGGGGCTCGGTCACGTGACGGATCGAAGGCGGGGGCGCGGTCGTCATGTCCACGAGCGTTCCACTGCGTGGCACTTGGCGACATGCAATTGCGCCAGTGAGAGCAATTGCGGGCTAGAGTGCATTCCGTCCGGCAGGGGTGACGTGCCAGACTTCCCGGGCAAGGTTCTGACCCCTGCACCACGAACGCATGGAGGAACGATGGACGTCGAGTTCATGTGGAAGGACAAGGAGTCGAAGACCGACAACTGCCCTGCGCTGTACCGGGCCGGCGGCGGATACATCGTCCAGGGCGTCAAGCTCGACGACGCGACCCGCGCCCAGCTCCGGCAGCTCGCCGACGACGAGGACGGCGTGTTCGTCCCTGCGAACGTGCTCGACCGCCTGCGAGGTGCACTCTGAAGGGCCGGGCGATCGACGGGGACGAGTTCCACGAGCTGACGCACAACTTCGCCGCGACCGCGCTCCGGTTCGAACAGCAGCCCGTCTACGCGAGCGACCTCGACGACCACTACGACGCGTTCCTTGTCGGTCGTGCCGAGTACCCGGCGGAGCTGGAGGGGTATGTCGCGTGGCTGGATCACGTCCGTGAACTGACCGCCGCGGGGAAGCGGATGGAGCGTGTCCGGGTCCAGGAGGACCCGCCCGGCGACTACCACCGCTACGCTCGCTGGGTCGGGCGGTGGAACGTCGAGGCGGGCGAGATCATCCACTACATCACCCGTGAGCAGGCCGAGGCGTCCGGACTCCTGCCCGCCGCTGGCGATGACGACTGGTGGCTTCTGGATGATTCGCGGTTGCTCGTCATGACGTTCGACGACGACGGCCAGATGATCGCTCGGCGTCTCGTGACTGACGACGACGCGCTCGGTCGGGCACGCGGACTCTGGGAGCTCGCGCTGCGCGCCGTACGCTCCTGACATGCCCGGACCGAGTCACCTCGAGAACCTGGGTCGGCGTCTGCGCGCTCTGCGCGTGGGCGCCGACCTCTCCGGCAAGGAGCTCGCCGCGGAGCTCGGATGGCCGGCGTCGAAGGTTTCCCGTATCGAGCTCGCCCGGCAGAACGCGTCCCCTGCCGACATTGACGCCTGGATCGCCGCGACCCGTGGACCCGAGCGTGAGCGCACTCACCTGCTCGGCCTGCTCGACCAAGCCCGCGAGGACCAGCACACGCACCGGCGGCGCGCCCGGCGCGGGCAGGCGCCCGTGCAGGCCGGATACAGCGCGCTGGTCCAGCGCTCGACCTGGATGCGTGAGTTCCACAACGTTGTCATCCCTGGGATGCTCCAGACCCCCGACTACGCCCGCGAGATCCTGACCGCTGCCGCACAGGCGCACGAGGTCCCGGTCGCCGACGTCGAGGAGGCCGTCGCCACGCGCATGGAGCGTCAGCGGTACCTGTATACGCCGCGCCGGTTCGAGTACGTCATCGCGGAACCGGTGCTGCGCTGGGGCCTCGTCCCGACCGCCGTCATGCGCCCCCAGCTCGACCGCTTGCAGTCCGTGATCGGCCTGCCGAACGTCCACCTCGGCATCCTGCCGTACGGCGCGACAAACGACGTGCCCACCCACATGTTTGAAATGTTCGACGACCTCGTCTGCGTCGAGACCACCTCGCGCGAGCACCGCTACACCGGGGCCGAGGCTCAGGTGTACCTCCGGACCTTCACCACGCTGCGCAAGGTCTCACTCACCGGCAACGACGCCCGCCACTTCCTGGCCGCGGTAGCCGAGGAGATGGCGTGACGACGTGGTGACCCGTGTCGCGCGGCGCGACCGGGGGCAGGTGCGTTCACCCACGAGCCCACGCCTCCCTCGGCGCAGCAAGCGATATCGTGCGGCCATGCGACCTACCGTGACCAAAGTTACTCTGAACTCGGCCGAGCAGTCTTTCGCCCCGGGAGCGGACGTAACGTTGATCGTTGGACCGAACAACGTCGGTAAGTCCGTCATCCTTGAGGGAATCAAAGCCGAGATTTCCACGCTGCCCTCGAAGCAGCCAGGCGCGGCATTCGGTCCCGTCGCAAGTGTTTCAGTCGAGATGCCTTCTCCCGGTGACTTCTTGAAGACCGTGCGTGAACGGTCCCGTTATTACGAGGCAGGAACACGCCAAAATGGCCACGTGTACCACGCCAATACGTATCTATATTCGGGTGCTGAATTTTCTGAAACTCAACTGCAGAATGCTTCTCGGCAGGACAGTCGATTCGGCACCGTCTCCTTGCTATTTCTGAAGCACCTCAGCGCAGAGGGTCGGGGATCGGTCCTAAGTAGCAGCGACGCTCCAGACCTTACCGAGCCTTTGGAGAATCTTTCGGCCGTCCAAGCGCTCTTCGGCGACCGCGGTCTGGAGGAAACGCTCAGTGGCTACATGAAGCGCGCGTTTGGCGTGCCGCTCTTGGTGAATCGCCACGCTGGGAGGAGGATGGGGATTCACGTCGGCTATGTCGCAATGGACGAGCCGAGGATGGGTGAACCAGGCGAATATCTGGACGAAGTCCTGAAACTCCCGAAGTTGGAGCACCAAGGCGAAGGGATCAGAGCCTTCATGGGAACCATCCTCACTTTGGTCACCGACCCGGGTGACATCATACTAATGGACGAGCCGGAGACGTTTCTGCACCCTCCTCAGGCTCGCCTTCTAGGTCAGGTAATCGCCGAAATCAGCTCCTCGGGGGGCCCGCAGGTCATCGTTGTCACTCACAGCAACGACTTTGTTCGGGGGGTAATCGACGCGTCGAGAGACATGGCCGAAGTCTCAGTGGTCCGTATCACACGGCCAGAGGACGCTTTGAATCATGCGGCTCAAGTCCCACCCGAGAGCATCCGGAGTCTCTACAGGGATCCTTTGATGCGATACTCTCGCGTTCTCGACGGAATCTTTTACAAGGGCGTCGTGCTTTGTGAAGGTGATTCAGACTGTACTTACTATTCTGCAACACTGGATGCGATCGAGTCTGCTGACGAGTTAGCGTCCTCCGATATGCTTTTCACGCACTGCAGTGGCAAGGGCCGACTTGTGCGTGCATACGGGGCCTTGAAGGCTGCCGCCGTACCCACTGCGGTCATTGCGGATATCGATATTCTGGAGAACCGGAATGAGTTTCAGCCTCTGTTCGAGGCAATGGGTGGCAGGTTTGCAGATATCGAGGATCACTACAATGCGATCATCTCACACGTGCGTGATGGTGGAGACCTGGTCACACGGGATGAGGTGCGCAAAGATGTCACCGAAATCATCGATGGTTCAAACGCTGAGGCTTTGTCGAATGGCGAAGTCGACGGGATTATTCGAACTGTGCGAGCGCCTTCCGGATGGAAGGCAATAAAGAGGAAGGGTCGGTTTGCTCTTGAAGGTGGCCCGGTGGGTGCTTTCGATCAGGTATTTGATGCCGCTCGGAGAATCGGGTTCTTCATCCTGCCAGTGGGCGAGCTTGAGAGTTTTCATCCGGAAGCCGGCCGGAGCAAGCAAGCCTGGTTGCGAGCCGTGCTGGAGGGGCAGCTATTCGCCAAGGAGTCTGGAGCATGGTCCCTGATCCGCGAAGTGCGCAGGTTTGTCAGTGACAGTCAGTAGGCCCATATGGCGGTTACGGTTCTCTGGTCGACACTCGGCGCTGGAACAGGGCTCCCGACCCCCGGTGCGCGAGGTTGACCGTGCGGACGTGTGTAAACCCCTTGTTCAGGTAGTAGCGCTGTAGGGCGAGGTTCGAGCGCCAAGCGTCAAGTCTGAGCCAGTTCTTGCCGACATCTCGGGCGAGGCCCGCAGCGAAGTCAAGCATGCGTCCGCCGATATCGCTGCCGCTTGCGGATCGCTGCACGATCATGCGGTGCACGTAGAGCGCGTCGTCGGGCCGGTCACCGGGACCCCAGAACTCCGGGTCTGCGTGGCGGTCCACAGTCATGGTGGCGGTGATCGAGTCGCCATCCCGGAGCACGTAGACCTCACCGCGCTTGATCCCGGCGGCGATGCCGTGCGGTGACGCGGGGTCGTAGTGTGGCGCCGCGTTCCACTGGTCGCTGCCGAGTGACGCCAGCCATTGGCGGGCTTCGTGCCGAAGCTGCTCAATCGCTGGCGCGTCGTCGGGCGTCGCCCGTTCGAGTGGCAGCGTCACTTTTCCTCGTCAGGGTCGGGCAGGCCGGGCCGCTCAAAGACGATGACGTGGCGATCGCCCGGCAGGACCGTCACCGCGACGCGGAGCGGCTTGCCGTCGCGGTCGTACCCGGTCGTGAACTGGCACGCGATCGGTGTTCCCGGTGCGAGCTCGAGCCGGTGCTGCTCGTCCGGGCGCGGCATGCGGATGGTGAACTCATCGGTCGCGCGGACCTGCACGTGGCCCGCGTCGGCGAGAGCGCGGTTGGCGCCGCGGGCGATGTCCTCGGGCGACATGACCTCGGTGTCCTGCGCGATCGACAGAGGGAAGTACGAGTCGTTCGTCATGAACGGTTCGCCCTCCAGGTACCGCACGCGACGCCGGACGACGGCATGGTCACCCTCGGTGAGTTCGAGGCGCTTGGCGACCTCGTCGGAGGGTTGCACGATCGCGACGTCGATCGTCTGCGTCGGCTCCCGGCCGGCCTCGGCCAGCTCCGTGAGGAACGTGTCCTTGGGTGCGTCCTCGGGACGGACGGTGAGGTCTGACTGCGGGCGGTACTGCATGTGGCGACGACCGCGCACGAAGTAGCCGTGTGGCCGCTGTGCGCGGATCAGGCCGTCGCCGACGAGGATCGCGAGAGCTTCGCGGACCGTATTGCGAGACACGCCGTAGGTATCGGTGAGCTCCCGCTCGGGCGGGAGCTTGTCATCCTGCTTGAGCTTGCCGGTGAGGATCTGATTGCGCAGGTCAGCCGAGATTTCCGCCTTGCCTACGCGCCCTCGGATCGGTGCGGCTTCCACGGGATTGGCTTCCTTCCGATTGTTGGATGGTCCAGTCATTCTAGACCTTGGGGTTGACGCTCCGCTCTCGGTGTGGTCCACTTCATTGCACAGATGGTCCAGACCATCTGGTTGGACCAGGCAATCAGTCGAGAGGTTTCGTGTCATGAGAGCTACCGAATCGGACGGCCGCGAGCCGTCGTTGTCGGCTTTGGCCGCGATCGAGGCTGAGTGGCCGGTGATCGAGGCCGAGTGCGCGGTGGTGGACGCGGAGTGCGTCCTGGCCGTGCGTCCGAGTGAGGTCGCGGTGCGTCGTCACCGTCAGGCCGTGGCCGCTCTGGCTGCGGTGTCGCGCAAGTCCCCGGCCGCCCGTGTGGCGGTCGTCAAGGTCCGCCGCTCCGGTGGCCGTCGTTCGATCCGTTCCCGTTCCCTGGCCGTCGCGGTCGCGTCGGCTGCTGCCTGAGAAGGAGGAAGGCTCATGGTTTCGTTCTCTGCGTTCGCGATTCTGACGATTGCCGCGCTGGTGGGCTTCTGGACGAAGAAGCTGCCCGTGTGGCCGGTCGTGTTCGGTGTCCTGTGGGGCATCGCGATGGCCGCCACGGCGTTCGGCCCGGCGCTCCTGGACGGCTTCATGACCGCCATCACCACGGTCGTGAACACGTTCTCCGGCGTGGCGGGTGCCTGATGGGCGCCCGGGGGCCGCAGGTGCGCGACCGTGTGCGCCTGACCGACGGCAAGGTCGGAAAGATCGTCGCCCGCGAGGTGCGCAACCGCCGCACGGTGCACTACGTCGTCCAGTTCGAGGACGGCAGCACCCGCGGCGTCGGTCCCGACGAGATCGCGGGGGGTGCCTGATGACGCACGAGTCCGAGGGCCGTACGCCCAGTGATGCCGAGCTGGCGGAGCTGGTCTACGGCAACAACCCCGTGGTGGGTGACGGGCTGGACCAGGGCATGGTTCAGCCGGAGGACAACCCCGGACCCGCCGCCGCTGAGGTGATCGACGCGCCTGCGCCCTCGGCCGAGGTCGCGGCGCGTCCGGCGCGGGTGGTTGAGCACCGTCCCGACAGCGATGTTCCCGTGTGGCCGGAGTGGTTGACGTCGTGGGACGTGTTCGTTCCGGCGTTCCGCCGGCACGCGAAGTTCCTGGCGACCTGGTCCGCGCACCACGGTGTGCGGGCACCGTTCCTGTACCTGCCCAGGTTCCTGGGCCGGGCCGCGATCGGCCTCGGTGTCTGTACCAAGGCGGTGGCCCGGTGGGTGCTGGACTCGGAGAACAAGGCCAAGCGGAACGCGCTGATCGCGGGCGCCCGTGGCACGGCGGAGTACAAGACGCTGCGCAAGGAACACGCTGACGGTGTGCGTGCCCGTCTCGGTGGGCTGGCCGCCGCGGGTGCCCTGTTCGGGGTGGCTGGGGTGACGACGTACGCGAACGTCGGGCCGGATGGCCTGACCGTCGCGGCGGTGTCGGCCGGTGCCGCCGCGATCACCGCGTTCGGTGTGGTCGGTACGCGGCGGGTAGCCAAGCCGATCGCGGACACCGCCACGAGCGAGGTTCCCAAGCTCACGGTCGACGTCGTGCAGGAGGCGCTGCTCACCCTGGGTCTGGGCTCGCTGGGGGAGGCCAAGCGTGGCCTGGCGGAGATCAAGGTGCTGCGCATCTTCCCGGCCACGGGCGGGGTCGAGATCCACATCGATCTGCCGCCCGGCGCCACCGCGGCCGACGTGATCGAGCGCAAGGAACGCCTGGCGGCGGCCCTGCGGCGCCCGATCGACTGCGTGTGGCCCGAGGGCAACCCCAAGGCCCACCCCTCCCGTCTGAACCTGTACATCGCCGACAAGGCGCTGTCCGAGCGGGGCGCGGTGCCGTTCAAGCACCGCCTCAAGGGTGAGACCAACGTGTTCGAGGACCTGGAAATCGGGCAGGACCAGCGCGGACGACCCGTGACCACGTGCCTGATGTACAACAACGGGATCATCGGCGGCCTGCCGGGCATGGGCAAGACGTTCCTGCTGCGCGTGCTGATCATGGCCGCCGCGCTGGACCCGCGCACCGAGCTGCACATTCACGAGCTCAAGGGCACCGGGGACCTGCTCCCGTTCGCCCCGATCGCACACGTGTGCCGCTCCGGAGACGACCCCGAGGACCTCAAGGCCCTGCTCGCCGACCTGCGGGCCGTGCAGGCCGAGATGCGCCGCCGCGCCGCGGTCATCCGGTCCCTGCCGCGGAGCGTGGCCCTGGAGTCCAAGGTCACCGACCAGCTCGCCGCGGTGGGGAACCCGCACGGGTTCAAGCCGCTGCTGCTGGTGATCGACGAGTCACAGCTCGGGTTCTCGGCCTCGCCTGAGGCCGAGCTGCTGGTCGAGGACATCACCCGCCGAGGCCGGGCGCTGGGAATCATGGTGTGGCTTGCCACGCAGCGGCCGAACAAGACCGCCATCCCCACCGGCATCTCCGCCCTGCTGTCCCTGCGCATGTCCCTGCGCGTGGGCGACCAGACCACCAACGACATGGTGCTGGGCACCTCCATGTACAAGGCCGGGCACCGCGCCACGATCTTCTCCCAGGAAGACAAGGGCGTGGCCCTGCTCGCGGGGGAGAAGTCCGACCCCCAGTTGGTCCGCGGCGCGTACATCGACGGGGAACTCGCCGACAAGATCGTCGAGCGCGCCCGCACCGTGCGTGAGGCCCGTGGCCTGCTCACCGGGGAAGCCGCGGGCGAGATCGCCGCGGACACCGACCACTCGACCATCCTCGATCACATCCTCGCGGTCTGGCCCGCCGAGGACCCGGAGTGGCCCAACGGCAAGATCTGGTCCTCCGTACTCGCCGAGCGCCTGGCCGAGCACAAGCCCGCCCTCTATGAGGGGTGGACCGGTCCGCAGGTGACCGCCGCGGTCAAGAACCACGGCGTCCCGGTCACCAAGTCGGTCAAGCGCCCCGGCGGCGGCGTGCAGGTCGGGTTCACCCGCACCCACATCAGCGACGAGCTCGGCACCACCGACACCACCGACACCGCTACGACGAACGACAAGGAGGACTGACCATGAACCCGCTCACCCGCCCCACCAGCTCCCGCGGCCTCGTGCTCGCCGCCGCCGTCTCCGTCGCCCTCATCTCCACCGTGGGCGCCTACCTCGCCATGGTCGCGTTCGGCATCGACGTGCTCGCCATGGACCCCGGCACCGCCTACGCCACCGCCGGAGTGTTCGAGCTCTCCCTCGTGACCGTCGCCCTGCTGGCCCGGGAGGCCGCCAAGGACAACCGCCCCGGCGGGACGCTCCTGACCCTCACGTGGGCGCTGTCGTCCGCGTCGGGCGGGTTCGCGGCCTGGCACGAGCTCTACATCGCCCACCCCGCCGGCGCCGCGGTCTTCCGGTTCCTCGTGCCCCTGCTCGCGGCACTCATGTGGCACCTGGCCCTCATCGGGGACCGGCACCTGGCCACCGGGCAGTCCTGGACCGGCGCCCGCCAGGCCCGCCGCATGCACGCCCTGTTCCTGGCCACGGAAGACCTGTTCCGCGCCCAGCACCACGGCGGCCGCCGCCTCGCCGCGGCCGAGGCGCGCCGCCGCCGGGCGCGCGCCGTCGCACTGCGCACCGTGCCCCCGGAGGCCATGCGTGGCCAGGTCGCCACCTGGGTTGAGGCCCTGGGCGCCGTGGGCGAGGGCACCGCCGACGTGGCCCGGCTGCACACCGAGGACCGCGCCCGCCTGTCCGCCATCCTCACCCCCGGACACACCGCCGCTCCCGCCCGCCTGTCCGGGCCGGACAGCACCCCGGACGCCTACGTGGTCGCCGCGGCCGGACACGTGGCCGCCGAGGTCACCGACATCACGACCGACACCGCCCGTGTCCGGGCCGGACAGACCCGGCGCACCGCCGCGGCAGGCGAGGCACGCGGCGCCTCACGCGCCACCACCCGCACCCGCCGCGCCGCCCGTCCTGCCGGGGCGGACAAGGCCGCCCGGCTCGCGGTCGTGTCCGCCCTACTGACCGACCGGCCCAACGCCACCGCGTCAGCCGCCATGTCCGCCCTCGCCTCGGCCGGACACCACGTGACCGACCGCACCGCCCGCCGCCTGCTGTCCGAAGCACGCACCACCGAAACCGCCCCGGACACCACGCCGGACGCCAACCGCACCACGACCCCGGACACGACGGCCAACGACGAGACGACCCGCACCGCGGCGCCCACGGTGGTGCCCGTGCTTGCCGAGGTGAACTGACCATGACCCACACCCCGAAGCCGAACCGACTGGACCAGGCCGAGGCCGCAGAACTGATCCGGGACGCGCGCGCCCTCATCGCGGCCGTCGAGACGGGCATCACCCGGGTCGGCATCCTGTTCGCCCTCGCCGCCGCGGCCACGATCGCCGCCATGAAGGCCGACCTGCACGTCATCGCGGAGGCCACCGCCTTGATCGCCCTGATCGCGTTCGCCGCCGCGCTGCTCGGAGTCCTGTTCCGCATCACCCTCGGCGACCCGCCCGACACCGACGACCGCGTCGCCGCATGGTGGCCCGACGACGGCGACGACGCCCCCGACGAGACACCCGGCAACCCTCGCCGCGGTAGTGGAAACCCCCACTACCAGTAGTGCCGCCACTACCCCCGGGAACCGCGTGATTCCGCGGAAGTAGCGAGGTAGCCACCCTCCCGGCGACCCCCGCTCCACCCCCGAAACCCCACCCCCGCCAGGGCACGGCGGGCACTACCACTACCCGCCGTGCCCCTACCCCGCTCATGCCCGAAACGCCCCAGATTGATCGAGAGGAGTACGCCATGAACGCCACGCATGCGGGTAGCTCGCTCGCCGACAAGTACCACGGCGCCCTGCTGGCCGCCGCCCTGGAGTACGCGGCCAACGGCTGGCACGTGTTCCCCCTCACCCCTGGCACCAAGCGGCCCGCCGCCCCGCGGCACGTCGAGGGCGACTGCGACCACACCGACCCCTGGTGCCGCGGAGGGCATCGGGGCTGGGAGCCGCGCGCCACCTGCGACCTGGACCGGATCACCCGCGCCTGGAACTCGCGGCCGTACGGGATCGGGATCGCGACCGGGCCGTCCGGGCTGCTGGCGATCGACACCGACATGCCCAAGCCCGGTACGACGACGCCCGAACACTGGTCCAGCCTCGGCGTGACCACCGGTGAACAGGTGCTCACGCACCTGGCCGACGAGGCGGGCGCCGAGCTGCCCGCCACATGGACTGTGACCACGCCATCCGGTGGCGTGCACCGCTACTACCGGCGCCCCGCCGGAGTGGAGCTGCGCAACACCCGTGGCGAGCGCGGCGGGCTGGGCTGGCTCATCGACACCCGCGGCATCGGCGGGTACGTCGCCGCCCCACCCACACGCACCCCCGGCGGGCTGTACCAGGTCACGGTTCCCGAACCCGTGGCCGAGCTGCCCGCCTGGATCACCGAACGACTCACCACCACGCCACCCACCCCGCCGCCGGGCACCGTGCGGCGCATCACGCCTCACCTCGGCGCGAACGTGCCGCGGTACGTGGCCGCCGCCGTGAACGGCGAGGTGCGCAAGGTCCGCGAGCTGGGCGAGGGCGGCCGCAACCACGGCCTGTTCTGCTCCGCGCTCGCCCTCGGTCAGCTCGTGGCCGGTGGCTCCCTGCCCGCCCCCGACGCGTTCAACGCGCTCATCGACGCCGCCTCAGTCCACTTCGGCATTGGCACCCCGCCGTTCACCGAGGCCGAGGCCGCACAGACCATCCGCTCCGGCTTCCGCCGCGGCGCCAACAACCCCCGCACCCCCGCCTGAACAGGAGAACGACATGGCCATCATCACCACCAGCGCCGAACACCTCGCCCGCGACTACGCCGCCCGCCAGCTCGCCGAGATCCGCCGGGAGCACCCCCGCTCGACCAACGGGCGGGAGCTGCTATGGGAAGCGATGAACTCCGCCGCGCGGATCGCCGCCGCCTTCCTTGAGGCCGACGTTCCGGCCGAGGCCGCCGTCTACGCCCGCGCCTACCGGCTCCTGAACGACTCCTGGCAGCGCCTGATCGAGCGCCACAAGGCCGAGCGCGCCGCCCGCGACGCCGCCTGGGCCGCGTGGCTCGCCGCCCACCCCGCCGCTCCCCACCCCGGGCCGTTCTCCGGCCCCGACTGGGACAGCATGACCGGCGACAACGGGGAGGTGCGCTGATGCTGCGTCTGACCGACTGGTTCTGTGGCGCTGGTGGCGCTACCCAGGGCGCTCACGCGGTGCCCGGTGTCGCTCCGGTGCTTGCGGCGAACCATGACGAGCTCGCGATCGCGTCGCACTCGGCGAACTTCCCGGGTGTGGAGCACCACCGCGGGGACATCCGGGACCTGGACGTGGCCGGGCACCCGTATGCGGAGTTGTTCTGGGCGTCCCCGGAGTGCACGAACTGGTCCCAGGCCAAGGGAGCGCCGGTGGACTTCGACGTGCAGCCGGGCCTGTTCGGGGATGAGGAGATCGCCCAGGACGTGGCCCGTTCTCGCGCCCTGATGCAGGACGTGATCCGCTACCTGGACGGCATGATCCTGCGGCAGCGGCCGGTGCTGGCGGGTGTGGTGGAGAACGTGGTGGACGTGCGCAAGTGGGAGCACTGGCACGTGTGGCGGCGCCGGATCGAGCACCTGGGCTACCGCACCCGCCTCATCGCCCTGAACTCCATGCACGCCCAGGCCGCCCGTACTCCCAGGGCTCCGCAGTCGCGTGACCGGCTCTACCTGGCCTACTGGCACGAGTCCCTGCGCCGAGACCCTGACTGGGACCGCTGGCTGCGCCCGGCCGCCTGGTGCCCCGACTGCGACCAGACCGTGGCCGCGGTGCAGGTGTGGAAGCGCCCGGGCGTGGACATGGGCAAGTACCGCCAGCAGTACGACTACCGGTGCCCGAACATCACCTGCCGGGGCCGGGTCCTCGAGCCCGACGTCCTGCCCGCGGCCGCGGCGATCGACTGGACCCTGCCCGGTACCCGGATCGCGGACCGGCCCCGACCGCTGGCCGACAAGACCCGGGCGCGGATCGGCGCGGGCCTGCGCCGGTACGCCCGCCCGATCGTCGTGGAGGCCGGCGGGCACCAGTACGACGCCGCCGACCCCAAGCACCCCCAGCACGCCCGGCCCGGCGCCTACTACCGCGCCTGGCCCGCCAACGACCAGCCGTTCAAGACCCTGCACACCGCCCTGACCAAGGCCATCGCGGTCCCGCCGCTCCTGGTCCCGGTCGAGGGCCGCGACGGCAAGCACGCCACCCCCGCCGACGCGCCGATGCGCACCCAGACCGCGCGCAACGAGACCGGGATCGCGATCCCCGCGATGGTGGCCGAGCTGCGCGGCGGAGGCTCCACCGCACGCCCGGCCACCGACCCGCTCGCCACCGTCACAGCCTCGGGCAACCACCACGGCCTCGTGATCCCGCCCCTGGTGATGCGGAACAACAACGGCGGCGCCGAGATGTCCACCCCCGCCACCGAGCCGCTGCGCACCCTCACCACCGCCGGACACCAGTCCCTGCTGACCTGGGGCGCCCCGAACGCGCACGACCCCGGCATGCGGGACCTGACCCGCGCACTACCCACCCCGACCACCGAGACCGACCACGCGCTCCTGACCGCAGCCGACTGGGACGCGGTCGTGGACGACTGCCTCTTCCGGATGCTCGAACCCGCAGAGATCCACACCGGCATGGCCTTCAACAGCGACTACATCGTCCTGGGCTCCAAGCGACAGAAGGTCCGCCAGCTCGGCAACGCCGTCACCCCGCCCGTGGCCGAAGTCCTCATGTCCGCCCTCGTCGAAACCATCACCGGCCAGCCCACCCCCGACACCACCACCACGACGGCCGCCGGCCTGCCCGCCACCGCCCTCACCACCGCGATCACTGGCCTCGCGGCCTGAACAGGAGGACACCATGAACACCACCGCACCCGCTACCCCGCCCCTGGTCCAGCCCGAACCCCCGACCGATGGCGCCGCCCTGCTGAACCAGGTCGCTGCCGCGTTCCGCAAGTACGTCATCCTGCCCGACGAGCACGCCCTCACGGGTGTGGTCCTGTGGGCCGCCGCCACGCACGCCGCCCCGGCGTGGGCGCACGCCACGCGCCTGGTCATCCGGGCGCCTGAGAAGCGGTGCGGCAAGTCCCGCCTGCTCCAGATCGTCCAGGCCCTGTCCCACCGGCCCCTGATGTCGATCAACGTCTCGTCGTCGGCCATGTACCGGTCGATCGCGGAGGACGAGAACGACCCGCCCACCGTCCTGATGGACGAGGCCGACACCGTGTTCGGCCCCAAGGCAGGCGAGAACGAGGACCTGCGCGGCCTGCTGAACGGCGGGTTCGACCGCGAGGGCTACACGCTGCGGTACGACGCCGGTATCCGCAAGGTCGAGCGGCTGTCCACCTTCGCGATGGCGGCGCTGGCCGGTATCGGGGAGATGCCCGACACGATCGAGGACCGCGCCGTGGTCGTCGTGATGCGACGCCGCGCACCGGGCGAGACCGTCGCCCCCTACCGGGTGCGGCGCGACCGGCCCGGCCTGGACAAGCTGCGCGCGGACCTCGGGCGCTGGATGCGCTCCAAGATGCGTGACCTGGAACTGGCCACGCCGCCGATGCCGATCGAGGACCGCGCCGCGGACCTGTGGGAACCGCTGATCGCCGTGGCGGACGAGGCCGGGGGTGACTGGCCCGACGCCGCACGCGCCGCCGCCATTGCCCTCTCGGAGGCGCGGGAGGCGTCGGCTACCAAGTCGATGCAGACCCGCCTGCTCGCGGACTGCCGGGCCGCGTTCGCCGACGCCGACGCCCTGCCCACCGCCGCACTCGTCGAGCGGCTCAAGCTCGACGACGAGGCGCCGTGGCAGACCTACGGCAAGGTCGGGCTGACCCCGCGCCAGCTCGCCGACCTGCTGCGCGAGTTCAACATCGCCTCGGCCAACATCACGTTCCCCACCGGCCGCGCCAAGGGCTACCACCGTGGCGCCTTCACCGACGCCTGGAACCGGTACTGCCCACCCATCACGACCGACTGAACCAGCACCGGACAGGGGGAGGCACCGTACCTGCCGTACGCGCCGTACGCCCCGACCAAACCCGCAGGTAAAACCCGGTTCTACCGCGTACGGCACGCCAACCCCCGATCCGTACACGTGCCGTACGCCAACCCGCCTGCCGTACCCGCCGTACACCTGCCGTACACCCCAAAAACCGCATCCCACCTGCCCGAACGCGCCGACCGTACGGCACGTACGGCACGTACGCCGACCCCGCCCAAGCCATGCACGAAAGGAACCAGCGATGAGTACCGACAGCACGCCCGCCGCGCCCATCGTCCCTGTCGTCTACCGCGTCGAGGAAGCCGCCCAGGCGCTCCGCATCTCACGGTGCACCGCCTACGAGCTCATCCGCTCCGGAGAGCTCCGCTCAGTCAAGATCGGCGCCCGCCGCCTCATCCCCGTGGCCGCCGTCACCGAGTACATCGAGACCCTGAGGAGTGCAGCATGACCGCGACTACCGAGACCAAGCAGGACCGCCGTCCCAGAGGCGAAGGGAGCCTGTACTTCGACGCCAAGCGAGACCGCTGGATCGCCGTGCAAATCGTCGGATACAACGGGCGCGGGAGGCCGATCAAGCGCAAGGGGAGCGGCAAGACCGAGTCCACCGCTCTCCGCGAGATGCGCAAGCGGGTGCGCGAGTACGAGGCAGGCCTCGTGCCCCGGGCCGAACGGCTCACGGTGAGTCAGGCCGTCGAGGACTGGCTCGAATTCGGTCAGACCGGCGAGGCCGCGCGCACGCACCGCGACAACCGCGACATGTACAACAACTACATCAAGGACCACCTGGGCGGCCGGAAGCTGAAGGAGCTCCGCGCCGAAGAGGTGGACAAGTGGCTCGCGTCGTTCACGGCGTCGGTCGGCACATCGATGCTGAGGCACATGCACTCCGTGCTCAACCGCTCGGTGCGGCGGGCGGCGGCGCGCGGGTACGTCGAGCGGAACGTCGTCGAGTTCTGCAAGGTGCCGAAGGGGCGCCCCGGGCGGCGGTCGAAGTCGCTCACGATGGAGCAGGCGCGCGCCGTGCTGGAGCACCGGAGCGCACGTGAGCACTGGATGTACCCGTACATCGTGCTGTCGCTCGTGGTGGGTATCCGCACGGAGGAGGCGCGTGCGCTCACGTGGGACCGGGTTCGCCTCGCCGCGGACGAACAAGGCGGGCCGCCGTCCGTCGAGGTCTGGCGCTCGGTGCGTGAGAGCGGCGACACGAAGACTCAGCTCTCGCGCCGGACGCTCGCGCTCCCGGAGATCGCCGTCGAGGCGCTACGGGGGCAGCGGCAGTGGCAGACCGAGAAGCGCGACGCCGCGGGCGCCAAGTGGCAGGACACCGGCCTGGTGTTCACGACCGGAGTCGGAACGTGGCTCAGTGCCGACAACGCGCGCCGCGACTTCCGGAAGGCGCTCCGCGGTGTCCCTGGAATCGACGCTGCCGAGTGGACGCCCCGCGAGCTGCGCCACTCGTTCGTCTCGCTGATGTCATCCAACGCGGTGCCGATCGAGGAGGTCTCGCGCCTCGTCGGCCACAGCAACACGATGGTGACCGAGCTCGTGTACCGGCACGAGCTGCGCCCGGTGGTCCAGACCGGCGCCCAGGCGATCGACGGGATGCTCGACCGCGAAAGGCGGGAGTCGAAAAAGCGCGTCGCGGAGGAATCTTGAAGCAATAGAACCCCAGTTAGACCCCCAGCGATGGGAAGTCGGCCGTAGAACGCCAGCAGGCCAGAGCCTAAGGGCTCTGGCCTGCTGTTTTACGGTGGCTCCGACCGGCGTCGATCCGGTGACCTTTCGATTTTCAGTCGAACGCTCTACCAACTGAGCTACAGAGCCGCGACGCGTGTGCGCCGTGCGCGAAAGCCCGGTGCGTCGATACCGACGATACCGGGCCATCGAACGCGACCCTGACGGGACTTGAACCCGCGACCTCCGCCGTGACAGGGCGGCGCGCTAACCAACTGCGCTACAGGGCCATGATCGCTTCCCGCGACCAAGGTGGTCCGCCGTGCGAACCGAGAGAAGCCTAACCCACCTGGCGGCGGAACCGGAAATCAAATCCGGTGCCGGTCGCGATGGCGTGCCTCACACCCGGCGAGACATGCCTTGACCTGCGGATCTAGCCCCTCTGCGTACCCCCAACGGGATTCGAACCCGTGCTACCGCCGTGAAAGGGCGGGGTCCTGGGCCGCTAGACGATGGGGGCCGGACGCGGAAAGTCTACAGGCGAGACGGCATGCGTCCAGGTCGGTTCCGCTACCCCGACGCGGCGTCCGTCATGATGGGTTCGTGGTGGAGATGACGCGCGACGAGTTCGAGGAAGCGGTCGGCGAAGGGCTGGACCTGGTGCCCGCGGAGCTCGCGGCGCAGATGGACAACGTCGTCGTGCTCGTGGAGGACGACGCGCCCGCCGACGACCCGCACCTGCTCGGGCTGTACGAGGGGGTGCCGCTCACCGAACGGGATCACCACTGGGCGGCCGGCGCGCTGCCGGACCGCATCACGATCTTCCGGAACCCCACGCTGGCTTTCTGCGAGAGCCGCGACGAGGTGGTGGACGAGGTGGCCGTCACCGTGGTGCACGAGATCGCCCACCACTTCGGCATCGACGACGAGCGCCTCCACCAGCTCGGCTGGGCGTAGCGGGCGAGGCCGGTCAGTCTCTCGTGCCGTACTCCCAGTGCCAGGCCTCGGGCTTGGAGCCGCCAGGTTCCGCCCAGGCCGGGTGCGTCCAGCCGTGCTTCCCCGCGGTGGCGGCCATCCACCGGTACTCGGCCGTGCCGAAGGTCGAGATGCCGCCGCCCAGGTCGAGTGCCTGGCCCAGCCCGTGGTTCGACGTCCCGGGAGGGGCCGCCAGGCCGCCCTTGGCTGCCGCGACCGCCACCTGGTCCGCGTACGACCGGTAGGAGTCGTTCACGGTGAGGTTGCGCCCGAACGCCGACCGGAACGCGGAGTTCAGCTTCTCGGCGGCGGCCGCGGCGTCGCACCGCAGCGTATCGCCGGGCGCGAAGGACAGGTCGCACAGCAGGTTCGCCGGGATCATGCCGTTCCCGTGCCGCTTCGCTCGGGCGGCGAGCTGGGCGTTCGCCCGCCGCTCCGCGGCCTCGGCCGCGGCGGCCTTCGCCGCCCGGGCCGCGGCCACCTTCGCTGCCTTGGCGGCGAGCTCCTTCTTCGTGGGCCCTGGGGCCACCTCGGAGACGGCGTCCTCCGA
Source organism: Myceligenerans cantabricum (assembly GCF_054777735.1). Classification (NCBI taxonomy): domain Bacteria; kingdom Bacillati; phylum Actinomycetota; class Actinomycetes; order Micrococcales; family Promicromonosporaceae; genus Myceligenerans; species Myceligenerans cantabricum. The sequence continues at coordinate 284,905 of NZ_BAAHAJ010000013.1, forward strand.
CGGCTTCTCCAGCAGGTCCGAGAGCGCCTCGGTGGCCTCGTCGAGCTGTTCCTCCGAGACCTCGCCGTCCGGCGTCGTCGCTCTCCCGGACTGCTCGCCCTCCTCGCCGGGCAGGGGCGACCGCTCCTCGGAGCGGGACGCACGCGTGGTGCGCTCGGCGAGGGCCGCCGCTGCTGCGGCGGCGACCGGATCCTCCTCGGACGAGGCCGTGGTGGCCGCGACGACGAGCTCGCGGACCTGGGCGGCGGCGGCTTCGATGCGCTTCGCCTTCCAGGTCTTCAGGTCGCTCGACGTCGCGAGGTGCTGGGCCTCCACGAGGGTGTGGGTGGCGGTGGCGAGAGCCTTCCTGGTGCCGGCGTCGAGGGTGGTGTCCGTGTCGGCGGCGTCGAGGACGGCCGACGCGGTGCCGGGGAGCTCGGTGGACGGGGTCGCGACGGCCGCGGTGAGGCCGTCATGGGTGGTGCTCACCGGGGACGCGACGGCGGGAGCACTCATGCTCAGCGCGCCGATCGCGACGACCGCGGCGAAGGCGGTGCAGCGGGCGACAGGGTGTGCGACAGCGATGTGGGGGTGCGTCACGCGGCTTTCCGTTCGTGCACCGGCGCGGGCGCTGGGGAGCCACGGACTCGTGAGGGGGGCACCCCTCAGGGGGCGAATCCGTGCGCGCTGGTGTTTTGTGTGGGGCCAGTGAGCGCACTCGTCCGGGGACGAGGGGCCATGGCATGCCGCCGTGCGGGCTCGCGGGGGCCGAGCGGATCTCGGACCCGCGCCGGATTCTCCTGCGGCCGCTGGCTCGCATCGGCGGGCTCGGGGCTCGCTCCGGCGTCGGCGACCTTTCCATGGTGGGGGGTCGTCGCGGTACGGCAACGACGTTTCGGCGCGATGTTGGTCACAAAGTCAGTAGGCGTCCGGTGGCCGTCGCGTGAAGGTCGGGACACAGGTGACGCCTCGATCGCTCCGGCGCCGGCGATTCCGGCTCCGGATCGGCGCGTCCGGACCCGGTGACGCCGGACACAGGTGTCCGTATCGTGAGACGCGACCTCCCGGTGGCGGGTTTCGCAGGACGGGAGGGCCGGCGTCGTCGTTGACTGCTGGACATGACTTCCGCCCCGACCGTCCCGGTGACCGTGTCCATCCACCGCGTCGTGAGCCCTGAGCACGTGCCCGAGGTGACGCGCTGGGTGCAGGACGGCGTGAACCTCGCCAACCGGTGGGACGGGTTCCTCGGCTCGGGGTGGGTGCGGGCTGCCGAGGGGGCGAGCGACTGGTTCATGCTCTACCGGTTCGCGGACGCGACGCGGCTCGACGCCTGGGAGCAGTCCGAGGAGCGCGGCGCGTGGCTCGCGCGCGGCGCCGGGATCGTGGAGGAGCGCCAGATCGAGCGCCGGACCGGCATCGAGGGCTGGTTCGACGACCCGGTCCGGGCCGACGACGCCGTCCCCGCGCCGCCCCGCTGGAAGCAGGCCACGAGCATCTGGCTCGGGTTCTTCCCGGTGAACCTGCTCTTCACCTGGCTGTCCACGCAGTTCGTCCCGGGCTGGGGCGACCTCCCGCTCGTGCTCCGGGTGCTCGTCTCCACCCTGGTCCTCACCCCCGTCATGGCGTACTGGGTGCTCCCGTGGGTGACCGGGCGCCTGCACGGCTGGCTGCACGCTCGGTAGACCCCGGCCACCCCGGTCGCCCGGACTTCTCCCGGCGGCCGAGGCGCCACGAGCTTTGCGTGGAATGCCCCCTGCGCGTCACAGTAGGGCCATGGCAGTGGAAGAGGTCGTGGAGGACGCGTCGGGCCTGCTCGAGACCATCGCGTGGATGGCGGGAGCAGCCGTCGCCGCCTATCTCGTGACGGGACTCGTCGCCTGGTTGGTGCGCCGTGTCGGCAGGCGCCGCGCGATCGCGCGCATGATCGCCCAGCGGCTCCGCAACCCCGTGCGCGCCACCCTTCTGGTCGTGGCCGCCTGGATCGCGCTGAACATGTCCGGGCACGCGGGATCCGAGTGGTTCCCCGTCGTGCAGAACCTCGTGGTGCCGGCCGTCATCGCCACGAGCGCGTGGCTCGTGGGCAACTTCGCCTTCATCGTCGAGCAGCGCGCCTACGCGCGGATCCGCAGGGACGTCCACGACTGGCGGGAGGTGCGCAAGCTCCGGACCCAGGTGATGATGCTGCGGCGGATCACCGTGGGGGTCCTGAGCGTTCTCGCCGTCGCCGGCATCCTCATGACGTTCGACGGCGCACGGACCGTGGGCGCCAGCCTGCTGGCGTCCGCCGGGCTGGTGTCGATCGTGGCGGCGCTCGCCGCCCAGAGCGCGCTCGGGAACGTGTTCGCCGGGATCCAGGTCGCCTTCACCAACCGCATCCATGTCGGCGACGTGGTGGTGGTCGAGGAAGAGTGGGGGCGCATCGAGGACATCACCCTCGCCTACGTGGTGGTGCACATCTGGGACGATCGGCGGCTGATCCTGCCGTGCACGTACTTCACGGAGCAGCCCTACGAGCACTGGACGCGCAAGTCGTCGGACCTGCTCGGGACCGTCGAGTTCGACCTCGACTTCCGGACGCCGCTGGAACCGCTGCGCGCGGAGCTGGGCCGGATCGTCTCCAGCACCTCGCTGTGGGACGGGCGGGCGCAGAGCCTTCAGGTCACGGATGCCACCGGCGGCGCGATCCGGGTCCGGGCCTGTGTCAGCGCGCGTGACGGGGACGACCTGTGGAACCTGCGCTGCCTGGTGCGCGAGGAGATCATCGGCTGGGTCCAGCGGGAAGCCGTCGGCGCGCTCCCCCGGACCCGGTTCGAGGCGGACCCGGGCGGTGAGACGCCCCTGCCGCTCGCCGCGGACCGTACCTCTGGCGTGCCGGAGCGCAGCATGGTTGATTGAGACTTATGAGTCGTTCCGGATTCGTCCCCCCGTACCTCCTTCACCGGGTGGCCGAGGCCGCCGCGTCCGGGCTGCTGCCCGCACCGGCGATCCAGGACACCTGCCGCCATACGCTGGACCTGGACGCGGAGTTCCGCGGAGGGCGCAGCGAGCACCAGGTGCGCACCCAGGCGGCCGAGCCCGAGCCCGCGGGTCCCGCCGCCGAGCTCACCTGGACCGTCCACACGGCCGGCGGCTCCGAGACCCTGCCGGGCGAGCCCGTGCGCGACGAGACGGACGACGCGCCGTCGGGCGACGACGCCGTCGACGAGGCCTGGGACGGCGTCAGCGCGACGCTCGCCCTGTTCGCGGACACGTACGGCCGCACGTCGTACGACGACGACGGCGCTCGCGTCAGCGCGACCGTGCACTACGGACAGGACTACCAGAACGCCTTCTGGGACGGCACCCAGCTGGTGTTCGGCGACGGTGACGGGCGGGTCTTCCACCGCTTCACGATCGCCGTCGACATCCTGGCGCACGAGCTGGGGCACGCCGTCACCGAGCACACCGCGGGCCTCGTCTACCGGGACCAGCCCGGCGCGCTGAACGAGTCGATGTCGGACGTGTTCGGGTCCTGCGTCAAGCAGCGGGTGCTCGGCCAGGAAGCACAGGACGGCGACTGGCTGATCGGCGAAGGGCTCTTCACCCAGAGTGTGCGGGGGCGGGCGCTGCGGTCGATGTCGGAGCCGGGCAGCGCCTACGACGACCCGGTGCTGGGCAAGGACCCGCAGCCCGGCCACCTGGCCGACTACGTCGACACGACCGACGACAACGGCGGCGTGCACATCAACTCCGGCATCCCGAACCGGGCGTTCTACCTGGCCGCGACCGAGATCGGCGGTCCGAGCGCCGAGGGCGCCGGGAAGATCTGGTACGACGCGCTGCTCGCCGTCGGCCCGGACACGGACTTCGCCGGGTTCGCCGCCGCCACGGTCGAGGCGGCAGGCGAGCACGTGGACGCCGTCCGCGGGGCGTGGGAGGGCGTCGGTGTCGTCGCGGCCGGCGACGACGGCGCCGGCGCGCCCGAGGGGGACGGCGCGCAGGAGCCGCCGTCGGGTACGGGAGCGCCGTGCGGCGTCGTCGAGGTACGCCGGAGCGGCGGGGTCGCGGGGATGACCGAGACGGGCGCCGTCGACCTGGACGGCGACGACCCGCTCACCGACGAGGTGCGCACGCTGGTGCACCGCGTCGACATCATGCTGCTCGAACGGGAGGCGGCCGGACGGACCGGCCGGCCGGGCCGTACCGACGGGTTCACCTACGTGATCCTCTGCGGCGGCCACGAGGTCGCGGTCCCGGAGGAGCGGGCGACGCCGGACCTGCTCCGCCTCGTGCGGCTCGTCCTCTCGCAGGGGCGGTGACCGGCCGGCGTCAGCGGGCGAACCAGCCCAGGAGGCGGTCCGGCCGGTCCGTGATGATGGCGTCCACACCTGTGCTGTCGTCGACGTCGCACAGGAACGACCAGCCGGCCGGATCGTTCTCCGTCCAGACCATGACCCGCAGGCCCGCTCGGTGCAGGCGCGTGACGATTCCCGGGTCGCGCCGCACCATCTCGGCCGACGGGTTGCAGGCCGTCACGTCGAGGCCCTGGCAGACGTCGAGCACGTCCGGCGGCTCGAACGCCAGCAGGAGCCCGCGCCTCAGGTGCGGGGCGACGTCGCGCGCGGCGGCCACGGTGTCGGGCCAGAACGACTGGACCAGCACCCGCTCCCCGAGGCCGGCGTCGTCGATCGCCGCGGTCACGCCACGGACGGCGTCCGCGTCCCAGACGTCCTTCAGCTCGAGCAGCAGCTGCGTGGACGGGTAGCGCACGAGGAGGTCGAGCACCTCGCCGAGCAGCGGCACCCGCTGGCCCGTGTACGCCGGGCCGAACCAGCGGCCTGCGTCGAGGGCGCGGAGCTGGTCGAGGCGGTGGTCGGCCACGGCGCCCCGGCCGTCGGTGGTCTCGTCGACAACGCCGTCGTGGATGACGACGGCGGCACCGTCGGCAGTGCGCTGCAGGTCGATCTCGACGGCGTCGGCTCCTGCTCGGCACGCGGCCTCGACGGCGGCCAGGGTGTTCTGCGGCGCGACCGACGAGTTCCCTCGGTGCGCCACGACGGCGGGTCGGGTCATCCGGCCGAGCGTACGTGGCCGCTCCGCGAAGGTCACGGCGGACACGGCCGAGCCGCTGCCGGTGCCGGCCGCCACGGGGGCGACGGCTGCCCCCGGGACGCCCGTGGCGTTCGCGGCGGCGGAACGGGCCGTGAACCTCGCATGCCGACGGTGGTCGCCGAGCAGGGCGAGCCAGACCAGCGGAGTCCAGCGCGGCACCCGCTTCCGGACGGCGGGACGAGCCGGGGAGCGGCTGGTCCTGCGACGGGACACGGAGGTGCGGCGGACCGCGGTGGGTCGCACCCGGGTGGCGGGGCGTTCCAGGACTGCCATGGCATGCTCCGATCTGCGGACTCCTTTTCTCACGATAGGTCCGCAGGAGGCGTGTTCTGCCCGGTCGTCGCTGAATTCCGGGAAACTTCCCCGGGTGTTCAACCACCTACCCGGAGCGTTCGCTCAGGGGTTGCACGGAGGCCACCGGCGGTCGTCAGCGCGGGAAGATGCCCTGGCCCGGGCTCAGGACGCGGCGCGGGTCGTAGCGCTCCTTGTCGGCGACGGCCGCGTCCCAGCGGTCGCCGAGATGACGGCGCCACAGGTCCGGCGTCATCGTGAGCATGCTGGCCGGGTACTGGGTCCCGCCCGCCTCGAGCACCGCCGCGTAGAGGCGGTCGTTGGCGGCGACGAGGCGTTCCACGGCGGCCTCGTCCGCCGGGTCCACCACGCGCAGCAGGGCCACGGTGTAGACGACGCTCCCCTCCGGTACGCGGACGTTCGGCCGGGTCAGCAGGGCTCCGTCGATCGGATAGACCAGTGCGACGCCCACCGCGTCGGCCGGGGTGAGGGAGTCCGCGAGCCCGGCGACCACGGCGTCCGCGGCCGCATCGGGGACCAGCAGGTTGATCCACGGTGCGCCCAGGCCGGCGGCTTCGATCTGCTCCACGGACTCGTCGACGCGCCGGAGCCACTCGGGGTACGGCTGGTCGGCGATCTCCGCGGAGGCCGGTGCGAGGCCGGTGAGGAGCGCGTCGTCGTCCGGTTCCTGCGGAGGCGTGCGAAAGCTCGCCGCCTCCAGGAGGTACGCCCAGCCCCCGTCGTCGCCGGGGACGAGCTGGCCCTCCAGGTAGTCGAAGCGCTTGTCGGCCAGAGCGCGGCGCTGGGCCGCGAGCAGGTCCGGAACCGTGTCGTAGAAGAGGTGGTAGACGCGGGCCGTGGTGCCGGCGGGCGTCATGGCGACCGTGGCGCGGGCGATGATGCCGAACTGGCCGAGGCCGCCCAGGACCGCCTCGAAGAGGCGCGGCTCGCGTTCCGCCGAGCAGGTCACGAGACGCCCGTCGCCCGTGACCACCTCGAGCTCGATCACCGTGTCGACGACGAACCCGTGGTGCTGCGTGGCGCCGCCCAGGCCGCCCAGGCTCAGGACGCCGCCCACGGACAGGCCCAGGTAGTCGGTGACGACCGGAGGGGCGAGACCGACGGGGTGCGCTGCGAGGGTGAGCTCGCGCCACGTGACACCGGCGTCGACCACGGCACGGTCCGCACCGACGTGGTGGATCGTGGCGAGCGTGCGCGAGTCGACGACGACGCCGCCCTCGGCCTGCGCCTGGCCGTCGACCGAGTGGCCCTGACCGCGCACCGCGACCGTGAGGCCGTGGGTGCCGGCGAAGCGGACCATCGTCCGGACGTCGCGGACCGAGCCCGGGCGCAGGACGGCCCCCGGCGCATGGTGCACCACCCGGCCGTAGTCGCGGGCGGCCTCCGCGAGGGACTCGGGGTCGGAGACCAGCTCGCCGTCCAGCGGCGGCACCCGCGGCGGACCGCCGGCGGACCCGGCGGACCGGCCTGCCTGAGCGGCGGTGAGCCAGCGGGAAGCCACCGGGTCGAAGGCGACGACGGCGCTCGCGTCCGTGGCGGAGAAGGTGCGACGGTCCAGGTGCGACATGTGGTCCTCCGGCGTCGGCAGGTGGGCTGACCACAGCGTATGTCCCCCCTCGTGCGGCATCGGGAGGGTCGTGCCGGGCTGTTCCGGCCGGTGCGACCGCGGGTGGCACGTTGGCCGGGCGGCACCGCGGTGCCACCCGGCTGACGACCCCGGGCCGACGACGGCGCGCGCGGGGCCCAGGATCGTGGGTGGCATGGCCAACACACAGGTATCGAAGAGTCCGGTGCGCGGACGCGGGCAGCTATCCGTCAGGATGCGGAAGCTCGTCCTCACCCTGCACGTGGTGTCCGCCGGTGCGTGGATCGGCGTCGACGTGATGGTGGCGGTGCTGGTCGCCGTCGGCATGACGGCAGCCGACCCGGCCGCCGCGGGCCTGGCCTACCAGGCGCTCGGGACGTACGTCGTGGGCCCGATGCTGGTCTCCGCGCTGGTGTGTCTGGGCACGGGGCTGGCGCTCGGCGCGTTCACCCGATGGGGCCTGGTCCGGTACTGGTGGGTGGCGGTGAAGCTGGTGATGAACCTCGCGCTCTGCGCGGCGATCCTGTTCGCCCTGCGGCCCGGGATGCCGGAGGTGGCGGCCTACGGTGCCGCGCTGTCGGACGGTGCGGCGCCGGCGCCGGAGGTGGTCGCCCAGCTCGTGTATCCCCCGGCCGTGTCGTTGGCGGCGCTCACGCTGGCGACCTGGATCGCGGTGGCGAAGCCCTGGGGGAGGCTGCGGGACCGGGCCGGGACGACGGGTCCGGCCTGACGCGGTGTCGCCGTGCACCCCGCACGGGACGGCGTCAGGGCGACCAGGTACCCACCGCGTCGACGGCGGCTTCAGCGAGCTGCTGATCCGTGACGCCGCGTTCGATCGTGGCGCGGTAGTAGATCGGCCCGAGCACGAGCGCGGCAGCGGCCTCGGCGCTGGTGTGGAGGGTGAGCTCGCCACGATGCTGCGCGTCGGTGAGTGCGCGGGCGAGCCGTTCGGCGAGCAGCCGCGCGAAGCGTTCTCGGCGAGCGTCCATGTCCTGGTCCCAGAGCGCGGCGTGGGCGAGAGTCGTCGTGACCACGCGGACGTCGTCGAGCTCGAGCTGCCGGGCGATCGCGGTGAGCTCGGAGCGCAGCCAGTCGCGGGTGGGAGTGGTGGGTGTGTCGAAGAAGGGCATGGGCACGGTCGCCATCGCCTCGGCGAGGATCTGGTCGGCGCGGCGCCAGTGCCGGTAGACGGTCGCGCGGCCGACGCCGGCGTGCTCGGCCACCTGCGCGTGGGTGACAGCGGTGGGTCCTTGCCGCAGCAGCAGTTCTCGGGCGGCGTGGAGGATCGCCTCCTTGCTGCGCAGGAACCGCGGATCTGTCTTGGTGCTCATTTCCTCATCCTACGAAGTGTCGGTCGATCTGCGAGACATCTTGACTCACAGTTCTCCGCGATGCCACACTCGCTCTATGAGACAACAAGTACCACAGAGGGTGAGGCTCGCCGTACTCGGCGCGACCGGTGCCACTGGTCGCCACGTGGTGTCGACCGCGCTCGAGCACGGACACGAGGTCGCCGCACTCGTCCGGCGCGCGGGCGCCTTCGAGCCACGGGAAGGACTGACCGAGGTGGTCTGGACCGACCTGGCCGACCAGCAGACGCTCGCCCGCGCGTTCACGGGGGCCGACGCGGTGATCAGCGCGTTGGGTGGCGCCGAGAAGGGGCCGACCTCGGTGTGCACCGACGCGATGCGTTCCGCCGTCCCGGCGATGGGTTCAGCCGGGGTCTCCCGGCTCGTCGTGGTGTCCGCGCACGGCGTGCTCGAATCCCGCGACCGCTCCCTGTACTCCCTCGCGACCTGGGCCGGCGTCGCCGAGAGGCTGAAGGACAAGGAGTCCATGGAACCGCTGGTCACCGGCTCCGACCTGGACTGGACGATCGTGCGTCCGCCGGCGCTGACCGATTCCCGCGCGACCGGGAGGTACGAGGTCGGTGACCGGCTGCCGATCAGGCTCTGGCACTCGATCAGCCGTGCGGACCTCGCAGCGTTCGTCGTCGGCGAGGCGACGGACCCGCGCTTCGTGCGCGGCTACCCGAGGATCCACCGATGAGCCCGGCCCCGCTGACCGGCAAGGTCGCGGTCGTCACCGGCGCCACCGGCGGGATGGGCCGGGTCATCGCCGTGGAGCTCGCGCGGGCCGGTGCGCACGTGGTGACGGTCGCCCGCACTCCCGCACGCGCCGACGCCCTCCGCGAGCAGATCGCCCGCCACGCGGGTCGGGACGGCCTCGAAGTCCTCCACGGGGATCTGTCCGAACGGGACGGCGTCCTCGCCGCGGCCGACCAGCTCACCGCGCGGCACGACGCGGTGCACCTGATGGTCAACAACGCCGGCGCGCACTTCTCCGACCGCCGCGTGAACGCCGACGGGGTGGAGCGGCACGTCGCGGTCGACTACCTCGCCGCCTACGGCATGATGACCCTGCTCGGTCCGGCCCTGCGCAAGGGGCGAGCACGGGTGGTGAACGTCGTCTCCGACACGATCCGCGACACCCGTCAGGTCAGCGTGCTCGGCCGCCCGCGGCCCGCGACCCTGGACCCGGCTGAGCTGGGCGACCTGACCCGCCTCAACCCTGCCGACGGGTTCGTGCCCTTCCAGGCGTACGCGCGCGCCAAGCTGCTCACCGTGATGGCCGGATACCACCTCGCCCGCACCCTCGCCGACGACGGAGTGACCGTGAACGCGGTGCACCCCGGGATCGCCGCCACCGACATCATCGACGACATCGTCCCCTCGTACCTGCGGCCCTTCGGCGGCCTGATCCGACGGGGGATGCTCACCCCGGAACAGGGGGCCGCGTCAGCCCTCCGCCTGGCCACCGACCCGGCAGCGGACCGGCTCACCGGCAGGTACTTCGTCAGGGACGCGGAGAAGCCGACCCCGCCGGTGTCGTACGACACCACCCTGCAGGCACGGCTGGTGGACACCAGTGACCGTTTCTACCTGCAGTGACGGTGGGCCCCCCGGGGATCGAACCCGGAACCCGCGGATGGAGGCGATCTCGGCCAGGCGTGAGTACTGCTCGGTGGTCAGGGGCGCTGGTGCCCAAGCAGCTTGCCGACCTCGGCGAGCGAGCGTCCGCCCTGCAGCAGCCAGCTCGCGTAGGAGTGCACTCAGGTCGTGGATCCGGACGTGCCCGATGTCGGCGCGCTTGACCGCGGCTCTGAAAGACCTTCGCCCAGTTCGAGTGGTCGAGGATCGTCCCGCTCTGGATGGTCAGCAGCAGCGGCCCTCGGTGTGGGTGTCGCCGCCTCGCGCGCCGCCTGCTCGCCTGGCTCACCCGCATGACCCTCGGCTGCGTGAAGCACCCCGTCTACGTCGCTCCGGACGAGGTCGCTGCCGTCGCGCCCAGGGGCGCCTACATCACGGTCTAGGGCGATCTGAAGGGCTGACGCGCCGGGATGTTGGGTGGTGGTCCGCGCTACGTCGACGACTTCGTGACCCACACAGAGCCCCGTCACAGATCGCCCGCTATTTCACCCTCAATCACGCTGCCCTCTACGGCGTTCGGCGGGAGGATTCAGGCATGCAGAACAAGATGATGGCGGCCGCCGTCACCGCCGCTACCGCCGTTTCGTTCATGCTCGCCCTGTCGGCGTGCTCGCTGGGAGTTCCCGAGGTCGAGGCTGCCCCTGAGGATGAAGTCACCACGTCAGCGCCGCCCGAGGACACTGCGGCCCCGGAGGATGCTAGAGGGGAGAAGGCGCAGGCCCCGGGTGGTTCGCGCGACAATCCCCTGAAGAGGGGCGAAGCGCGCCAGATCTCCGAGCAGTCGGCGTTCACGGTCTCGTTCGGCAAGACCGAGTCGTACGGCGAGTGCATCGCAGTCCCGATCACGGTCCAGGTGGACTGGCACAACTTTGAGCAGCAGATGAAGAACAACGGCCAGGACACCACCGACCTCAGCGCCCAGCCGTTCTTCAGTCTCTCGACCTCCTTCGTCACCAAGGTGGGCAAGACCTACGATGCGGCGACCGGCGACGGGTGTATCGACGCATTCACGCAGCTCGGCGACAAGGCGAACATCGCGCAGGAGATCTACCCGCCGACGATGAAGGCGACGAACATGGAGCTCATCCAGGTTCCCGAGTCCGAGCGCGCTGGTGGAGTCTGGGCTGTCCAGAACTCTGTTGGCGAGAAGGTGTTCGGAGTGAACTAGTAGCGCGATCTACTTGGGCCCGCAGCACATGAGCTTGTGGCGTCTGCCCCCGCTCTCTCCGGAGAGCGGGGGCGTTTCGCCGTTCCCGGGGTCAGACCCGGGCCGCCCAGCCGGCCGCGGATCGCAGGACGGGCACCGCGCCGTCCTCTGCGATCGTCCCGGTGGCCTCGTTCGCCGCCTCGCGCACACTCCCCCTTGCGTGTCCCATCGCGACGCCGCGCGCGGCCCAGCGCAGCATGCCGATGTCGTTCGTCCCGTCTCCGACTGCGACTGTGCGGGCGGGCGCGACGTCCACGGCTATCCTGACCCGTTCCAGTGCCACGGCCTTGCTCACGCCGCGGGCGGTCACGTCGAGCCATTCGGAGTGCGGCGCGTCGGCGGACAGGCCCATCCCACGGAAGTCCTCGATAAGCCAGCCGGCGCCGGGACCGACGACGGAGACGCGCGGCGTCGTCGTCGACCACATGCCCTCCAAGTTCGACAGGTGGTGCGTGCCGGGCAGCTCCTCGGCGGCGAACCGCTCGGTGACGCGGTACCCCTCACCGGGGATCTCGGCCGCGATCCGGAGGCGCAGCTTGGAGGCGACGTGCCGGACGATCTTCTCCACATCCACGTTGATGCGCTCCATGACGGTGATCCGGCCGCCGCCGACACGGGCGGTGATCGCACCGTTGGATGCCACGATCCAGGCGTCGCGCAGCTTGAGCCACTTCACGGCCTGCGTGGCGCCGAGCAGTGACCTGCCGGTCGCGAGCACCGGGTGATGGCCGCCGGCCACGAGGTCACGCACGGCCGCCACGACGGCGTCCGACGGCGGCTTGCCGGTCTCCAGGAGAGTGCCGTCGATGTCGAGGGCGACGAGGTGGGGTGTGGTTGGTGTTTCGGTGCTCACGGGCGGGCCTTTCACGAGTTGGTAGCTGGCACGTCGTGAAAACAGGTTCCATCCCGGGCGCTGTCCGCTGGCAGGTCGTAACTGTCTGCCGCTGTTGGCTGACACGTGTACGCCCAGGCGTACACCCGTGGCGTACACCGCGGCGGGGCCCGTACGCTGACGAGTCGTGAGTACCGATGCGAAACGGCCGACGCAGTGGGACATCCTGGATGAGCGCCTGGTGGACGACACCCGGCGCGCGAGCGTGAGCATCGCGAGCGTGCGCCTGCCCGACGGCGTCGAGTTCGAGCAGTGGGTGCTGCGCATCCCGGCCGCGATCATGGTGCTGATGCTCGACGACGCCGACCGGGTGCTGCTGATGTACCGGCACCGGTTCATCATCGACCGGTGGGTGTGGGAGCTGCCGGGCGGCTACCTCGACCCGGACGAGGGCCCGCAGGTGGCCGCGTTCCGCGAGGCCGAGGAAGAGACCGGGTGGCGGCCGGCCGAGGTGCGCGAGTACGTCACCTTCCAGCCGATGGTGGGCAACGTCGACCAGCACAACACCGTCTACCTGGCCCGCGGCGCCCACGACACCGGGGCGCCGCCGGACGTCAACGAGGCCGAGGCGCTGCGCTGGGTGCCGCTGGACGAGGCCGAGGCGATGATGCAGCGCGGCGAGATCATCGGCGCCGCCTCGGTCGTGGGCCTGACCCGCCTGCTGCTGGATCGGGCGCGCGGCGCGATCTAGGCCGTCACGACGCCGTGCACGCGCGCGCGGGCGGCAGCGACGGGCTGGAGGCCGGCGTGTGGTGCGAGCCGGTCGGCGATCTCGGCGAGGTAGTCGCGCGAGCGGGCCGAGTCGATCCCCTCGGCCGCGTCCGCCGCGTGCTGGGTCGCCGCGGCGGCCTCCTCGACGTGCCCACTCTGGGCGTGAGCTCGAGCCACGAGCGCGAGATTGAACGCCCGTCCGCGCGCGTAGCGCTCGTCCATGTCCAGGGACCTCTCGGCGAACCGCAGGGCCAGGTCGCCGCGCCCGAGCGTGGTGAACGTCTGCCCGAACTTCGCCGACAGGTACGCCTCGTCGAAGTACCCGAGCCACTGCGGGTCCGACGTCCGCTCGGCGCGGTCGAACAGCCGTTCGGCCCGGTCCAGCGCCGCCGCGGTCGCCGGACCGTCACCACCTACCGCGTGTCCCTGCGCCTCGAGCACCTCCGCCTCGGCCGCGATCGCCTCCACGCCGGCGTCACGCGCCGCCCGCGCCGCCGCCCGCGCCAGGTCGACCGCCTCACCACCCGCCTGCAGGTAGGCCGCCTGGTGGCTCATGGCCGCAAGGATCTCCGCGCCCAGCGGCCGGTCCTCCGCCATGGACGCCAACTGAAGCGCCCGCACCATGTACTGCTGCGCCAGCGCGTGCCGACCTACGTCGTACGACGCCCACCCGGCCATCTGCGTCGCCTCGGCCGCCGCCGACATCAGCGGCGCGCCCGTGCCCGCGTCGTACCGGCCCTGCAGCAGCTCGGCGACGTCGTGGTGCAGCCACCGCACCAGCCGGTCCCGCACGTGCCCACCGCCGTACTGGTTGTCCGCCGTGCGAAACACGCCCAGCATCTGCCGCACCATCTCGATATCCGGCATCCCCACCACCGTCGGCCCGGCGCTCGCGGGCATGCCGGACGGCGTAGCGGTGAGCCACCGCAGCGCCGGCGCGAGGAACACGCCAGCGTTGAACGCCGCCGCGGCGAGGAAGTCCCGCCGCTGCAGGTCGCTGCGCCACAGCTCGACGACGCTGTCGAGCCCGCCGGCTGCCGAGAACGGCAGCGGGGCCGCCATAAGGTCGGCAGACTCGGGCTGGACCATGCCGGCGAGCTGGCCGCCGGCGCCGAGCACATCGTCCAGCAGCGCGGCCACCCGCAGGCTCGGGGCCTTCCGGCCGTGCTCAAGGTCCCAGACGTGCCCGTGGGAGCAATGCACCAGCGTGCCCAGCCTTCGCAGGGACAGCCCCCGCTCCTCACGCAACGCTCTCAGGTATGCCCCGAAACCGGGGTCGACGTGCTGACTCATGGGCTGCTCCCTGGTCGGGCCGGCTGCGCCATTTCTGCGCCATTCGGGGAAGGGCTGATCACAAAGAAATGATCAAACATGCAGTTGGGAGGGGGTGGGCCCCCCGGGGATCGAACCCGGAACCCGCGGATTATGAACCGGACGATCTCGCGGGATAGCCGCTGGGTCTCACCGTATGCCATCCGTTGCAACGGAGAGGCTGACGCAGGTGCTGTAGATGTACATAGGTGCTCGCTGTCTGCCGGTGATTCCGTGGGGTATCCGCTGGGCGTGTGGTCGAGTTCGCCGTGATAGCCGAACGCAGGTTCGCGATCGGGCACTGCCGTAACCAGCAGATGGTCCAGCAGCGCGGATGTCAGCCCATGGATCGCTGTTCCTAGTGGCCCTTGGCTACGACTCGGTACTGGGTTGCCACGCGATCGGCGTCTACGAGGTCTTCCGGGCTGAGTAAGTTGACGTGGACCTTCGTCGCGTTCAGAGCATCGGTCACGCCGGCGAGCACGAAGTCGGGATCGGTGCGAACCCTCCACCACTCCTTGGCGGTGAGGTTGAACTCCAACCGCGGGCCCTGGATGCCCTTGACCTCCAGGTGCATGATCCGCTCGCCGTCGGTGAGGTCGAGGTCATAGCCGACACCGTCCTTCTGGCGGTCAGCGACAACCTTCCATCCCAGGTTTCCGAGATGCCTCGTGGCCAGGGCGACAGCCCGCTCTTCGACAATCTTGTCGCGTTCACGGTCACTCACGGAGCGTCGGCCAGTTGGGATGCGTACCGAGCTGTCCCCAGCGGGACCACCCTCGTACACGGGCTCCCGCTCCGGCGACGGAGCAAGAGGACCATCTTCACGACGAACCGGGACCTCGTCGCCGAGAATCTCGACGTCAGTTGCCGGGAAGTCGGCGGTCACGCGCTCAGCAGCCCTCTCACCTCCTACGTCGAGGCCCGCGTCAACGTCGTGGCTCTCAGGGCGTGTGCCCGTGCCCGCGGCGACGATCTCCTGGTACTGCTCCCACGTGATCTCGGTGATCGCGTGCTGGTTGTTCCGTCCGGTGATCTCCACCTGGCGGGCAGGAACGGGGTTGTCGAACTCCTGGTACCCGCTGAGGTCAGCAGTCCACGGGCCAGTCCACCCCGGGGCGATGTACTCGATCCGTGCGGTGGCGGTGTAGCTCATCCGGTTCCGGCTGTGGTTGCTCGTGTTGTAGAACAGCACAAGCGAACCCGGACCTGCGTCATTAAGGGGCATTCGGCCGGTGACGTTCGTGTCGTAGCGGTAGTGCTGCTCCTTGTCGGTTTCCCACGCGTTGCCCACGGAAGCGTCGGTGCTGTTGAGGACGAAACACCGCGGCCTCTTGCTCAGTGCGACGAGCATGCGCGAGTAAGCACGCAGCGTCACCGTCGACCCCGCACTGGTGTCCCAGTGGGGGTCGTACGTCAGGCCCAGCGCTTCGAGGATCGCGGCAGTCTTCTGGTACGCACCCATTCCTGTGGCGGGGTGGCCTGTGACCGCAGCGTGGATCCGATCCAGCGTGTCACTGACGACCGTCGACCCGTTCGACTTCGTGACTGGGTGAATCCCCAGGAGTTCCACTACTTCGTTGGTGATCTGTTCCTTGTTCGGAGTTTTCACCTTCGGACCGACGATCGGCAACGAGTTCGGTTCCGTCACGACCTATGCTCCCTTGGACGAGCCTCTTGGTAAGAGCCGATTCTATTGGTGCAGGCACCGGCGGTTCCGGGTGCGCCACTGGGCAGCAAGGGCGGGTCCGACCGGCTCAGTGGTGTGGACCGACCTCGCTGATGAGACTGGCCATGTCGTCTGTAACAGCGTCTGCGCCAGTCTCGCGCAGCTCCGTTCCCCGTTGCTGCGTCTTGGCGTATCCGATGGAGCGGACACCTGTTGTCTTGGCTACCTCGATGTCGGACACAGAGTCACCGACGAGGACAGCCGTTCGCGCGCTGGCCTCCGCGATGGCCAGCGCGCGACGCACTGTGTGTGGCTCCGGCTTCATGAGATCCGGTCGGAGGTGTGGGCGGCCGACGATGTCGCGCACGTACGCGGTCAGACCGTGGTGATCGAGATAGACGTGGATCGGCTCTGCGGCGTTGTTGCTGACGATGACGACCGGCGTTCCGACGGCGTGGAGTGCAGCGAGAAGCTCGTGTGCGCCGGGAGTGGGAATGCAGGTTCGTGCTGAGTCGATCTCTGCTGCTGTGCAGGCGTTCTCAACGTCGGCGAGGACACTCGGCGCGTGCATTCCTGCCCATCGGATGACGGCGAGGTGGTCCGACGTCGAGGCAACGCTTGTGGGCAGTTCGATGCCGTGAGCGGCGAGTGCCTGGCGTGCGGCGTCGGCGGCGTGCATGTTGGCCGGCGCGGGCATGAGCGGGGTGACGGGACCGTCGAAATCGAGGAGGACGGCGGCCGCTTCGTTGATGAGCTGGGCGGCGTCGGTCACGGAGTCACCTCGGTTGCGACGCTGTTCCAGACGCTGTCGAACCACTGACGTACCTGTACGACGAAGGTTGATTCGATGGACTCGGGGTCGCCGTCGTCGGTGTAGTGGAAGAGGACAGCATCCTTGCCCATCGGGTCGAAGATGCTGACCTTCTCCCCGTTGACCCGGACCTCGTGGGTGACCACGGGATAGAAGCCGAAGAAAGCGACGTCGCCGTTGATGACGTAGGCCTTAAAGACCGGTGCGGAGCCGAATGCCCGGGTCTCGACGGTGACCGTGGGGACGAGTCCGAGGTCGCCGAGCTCCAGCACGGAGTCCCGGACGGCGCTGATGTGGCGTGCGCCGATGTCGGCCATGCGTTGCCGGGTGCGGGCGCTCTCGTCGTCGTCTCCGCTGGTCGCGGCCGGTAGCGCGAGCCGTGCGGCCATGTTAGACACCAGGAGTCGGAGCTGGATCGACTTGGGCGTGAGTCGGCCGGTCCGGATCTTGTCGAGCGGTTCTGCGATAGCGCCGTGGAGTGTCTCGGCGGTGTAGCCCACGAAGTCGATCCGGACGTCGTCGGCCTCGAAGGCCTTTTCGAGGTGCGGGCGGAGCCCTACGGGGCGTTCGGTCCGTTCGCGTGCGTACATCCCGCTTCCCTGGCGCGAGATGACCAGGCCGTCGTCCTTGAGGATGCGTAGCGCTTGCTGGACGGTCATGCGGGCTACGCCGTAGCGCTCCCCGAGTTCTTTCTGGGTGGGCAGCTTGTCGCCGGGCGCGATGGTGCGCGTGAGGATCGCTGCGCGGATCGCGGCTGCGACCTGCTGGTAGGGCGGGCGCGGGTCGTCAGGGTCGAGGCTCATGTGTTCCACGGTACCCGCTTGGACAGCCAAATTAGTCAACTTTCGGCTATCGGTTGACATGGCTAGCCAGGCTGTGCAAGTCTCGCCTTGTTCGAGAATGTGACTAGCCAACCTAGTTCAATCTGAAAGGCGAGTGATGACACAGAGCCGAATTGAGGACCTGGCCGCCGCGAGGCGGCTGCTCCTCGCGCTGTCCGAGGGCCTGATCAAGGCCGGGCGGCTGCTGTTCGCAAGCGGTCTGGCCGATGAGGGCCGGACCGTTTCGCGCATGGGCACCGAGATCGTGGCGATGCGGCAGAGCGTGCGCTCCGCCCACAACGCCGCCATTGCCGCTGAGCGCCGCGCGACCCCGGGGGAGAACCGATGAACACCTACACAAGCTACGACGTGTTGAGCGACGTCGAGCCGACGTTCACCGACCTGGCAGCCATCGCCGCCGAGGAACCGGTCATCGCGGCTGAGGTTGCCGTGGTGGACGCCGAGTGCCGCCTCGCTGCCTCGCCCGACGAGGTGGCCGTCAGGGCGCACCGCCGCGCGGTCGTCGCCCTCGGCGTCGCGATGCGTACCGCCGTCGAGACGAGCACCAACCGCGCCACGTCAACGGCCCCGGGGTTCGCGCCGGGTAGCCCGCTGTCCACGGCCCGCCGGGTCGTCATCCGTCCCGCCACCCGCACCGCCTGAGAGGAACCGTCATGATCACCGTTTCCCTGCTGGTCTTCCTGCTGATCGTCTCGTTCATCGCCGTCAAGTACGGCACGGCCAAGGTCGGCACCCTCACCCTCGGTGTCTGCCTCGGGCTGGCCCTGGCCTCTACCTCGTTCGGCATGTGGGGCGTGGACGCCCTGAACGACCTGCTCAACAACCTGTTCACGGGCGCCAACGGCATGGTGGAGGGCTGAGAAATGACGAGCCCCAACGAGCACATGCACGGCACCCCGGATGACGGGCTGCCCGACGACGCCGCTCTGACCGCGATGGTCTACGGCCCCGGTCACGAGGTCGAGGCCAACCGGCTGGACCAGGGCGCCGCTCTGGTCCATCCCGAGGACGACAACGCACTGTCGGGTGAGGTCATCGACCCGCCCGCGCGCCCCGAGCCGGAGGCCTCGCCTCGTGCGCCTCGCGTCGTCGAGCACCGCGGGGACCACGAGCCCCTGTCGGTCCTGCCGCAGTGGGCCACCTCCCCGGAGGTGTTCCTCGCCGCTGCGCGACGTGAGGCCAAGTTCGTGGCCTCGTGGACCGCGCACCACGGCGTCCGGCTGCCGTTCGTGTACCTGCCCCGCTTCCTCGTCCGTGCCAGCGTCGGGTTCGGGCTGTGCGTGCGTGGCCTGTCGCGCTGGGTGACGGACGCTGAGAACAAGGCCACCCGTACCGCGCTCATGGTGGGCGTGCGCGGCACCAGCGAGTGGAAGACGCTGCGCAAGGAGCACGGTGACGGCGTCCGCGCCCGCCTGGCCGGTCTGGCCGCTGGCGGCGTGATGTCCGGCGTCGCTGGGGTCACGATCAACACCTACACCGGCCCCGAGGGCCTGACCGCCGCCGCCATTGCCACGGGCGCGGCAGCCCTGACCGCGTTTGGTGTCGTCGGCACCCGGCACATGACCGCACCCCTTGCGGAGTCGCACAAGGGTGACGTTCCCAAGCTCACGGTGGACGTCGTCACGGATGCCCTGCTGACCCTGGGGCTGGGTTCGATGGGTGAGGCCAAGCGTGGCAACGCCGAGGTCAAGGTGCTGCGGATCTTCTCCACCACGGGCGGCGTGGAGATCCACATCGACCTGCCGCAGGGCGCGACCGCTGCGGACGTGATCGAGCGTAAGGACCGCCTGGCCTCCGCGCTGCGGCGTCCGCTCGACACGGTGTGGCCCGAGGGCAACCCCAAGGCCCACCCGTCGCGCCTGAACCTGTTCATCGCGGACAAGGGCCTCTCGGAGCGCGCCGTAGCTCAGTGGAAGTACCGCAACCGGGGTGAGACGAACGTCTTCGAGCCGTTCGTCATCGGGGAGGACCAGCGCGGCCGCCCCGTCACGACGAGCCTCATGTACAACAACGGCGTCGTCGGTGGCCTGCCCGGCATGGGCAAGACGTTCTTCCTGCGGGTCCTGATCCTGGGCGCGGCCCTGGACCCGCGCACCGAGCTGCACATTCACGAGCTCAAGGGCACCGGCGACCTGCTGCCGCTGGCCCCGATCGCTCACGTGTGCCGCTCCGGCGACGACCCCGACGACCTGGCCGCGCTGCTGGCCGACCTGCGCGCGGTCCAGGCCGAGATGCGTCGTCGGGCCAAGATCATTCGTGGCCTGCCCCGGGACGTGGCCCCGGAGTCCAAGGTCACCGACGAGCTGGCTGCCGTGGGTAACCCGTATGGGTTCAAGCCGCTGCTGTTCGTCATCGACGAGTCCCAGCTCGGGTTCACCGATCCGACCGTGGGCGGCGAGATTTCGGCGCTGACCGAGGACATCACCCGCCGAGGCCGCGCCCTGGGCATCATGCTGTGGCTCGCCACCCAGCGACCGAACAAGGACGCCATCCCGACCGGCATCAGCGCGCTCCTGAGCCTGCGGGCCTGCCTGCGGGTCGGGGACCAGACCACCAACGACATGGTCCTCGGCACGTCGATGTACAAGGCCGGGCACCGGGCAACGATCTTCTCCCAGGAGGACAAGGGCATCGCCCTGCTCGCCGGGGAGAAGTCCGACCCGCAGCTCGTGCGCGGCGCGTTCGTCGACGGGGCCGCCGCCGACAAGATCGTTGAGCGTGCCCGTGCCATCCGCGAGGCCAAGGGCCTGCTGACCGGCATGGCCGCCGGGGACGAGGCCGCCGACCTGGACCACTCCACGATCCTGGACCACCTGCTTGCCGTGTGGCCCGAGAGCGACCCGGAGTGGCCTACCGGGAAGGTCTGGTCCGACGAGCTCGCAGCCCGCCTGGCTGAGCACAAGCCCGCCCTCTACGAGGGCTGGGACGCCACCCAGGTCAACGCCGCCGCCAAGCGCCACGGCGTCACCTCCAAGAACGTCAAGCGCGGCGTGAGCGTCCGCAAGGGCCTTGTCCGCACCGACGTTGTTACGGCCGCTGGTGACGTCATCGCACTGTCCGACACCACTGAGGAGGACTGACCCATGAGCACCAACACCACTCGGCCGGGCTCGCGTCGCCTGGTCCTTGCCGGAGCCGTCTCCGTCGCCCTCATCTCGACAGTGTCCGCCTACCTCGCGATGGTGGGGTTCGGTACCGACGTCCTGGGCATGGACCCGGTCACCGCGTACACCACCGCCGGCGTGTTCGAGCTGAGCCTCGTGACGGTCGCCCTGTTGGCTCGGGAGGCTGCCCGGGACAACCGGCCCGGCGGCACGCTGCTCACTCTGACGTGGGCGCTGTCGTCCGCGTCGGGCGTGTTCGCCGCGGTCCACGAGGTCTACCTGGACCACCCGGCCGGCGCGGTCGCGTTCCGGTTCGTCGTGCCGCTGCTCGCCGCCCTGATGTGGCACCTCGCCCTGATCGGTGACCGCCACCTCGCGTCCGGCGCGTCCTGGTCCAGCATGCGTCAGACCGCCCGCATGCACCGCCTGTTCCTGACCGTCGAGGACGCCGCCCGCATCCACGAGACCGGGACCGGCACTCCGGCCGGTCGCCGGGCCATCGAGCGCGCCGAGACCAAGCGCCGCAAGGCCCGCGCGGTCGCTCTGCGGACCGTGCCGCCGGAGCAGATGCGCGCCCACGTGGCCGCCTGGCTGGAGTCCCTGTCTGCCGTCGCGGACGGCACCGCCGACGTCGCCCGGATGCATATCGAGACGAACCAGCGGGTGGCCGGTCTCGCCGTCGCCGCGCCGGTCCAGACCGCGCCGGAGTACGAGGCGCGGGCCGCTGAGTCGGTCCGGTCCGAACTGGAGGCGATGACCGGTCCGGACCGGTCCACGGACCGGTCATCGCGCCGGTCCCCGGTCCGGTCCGGGAACCGGTCCAAGGCGCGTCGGTCCGCTGTCCGGTCCGGTGCTGACCGGGCGGACCGGTCCGCCCGCCTGGCCATCGTGTCCGGCCTGCTGGACCAGGCTCCGGACGCGTCCGGCCCGGACGCTCTGTCGGCGCTGGCTGCCGCCGGGCACGAGGTGAGCGACGGCTACGCCCGCAAGCTGCTCCGCGAGGCACGCGCCACCACCACCCCGGACCAGACGCCGGACCCGACGCCCGACGAGGCCCAGGCGACTGAGACCCCCGTGACGGATGCCGCGCCGGTTCTGGTGGAGGCGTGACATGTCCCCGATCTTCCAGCGCGCCGCCGCCGAGTGGGCCGCGATGCGGTCCGAGTACGGCGACTACCTGGAAGCCCACATCGCAGCCGCCTACCAGGCCACCAACGGTGTCCTGCTCAACGCACGCGGCAGGGCCGCCGGAGTCACCGAGGAACGCTTGTTCCTCGCCGGAGGATCGTTCGCCGCCGCGTACGCCTCGCCCGAGCTACGCGAGTTCTGGGCAGCTCACCCCCGGCTGACCGTCGAAGCATTCGAGACCGCATGGGCCGAACGGCTCTACGCCACCGAGGAGGGAGAGGAGCTGCCCGAGCACTGGCACACCGCCGCCTGACCCCGCACCACCTGCCCACACCGCTGGAGGAACCGTGAACAGCAACGACAACCTCAGCCCGACCGAGTACGCCGAGCTCGTGCGCGACGCCCGCGAGCTCGTGGCCGCCGTCGAGCTCGCCGTCCGCCGCACCGGAGCCGTGTTCGTCGTCGCCCTGGGCGTCACCGTCGCGTCCAAGGCCCTCGGGCTGGACCTGGTCGCCACGATCGCCGCCGTGGTCGCCGTGATCGCGTTCACCGCGACGCTGGTCACGGTGATGTGCCGTATCGCCCTCGGTCCCGCCCCTGCCGAGGTAGCCCACACCACCCCCGCCGCGCTCATCGAGAACCCCGCGATCGGTAGCGGGAGGCCCGCTACCGGTAGCGGGCCCGCTACCGCCGAAAACGGCGTGATTTCAACGAAGTAGCGGGGTAGCGCCCCGGCCGGCGCACCCCGAAACCCCCACCTCACGCACTGCTGAGGGCACGGCGGGCCGCTACCGCTACCCGCCGTGCCCCTACCCCACCCATGCCAAAAACAGGCCGCACAACGTGGCCGAGGACCCGAGGGAGCACCCGTCATGAGCACACCCACTCGCTGGACCAGTACGCACGCGGGCAGCACCACTGCCGAGCTGCACCGGGGCGCGCTGCTGGCCACGGCCCTGGAGTACGCCGCCCGTGGCTGGCGCGTCTTCCCGCTCATCCCGGGCAGCAAGCGCCCGGCGACGCCGCGCCACGCTGCGGCCGACTGCGACCACCGCGACCCGTGGTGCCGGAAGGAACACACGGGATGGGAGCAGCGCGCCACCACGAACCCCGACCGGATCAGCCGGGCGTGGACTGCTGCCCCGTACGGCGTCGGGATCGCGTGCGGCCCTTCGGGGCTGTTGGTGATCGACACCGACACTCCCAAGCCGGGTGCAGCCCTCCCGCCGGTCGAGGCCCGGGGCGAGGCGACCTCGGGTGAAGGAGTCCTCATGGCTCTTGCCGAGGACTGCGGTGACCCGAACGGCCTGCCCGAGACCTGGACCGTGGACACCCCGTCCGGCGGCGTCCACCGGTACTACACCACCGCGCACCTGACCGAGCCGCTGGGCAACAGCGCCGGACGCCTCGGGCCGTGGATCGACACCCGCGGCAACGGCGGCTACGTCGTCGCCCCGCCCACGGTGACCGACGCCGGTCGCTACCTGGTCGGCCTCGACACCCCGCCCGAGCCGCTGCCCTCCTGGCTGGTCCAGCGCCTGACCACGCGCCCGGCTGCACCGGTCAGCCCGCGCGAGCTGCGCCCCGTCACGCACCGCTCCGCCTACCTGCGGGCGGTGCTGACCAAGGAAGCCGAGCACATCTGCGAGGCGACCGAGGGCACCCGCAATCACGCCCTGTTCGCCGCCGCGTGCTGCCTCGGAGAACTGATCGCGGGCGGCTCCCTGACCGAGACCGACGCCGCCGGGACCTTGCTGGACGCGTGCGCTGGCCACATCGCCAACGGCGCATTCACCGAGGCCGAGGCCTGGCAGACGATCCGCTCCGGCTTCCGCCGCGGGGCCGCCAAGCCCCGCACCGCCGCATGACCACCACCACCCACGACCAGCTGGAGAGAGGACACACCATGAGCATCCTGTCCCTGCCACGTAGGCCGCGTGCGCTGGACCTGTGCTGCTGCCAGGGCGGCGCCGGAACCGGCTACCACCGCGCCGGATACGACGTCTACGGCATCGACCTGGTCAACCAGCGCCGCTACCCGTTCCCGTTCCTGCGGATGGACGGCCTCATCGCGCTCCGCCTGCTGCTGGCCGGTCACCGGCTGCCGTTCACCCACCCTGACGGCACCGTCGAGCTGCTAGGCCTGGCGGACTTCGACGCCATCCACGCCAGCCCTCCCTGCCAGGGCTACTCTCGCGGCAACGCGGGCAAGGTCACCGACTGGCCCAAGCTCATCCCCGACTTCCGCGCCCTCGTGACCCTCACGGGCCTGCCGTACGTCATCGAGAACGTCAAGGACGCCGGACCCGAGATGGTCGACCCGGTCGGCCTGTGCGGATGCATGTTCGGCCTCTCGACCGTCGACACGGACGGCGTGACGATCCATCTCCAGCGGCTGCGCCTGTTCGAGACCAACACCCCGCTCACCGCGCCGCGGCCGTGCGACCACTCCGCTCATGAGTGGGTCGCCGGATCCTACGGCGGCGCGCGGCGCGACAAGTACGAGGCCAAGTACGTCCGCAAGGGCGGCTACGTGCCCCGCAGCAAGGACGTCGTCAAGGCGCTGCTCGGCATCGAGCACGACATGACCTGGGCGGGCCTGTTCGAGTCCGTCCCGCCCGCCTACACCGAGCACATCGGCACCCAGCTGCTCGCCCTCGGCCGCACCGACCTCGCTGCGGCCGTCGCATGACCGCGCCCACCCGACCACGACCGCTCACGCCGCAGAAGGAGACCGCCATGACCACGTACATCGCAGGCGCCGCCGCCCAAGTGCTGCTCACCCCGCAGGAGGTGGCCGACCTGCTCCGCATCCCGGTCCGCTCGCTGTACGTGCAGCGTTCGGCCGGTCGCCCGACACCGCCCGGCGTGAAGATCGGCCGTCACCTGCGCTACCGCCTCTCGGACGTCGAGGCATGGATCGAGGACCAGTTCACCCGGAGCGCAGCATGAGCGCCCCGCAGCCCAACGAGACCGTCCCCGACGCCCCCGCGACCGACCCGACCACTCCCGCCGCGGCGTCCGATGGCGCACCGGAGAAGAAGACCGCCGCGGCAGTCCTGGTGGACCTCGCACTCCAGCGCTACGACCTCGGATGCACCCCGGACGGCGACGCCTATGCGGTGCCGCGCACGGGCGGCAACGTCGTGCGGATGCTGCGCGGCGGCCGGTCCTCGCTGCGCGCCGAGCTGGCGAAGGCGTACCGCCAGCACACCGGGGCCATCGCAGGACAGCAGGCCCTCGCTGACGCGCTGCTCGTGCTCCAGGGCACCGCAGGCGAGGCCGAGCCGGAACAGGTCCACATCCGCGTTGCCGAGCACGACGGCGCTACCTGGATCGACCTGGGCGACGCCGCCGAACACGTCGTGCGCGTCGGCGTGGACGGGTGGTCCGTCGTCACCGAGGCCCCGGTGCTGTTCCGCCGCACCGCGCTGTCGGGTGCGCTGCCGATGCCTGAGCCGGGCGGCACCTTGGACGACCTGTGGGCGCTGATCAACGTCACCGCGGCTGACCGGCCGCTCGTGCTCGGGTGGCTCGTCGCCGCCCTCGGGTGGGCGCACATCCCGCACCCCATGCTCGCGCTGCTCGGGGAGCAGGGCACGGGCAAGTCGTCCGCGACCAAGAACCTGGTCCAGCTCGTGGACCCGTCCCCGGTGCCGCTGCGCAAGCCGCCCCGCGACGCCGACGGGTGGGTTACCGCCGCGTCGGGGTCGTGGGTGGTCGGGCTGGACAACCTGTCCACGATCCCGCCGTGGCTGTCGGACTCGCTGTGTCGGGCCGTGACCGGGGACGGCGACGTGCGCCGCGAGCTGTACAGCGACGACGGGCTGTCGGTGTTCTCGTTCCGCCGCGTGATCCTCATGAACGGGATCGACGTCGGAGCCATGGCGCCGGACCTCGCGGACCGGTCCATCGTGGTCAACCTGGACCGGATCACCGAGGATCGCCGCCGCCCCGAGTCGCAGCTCGCCGCGGCGTGGGAGTCGGCGCACCCGCGCGTGTTCGGTGCGCTGCTGGAACAGGTGCGGATCTGCAAGACGCGGATGCCGTCGGTCCGTCTGGGGACCATGCCGCGCATGGCTGACTTCGCCATGGTTCTGGGAGCGCTGGACCAGGTGCACGGCACCGACTCCTTGACCGCGTACAGCGATCAGGCCAACAGCCTGGCTCTGGACGCCGTCACGTCGGACCCGTTCCTTGCGGCCCTGACCGAGACGATCACCGAGGCGTGGCAGGGCACTGCTGCCGACCTCCACGCCCTGGTCCAGCCTGACGGGCTACCCCCGCGCACGTGGCCGCGCAGCGTGCGTGCCGTGGCCGGTGTGATCAAGCGCAACGCGCCGGCGCTGCGGTCGGCGGGCTGGACCGTGGACGACCTCGGGACCCGGAACAAGCAGAAGGTCACCGTCTGGGCGCTCACTCCACCTGAGATGGCCCGTATCCAACCCCCGCAACACCCGCAACCCCCGTCATCGCAGGTCACAGCGTTGCGCGAGGCGGGGGTAGGCGGGGGTGGGCGGGTCAAAGGCGGGGGTTCAACACCCGCCTACCCCCGCCAACACCCGCCTACCCCCGCCTACCCCCGCCGACTCCGACCCTCTGACCAGCACAAACGGGGGAGCGGGGGTTGCGGGGCGGAAATACGGACCATCTCAGGTCGCCGCCTGCGACGACTGCGGAGAACCCCTCACCGGCCCCGGCTACACCACCCGATGCCGCCCCAACCACGACGTCACGACCCTGGAGGTCACCAACCATGTCGCGTAAGCCAATGCCCGTGGGCACCCACGGCAAGATCAACACCACGCCGTACTACAACGGCGTGAAGCTCGTCGGAGAGGGCAAGTCCTGGCGCACGCCGGACGGTGAGACCGTGCCCACGAAGAAGATCCGATGGGCCGCGCGCTGCCGCTTCCGCGACAACGACGGTCGCACCCGCCCGGTCGAGGCATGGGGCGGCACGCGCACCGAGGCGGAGCAGCGTCTCCAGACCGAACTGACGACGCGTAAGCGGACGTCGTCCGACACGATCACTGCAGACACCCGACTCGATGTGCTGTCGGACTACTGGCTCCGGACGAAGGTCGATCCGAGCGGCCGGGCAGTCGGCACGCGCCAGACCTACAGGTACATCACGGAGCAGTACGTCGTACCTGGTCTGGGCGGTCTCCGCCTGCGCGAGTGCACTGTCTCGCGCCTGGAAGCCTGGATTGCTGCCGAGGTAGCGAAGCACCCGGCGAATGCACGGATCGCGTTGACGTGCCTCAAAGGCATGCTGGACGCTGCGGTCCGTGAGGACGCGATCAGCGTCAACCCTGCACGGTCGGTCACACCCGTGCCGGCCACGGTATCCAAGGATGTTCGCGCACTGGACGTGGCTGGCGTTGTCGAGCTGCGTGCGACGCTCGCTGAGGACACCAAGGCGGTGGCGCGGGACCTACCCGATCTCGTCGACGTCATGCTCGCCACGGGGTGCCGCATTGGCGAGGCGCTGGCGCTGCGTTGGTCAGAGGTCGACCTTGACGAGCACATCGTCTACCTCACGGGCACAGTAGTCCGGGAGAAGGGCGTTGGACTGTTCCGTCAGGACACGACGAAGGGCAAGAAGCCGCGAGGCTACTTTGTGCCGAAGTTCGCCATGGTGATGCTGGAACGGCGCGCTGCCGAGGTTGCTCCAGGTCCGCTCGACCTCGTCTTCCCTTCCACGGTTCAGGGACTCCGAGAGGGAAGCACCGTCGAGAAGCAGTGGCGGAAGTTCCGCGAGCAGCACCCAAAGTGGACCTGGATCACGCCGCACACATTCCGCAAGAGCGTCGGAACGGCTGTGGAGAGGGGCGCGGACATCGCTGCTGCGGCGAAGCAGCTCGGGCACGCGAGTTCGGCTATCACGGCTAAGTACTACGTCGCTACGCCGGATGTGGGGCCGGACCAGCGGGAGATTCTGGAGCAGTTCGGCGGGTGATCGCGGGGGCACCGTGGTCCTCTCGACACTCCTGACTCAGCTGGGCGCACGGAGGAGGCTCGCCCCATGAGCCACGAAAGACGGTCCCAACTACTAAAGTTGGGACCGTCTTTCGTCGTCCGGCGATGCGCATGATGTGATGGGTAACCGGCCAATCCGATTGCTCGGCCCATCGGCCGCCAAGTAGACAGAGCCGTTCCGCCGGTTGTTGCGCTTACCGCACCCGCACCCGCAGTGACAAGTGAACCCCTTTGTGCTGGAAATTGACTAGCAGGGCGGACCTTAAGCCGTGGCCGGCCGCGGGGGACGCGCTTTCCTCTTCCGCGACCGCGCAGGAGCGACAGACGCTGCTGTCGCGGTCGCTTCCTGTTGAATAGCGGCCAGTTGCTCGGCGACAAATGACGTGATACCGGCCCAACGATCCCAGTCGCTCGGCTCGTCGCTAGCGAGCATCTCCATGAGGCGTGGGCGATCTACAAAGTCAAGCACCCTGCTGATGACCTGAGGGCGCCAGGGGTCGTCCGCGGTTAGCACGAAAGGAACTGCGAAACCGACTCCAGGAGTGTTGCCGAAGTTGATCCAGTCCCGCCACAGGAGAGGGTCGACGTCCGCAGGCTTTCCAGCGAAGTGTTGCTGAATCGTGTTCTGTACCAACACGACAGGGAAACCGTTCGCGCGGTCGGCATACGGATTCCACGCGATTACATCCACACCGCCGTCTTGCCGGTGTGTGGGGAGCGACTGTGTCACAGAGCGCAACTCCAGACCCAACGACTCTGCAGCCCAGTCAATGGCTTCAGGGAAAGTAGGAGGGCGGTCGCCTCTAGGCGGCCACCCGAAGTGCAGGACTTCCGAGTACTTGCTAGCGAATGCGCGCATCACCACGAAGTCGAAGAGGGGGTCTGAGCGCTTCCAGTCTTGATTTTCTCGGAACGGTGTTCCGCGCAGCGAAAGAAGCAACAGGAAGGCGTACACCTCCCACGTCCCGGAAGGGTCGAATCGCACTCCCTGCCCGTCAAAACTGAAAGGATAGTGTCGCCCCATGACCCGAGCACGATCCTCGACTTCGGCGAAACCAGTCTCTAATTCGATGGCGGCCGGGCCAGAGCCGGCTGGAAATAGGTCGCGATACTCCGAGTACGACAAATACGCGTCGCCCGAAGCGAGCAACTGGACCTCAACTGTGTCCGCAACAGCGTTGGGACTAAACGCATCAACCTCCGCCGTCCGAAAATATACGGTCACGACGTGGCCTCTGACTTCGCCGTCAACTGCTCGATTAGCGACTGTGCGGTTGAAAGTTCAGTGACCGCCTCAGCGGATAGTGCGCCCGGGGTCGCTTCTATAGCTCGCCGGAGATGTCGGTTCGCCAGCGACAGCGCACGGGTCACCTGAGCGTCAGGCTGCCCGAGCGCAGACAGCGCCTCCCCGAGGTCCCGCGTGGCTCTTAGTTCCTGCAGCGCCGCCCCGCTCTCATCTCGGAAGACCGCAACGAGATCCTTGATCTGGCGGGAGTCGCCGACGACCCGTGTCTCAGTCGGACTACCGAACAAGAAACCGAGCAACTCTTCGAACTCGGGCGCCTTCTCGTCTTCGAAAGGCTCGTACTCAGGGTCAACTTCAGCAGGGTCGGACGCTCCAATAAACGCGCGGATCGCGGGCCTACCCATCGCGGCGGTGAAAACGCCGAAACGGTCCCGAGCGGACTTAACGTCCACCTTCAACGATTGCCCTCGGCGCAGAATGTCGAAATCGCGATACATGGATCGCACCTCTGTCAGCGGGCGCCCGACTACGTCAGCTACAGCCTCTAAGGGCATTTCCCTCTCGTCGACAAGTTTGGCGATGAATTGTGCTTGCTGGTATGGAGACCATGGATCGATACCGGAGATGTGCCGGAATCCAAGCAAAGGGTCTACGTCTTCTTCTCGTTCGACGATGAGGACGGGCACCCGAGCCGGGACACGGCTGACGTCCAAGCGTGACCATCCGCGGTTCTCCTGCGCCAACCGCTCCCTGAGTTGGTCGTCGCGCATGCCCTTCAGGGCAGCGAGCCGGCGGTTTCCTTCGAGGACCCTGAAGTTATCTCCCTCGACGATTGCGATGAGAGGTTCGCTTGGAAAGAACCCGTGTCTCGCGATGGACTGAGCGACGGCGAGGGCGTTGTACTTCCGATCCATGATCGCAACGAGGTCCGCCTGCGAACGCTCGGGGTCATGATCTTCTGCCGCGAGCCGGGGGTTCGCCCAGTCAAGGAGTAGGTGTTCCACGTCGATGGGCACAACTGCGACCTCATCAGGACTTGTCATGCTTTACCCTAGCGCGCGGTCCGCCTGGTCTACCAGGTCTCCTCCGACGCCCGCCGAGGAGGGCCCGCATGGCCGCGGACCTTGCGCCACGTGGGAAGATGCGACATGAGCCCGAGCGCAGACCTCCCGGCCTATTTGGTTCTCGACAGCACCGAGCTTGCCTCCGACTGGTCGCTTTCCGGCGTCACCTATCGCCAGGCTGCACGTATCCCTCATCTTCGCATCGCGATCCCCGCATCAGTCTTCGTCGAGACCGTGGCGAATCACGGCCGGGCTGTAGAAGAAGCACACCAGGCCATGCTGAAGCAAAACAACGCCCGACGGCGGCTCGGTTTGCCTGCCGCATTTCATCCGTCTCCGACGACCGGCTATGCCGAACTATTTTCTGACGCACTCCGGCGTTATGGCATCGTCACACTGCCATGGCCGGAAGACAGTCACGCCCTGGTGGTGCAGAGGGCGGCCGACCGAGTCCCTCCGTTCGATGGGAAGGGCGGGGGATATAGGGACACGCTGGTGTGGTTGAGTGCACGACTCCTCGTCGAGCGTGGGCACACCGTCTATCTCGCGACCCGCGACAAGGCCTTCCGAGGGGAAGCGGACCAACTCTGCCGTGAGTTGCAGTCTGAAGTAGACGAACTTTCTGGTTCCCTGGAACTCATCACCGACCTGAGACGGTGGGTGATCGATCGTGTCAGTCCAGCGACCGAGGAGGTACCCGCGGAAGACGCGGCCGTTGACCGCGAGTTGACGTTCGCAGAGGTGTACCTCGGCCCATGGGGGTACGAGGACACCGCTATGGAACCTGCCTCGGCACGGCTGCCGCTTGAAGCGAGCGACGCGACTGTTGCCCAGGTTCACGATCGCGGTGAACTCCAGACCGCACTTACGCGTGAGCTCCCGGGGGGAGAGGTGTACGTAGAGTTCGAACAGCCACTGCGAGTGCGACTGGAAGCCGTGGTCCCGGCTGCTCATGCACAAGCGCAGGGCTGGAGCCACATCTACACATCGTCGCCGGGGATGGTCGACGCCAACTGGGATGCTTCCATCATCGCTAGATTCGGCGTGACGTTCAGTCCGTCCAACCTCGAACTGAGCGACGGCGAGGCCGGCTTCGCTGTGGAGTTCGTTCGTTACAGGCAGATCGAGTGAAAGCCTCGGCAGGACAGCGGGTGCGATAGCGGTGGGTTTCCGCTGGATGCGAACCCCGTAACGGGCGCACCCCAGGTCGGGAACCACTCCTGACCTGGAGCGAAGGTGGGCCCCCCGGGGATCGAACCCGGAACCCGCGGAGACGTTTCCCCGTGCAGGTTACCCGGGATTACTGTTGTCGTGATCGCGGGGTAATGGGGGTTACCTTCGGTCGTTCTCCGTGGCTCGGTGCCCGTGACGACGCCCGTCCGATACCTTCCGACGCATGGGTGGAAAGAAGCGGTTCCGTCTCTATGTCAATGTCGGTACCGATCAGGGCCCGCTCTCCAGTACCTGGCATCTGTGGGCGCACCGAACATCGTTCTACCTCACGAACGCGGACCTCGGCGGGCTCAAGGTCAGTCTGCACGGTGTGGATCCTCGCCACCCCTCGGGAGGGCACTTCCGAGTCGAGCCCGACCCGCGCAGTGGAAAGGGGATCAAGGAAGCCCCGGCCCTGGGGCTGCTGCCACCACGGGACGGATGGCCGTTGCATTTCCCTGGCGTGTCGCAGCAACTCGGCGTTCTCGCTATTCGGATACGAGTGACGCCCGAGGCTTGTGCGCTCCCTGACGCTCTGACGCGTGTGCCGAGGCGCGCCAGTAGTGCTCGGGTGACGATCCCTCGTCCCCTGGACGGATGGGCAGCTGATCTGGACCTCGTGTTTGGCCAGATACCGGAAAAGTTTGAACCCTCGAGTCCATATCCTGACTGGGTGCGTGTCGGGATCGCAGGGTCGACACTTCAGGTCGGCCAGCACGAATCTGGGTTCACGATTCACAACGAACATGGGGCGGTCCTGCGTGCGGCTCCGTACCACCGACGACTCCAACAGACTCCTACCCCGGACTCCATGCAGTGCGGTGCACCCGAGGGTGTAGCAGTGGGTCGTCGAGCCGTGCAGTTCGACGTGGCCCCCGATGGGGTCCTATGGATCGTTGAACAGGTCGACAGTAAGCCTGGTCAGCCCTAGGTTGGATCAGAACTCGTCGGCGCCGGCTACCTGGCCGATGGGGAACAGGTGGCGCGTTGCGGCGCACACGGTCTCCAGTGCGTGGACCGGGGTGTCTTCTGCGCTGTAGCTCGTGCGAAGCACCTGGACCACCCACTCATCAGGTTCGAGTTCCAGGGTCTCGCGCTCAAAGATCGTCGGCCGACGCGAGATGAGGAATTCCTCCGCGCGGCCGAACGTGTACCCGAGTTCGTCCAGCGCGGCCTGGAGCGATGGGCGTACGAAGTCGGGCTTGTTCATGCGGGTGTCGGCGAACAGGTCCGCGCGAAAGTACGACGTCGCGATGCGGACGGGGACCTCGTTCGCGAACATCATCTTCCGGCGCGCGACGACGTCGTCGCCGGTCTCGACGTGCAAGGCGTTTGCCACGTGCTCGGTGGCGGGCTCCAAGCCGATGTAGAGCATCTTCCGATCCGCCTTGATGCCCTGGCGTTCTGCCTCGACGAGATAGAGGCTCACGCTGCCACGGACGGAGGGTGGCGTCGGGATGCTCCGCTGGACCAGGACGCGGGGTGCTGGTGTGGCGGATGCTTCTGGCGCCTTCGCGACTGGTCCCTTGGCGATCTGCGTGATGCGTGGAGGCGTGACGCCGAGAGCGGATGCGATCTGCTCGCGCGACATGCCTCCCTCGCGCGCGTCAGCGATGGCTTGGCGGCGGTACCGGGCGGCGGCGTCAAGGAGTCCCTGGTCCTCGGTCATCATCCGCGTCAGCACGCGCGCACGCTCGATCGGGTCGGTGAGAGTGGCGGCTTCCTGCAACGTTCGCGGGTCCATGAGTCCCAGTATGCCGGAAGAAGTTAGGGGGGATTTCCCTCCAGGGGTTGCGCACGGGGGTAACCCCCCATTACCTTCTCCGTAAGCCCCCTAACCGTTAGGGGGGTAACCCGAAGGGATGGGGAACGATGAGCATGACGACGACGGAGAGTGTGACGTCGATCGCGGCGGGTGAGCCGCGCACGCTGCTGGACGCGCTCGTGGAGGCGGGCGCGCTGATCGGGCGGCTCGGTCAGCACCGCGTCATGGAGACGCACGTGCACGCGAGGGAGGTGCGGATCTTCGTCAAGGAGGACGCGTGGGCGATGGGCACGGAGGCCGGTCTGCCGGGTCGGAAGCTGGACCACGACATGGCGGCGTGTGAGGTCCACCGTGTCGCGTTCGGCTACGACGCGGCCAACGACCTGTACATCGAGCTGCGCGGTGACGTGCTCCCGTCTGACGACGTGGACGGGTTCCTCGCCCAGCAGGAGCGCGAGGCCGCCGTCCGTCGCGCCGAGACGGACGCGATCCTGGCCCGCTCCCAGGCGGCGGGCAACACGCGGCGTGCGGGCTGGACCGACCGCGACTGACCCCGACGACGGCCCGCGAAGGTAGCGCAAGCACCCGCTACCGGTAGCGCCGCCACTACCCGGCGCGCTACCCCAGAATCCGCGAGATTCCAACGATCCCGGCCCCAGGTAGCGCGAGAGCCCCACCAAGCCAGGACCCCTGTAAACCCGGTTTACGGCCCCTCGGCAGGGTCCCAGACCCGCTACCGCTACCGCCCTCAAGCCCCGGCCACACGGCCAGGAACACACCCACCGAGAGGAACCCTCGAATGCCCACCACGGCATCCGCCGAGGCCCCGAGGCCCGGCCACGACTGGCACGGCTTACCACCCGGCCGCCGCGCCGCGACCGCCGCGAGAGCCCGTCTCCACGCGATCGAACGGCGTCGTCGCCACTCCCGCGGGCTGGACGCCCACCTGGCCCGCACCGAACCGCCACCTACGCCGGCCGCTGCGATCCCGAGCGAGGCCGAGCGCCGCGAGCTGGCGAACGCGCTGGCGCGAGCAGGGTTCGACCCCGCCTACCTCGCCCACCGCTACGGCCTCACCCCACGCACGGCGCGGGCGGACAGGCACCCGGACGCGGACACGCGACCCGGACACCCCGGCGGACATTCGGGCGGACACCAGCCCGGACAGCACCGAGGCGGACAGCGCCAACTGTCCGCCCCGGACACGCGGACACCCGACCCGGCCAGGGGTCGGACGTCCGGACAGAACTCCCACCAGTCCGACCGCCAGGAAGGAACACGATGAACAGCCCCAACCCAGTGAACACCACGGGAGACGATCACGTCACCCCCGCACCCGCCTTACCCCTCGACGCGACGGACATGTCCGCCCGTACGCAAGGTGACACGGACAGGACGACGGACAGCGCGCTGGACGTGGAGACCGTGGGACTCGGGTTCTGGGACTCCCGCCCGGAACTGTCGGCCGTGCGCCAGTACGCCCGTGCGGCGATGGCCTCACCGTGGGCCGTGCTCGGGTGCGTGCTGGCCCGCGTGGCGCTGTCGGTCCCGCCGTCCGTGGTGCTCCCGCCACGAGGCAACGACCGTTCCGCCGTGGCCTCGCTCAACGTGTTCGTCGGGCTGGTCGCGCCGTCCGGTGTCGGCAAGGGTGTGGCCACGCGCGCCGCTGCGAGCTTCCTCGCGGTGCCGCCCGGTGGCGGTCGGCTCATCACGGAACGGCCGTTGGGCTCGGGCGAGGGCATCTCGCACGTGTTCACCGACACCGACGATGACGGCCAGGACATCCCCGCGCCGCACTCGGTGTGGTTCGACGTGCCCGAGGTCGACACCCTGACGGCCCTGCTGGGCCGTCAGGCGTCCACCACGGCCTCGGAGGTGCGCAAGATGTTCTCCGGGGAGGCCCTGGGCTTCCAGAACGCCGACGCCACACGCCGCAAGCTCGTACCCGCCCACTCCTACCGGGCCGCGCTCGTCGCGGGCGTGCAGCCGCGCAAAGCTGGACCACTGCTGAGCGACGACGCCGGGGGCACGCCCCAGCGGTTCCTGTGGATGCCCGCCACCGACCCCGACGCACCGGACACACTCCCACCCGCCCCGGAGCCGCTGGACTGGTCCAGCCCGGTCCTGACCACCGAGCCCCGCCACACCCTCCTGCACGTGGCGACCTCGATCAAGGCCGAACTCCAGGCCGAAGGCCGCGCCCGACTCCGGGAGGAAGTGACCGACGACGACGGGCAACAGTCTCTCGTCCGGCTCAAGGTCGCGGCCCTGCTCGCCCTGCTCGCCCGGCGAACCGACGTCACCGAACCCGACTGGCACCTGGCCGGCTACGTGATGGCCGTCTCCGACCGCACCCGCGCCCGGATGCGCGACGCGCTACACGCCGACGCCCAGCGCGCCGCACGCGAGCGAGCAGAGGCACGGGCCGCGTTCGATGAGCACCACGACACCGCCATCGTCGAACGCACCGCGAAGAAGGTCCTGGACAAGCTCACCACCACGCCGGTCTCGGCCAGCACGGTCAAGCGCGGCCTCGGGCCGAACCTGCGCCAGCACCTCGACACCGCGATCGACGAACTCATCGCACGCGGCCTGATCGAGCGCCACGAGGACGAGTACCGCGGACAGCCCCGCACCCTGCTCCGGCTCCGCGAGTAGCCCCGCCCGCGAGGGGGTGAGGGGTGACGTGACGTCACCCCTCACCCTCACGGCTAAAACCCCAGGTCAGACACCGAATCTAGCCGTGACATCAAGGGGTGACACCCGTCACCCCTCATCCCCTCGCTCACCCCTCGGACGCTAGGCGGAGGTCGCCTAGCGCTAGTCGAAGCACTAGCACCCAGAACCGCGAGATACCGCCGATCTAGGCCGCTAGTACCCCCGCCTGTAGCCGAGCTACGGCCCTCACATACCCGCCGGACGGACAGACCGCGCGCTCTAGCACTAGCACCCGGCCGCCCGACCGCCCGGCCACGAAGTAACCGCCGAAAGGACGAAAGCACAGTGACCACGCGAACCACGAACCCCACCGCGAAGATCGACCGACTGTGGACCATCGACGACGTGTCCGAGTTCCTCGGAGTTCCCGTCGCGACGCTGTACGCCTGGCGCTCGTCGGGCAAGGGGCCGGCGTCGCGGCGCGTCGGGAAGTACATCCGGTACCGCCCTCAGGACGTGCACGCCTGGGTCGCCGACCTCCCGACCGGGGTCGCATCGTGAAGCGCCGTCTGGAGCCGGGGGAGCGCGGGGAGGTCTCCTACGAGGAGACCCCCTCGGGGTGGCGGGCCCGGCAGGCGTACCGCGACCTGAACGGCGTGAAGCGGAAGGGGACCGGCGTCGGGAAGACGAAGGAGGCAGCTCGACGGACCGCGAAACGGAACATCGATGCCGCCATGGCGGCGGACGGCACGCTCAAGAAGGGAGCGACGCTCGAGGAAGCCGTCCGCGAGTGGCTGGAGGCGTACCGCGTGCTCGTGAACGAGGGTTCGCGAGCCCCGACGACGCTGGACCAGTACGAGCGGTACGCGCGCGTCGAGGTCTACAAGACCATCGGCCGCGTGCGTATCGCGGACCTCACGGCGGGCAGGGTCGATCGGTTCATCGACGAGCTGCGGCGTCGGAAGGGGTTCGCCACGGCGAAGGCGGTCCGAGCGATCCTGAACGGGACATGCGGGATGCTCGTTCGGCGCGACGTGCTCCGCGCCAATCCCGTGCGCGATGTCGCACGGCTGGAGGCAGGGCGGCGCTCCGCGCCTCGTGCGCTCACCCGCGAAGAGGTGTCCAGCTTCCTCGAACGGCTCGACGGCGACACGTTCGCCAGGCGTCGCGACCTCCCGGACCTGATGCGCTTCCTGCTCGCCACGGGGGTACGTCTCGGCGAAGCTCTCGCGCTCCGCTGGTCCGAGGTGGACCTGGACGCCGGCGTAGTCCACATCGAGTGGACCGTGGGCCGTGTCAAGGGTCGTGGCCTCATCCGGAAGCCGGTCAAGACGGAGACCTCGGAGCGGGCACTCCGGCTCTCGGACTGGTGCGTCGTGATGCTCCGTCGTCGTGCCGACGGGCAGGCTCCGGACGCGCTGGTCTTCCCGGACTCGAAGGGTGGCCTCCGAGACGTGGGCAACGCCGGGAAGGATCTCCGTAAGGCCCGTGGGGAGGAATTCGCCTGGGTGAAGTCGCACACGGCCCGGCGCACGGTCGCGACGCTGCTCGACGGCGGCGGGGCGACGGCACGGGCTATCGCGGACCAGCTCGGGCACGCTCGGCCGTCCATGACGCAGGACGTGTACATGGGCCGCCGCATCGTAGGAAGCGCGTCGAGCCCGCTCGACGGACTGTTCCAGCGGTCCGACGACGGCGACGAGGCGGGCGACGCGGCCTGACGGTGCCCGTGACAGTGCCCGTGGTCCGATCGTGTGTTCGATCGGACCACGGGCATTGGTCTGTCTGTGCAGGTCAGAGACAGACTTTGGTGGGCCCCCTGGGATTCGAACCCAGAACCCGCGGATTAAAAGTCCGCTGCTCTGCCAGTTGAGCTAGAGGCCCGTGGCGCCTGGTCGGCGCGCGACGCCTCAGCCTACCCAGGTCAGCGCGAAGTCAGCCGCAGATTTCACCCTACTCGGCGCGGCGGCGGAGTGATGCCCTCATCGTCGGAGATGTCGTCTCCGCCGCGTTGCGCGCTTGCGGTGTCGCTCGCTCCTTGATTCGGTGGGGCGTGTCACGACACCGACGAGAGGAGCCCGCCGTGCTCACCGTGACCGACAACGCCCGCACAGCAGTCGAGGGCCTGGTCCAGGAGAACCAGGTTCCTGCCGAAGGTGGCCTTCGCATCGCGGAGGCAACGGGTCAGCCGGGCAACTTCGAGCTCGTGCTCGTCCAGGGTCCTGAGATCGAGGACCAGGTTGTTGCTCAGTCCGATACCACGCATGTCTTCGTCGACCAGGCGGCTTCCGCCGCGCTCGACGAGCTGACGCTCGACGTGCAGCCTGACACCGAAGGTCCGGGCTTCGTGCTGGTCCAGGCCTGAGGCCTCGCCGAAAAACGTCGACGAGCCGCACGGTTCGTCCACCGGGGCAGCGCGCCGTATCGTCGGCGCGCTGCCCCGGTCGCGTCACACCGCTGCGGCGAGGATCCATCCGCCGCCGAGCAGCACCGAGCCGCCGGTGACGAGCAGGAACAGCCCCACCCACACGAGTCCCGGAACGTTCGTGAGCCCGGCGAGCTGGTCGGCGTCCGACGACGGCGCGCGTCCGCGGGCACGCTGTACCTGCAGCTCCAGCACCGGCCGTACCGCGCCGAACAGCAGGAACCACGTCACGGCGTACGCGGTCCCCATCTGCGCGTCCGGCGAGAGCCACCACGAGACGAAGATGAGCGCGGCCGCGCTGACGAGGATCGACCACAGCCCGAACAGGTTCCGGATCTGCACCAGGAGCAGGGCCAGCAGCAGGACGAGCAGCCAGAGCAGCCCGACGGCGTAGCCCTCACGCAGCAGCCAGGCCGCCCCCAGCCCGATCACGCCCGGCCCGACGTACCCGGCGAACGCTGTGACGATCATCCCGAAACCACGCGGCCGGCCACGCGACACCGTCACGCCCGACGTGTCCGAGTGCAGACGGATCCCCTCGAGCTTCCGCCCGGTCAGGAGCGCGGCGAACGCGTGCGCCGCCTCGTGCGCGATCGTGATGACATGCCTGGTCAGGCGCCATGACGGCCGGAACAGGACGACTGCCAGCGCGACCCCGCACATGGTCAGGACCAGGACGGAGGACGGCGCGTCCACCGGCGTGATCGCGGCGCTCCAGATGGTGCCGAGCACGTCGCCGGCCTGGGCGAAGAAGTCCGTCATGCGGGCCATCGAACCACAAGAACGTGAGACACTTTTTTATCGAGGGCAGCGCGAACCCGCGCGCCCGGCGTCGTGAGGTTCCCTCCGGGTTGCTGCGCGGCGGAAGCCAGCAACGAGCCCTGAGAGGCCACGCACCCTGTGACAACC
The DNA here is from genome assembly GCF_054777735.1 of Myceligenerans cantabricum. Classification (NCBI taxonomy): domain Bacteria; kingdom Bacillati; phylum Actinomycetota; class Actinomycetes; order Micrococcales; family Promicromonosporaceae; genus Myceligenerans; species Myceligenerans cantabricum. The sequence continues at coordinate 323,798 of NZ_BAAHAJ010000013.1, forward strand.
TTCGCCGAACTCGGCCTGCCCGACGCCGTCGTGCGTTCGCTCGCCGACCGCGGTATCACCGAACCCTTCCCCATCCAGGCAGCCTCCGTGCCGGACTCCCTCGCCGGGCGTGACGTGCTCGGCCGTGGGCGTACCGGTTCCGGCAAGACGCTCGCGTTCGCGCTGCCGCTCGTGACCCGGCTGGCCGCCGGCTCGGGAGCCGGCCGGCCGTCGTCGAGCGCGCGGAAGCGGCCGCGCGGGCTCATCCTCTGCCCGACGCGCGAGCTCGCGAACCAGATCGACGAGGCGCTCGCGCCCGTCGCGCGCACCATGGGGCTGCGGACGACGACGATCTTCGGCGGCGTCTCCCAGAACAAGCAGGTCCAGGCCCTGGCGGCCGGGGTCGACATCATCGTGGCGTGCCCCGGGCGGCTCGAGGACCTGCTCGGGCAGGGCGTGCTGTCGCTCGACGCGATCGACGTCACCGTGCTGGACGAGGCCGACCACATGGCCGACCTCGGGTTCCTGCCCGGCGTGAAGCGCATCCTCGACCGGACGCCGCGCGACGGCCAGCGGCTGCTGTTCTCCGCGACCCTGGACAACGGTGTCGACGTGCTGATCAAGCGGTACCTGAAGCAGCCCGTGACGCATTCCGTGGACGACGCCGCCGCTCCGCCGCCGCAGATGACGCACCACATCCTCGCCGTCGCGGACCGCGACGCGAAGAAGGACGTGGTGCACCAGCTCGCGCGGGGCACGGGCCGCCGCGTCCTGTTCACGCGGACCAAGCACCAGGCCAAGAAGCTCGCGCGGCAGCTCACGACGTCGGGCGTGCCCGCAGTGGACCTGCACGGGAACCTCGGCCAGGGTGCGCGCGAGCGGAATCTCGCGGCCTTCACGTCGGGCGACGTGAAGGTGCTGGTCGCGACGGACATCGCGGCGCGCGGCATCCACGTGGACGACGTCGAGCTCGTGGTGCACGTCGATCCGCCGGCCGAGCACAAGGCGTACCTGCACCGTTCCGGGCGCACGGCGCGCGCCGGTTCGGTCGGGGACGTCGTCACGGTGATGCTGCCGGAGCAGCGCGGCGACATGAGCGTGCTCACCCGCAAGGCGAAGATCTCGGCGCGTCCGCGCACCGTGGTCCCGGGTGATCACATCGTGTCGGACCTGGTGGGTGAGATGGCACCGCTCGTGGAGCAGGCGCCGCCGCCCGTCCAGGGCGGCGCGGGGTCGACGGCGGCCCCGCGGTCCGGCAGGAACGGTGGCGGCCAGGGCCGCGGCCGCAGCGGCGGCGGGCGCCGTCGTGGCGCGCAGGGTGGCGGCGCGGGCGGCAACGGCGCGGCCGGGCACGGTGGCGGGAGGACGGGCGAGCGCCCCGCCGGCGAGGGCCGGCGCGGTGGTGGCGGTCGTCCCGCGGAGGCCGCCGGGAGCGGCTCGGGCACCGGCGGTGGCGGCAACGGGGGCGGCAACCGGCGTCGGCGCCGGGGCGGGCGTGGCCGCGGGCGGAACATCAGCCCTGCCGGATAGGTTGACGCAGGAGCCGGTGCAGACGCGATCGTCGTTCCGCCCGGCTCCTGACGTACCGAGTGGAGGCGAGCGATGACGTACGAGGTGTCCAAGCCCGAGGAGCAGTGGCGCGAGGAGCTGTCCGCGCAGGAGTACGGGGTGCTCCGGAAGGCCGGGACCGAGCGTGCCTGGACCGGCGAGCTGCTCGACGAGAAGCGCGTGGGCGTGTACCGCTGCCGGGCGTGTCAGAACGAGCTGTTCCGGTCCGAGACCAAGTTCGACTCGCACTGCGGGTGGCCGTCGTTCTACAGCCCTCTCGCCGGCGACCGGGTCGAGCTGCTGGAGGACCGGTCGATGGGGATGGTCCGGACCGAGGTGCGGTGCGCGCGCTGCGGTTCGCACCTGGGCCACGTGTTCGACGACGCCCCGCAGACCCCGACCGGTGACCGCTTCTGCATGAACTCGATCAGCCTGACCTTCGACGAGATCCCCGAGGGCGTCGCCGAGCAGGGCTGAGCCCTTCGCTCAGCGGCGTTGCGACTGCCAGGCGACCAGGTCCGCCGAGTAGCGGTGGAGCAGGTCGGCCAGGTGCTGCACGTCCTCGCGGTCCCAGCGGGCCAGTGCGCCCGCGAACATCTCGATGCGGTTGGCGCGCGCTCGCTCGAAGCGGGCGGCGCCGTCCGCCGTGAGGGTGATCCGCTGTCCGCGGCTGTCCTCCGGGTCGATGTCGCGCTCCACGAGCCCGAGGTCGGCGAGCCGGCTGAGCTGTCGTGACACCGTCGCCCGCCCGACACCGAAGTGCGCGGCCAGGTCCGAGCCGCGCGTCCCCGGGTTCTGCGCGATGTGTGCGAGCAGCGGGTAGGCGCTGGCCTCCAGCTCCGGGTGGACCCGTTCTGCGATCCGTGTGCCCGCGGACTGGGCACGGCGGATGATCAGCCGGATCTCGTGCTCCAGGGCAGTGAACGGAGCGAGATCCGCTGGATGGGCGCCGTCGCCGGAGGCCGTCGATGTCTCGGACATGGGCCCATCATTCCGTGTCAGGGCCACGGGGCACAGTGGCGACCGGATGTCGGCCGGTTATTTCACCTTGTGCCCGGTCTCAGGCGGCTCACCCGGCGGTGTCGAACTCCTTCATCTGCTCCAGCCCCGACTTGTGCCCGAGCGGGATCTCCTTCATCAGCAGCACGCAGACCAGGGCGATCGCGGCCAGCGGAGTGGCGAACAGGAAGATCTCCGCGATGCCGTCGCCGTAGGCCCGTTCGATCACCTCGCGCACGACGGGAGGCATGGTCGACAGGTCGGGCAGGCTGTCGTCGGAGCCGCCGCCGAGCTGCGACGGGTCGATGCCCGCCGCGGCGAGCCGGCCCGCGATCGCCTGCATGCCGTCGGTGATCCCGTCCCTGACCCGGACGGCGAACGCGGCACCGAGCGCCGAGACGCCCATCGCGCCACCGAGCGAGCGGAAGAACGCCACCGTGGACGTGCCGGCCCCCGAGTCCTTGATGTGCAGCGTGTTCTGCGTGGCCAGGACCATGTTCTGCATCAGCATGCCGACGCCTGACCCGAGCAGGAACAGGTAGACGCTCACCAGGACCAGGCTGGTGCGGAAGTCGATGGTGGAGAGCAGGGCCAGGCCGCCGGTGAGCAGCACTCCGCCGGCCACCATGAACGGCTTGTAGCGCCCGGTCCGCGTGATGATCTGCCCGACGACGGTCGACGTCAGGAACATCCCCGCGACCATCGGGATGGTCAGCAGGCCGGACTCGGTCGGCGTCTTGCCGCGCGCGAGCTGCATGTACTGGCTGAGGAACACCGACGTGCCGAACATCGCCACACCCACGGCGACCGAGCCGATGACGGCGAGCACCAGGGTGCGGTTGCGGAACAGGTGCATCGGGATCAGCGGCTCGTCGACCCGCAGCTCGACGAGGACGGCGGCGACCAGGGCCAGCAGCGCTCCGCCGACCATCACGGCCGTCTGCCAGGAGGCCCAGTCGAACTTGTCGCCCGCGAACGTGACCCACAGCAGCAGCGAGGCGATCCCGGCCGAGATCAGCGCGGCGCCGACGACGTCGATCTTCGCCTTGCGGCGCGGCCGCTTCGGGAGCTTGAGCGTGAGCTGCAGCGTGATGATCGACGCGATGGCGAACGGCAGGCCCACGAAGAAGTTCCAGCGCCAGTCGAAGGTGTCGGTGAGCCAGCCGCCGAGGATCGGTCCGCCGACCATGCCGACCCCCATGAACGCGCCGACCAGCCCCATGTACTTCCCGCGTTCGCGCGGGCTGACGATGTCGGCGATCAGCACGACCGACAGCGCCTGCAGGCCGCCCGCCCCGATGCCCTGGAACGCGCGCGCCGTGATGAGCTGCCCGACGTCCTGCGAGAACCCGGCGAACGCCGCGGAGACGACCGAGATCGCCAGCGCGACCTGCACCAGCGTCTTGCGGTTGTACAGGTCGGCGAGCTTGCCCCAGATCGGCACGGTGATGGTCGAGGTCAGCAGGGTCGCGACGACGACCCAGGTGTACGACGACTGCGACCCCGAGAGGTCGGTGACGATCCTCGGCAGCGAGCTCGACACCACCGACATGGCGAGGACCGAGACGAACATGCCGAGCAGGATCCCGGAGAGCGCCTCCAGGACCCGGCGGTGGGACATCGGGGCGGAGCCGGTCGACGGGGTCGACGGCGGTGCTTCCGCGCTCTGTGTGGTGGTGCTGCTCATGGGCTCAGATCCTCGAGACGTTCTGGTGTGGGTCGATGTCGTGCGTGGCGCCGATGGCGTCCGTGAGGTGGCGGAGCTGGATGACCGCTGCGGCGACGTCGTCCTCGGACCATGTCCCGAACATGCGCTCGGCGAGCTGGGCGAACTGCTCGTTCGTGCGCTCGACGAGTGCGCGGCCGGCGTCCGTGATCTCGACGGTGCGGACCCGGCGGTCGTCCTCGTCGACCGCGCGGACCACGTAGCCGGCGTCGGCGAGGGCGCCGACATGGCGGCTCGCGACGGAGAGGTCGACCTGGAGCGCGGCGGCGACGTCGGACAGCGGTGCTGCGCCGGAGCAGCCGAGCATCCGCAGGACGCCGAGTCCTGCGCGAGGCCAGCCCAGATCGCGCGCCGTCCGCTCGGCCGCGACACGTTGCGTGCGGCCGAGGAGCGTGAGCGCGTCGACCAGGTCGGCGGTGCCGACGCCGGACGGCGGGCTCGTGACGGGGCGCTCGTGGTGCATCTCGACTCCTTGGTTGCTGCAAGCAACAATACGCCAAGATGCTTGCGCCAAGCAACCAATCAGGAGGTGATGCGTCGAACGGTCGAGCCGGGTGGCGTGGCCGGGTCCGGGGAGCCGGCCACGCCCGTCAGTGCCGCCGGGTCCGCGTGTCCTCGGGCATGTCCTCGAGCTCGACACCCTTCGTCTCGCGCACGCGGGTCAGGACGAACACGAAGGAGCACGCGGCGAAGATCCCGTACAGCAGGTAGGGGATCGAGGCGCCGAACGCCGAGAGCAGCGGCGGGAACGTGAGGGTGATCGTGAAGTTCGCGAGCCACTGCGCGGCCGCCGCGACGCCGAGGGCTGCCGCCCGGATGCGGTTGGGGAACATCTCGCCGAGCAGGATCCACACGACCGGGCCCCAGGTCGCACCGAAGAACACGACGTAGAGATTGGCGGCGACCAGCGCGACCGGGCCCCAGGCGCCGGTGAGCTGGATGTCCTCCGCGGCCCCGCTCGCCTGGGTGAACGCCAGCGCCATGACGCCGAGCATCACCGTCATGCCGGCGGAGCCCACCAGGAGGAGCGCCTTGCGGCCCACCTTGTCCACCAGGGCGATCGCGATGAACGTCACCGCGACGTTCGTCACCGCCGTGATCGTGCTGACGGTGAACGCCTGGGACTCCTCGAACCCGACCGCCTGCCAGAGCGTCGTCGAGTAGTAGAAGATCACGTTGATTCCCACGAACTGCTGGAACACCGAGAGCAGGATGCCCACCCACACGATCGGCTTCAGACCCAGCACCGAGCCCCGGATGGAGCCCAGGCGTGCGTTCGACTCGTCCGCCTCGATGGAGCGCTCGATCTGCCTGATCCGGCCGTCGATGTCCTCCTCCTGGCCGAGCACGCTGGTCAGGACCGCGCGTGCCTCGTCACCCCTGCCCGCCGCCACGAGGAAGCGGGGCGACTCCGGGATGCGGAGCGCGAGGGCGCCGTAGACCACGGACGGGACCGCCTCCGCCAGGAACATCCAGCGCCACGCCTCCCAGCCGAACCACAGCTCCTCCGCGGCGCCGCCCGCCGCGGTCGCGAACAGCTGGTCGGACAGCAGGGCGGTGAAGATGCCGACGGTGATCGCCAGCTGCTGGAGCGAGCCCAGGCGGCCTCGCATCGCCGCCGGTGCGACCTCGGCGATGTAGGCGGGCGCGATGACCGAGGCGATCCCGATCCCGATCCCGCCCATGAACCGCCACAGCGCCAGGTCGAGCGCGGACCAGGCGAGTGCGGACAGGATCGCCGAGGCCAGGAACAGGACGGCGCCCAGGAGCATCACCCGGGTCCGGCCCCAGCGGTCCGCGAGACGTCCGCCCGCCCACGCGCCGAGCGCGCAGCCCAGCAGGGCGACGGCGACGACGAGCCCGGTGACCGTGGAGTCCAGCTCGAACTGGCCTTCGATGGCATTGACCGCCCCGTTGATCACGGAGGAGTCGAAGCCGAAGAGGAACCCGCCGACCGCCGCCGCGATCGCCAGGACCAGGGCCCGGCGATGCGCGGAGTGCGAAGAGGTCGGGACGGTCTGCGGGGTGCTGGACATGACGTCTCCCTTGGCTCGGACGGCGGGTCTCGGCGTTCGTTACCGGTTTCGATGCTAGATCCGCACCGTCGACTCGGCATGGTGCGACACGGCCGCGCGAGATTCGTCACGTGCGCAAGGCCTTGGATTTCGGCGGACGGCCGTTAGGATGGTCTCCGGCGACGCCGGGCTGCGGTAGCCCCGGGCTCCATCTTCAGCCGCTACGAGCGGCCCCGCGCCGAGAGGCGCTCCCGGTCCGGTGTCGCCCCTACCTTCTCCAGGACTTCTTCCCTGCTCCGGCTCCCGGACCAGCACTTCGTGTCGTGTGTCACGAAGGAGTCAAGAAGTGCAATCTGGTTGGCGATCATCGCTCAAGCGGCTCTACGCTGAGCCAGTTCGATCCACCTCTTTCCTGGAGCTACCTGTGCGTCTGCGCCTTACTCCGCGGGACACCACGTTCTTCGACCTGCTGGGCACGCTGGCGCAGCACCTCGTCACGGGAGCCTCGCTCCTGGCGGAGCTGCTGGGAGCGGATCGGGAGGGCCGCGAGAAGCTGGCCGCCCGCCTGGGCGACACCGAGCACCAGGCCGACGAGGCCGCCCACGAGATCATGCGGCGACTCAACCAGACCTTCGTCACCCCCTTCGACCGCGACGACATCTACCGGCTGACCTCGGCCCTCGACGACTGCATGGACTCCATGGAGGAGGCCGCCGACCTCATCGTCCTGTACAAGGTGGACGAGCTGCCGCGCCGGGTCTCCGACCAGGTCCAGGTGCTGCACCGGTGCGCCGAGCTGACCGCGGACGCCATGCCGCGGCTGCGCACCATGGGCAAGCTCGCGGACTACTGGGTCGAGGTGAACCGGCTGGAGAACGAGGCGGACAAGCTCCACCGCAAGCTCATCGCGCACCTGTTCGACGACGTCACCGATCCGATCCTGCTCATCAAGCTCAAGGAGATCGTGGACGTCCTGGAGGACGCCGCCGACCACTTCGAGAAGGTCGCGAACATGGTCGAGACGATCGCCCTCAAGGAGTCGTGAGTGGAGGCCGCACTCGTCGTCGTCGTGGTGGCCCTTGCTCTCGCGTTCGACTACACCAACGGTTTCCATGACGCAGCCAACGCGATCGCGACCTCGGTCTCGACCCGGGCGCTGACGCCGGGCGTCGCGCTGATCCTGGCGGCCGTCATGAACTTCGTGGGGGCCCTGCTCGGCACCCAGGTGGCCGAGACCATCGCGACGTCGATCGTGAACCTGGACGGGGCCGGCACCCACGTCGAGCTCGTCGTGGTCCTCGCCGCCCTCGTCGGGGCGATCACATGGAACCTGATCACCTGGTGGTTCGGCCTGCCGTCGTCGTCCACGCATGCTCTCATCGGTGGCCTCGTCGGCGCCGGCCTCGCCGGCGGGATGGTCGTGCACTGGTCCGCGATCGTGGACAAGGTGGTGGTGCCCATGGTGGTGTCGCCGCTGCTGGGCTTCGGGATCGCGTTCGCCGTGATGATCGGCGTGCTGTGGGCCTTCCGGAACGCCTCGCCGGCGCGCACGGGCCGCCGGTTCCGGATGGCGCAGACGGCGTCGGCGGCTGCGATGGCGCTCGGGCACGGACTCCAGGACGCCCAGAAGACGATGGGCGTGATCTTCCTGGCGCTGCTGGCGGCGGGCTGGGCCGACCCGGACGCCGGCATCCCCCTGTGGGTCAAGCTGGCGGCGGCGGCGGCGATCTCCGCGGGCACCTACGCGGGCGGCTGGCGCATCATGCGTACGCTCGGCCGCAAGATCATCGAGCTGGACCCCGCTCGTGGCTTCGTCGCCGAGTCGGTCTCCGCGGTGGTGCTGTACGCGAACGCGTTCGTGCTGCACGCGCCCGTGTCCACCACGCACACCATCACCAGCGCCATCATGGGCGTCGGGGCGACGCACCGGCTGTCCGCCGTGCGCTGGGGCGTGGCCGGGAACATCGCGACCGCGTGGGTCCTGACGATCCCCGCCGCGGCTCTGGTCGCGGCCCTGGTCACCTGGCCGCTGCTGCTGGTCCTCGGCTGAACCGGCGGCAGGACTACTCCAGCAGGCCCTGGCGCCAGAGCCCGGCCGCCTGCTCCAGCTCCTCCGCGGTGCGCAGCAGCGAGCTCGCGCCGTGCGTCATGCGGGCCGCGCTCCGGGGGTCGGCGTGCTCGCGGGCATCCGCGTCGAACGCGGCTCCGGTGGACAGGATCCGGCAGAAGGCGCCCGCGCGCTCCAGGGCGACGGCGAGGTCGCCGGTGAAGACGCCCGACAGCACGGCGTCGGCCAGCTGCCGCAGGTCTCCCGGCTCCGGTGGGCTCGGCACGCCGGCGACGGCCTCGCTGACCGGGGCGGCGTCGACGCCGAGCCGGTAGCGCAGCACGATGGTCTGCAGGTCGCGGCGCACCCACTCGCGCAGCAGGTAGATCCGCCACAGCGCGCCCGGCAGGGACGACGGCGCGGCGTCCGCCCAGAGCTCCGCGACGGTGTCGAGGCCTTCGTGCTCCACCAGGCGCACCAGGCGGTCCACGACCACCGGGTCCTCGGTGGTGCGGGCGCGGTCGACGAGGATGCGGGCGGTGACGTGGGCGACCTCGTCGCGCATCGCGGGGTCCAGCTCGCCGGTGATGCCCTCGGCGTCGCGCGGATCCAGCATGGCGGGGCGGCGGGGAACGCGATGGTCGTCCATGCCGTCAAGTGTCTCTTTTGACCGGGCCTACGGCGAGACCCCTGGTGTTCGCGTGGAGCGCAACCCCCGACCGTCACATCGCCCTGGTGTTCCGGAGGGCGGTGGCTCGGCTCGCCGGGTCCGCCCTGTGCCGCGCGGCGGCAGCGTCATCAGTGCAGCGGTGGCGTCAGATGCTCCACCGCGACCACCCGAGGGCCCTCGATGGCCGAGGCGACGTGCGCGACCAGCGCCTCGCCCGGGTCGAGGAACGGGTCGCGGGTGGGCAGCACGTCCGCGACCTCGCGCGGCGCGTGCTGGGCCAGCGCGTCCAGCACGGTCGGCATGACCGGCCGGTGCGTGCACAGCACCGTCGACTCGTCCGACTCCGCGAGCAGGTCGCGCACCGTCGCGGCGACGCGGGACGGGGAGCGCTCGTGCTGTGCCTCGGTGAGGTACTCGCTGAACGACGGGCGCAGGCCGGCCGCCCGCACGTAGGGATCGACGGTCGTGGCGCAGCGCTCCCAGCGTGAGCTGAACGCCTGCTCCACGCCGTAGGCGGCCAGCACGGGCACCAGGGCCGCCGCGTGCGCGTGGCCGACGGGCGTCAGCGGGCGGTCTCGCTCCGACCCGTGCCACGCGGCACGGGGCAGCGCCAGCCCGTGCCGGGCGATGACGACGGTGCGGGTGCTGAGCAGGCCCTCCTCGTAGGCCGCGACCAGGGCCTCGAGCGGGCCGCGGTCGGTCTCGCGGGTCAGCCGGCGGGCGGCGTCGTCGACCGAGAGCCACTCCGTGGCGTCGATCTCCCGGCGGTTCACGGGCGCCACCGGCGGCCGCGCGGAGAGCGCGTAGGAGTCGTGCCCCCGGCGTGCTCGCCGCGCCGCCCAGTAGCGCACGCGCTTCACGCGGCCCTCCGGCGTGAGGTACTGCAGGCCGGGGAGGGGCCGGCCGAGCACGATCGGCTTGCCCGTCTCCTCGGCGACCTCGCGGACCGCCGCCGTCGGGGAGCTCTCGCCGTGGTCCAGCTTGCCCTTGGGCCACGACCAGTCGTCGTACTTGGGCCGGTGCACCAGCTGCACCTGGAGCGTGCCACTCCGCTTGCGCCACACGAGGGCGCCGGCGGAGTCGATCACGGGAGCGTGCGCGTCGCCCGGCCCCAGCGTCCCTGTCACCGGATGGGCTCGAGGCGACGCCGCTGGCGCTGGATCAGGACCGACTGCATGTCGCGCAGCGGCTGCCCGTCCGGACCGGTCGAGTGGCGCACCCACGTGGCGTCGGACTGCAGGTGCCACGACGACGTCGAGTCGGCCATCGAGGTGTCCAGGAGCTCCGTGAGCTCGATGACGTGCAACGGGTCCGTGATCCGCACCAGGGTCTCCACGCGGCGGTCCAGGTTGCGGTGCATGAGGTCGGCGGAGCCGATGTACACCTCCGGTCCGGCCTCCGGTCCCTCCCCGATCGCGGGCCCGGCGGAGTTCGCGAACGCGAAGATGCGCGAGTGCTCCAGGAACCGACCCAGGATCGAGTGCACCCGGATGTTCTCGCTCAGCCCGGGCACTCCGGGCCGCAGGGCGCAGATGCCGCGTACCAGGAGGTCCACCTTCACCCCGGCCTGGGAGGCGCGGTACAGGGCGTCGATGACGGTCTCGTCCACGCAGGAGTTGACCTTGGCCCTCACCCAGGCCTCGTGCCCGGCGCGGGCGGCGGCCGTCTCACGTTCGATGCGCTCGACGAGGCCGGCGCGCACCGCGCGCGGGGCGACCAGCAGCCGGTGGAACTTCGACAGCGGCGCGTAGCCGGAGAGCTGGTTGAACAGGCGCGTCAGGTCCTGGGCGACGTCCTGGGAGCAGGTGAGCAGCCCGTGGTCCGTGTAGTGGCGGGCCGTCTTGGGGTGGTAGTTCCCCGTACCGACGTGGCAGTACCGCAGCAGCGAGCCGTCGGGCTCCTGGCGGACCACCAGCGACAGCTTGCAGTGCGTCTTGAGGCCCACGATCCCGTACACCACGTGCACGCCAGACTCCTCGAGCTTGCGCGCCCAGGAGATGTTGGCCTCCTCGTCGAACCGCGCCTTGATCTCCACGAGCGCGAGCACCTGCTTGCCCGACTCGGCCGCGTCGATCAGGGCGTCCACGATCGGTGAGTCGCCCGACGTGCGGTACAGCGTCTGCTTGATCGCGAGCACGTGCGGGTCGGCCGCGGCCTGCTCCAGGAACGTCTGCACCGACGTGGAGAAGGAGTCGTACGGGTGGTGCAGCAGGATGTCGCGCCGCCGCATCGCCGCGAAGACGTCGGTGGGCTTGGCGGTCTCCACCTCGGCGAGGTGCCGGTGGGTCCCGCCCACGAACGGCGGGTAGTGCAGCGTGGGCAGGTCGAGGTCCGCGAGCAGGGTGAGACCGGTCAGGTCGAGCGGTGCGGGGAGCTCGTAGACCTCGGACTCCCGCACGCCCAGCTCGCGCACGATGAGGTCGCGGATGCGCGGGCTGATGCCCTCGGCGATCTCGAGGCGGACCGGGGGGCCGAACCGCCGGCGCAGGAGCTCCTTCTCCATCGCCTGCAGCAGGTTCTCGGCGTCGTCCTCCTCGACGTCGACGTCCTCGTTCCGGGTGACGCGGAACGTGTGGCTCTCACGGACGTCCATCCCCGGGAAGAGCTGGTCGAGGTGCTGGGCGATGATCTCCTCGAGCGGGACGAAGGAGATCGGGCCGCGGTGCGGGTCGGCCTTCTTCGTCCCGGGACGGCGCGGCTTGCCCTGCTTGTCGACCGTGATGAACCGTGGCAGCAGCGGCGGCACCTTGACCCGGGCGAAGTGCTCCTTGGCCGTGGACGGGTTGGCGACCACGACGGCCAGGTTGAGCGACAGGCCGCTGATGTACGGGAAGGGGTGCGCGGGGTCGACGGCGAGCGGCGTGAGGACCGGGAAGATCTGCTTGCGGAAGAACTTGTGCAGGCGGTCCTGCTCCTTCTCGTCCAGGTCGTCCCAGTGCGACAGCGTGACGCCCTCGGCCGCGAGGGCTGGCTGGACCTGCTCGGAGAACACGCGCGCGTGCCGTGCGGTCAGCACGTGGGCGTGCTCCGAGATCGTGGTCAGGACCTCGCGCGGACTGAGCCCGGAGGCGCTGGTCACGGCGAGGCCGGCGGCGATGCGGCGCTTCAGGCCGGCGACCCGGACCATGAAGAACTCGTCCAGGTTGGACGCGAAGATCGAGAGGAAGCGGACACGTTCCAGGAGCGGCAGGCTCTCGTCCTCGGCGAGCTCCAGCACCCGCTCGTTGAAGGCGAGCCACGACATCTCCCGCTCGAGGAAGCGGTCGTCGGGAAGGGCAGCGACCTCGTTCGCCGCCACGGCCTGCGCGACCGCCGCGTTGTCGGCCGGCTCCTCGGCGATGTGCTCGGCGATGTGCGCGGCCAGCTCCGGTGTGAGGGGCCGGGAAGAGGTGGAAGCGGGCGTCGCCTCCGGCGGCAGGTCCGGGTCGGCGGGGTCGTGACGTGCGATGTCGTTCGGGCGGGTGGCCTGCGCCGTCACCGCCGGCCTCGCGTCCGGTGCCGGAGCCGGGGACGCCGCGGCCCGCTTGACGAACCTGCCGTGCTGGTCGCGGGAGCGCGTGGAGCTCATGGCCTCATGTTGTCACGCTCGGAAGTACTGAACATGACGAGCATCTTGCCGAAACCCTGCGCGCTGGTAGGTGGACAGCGCGGGTGCGTTGTCGCCCTCGACGTACAGGACCGCCCGGTCCGCGCCCGCGTGCGCGAGGTGCGCCAGGCCGACGTCGGTCATCAGCCGGCCCAGCCCTCTGCCCTGGGCCTCGGGCGCGACGCCGACGACGTAGATCTCGCCGTCCCGCGACCCGGTGGGCTGGCCGGTCTCGATCTTGGTCCAGATGAAGGCGACCGGGTCCGGCCCGGGGTCGGACCCGCCCGCTGCGGGGAAGAGCAGGAAGAAGCCCTCGGGGTCGAACCACCGCTCGGCCTGGCGGGCGCGCAGGTCCTCGGACGTGAGCCGGCCCTGCTCGGGGTGCGCGGCGAAGGCGCTCGCGTTGAGGCGGAGCCAGGCGTCGTCGTCGGAGCCGGGCCGGAACGTGCGCAGCACGTAGTCCTCGTCGGGCGTGACGTCCTCGGGGGTCGGCAGCGAGGGGTCGTGGTCGAGCGGGCGTGCGAGGAAGCGCAGCTCGCGGACCGGGCTGTAGCCCAGGGCCGCCGCGAACTCCTTGGCCTGCGGCAGGTCTCCGTGCGCCCAGACGCGAAGCTGCTGGCCACCCGGTTCTCCCGACCGCATGGGGAACGTGACGTCCAGCTCGGCGGTGTGCAGCAGCCGCCGCGCGACGCCGGTCCGGCGGTGGTCGGGGTGGACGACGAGCTCGGCGGAAGCCACCGGCCCCGAGCGGTCGACCTGGAGGTAGCCGGCCACGCCGCCGGCGTCGGAACCGTCACGGGCGACGACGTGCGTGAGCCAGGCCTCGTCGCGTGCGAGGTTCAGCAGCGGCTGCTCGGACAGCGGGACGACGCCGTCGGCTCCGGCAGCGGCGGCTGCGACGTTCCGGACGGCATGGCGGGTCTCGGAGCCGAGCGGGCCGATCTCGATCGTGGAGGACACGTCCCCATCTTCCCCTATCACCTGGGCCGGGACCGCAGGGTGGTCCTCGGGGCCGACGGCGCCGCCCCGGCAGCGGAACCGCCGAGGCAGCGCCGCGGTCGTGCGGGGTGCTGCCTCGGCGGTCGCGGGGTGTCAGTCCTCCTGGGCGGCCGGGGCCTTGAGCCCCGCCGCGATCTTGTCCATGACGGTCGAGTCGGCCAGGGTCGTCGCGTCGCCGACCACGCGGTCCTCCGCGACGTCGCGCAGGAGGCGGCGCATGATCTTGCCGGAGCGGGTCTTCGGGAGCTCCGGCACGACCAGGATGCGCTTCGGCTTCGCGATGGGGCCGATCTCCTTGGCCACGTGGTTGCGCAGCTCGGTCTGCACCTCGGCGGCGCCGGCGTCCGTCACCGCGCGGTCGGCGTGCTCGCCGCGCAGGATCACGAACGCGACGACGGCCTGGCCGGTGGCCTCGTCGGCGGCGCCGACGACGGCGGCCTCCGCCACGATGTCGTTCGACACCAGGGCCGACTCGATCTCCGTGGTGGACAGGCGGTGACCGGACACGTTCATGACGTCGTCGACCCGGCCGAGCAGCCAGATGTCGCCGTCCTCGTCCTTCTTCGCGCCGTCGCCGGCGAAGTACAGGCCCTCGTACCGGGACCAGTAGGTCTCCTTGTAGCGCTCCAGGTCGCCCCAGATGCCGCGCAGCATCGACGGCCACGGCTCGGAGAGCACGAGGTAGCCGCCCGCGCCGTCGGGCACCACGTTCGCCTCGTCGTCGACGACGTCGGCCGCGACACCGGGCAGCGGCACCTGCGCCGAGCCGGGCTTCGTCGCCGTGACGCCCGGCAGCGGGCTGATCATGATGGCGCCGGTCTCGGTCTGCCACCAGGTGTCCACGATCGGCGTCGCGCCGGCGCCGATGTGCTTGCGATACCACATCCACGCCTCGGGGTTGATGGGCTCGCCCACCGAGCCGAGCAGGCGGAGCGACGACAGGTCGAATCCGGCGGGGATGTCGTCACCCCACTTCATGCAGGCACGGATCGCCGTCGGCGCCGTGTAGAAGATCGAGACGCCGTACTTCTGGACGAGCTCCCACCACCGGCCCTTGTGCGGGGTGTCCGGCGTGCCCTCGTACAGGACCTGGGTGGCGCCGTTGGTGAGGGGGCCGTAGACGATGTAGGAGTGGCCGGTGACCCAGCCGATGTCGGCGGTGCACCAGAACACGTCGGACCCGGGCTTGAGGTCGAACACGTTCTTGTGCGTGTACGCCGTCTGCGTGAGGTAGCCGCCGGTCGTGTGCAGGATGCCCTTGGGCTTCCCCGTCGTGCCGGACGTGTACAGGATGAACAGCGGGTGCTCGGCCTCGACCCACACGGGCTCGTGCTGGTCGGACGCGGTCTCGACGACGTCGTGCCACCACACGTCGCGGCCCTCGGTCCAGTCGACGTCCTGCTCGGTGCGCCGGACCACGAGGACGTGCTCGACGGTGCTCGACGGCGCGCCGTCCTTCGGGCCGACGGCCTCGTCGACCGCCGGCTTGAGGGCGGACGGGGCGCCCTTGCGGTAGCCGCCGTCGGCGGTGATGACGACCTTGGCCTCGGCGTCGGCGATGCGGCTGCGCAGCGCGTCGGCGGAGAAGCCGCCGAACACGACCGAGTGCGGCGCGCCGATGCGCGCGCACGCCAGCATCGCGACGACGGACTCGATGAGCATCGGCATGTAGATCACGACGCGGTCGCCGCTGACCACGCCCAGGCCGGCCAGCGCGTTGGCGCACCTGCTCACCTCGCGCTGGAGGTCGGCGTAGGTGATCGTGCGCGTGTCGCCCGGCTCGCCCTCGAAGTGGAACGCGACGCGGTCGCCGTTGCCCGCCTCGACGTGCCGGTCGACGGCGTTGTAGGCGGCGTTCAGCGTGCCGTCGGCGAACCAGCGGGCGACGGGGGCGCCCGACCAGTCCAGGGTCTCGGTGAAGGGGGTCTTCCACGTGAGCAGCTCGTTCGCCTGCTCCGCCCAGAAGCCCAGCCGGTCGGCCTTCGCCGCCTCGTAGAGCCCGGCCTTGGCGTTCGCCTGGGCCGCGAACTCCTCGCTGGGCGGGAACGCGCGGGTCTCGTGCAGCAGGTTCTCGAGGCTCGGGCCGGCGCCGCCTCCCGACTGGGGCGCCGGGCTTGCGGGCTGTGTGTCTGTCACGATCGGACCTCCGGTGCGCATCGTTGCGGGGCATGCAGGAACCATGCGGGGCTAATTTGTTCGGACTCCTGACTGAAGTCTAGTCCCACAGGTGATAGGTATCACGTACCGGGACCGCGGCGTGAGGCGCGCTTCGCGTTCGGGACCGTGGAGGTGGCGAACGGTCGGAATCGGCCCACGAGCGGCGGCGCGAACCGTGCGGCGACAGCGGCCGTATCGATTCGGCCGGATGGTCGGGCGCGTCGCGAGCGGTTCGCGATCCCGGCCCTGCGACGGGCCCGACCAGCACGGTGGCGAGTTCTCGTCCCCCACGAGCACGGCATCTGGGAGATTCCTCGAGCCGGATGCCGCTCTCGCCAACAAGACGGAGTGACCGGGGCCGCGTGTTCCGCCGCTCCGGACCGAGCGCCCGGCCGGCGTGTCCTGAATACGGACTTCCGACGCGTGGGTACCCGACCGTCCCTTTGGTAGTGCTGTGTGCTCAATAACACACCGTTAGGGGAGTAAGTGCAAGCGGGACTCGCCGATCTTCACGCAGGAATTTTATCGCCAACCGCGAAGTTCGGCTGAAAATCTGTTTGCGCCCGCTCGGGCGGCTGCTCCGGCGAAGTGCCGCGGTCCCGGCCCTTGACAGCACCCACACGATGACGGAATCCTCGGCGTACGATCATATATGAGATCAAACACGATGGTTGCGAAGGAGGAACCGGTCGTGACAGAGGCCCCGGAGAAGGTCTCCAAGTCCGAGCGCGTCTATCGCACGCTGCGCGAACGCATCCTGGAAGGCCAGTACACCAGCGGCTACCGCCTGGTCCTGGACCAGATCGCGCGCGAGCTCGACGTCAGCCCCGTGCCGGTGCGTGAGGCAGTGCGCCGGCTGGAGGCGGAGGGCCTGGTGACGTTCACCCGGAACGTGGGCGCCGAGGTGCGCGGGGTCGACGTCGGACAGTACGCGGATGCCATGCAGACCCTGGCCTGGCTGGAGGGCGCCGCCACCGGCCTGGCCGCGCCCCACCTGGACGGCGACCGGCTCGAGCGGGCCAGGTCGCTCAACGAGGACATGCGCGAGCTGCTGGGCAGCGGGTTCGACCCGGTGCGGTTCACCGCCCTGAACGAGCAGTTCCACCGCGTGCTCTGCGGGGCCTGCCCCAACGAGCACCTGCTCGGCCTGCTGCGGCGCGAGTGGCTGCACATGTCACTGGTGAGGCGCTCCAGCTTCGCCGCGATGCCCGGCCGTCCCGCCGTCTCCGTCGAGGAGCACGACCGGATCCTCGCGCTCGTCACCGCCGGCGCCCCGCTGGACGACGTCGAGCGGGCGGTCCGGAACCACAAGCTGCGCACCATGAACGAATACCTCTCGGCCCGGGCGCGAACCGCCCGGACGTGAGCAGACCAGCGTGCTGTCCCGGCGAGCCCGAGTGCCGGAGCAGCCTCCTGGTCGACCGGGCCACCCGGCCCGAACGGGAAGCGGAGCCCTTGACCAGGGGCGATGCGATCCGAACCGGCTCCGGACGCCCGGAGCGGGACAACGGAATCTCGACGCCGGCGGCGATCCCGTCCGGCGCGCGGAGCGAGAGGAACGACGACATTCATGACCACGGTCTCCGAAGCTGTCGCCCATGCCGTCGCGGCCTGCGCCGATGACGTCTTCGCCCTGATGGGCAACGGGAACGCCCACCTCCTGGATGCCCTGAGCCGCACGGAAGCGCGCGTCACCGCGGTGCGCCACGAGGCGGCGACCGTCGCGTCGGCGGACGCCTACCACCGGGCCACGGGTCGCCTCGCGGTCGCGACCACCACCTACGGTCCCGGATTCACCAACGCGGTGACCCCGCTCGCCGAGGCCGCTCTCGCCCGCACCCCGATGCTCCTGGTGACGGGCGACGCGCCGTCCGGCGGGCAGCGGGACATCGACGTCGACCAGGCGTCGATCGCCCGCGCGGCGGGTGCGCTGGTGCGGCACGTGAACCCTGCCGCCCCGGGGCGGCAGGCGGTCGCCGCCGTCCAGGAGGCGCTGGTCCGGCGGCGTCCCGTCGTGCTGGGCATCCCGTACGACCTGGCCACCGCCGAGGCGCGGGACGACACCGTCCCCGCGCTGGAGCCGCCGCCCGAGGCCGCCGGTCCGCGAGAGGAGCAGATCGAGGCCGTCGCCTCGCTGATCAGCGAGGCCAAGCGCCCACTCGTCCTGGCAGGCCGCGGGGCGGTGGGCGCCGCCGCCGAGGTGCGGCTGCTGGCCGACCGGATCGGCGCCCTCACCGCGACGTCCGCCCCGGCCCGCGGGCTGTTCGCCGGTCGCCGGTACGACGTCGGCGTGTGCGGAGGCTTCGCCTCCCCGCCCGCTGCCGAGCTGATCCGGCAGGCCGACGTCGTGCTGGTGCTCGGCGCCGGGCTCAACGGCTTCCAGACCGGGTTCGGCACGGCGTTCGCGCCCGAGGCGAAGGTGGCGCAGGTCGATGTCGCCGCGCGACCGACCCACGCCGGCGTCGGGCTGCACCTGCGGGCGGACGTCGGGCGGACCGTCGTCGCGCTGCTCGGCGCGCTCGAGGCAGGGGAGACGCCGGTCGAACCCTGGTCCGGCGTCGCCCACGAGGCCGGGGAGCGCGACCTGCACAACGTCCGCGAGACGGGCGACGGCGTCGCCCGGGACGGCCGCCTGGACCCTCGCTCCCTGTTCACCTACCTGGACCGGATGCTCCCGAAGGACCGGCAGGTGGTGTCCGATGGCGGCCACTTCATCGGCTGGGCGCCCAGCTACCTGTCGGTCCCCCGGCCGGACGCGACGCTCCTGGTCGGGACCGCGTTCCAGTCGATCGGGCTCGGCTTCCCCTCCGCGCCGGGCGCCCTCGTGGCCCGCCCCGACGCACTGACGGTGATCGTCACGGGCGACGGCGGCGGCGTCATGGGGATCGCCGACCTGGAGACCGTGGTGCGGCTCGGCCGGTCGACGCTCGTGCTCGTCGTGAACGACGCCGTCTATGGCGCCGAGGTGCACCAGTACGGGTCGCAAGGGCTGGACCAGGGAGTGATGCGCGTCAGCGAGATGGACTTCGCCGCGATCGCTCGCGGGTTCGGGGCGCAGGCCGTGACCGTGAAGCGCCCGACCGACCTCGACTGGGTGGTCCAGTGGGTGCGGCACGGTGCGCGCGGGACGCTCGTGGTCGACGCGAAGGTGTCGCCGGAGGTCGTGGCGCCGTACATGCACGAGATGGCGGCTCAGGCGAAGCGCTGAGCGGCGACGTGCGGGCGGGGAGCCACCGCGTGGCGGTTCCTGCCCGCGCTACTCGTCTCCACGGGCGTAGCGCACCTCGCCCAGGCGCAGCCACGACGCGAGATGTTCCACCTCGGCGTGCACCGCGTCCATGACGTGGCCGTCGAACGGGAGGTCCTCGTGCAGCTCGAACACGGTCAGCACGCCGGCCTTGCGCTCCGCCTTGGCATCGAGCTTTCCGACGAACCGGTCTCCGTGCAGGACCGGCAGCGCGAAGTACCCCCAGCGGCGCTGTGCCTTGGGCTTGTACATCTCCAGGATGTACTCGTAGTCGAAGAGGTCGAGCAGGCGCCGACGGTCGGCGATGAGCGCGTCGAACGGGGAGAGCAGGGCCGTGCGCGGCTCGAAGTCGTCGTCGGCGTGCTCCAGGAGCTCCGGGTCCACGCGCCACTCGCCGTCGGTCCCCTCGACCTCGACCTGCTCGCCGGGCAGGTCGGTCCACCAGCCGTCGCCGTCGCCGGGCCTGCTCTGCACCCGCGGGCGGGCGATGCCCTCGGCGGCGAGCCGCCGGCCGACGCGCTCCCGCCGGGCGTCCTGCAGCGGCACGGGATCCACCCGTGGATAGGCCCGTTCGGCCAGGTCCCAGAGCCGCTGGCGGCCCTTGCGCCCGACCATCGCGAGCTTGCCCTGCATGTTGAGCGCCTCCAGCATCTCCGCCACGCTGCGCCGGCTGCTCCAGCCCTCGGCACCCCAGCGGTACGGGGTCACCGCGGTGTCGGGGATGTCCTTGGCGAGCATCGGCCCCTCGGCCTCCAGGAGGCGCAGGATGTCCCGCTCGAAGCTCGCGTTCTCCGTCAGCCACGCGCGCAGCCCGTCGTGCTGCGGCCATCGCGTCATCTGCTCCAGGTAGAGCGGCAGGTCTCCCATCGAGCGCACGGTGCCGCGCAGCTGGAAGAGCATGCCGTCGGCGATGGCGTCGTCCACGGCGCCGGGCCAGTAGCCGCTGCCGAGCCGCGACCACGAGATCAGGTCGGTCGCGGGCGCGATCGCCGACGTCGGGTCCACCGCCAGGAACGTCAGGTCCTCCACCGTGTGCACGAGGTCGACCGGCCGCCGCGCATCGAGCAGCTGGGCACGGAGCGCGATGCGCCGCGCCTGGGTGACGGAGAGCCGGTGCTTGCTGGGCATGGGGCGAGAGTACGGCGGGTGGCTGACATGCGGGCCGTGCGGCCTGGTACCGGGGACGAGACCGCTGCGCACTGTCGACGGTTTCCTTCCATCGGGCCGTGTGGCAGGATGAGTTCCTGAACGATCGGTCACTAATTCCCGGTCGGAGACCTGGACGACGTCGTCGGGGGGTGCACATGTCCCAGCGCGAGGAGACCGGCCCGCTCCGCGTGGAGCGGGCGGCCGATCGTGTCGTCGCCACGCTGGACCGGCCGGGCGCCCGGAACGCCGTCGACCACGCGACGACCGAGGCGCTGCACGCGCTGTGCGCCGAACTCGAGGTCGAGCCGCGGACGCTGATCCTCACCGGCGCGAACGGCGACTTCGCCGCCGGTGCCGACATCGCCGAGCTGCTGATGCGCGACGGCGACGACGCCCGCGCGGGGATCAACACCCACGCCTTCGACCGGGTCGCCGCGCTGCCGATGCCGGTGATCGCCGCGATCGACGGCTACGCGCTCGGCGGCGGCGCCGAGCTCGCCTACGCCGCCGACCTGCGGATCGGCACACCGCGGATGCGGATCGGCAGCCTGGAGCCCACGCTCGGGATCATGCCCGCCGCGGGCGCGACCTGGCGGCTGCCCGCGACGGTCGGTGCGACCCGCGCGGCCGAGCTGCTGCTCACCGCCCGCGTCCTGACCGGTGACGAGGCCCTGGCCTGGGGCGTCGTCACGGCGCTGCACGCACCTGAAGACCTCCTGATGGCAGCCCACGACCTCGCCGACAGGATCGCCGGACTGGCTCCCCAGGCCGTCCGGCACACGAAGACCGCTCTGCGAGCCCGGCCGGGTCAGCACCCCCGGCTCGAGCTGGAGCTCCAGGCGGAGCTGTTCGAGAGCGAGGAGAAACGCCGGCGCATGTCGGCGTTCCTGGAGCGCAAGGAGCGTCGCGACCCGGCTGCTCCTGCCCCTGACACGAAGGAGTACCGATGACGAACACCGTGCCCGTGCTGCCGTCGTACGTTCACGACGGCTGGTGGACGCCCGCCGGGTCGGAGACCGCCGACGGCGCCGCGACCGCCACGGACGCGCCCGAGGCGCCCCGGGCCGTCGTCGTCCACGACGCCTCGACCGGCGAGCCGGTCGCCCGCGTCTCCGCGGACGGTCTCGACCTGGCCGCTGTGCTGGACCACGCGCGCGACGTCGGGCAGAAGACCCTCGGTGACCTGACCATCCACGAGCGCGCCGTGCTGCTCAAGCGGATGGCGGTCGAGCTCACCGCGCACAAGGACGCGCTCTACGAGGTCTCCGCGCGGACGGGTGCGACCGCGCGCGACTCGGCGTTCGACGTCGACGGCGGGATCGGGGTGCTCTTCACCTACTCGTCCAAGGGGCGGCGCGAGCTGCCGAACGCGAACCTGGTCCTGGACGGCCCGCCGGAGGCCCTGTCGAAGGACGGCTCGTTCCTCGGGCGGCACGTGTACACGCGGCTGTCGGGTGTCGCGGTGCAGGTCAACGCCTTCAACTTCCCCGTGTGGGGGCCGCTGGAGAAGTTCGCTCCGGCGTTCCTGGCCGGGGTGCCGACCGTGATCAAGCCCGCGACCCCCACCGCCTACCTCACCGAGGCGTGGGTGCGGGTCCTCGTGGACGCCGGCCTGCTGCCGGACGGTGCGCTGCAGCTCGTCTCGGGCAGCGCGCGGGACCTGCTGGGGCACCTGCGGCTCGGTGACTCCGTCGCCTTCACCGGCAGCGCCGACACCGCGCGCCGGCTGCGGGGCGACGTCCCCGAGGGGGTCCGGTTCACCGCCGAGGCCGACTCGATCAACGCCAGCGTGCTCGGGCCCGACGGCGTCCCGGGTTCCGTCGAGTTCGACGCCTACGTCAAGCAGCTGGTGGCCGAGATGACGACCAAGGCGGGCCAGAAGTGCACGGCGATCCGTCGCGCGATCGTGCCCGAGCGGCTCGTGGACGTCGTCGTGGCCGCGGTGGGTGCGCGGCTCGCGGAGAAGGTCACTGTCGGCGACCCGCGTGCCGACGGCGTGACGATGGGGCCGCTCGCCTCCCGGGAGCAGCGTGACGAGCTGTACCGGCAGGTGGAGAAGCTGATCGGCGCGGGCGGGACGGTCGTCGCCGGGCCCGCGGACTTCACGGCGCCGCCCGAGGTGGTGCGCCGCGACGGCAGCGTCGGGGAGGCACCCGACGGCGCGTTCGCCGCACCCCTGCTGCTCCGGTTCGACGACGCGGAGGCGTCGGCGCTGCACGACGTCGAGGCGTTCGGCCCCGTGGTCGGCGTGGTGGGCTACCGGGACGTGGGCCACGCCGCCGAGCTCGTCGAGCGGGGCGGCGGATCGCTGGTGACCTCGGTGGCGACGAGCGATCCCGAGGTGGCCGCCGCGCTGTTCGGGCGGCTCTGTGCGGCCAACGGGCGCGTGCTGTTCCTCGACCGGGACGACGCGCGGACCTCGACCGGGCACGGTGCGCCGGTACCGCACCTCGTGCACGGCGGGCCGGGGCGCGCCGGCGGCGGGGAGGAGCTCGGCGGCATCCGCGCGGTGCGGCACCACATGCAGCGGACCGCGATCCAGGGCTCGCCGCGGATGCTCACCGAGCTGACCGGCGTGTGGCACGCGGGGGCGCCGGCGCGGAAGGCCGAGGCCGGCTACGCGCACCCGTTCCGGAAGCCGCTCACCGCCCTGCGGATCGGTGACCAGGTCGTGGCGGGGCCGCGCGAGGTGACGCTCGAGGACATCGAGCACTTCGCCGACTTCACGGGTGACACGTTCTACGCGCACATGGACGAGGCGGCCGCGGCGGCCAACCCGTTCTTCCCGGGACGGGTGGCGCACGGGTACCTGCTCGTGTCGTTCGCGGCAGGGCTGTTCGTCGACCCCGACCCGGGGCCGGTGCTGGCGAACTACGGGCTGGAGAACCTGCGGTTCCTCACGCCCGTGTCGCCGGGGGACACAGTCACGGTGACGCTCACGGCCCAGCAGATCATCCCGCGTGAGACCGACGACTACGGCGAGGTCCGCTGGGACGCGGTCCTGCGCAACCAGGAGGACGAGACGGTCGCGACCTACGACGTCCTCACGCTGGTCGCGAAGACCTGGCCGGCCGGAGGCCGGTGAGGGCCAGGGCGACGACGTCGTCGGCGAGCGTGGTCGCGGACTCGCGGCCGCCCGGCCGGTACCACTCGACGATCGAGTTGATCATCCCGAAGATGAGGCGCTCGGCGACGCGAGGGTCCACGTCCAAGCGGAGCTCGCCGGACCGCTGGGCGGCTTCGAGCAGGGCGGTGACCTGTTTGTCGAAGGCGCGGCGGCGGGCGAGGGCCGCGCGCTCGGTGTCGGTGTTGCCGCGTACCCGGAGCAGGAGCGTGACGTACGGGAGGCGGTCCACGAGGACGTGCACCGCTTCCCGGAGCACGGACTCGAGCCGGCCGGCGGCGGTCGTGCCCTCGCCCCGGGCATCGTCCTCGCCGGGACGGGCGACGGCGGCTTCCAGCCCGGTCAGGGCCTCGTCCAGGGCTGCCGCGAGGATCTGTTCCTTGGAGGAGAAGTGGTGGTAGATCGCCGACTTGGACAGGCCGAGCCGCTCGGCGAGCGTCGCGATGGAGGTGGCGTCGTAGCCCCGCTCGATGAACGTCCCGACGGCGACGTCGAGCAACCCCTGCCGGTCGTAGCCCGGACGGCCGCGGCGCGGCGGCGCGATCGGGACGGTCTGGTCTGTCATGCCCGTCACTATATTGACCGAACGATCGGTTGGTAATGTTGCCGGCGCAGAGTGCGCCCAGGCGAGGAGGTCGATGATGATCCGGATGTCCGTGGACGACGGCGTGGCCGAGGTGGTGCTCGACTCGCCCGACCGGCTGAACGCGCTCGACGAGGCAGGGCTCCACGAGCTCGACGAGGCGCTCGCCGCGGCCGAGGCGCAGGGCGTGCGGGCGCTGCTGCTGCGCGGCGAGGGCAAGGCGTTCTGCGCCGGGCGGGACATCGCGCACGTGGACCCGGCGACCGACGACGTGCTCGGGTTCCTCGGCGGGCGGGTCGAGCCGGTGCTGCGGCGGCTCGCGCGCCTCCCGGCGCCGACGTTCGCCGTCGGGCACGGGGCCTGCCTGGGCGTCGGGCTCGGCCTGCTCATCGCGACCGACGTCGTCTACCTGGCCGACGACGCGAAGGTGGGCTCGCCGTTCGGCCGGCTCGGCGCCGTGCTCGACTCGGGCGGGCACGCGCTGTTCGTGGAACGGCTGGGGGCGCATCGCGCCCTGGACCTGATCTACACGGGAGACCTGCTGAGCGGAGCGGAGGCCGTGCGGGCCGGGCTGTTCTCACGGAGCCTTCCCGCCGACGAGGTGCTCAGCGCGACGCGTGCGGCGGCGCGACGGGCATCGGTCGGCCCGACCAGGGCCTTCACCGTGAGCAAGGAGATCGTGGCGGAGATCCGGGACCGGCGCCTCGGGCTGTGGACGGCCATGGAGCGGGAGAACCAGGGGCAGGCGGCCCTCCGCGACACCGCCGACTACGGGGAGGGGTTCACGGCGTTCCGGGAGAAGCGGCCGCCGGAGTTCCGCGGCCGGTAGTGCGAGGTGCGGGGCGTCGTCGTCGGCTGCGGGCCTGCGGCCCCGGGCGTCAGCCTCGCCGGCGACGACGCAGGTGGCGCACCACGAAGAACGCCGCCACCCCGATCGCGACCGTGCCGACGACCGCCGCGACGGGGATCGGCTCGACGCGCGGCTGGAGCGCGATCGGCTTGGTGAAGTGCAGGTCGCCCCAGCCCGACTCGGCGGCGAGCCGGCGGAGGTTGCGGTCCGGGTTGACGACGAACGCGTGCCCGACGCTGCCCAGCATCGGGGAGTCAGTGATCGAGTCGGAGTAGGCGAAGCTCCCCGCGAGGTCGTATCCCTCACGAGCGGCGAGCTCACGGATGCCGGCCGCCTTGTTCTCGCCGTAGTTGTAGAAGTCGATCTCGCCGGTGTAGTGGTCGTCGACCACCTCCATGTGGGTGGCGAGCACATGGTCCGCGCCGAGCACCGCGGCGATCGGCTCGACGAGCTCGGCGCCCGAGGCGGAGACGACGACGACGTCGTGCCCGAGGCCGTGGTGGTCCTCGATGAGCTCGACCGCCTCCGCGTAGACGTACGGGTCGATGTGCTCGTGGACCGTCTCGGCGACGATCTCGCGGACCTTGCGGACGTCCCAGCCCTTCGCGAGCGCGCTCAGGTGCGCGCGCATCCGCTCGGTCTGGTCCTCGTCCGCGTTCCCGATGAGGAACAGGAAGTGCGCGTAGGCGCTGCGCAGCACGTCGGCGTGGCTGATGAGCCCGCCGGCGATGAAGGGCTTCGAGAACGCCTGCGACGAGCTCGTCGCGATGATCGTCTTGTCCAGGTCGAAGAACGCCGCGGTACGGCCCGCCGTGGGGGTGCGGCCGGTCGTGGCTGGCGATGGTGCCTCGTAGGTCACCCTTCGAGCCTAGCGGGCGTGTCCGTTCTGACCGATGCCAGACGGCGGGCGGGGAGCAGATTTCACCCGCTGCGGGAAAAGGTGAGAGGTCTTGCCCGGGCTGGGTGGACCGTCGTGACGGCGCCGCAACGGTTCGACGTCGACGTCGGGGCTGTGGATCCGCGACCTGTCGACAAGGGGCTCCGGGCGGTGGGGCGGAGCGGTCGGGGCCGAGGAAGCCTGGTGGCACGCGCCGGATGCGGGTGCGGTCCCGGACGGGCCGCGCGGCAGCGACGGGCGGCGGGTACCGGACGTCCCGACGGCGCGGAGAGAGACGGGCTACGGCCGGGCGCGCCCGGCGGACGGGGGACCGAGATGGGGCGGCAGGGGCGTGTGATCGCCGTGACCGGCGCGAGCGGAGGCGTCGGGACGACCGTGGTGGCCGCCGCGACGGCGCTGGGCATGACCCGGCGAGGGGAACCGGCCGTGCTGGTCGATCTCGATCAGGGTGCGGCCGGGATCGAGATGCTGCTGGGAATCGAGGACGTGCGGGGCGTGCGGTGGCCCGAGCTGTCCGCGGCCCGGGGCGAGGTCGACGGCGCGGCCCTGGCTCAGGCCCTGCCCGCCTGGCGCGGCGTGCCGGTCGTGAGCGGGAGGCGGCGGTCCGAGCCGCCGTCGGACGACGTCACGCTGGACGTGTGCGCGGGGATCGTGCAGTCGGGGCACGCGGTGGTGCTCGACCTTCCGCGGCCCAGCGCCTGGTCCGGGGCGGTGCGGGCCCTGCTGCGCGGATGCGACGCGGTCGTGCTGGTGACGCCCCTGACCTTTCCCGGCGCTGCCGGCGCGGAGCTCGTGCGCGACCAGCTCGTCGCCACCGGGGTGCGCGACGTCCGCGTGGTCGTCCGCGGCCCCGCACCCGGGCAGGTCGACCCGGACGCGCTCGGGACGGCGCTCGGGCTGCCCGTGGACGGAGTCCTGCTGCGCGACCGGACCCTGCCGGGAGCGGTCGAGCGCGGCGAGGGGCCGCCTGCCGGGCGCCGCAACGCCGTCGGGCGGCTCGCGACCGAGCTGGGACGGGCACTGTGAGCGCCGGAGCGGTCCGCCCGGTGCCCCGTGACCCCGTGCCCCGCGACCCGGCGCTGCTCGACCCCGCTCTGCTCGACTCCGTGCGGGCCCGCATCGCGCGCGGCGGCATGGACTCGGCGGACGCCGTGCGCGAGGCGGTACGGGACAGCGGTCGCGTGCTGGGCTCGACGGCGCTCGCAGCGCTGGACCGGGAGGCACGGGCGGAGCTGCTGGGCGCGGGTCCCCTGCAGCCGCTGCTCGAGACGCCGGACGTCACCGATGTCCTGGTCAACGGCCCGGACGACGTCTGGATCGACCGCGGGCGCGGGCTGGAACGCGTCGACGTGCGCCTCGGGACGACGGCGGACCTCCGCGCCCTGGCCGTCCGGCTGGCGGCCATCGGCGGGCAGCGGCTGGACGACGCCCAGCCCAGCGTCGACGCCCGGCTGCCCGACGGGACGAGGCTGCACGCGGTCCTCGAACCCCTCGCACCGGCCGGCGCCGCGGTCTCGCTCCGCGTGCTGCGGACGCGTGCGTTCTCGCTCGACGAGCTCGTGGCGGGCGGGGCGCTGCCCGCCGCCTGGGTCGGGATGCTCCGAGCCCTGGTCGAGCGGCGAGCGAACATCCTGATCAGCGGCGGGACCGGGACCGGGAAGACGACGCTGCTGGCGGCGCTGCTCTCCCTCGCGGGCGGCGGGGAGCGGATCGTCACCGTCGAGGAGGCGCGGGAGCTCATGACGAACCACCCGCACGTGATGCCGCTCGTGACGCGGCGCTCGAACGTCGAGGGCGCCGGCGGCATCGACCTCGCCGATCTCGTCCGCGACGCGCTGCGCATGCGGCCCGACCGGATCGTGCTCGGCGAGTGCCGCGGCCCCGAGGTCCGCGACGTGCTCATGGCCATGAACACCGGGCACGACGGCGGGCTCGCGACCCTGCACGCCAACGCCGTCGCGGTGGTGCCCGCGCGGCTGGAGGCCCTCGCGGCGCTCGCCGGGATGCCGCGCGACGCCGTGGCGGCGCAGGCGGCCGGGGCGCTCGACGTCGTGCTGCACCTGCGACGTGCCCGGGGCGTGCGGTTCCTCGCGGAGGTCGGCGTGGTGGGCAGGGAAGAGGGCGGAGAGCTCACGGTGCGCCGGGCGGCGTGGTGGGACGGGCGGCGGGCGCACGAGGTCGATCCGGCCGCGTGGCAGGACCTGACCGGGAGGTTCGGACCGTGGTGAGCGTGACGGGCGGAGCGGAGATCGGCCCGGTGCTCGCCGTCGGAGCACTGGTCGCGGCCGCGGTGCGGCTCGGGTTCGCCCCGGTCGGGCGTCGGGTGGGCGAGCTCCGGATCGCGGTGAGGGGGGCGGCACGCGCGCACGGTGCGCCAGAGCCGGGCGCCGAGAGAGGAAGAGGGGGCGAGGGCGTCGCGCGGCGTGCGCGGCACCTGGGGGCACCGGGCGGTGACCTGCCGGTGCGAGTGCTGGTGCTCCAGGTGGTCGCGTTGCTGCGGGCGGGTGTCGCTCCCGGGACGGCCTGGTCCCGGGCGGCGGGCGTCCCCGTCGATCTCGCGGGCGTGCCCGACGCCGGGGCTCTCGGCGGGCTGCTCGGGACACGGAGCGCGCGCTCGGTCGCGGTGGCGACCCGGCTCGCGCTCGACGTCGGCGCCCCGCTCGGCCAGGTGCTGGAGGCGGTGGCGGACTCGCTCGTCCGGGACGCCGAGGCGCGTGCCGAGCGTGAGGCGGCGATCGCGGGCCCGCGGACGACGGCGCGAGTGATCCTCTGGTTGCCTCTCGCGGGCGCCGGTCTCGGGTGGCTGCTCGGCGCCGACACGGTCGGCGTGGCGACGGACGGCGGTCTCGGCAGTGCGGCGGTCTTCCTCGGTGTCGTGCTCGTGGTCGCCGGGTGGGTCTGGTCCGCGCGGCTGGTGGCCCTGGCGCGGGACCGGTCGCGTGGTGGCGAGATCGACGTGCAGGTGCTGCTCGATCTGCTCGCGGCGGCGCTCGGTGCGGGATCCGGCGTGCCCCGGGCCCTGGGTGCCGTCGGGCGCGCCGTC
This sequence comes from Myceligenerans cantabricum, assembly GCF_054777735.1. Classification (NCBI taxonomy): domain Bacteria; kingdom Bacillati; phylum Actinomycetota; class Actinomycetes; order Micrococcales; family Promicromonosporaceae; genus Myceligenerans; species Myceligenerans cantabricum. The sequence continues at coordinate 352,418 of NZ_BAAHAJ010000013.1, forward strand.
GCCGGGAGGAGCGGGGCCGCGCTCGAGCGTGCCGCCGATGCGCTGGTGCTCGGTGCGACCTGGGGACAGGCCTGGGTGGACGCACCGGAACCGCTCCTGCCGGTCGTCCGCGCGCTGCGTGGTGCGTGGGTCGACGGTGCGGCCCCCGGCGAGGCGCTGCGCGCCGCAGGTCAGGAAGCCCGCCGTGAACGGAGCGCCGCGGCCCGGACCGCCGCGGCACGGCTCGGCGTGCGCCTCGTGCTTCCGCTGGGCTGCTGCTATCTGCCGGCCTTCGTGCTGGTCGGGCTGGTCCCGGTGCTGTTCGCGATGGGTATCGGCCTGCTCGGCACCTGACGCGCACCGGGCCGGCACCCGGCAGGCACCGCGAGCTTCCCCCGTCCGGGGGGTCGAGTCCGCCACCCGGCGGTCTCGGAGCGCCGCCGCGTCGCGCGGCGGCCGTGTGAGACGTCCCGCCGCACGGGGTGGCGGGAACGAAGGAGAGGAGATCACGATGACGGACACGAAGGCCGTCGGTCCGGCCGGAGCGGTCGGGCAGGCAGTGCAGGAGGCGCCGGGGAGCGACCCCGAGGGCGGGATGGCGACGGCCGAGTACGCGATCGCGACCCTGGGGGCGGTCGGGTTCGCCGGCCTGCTCACGGCCCTGCTCAAGGGCGGTGCGGTGAAGGGCATGCTGATGTCGCTGATCACCTCGGCACTCGGCGGCTGACGATGGCCGCGAACCGGGGTACGGAGCGCGGGGCCGTGACGGCCGAGATCGCGGTCGCTCTCCCCGCCGTGGTGCTGGTCCTGGTCGCGGTCCTCACGCTCGTGGCCGCGTCCGGGGCGCAGATGCGCGCCGTGGACGCGGCCCGGGCGGGCGCACGGGCCGTCGCGATCGGGGACGACGACGCGGCGGTCGAGCGGGTCGTCACACGGGTCGGCGGCGACGACACCGACCTGTCGATCGACCGCGACGGCGAGTGGGTGCAGGTGACCGTGACGAAGCCGGTGGCGAACGGGTTGAGCGCCGTCGACCCGCTGCGGGCACGCGGCACGGCGACGGCCCGGGCGGAACCGTGAGCGGGCGGCCGGTCGAACGAGGTGCGGGCACGGTGCTCGTGCTGGGGATCGTCGGTGCCGTGCTGCTGCTCATGGCCGGGCTGGCCGCGCTCGGTGCGGCGCAGAACGGCCGGGGTGCGGCGCAGTCCGCCGCCGACCTCGGTGCGCTGGCCGGGGCCACGGCCCTCCGGGACGGTGGCGACGGGTGCGCGACGGCGGCCTCCGTGGTCGCCCGGAACGGGGCCGAGGCGACGTCGTGCGACGTCCCGGAGGCCGGCGTCGTCCGCGTCGAGGTCCGCCGGGCGGTGGCGCTGCCGGGCCGGTGGCCCTCGCTCGGTGCCGCGCAGGTGGCCGCCCGTGCGGGACTGCGCGCGACGGTGGCCGAGGGCGGGCAGCTCGCACGGGGACCGGGTGTGCCGGGCTGGGCCGGCCGGCAGCGGGCGGGGCAGGTGCCGGGCCTGGCCGGGGCTGCCATGCGGTACGGCAACGGTCGGATCCCGTCGAGCGCGCTGTGCGACCTGTCGTTCGCGCCGGGGCACGAGCTGCGGTGCGACGCGGCGGTGGCGATCGAGGAGCTGAACGTGGCCTTCGGCGCGGTGTTCGGGCGCCACCTGACGGTGACCGACTCGTATCGGTCGTACGAGGCGCAGGTGGCGGTGAAGGCGAGCAAGGGCGCGCTGGCGGCACCGCCGGGGACGTCGAACCACGGGTGGGGGCAGGCGGTCGATCTGGGCGGCGGGATCCAGGGGTTCGGCACGGCCGAGTACCGGTGGATGGCGGCGAACGCGGGCGCGTCCGGCTGGATCCACCCCACCTGGGCGGAGCCGAGCGGATCCAAGCCCGAGGCGTGGCACTGGGAGTACGGGACGGGAGCCTGATCCTCCGGGTCTGACGCGGCTGAGGGGAAAACAGCGTGACATGACATCACTACGAGCCATAGCATTCCTGCTACGAACAATAAGGAGGGTGCGATGACAGGCATGCAGCCGCCGCAAGGCTCGGCGGACGTGGCGCTGGACGTCCGGGACCTGCGGATGCGCTACGGAACCAAGGACGTGCTCACCGGCGTCTCGTTCACGGCAGGTCGTGGGGAGGTGCTCGCGCTGCTCGGCCCCAACGGGGCCGGCAAGAGCACCACCATCGAGATCCTGGAGGGGTTCCGCACCCGGTCCGCCGGAGAAGTCATGGTGCTGGGGCAGGATCCGGCGTCCGGCGACGAGGCATGGCGGGCCAGGCTCGGCGTCGTGCTGCAGTCGTGGCGGGACCATGGCCGGTGGAAGGTGCGTGAGCTCCTCGACTATCTCGCCCGGTTCTACGTGCCCTTCTCGATCCCCGAGATCGAACGGCCGTGGGACGTGGAGGAGTTGCTCGGCGTCGTCGGCCTCACGGAGCACGCGAACCTGAAGATCAAGTCGCTCTCCGGCGGCCAGCGTCGCCGCCTCGACGTGGCGATCGGGATCGTCGGCCGGCCGGAGCTGATCTTCCTGGACGAGCCGACGGCGGGCTTCGACCCGCACGCCCGCCGCGAGTTCCACGACCTCGTGCACCGGCTGTCCGACTTCGAGAACACGACGGTGCTGCTCACCACCCACGACCTCGACGAGGCGGAGAAGCTCGCCGACAGGATCCTGATCCTCGACCAGGGCACGATCGTGGCGAACGGCTCGGCGGACGAGCTGGCGCGCCAGATGGCCACGGGAGCGGAGGTGCGCTGGACCGCGGACGGACGCCGCCACGTGCACGCCGTCGAGCAGAATGATCCCACCGTGTTCGTCCGCGACCTGCTGGGGTCGGACCCTGAGGTCACCGAGCTCGAGGTGCGCCGGGCCAGCCTGGAGGACACGTACATGTCGCTCGTGCACCGTGCGGAGACGGGCCAGGGCGCGCCCGGGAGCGGCTCGGACGAGCCGGGCTCGTCCGAGCCAGGACCGGACGATCCGGGACCGGACGCGACCGGCGACGGCGTGACGAGCAAGGACGACGAGACCCAGGAGGTGCGCTCATGACGGCGGCGACGCCCGACGCCCGGTGGACGGCGGTCCGTGCCGGACTCGTCCGTGGCTGGCTGGAGACCAAGCAGTCGCTCCGGGAGCCCGGGGACATCCTCTGGTTCTTCCTGATGCCCGTGATCTTCGCGGTGGTGCTGCTGTTCATGCGCGGTAGCTCGGTGCCCGGCACCGACTTCGAGCTCGGCGCCATGGTGTTGCCGAGCATCGTGGGCATGTCCATCGCGTTCGGCGGGCTGACCGGGCCTGCCGGGGCCATCGCGACGGACCGCGAGGACGGGACGCTGCTGCGGGCCAAGGCCACGCCGAACGGGATGATCGGCTACCTGTTCGGCAAGGTGGTCATGTTCGGCGCGACGACGCTGATCAGCCTTGCCCTGCTGGTCATCCCCGGCATCACGGTGGCGGGCGACCTGCGGATCGACGCCCGGACCTGGGCGACCCTGGTGGTGATCTTCGTGATGGGCATGGTCGCGACCGTGCCCATCGGTGTGGCGCTCGGGTCCCTGTTCAAGACCGCGTCGCAGACGGGGCTGCTCATGCTGGTCTCGATGGCGCTCCTGGTCGTGTCGGGGATCTTCTATCCGCTCACTGCCCTGCCTTCCTGGCTGCAGTGGATCGGCCAGGCGTTCCCGTACTACTGGCTCGGGCTCGGTGCCCGGTCGGCGATGCTCCCGGACGAGATGGTCGTCGCCGAGATCGGCGAGTCCTGGCGCACGCTCGAGATGTTCGGTGTGCTCGGCATCTGGGCCGCGCTGGGCCTGACCGTCGCGCCGATCGTGCTGCGGCGGATGGCCCGCCGGGCGTCCGGGGCAGCGGTGGCGGCGGCGCGGGACCGTGTCATGGCGCAGGGGTGGTGAGTGGTGGGCGAGACCACGACCGACGTCGTCCACAACCGGATCGCGATGCTCCGGGCCGAACGTGGGATCTCGCGGCGCGAGCTCGCCGAGGCGCTCGGCGTGCACTACCAGACGGTGGGCTATCTGGAGCGAGGGGAGTACAGCCCGTCGCTGTACCTCGCGCTCCGGATCGCCGAGTACTTCGACGTGGCGGTCGAGGTCGTGTTCTCCACGCGGCCGTTCAAGCGGCTCGGTGAGTAGGACGTCGCGCGGGAGAAGGTGGTGCGTCGCCTTCCCTGCGCGACGGTCGCCCGGCGCGGCGTGTCAGGCCTGGTCCTCGGGATCGGCGGGATGGTTCAGGACGGTGATGGTGCCGTCGTCCTCGATCCGGAGGCGGCGCGGGTCGCCGTCGGCGAGGTCGAGCGCGGCCTCGAGGAGGACCGCGTGGACGGAGTCCCACCGGGCGGGCAGCCAGTGGTAAGAGCGCAAGGCGTCGAGAACCGGTCCTGGGGGTACGCGTTGCACGGTCATATCATCCACGAGGTCGCATCATCCCAGGTCAGAGGCTATTTTGCGAACCAGGGGCGTGGAGCTGCCGCCGCTTGGCGCCAGTGTTGACGCACAGATACTGACATGTTGTAACGTAAGCCTCGATCCCACGGGTGCCCTCGCAAGGGCTGAGATCGGGCTGTCGCGGCTCGGACCGTCGAACCTGACCGGGTAATTCCGGCGTAGGAAGTTGGAGAGTTGATGACGACCATTTCTTCACGCGCGCTCACGTACGACGTCGACCACGAGAGCGGCTTGCACGTCGCGGTCACGGAGATCACGCTCGCGCCGTCCCCCGACGGCACCCCGAACGACCCCGTCCGGGTCTACCGGACGGACGGCCCGGCGTGCGACCCGAACCACGGCCTCCCACCGGGCCGGACCGGCTGGATCACGGAACGCGCCGACACCGAGGAGTACAAGGGTCGCGCGGCTCACCCGACCGACGACGGCCGTGGGGCGGCTCGCCGTGCGGCACGCTCGTCCGCCGGCGAGGACGCTGCGCGGCATGCCGGCGGCCCGGCGTCCGCCGACGAGTGGAAGGGGTCCCGCCGCCCGCCGCGCCGCGCGCTCCCCGGCCGCACCGTCACGCAGCTGCACTACGCCCGCCGCGGCGAGATCACCCCGGAGATGCGTTTCGTCGCGGTCCGGGAGGGCTGCGACGTCGAGCTGGTCCGGTCCGAGGTGGCCGCCGGGCGCGCCATCATCCCGAACAACGTCAACCACCCCGAGTCGGAGCCGATGATCATCGGCAAGGCCTTCGCCGTGAAGGTGAACGCGAACATCGGCAACTCCGCCGTGCACAGCTCGGTGGCGGAGGAGGTGGAGAAGCTCCAGTGGGCGACCCGCTGGGGCGCGGACACCGTGATGGACCTGTCCACGGGCGACGCCATCCACACCACCCGGGAGTGGCTCCTGCGCAACTCCCCGGTCCCCATCGGCACGGTCCCGATCTACCAGGCGCTGGAGAAGGTCAACGGCGACGCGAACGCCCTGACCTGGGAGATCTACCGCGACACGATCATCGAGCAGTGCGAGCAGGGTGTCGACTACATGACGGTGCACGCCGGCGTGCTGCTGCGGTACGTGCCGCTGACCGCCAACCGTGTCACGGGGATCGTCTCGCGCGGCGGCTCGATCATGGCCGGCTGGTGCCTCGCGCACCACCAGGAGAACTTCACCTACACGCACTTCGACGAGCTCTGCGAGATCTTCGCCGCCTACGACGTCGCGTTCTCGCTCGGCGACGGCCTGCGCCCCGGATCCATCGCCGACGCGAACGACGCCGCCCAGTTCGCCGAGCTCGACACGCTCGCCGAGCTCACGAAGCGAGCCTGGCGGTACGACGTGCAGGTCATGGTCGAAGGGCCCGGGCACATCCCGCTGCACCTCGTGCGCGAGAACGTGGAGCGACAGCAGGAGCTCTGCGACGGCGCGCCGTTCTACACGCTCGGCCCGCTCGTCACCGACATCGCGCCCGGCTACGACCACATCACGTCGGCGATCGGCGCGGCGGAGATCGCCCGCTACGGCACGGCGATGCTCTGCTACGTCACGCCGAAGGAGCACCTCGGCCTGCCGAACAAGGACGACGTGCGCACCGGGGTGGTCACCTACAAGATCGCGGCCCATGCCGCCGACATCGCCAAGGGCCACCCGGGCGCCCGCGACCGCGACGACGCGCTGAGCAAGGCCCGGTTCGAGTTCCGCTGGCGTGACCAGTTCGCGCTGTCGCTCGATCCGGAGCTCGCGCAGGAGTTCCACGACGAGACGCTCCCGGCCGAGGCGGCCAAGACCGCGCACTTCTGCTCGATGTGCGGGCCGAAGTTCTGCTCCATGCGGATCTCGCAGGACATCCGCGACGAGTTCGGCGGAGCCGCGGAGCAGCAGGCGATCGCCGGGGCCGCGGACGGTCTCACCCCGGAGGAAGCCCAGGCCGGCATGGCGGCCAAGTCGGCGGAGTTCCTGGCAGCAGGCGGCACGGTCTACCTCCCGGACCCGCAGGTCGGCACCCCGACCTGACCCGGGACCGTTGCGGGCGCGGCCCTGCTCACGGAACGTGTGACAGGACCGCGCCCAGCAGCCGCACCGCTGCCGCCTTCTCCAGGGGCGCGTTGTACGAGCCGCACTTCGGCGACTGCACGCATCCTGGGCAGCCGTCCGCACAGGCGCACCCGACGATCGCGTCGCGGGTGGCGCGCAGCCAGGTCGCGCCGAGCTCGAACCCCCGCTCGGCGAACCCCGCACCGCCGGGGAAGGCGTCGTACACGAAGACGGTCGCCTCGCCCGTGTCCGCGTGCAGCTCCGTCGAGACCCCGCCGAGGTCCCACCGGTCGCACGTGGCCAGCAACGGAAGCATCCCGATCGACGCGTGCTCGGCCGCGTGCAGCGCCCCGGGCGTCTCCTCCGCCGACACCCCGGCCGCCCGCAGCACGAAGTCCGGGACCGACCACCACACCGCCACCGTCCCGAGGATGCGCTCGGGCAGGTCGAGCGCCTCCGTACCCATCGTCTGCAGGTCCGGCAGCCTGCGCCGCTGGAAGCTCACCACCTGGCTCGTCACCTCGACGGGCCCGATCCCCCACGTGATCGGCCCCCAGCTCCGCGTGACGACCGGACGGTCCTCCCCGGCGTCGGCCCCGCCGGGCCGGTCCGTCGCGTCGCCCGTCCCGTCGCTCGTCTCCCCGGTGCCGACCCCGACCGTCATCCCGCCGGGCTCCGGGTCCCCGCCCGTGGCGCCGCCGTCGTCGTCGGCCCCGACGACCGCCACCTCCATCACCTCGCGTGACCACGTCCCGTAGTCGACGTCGTGCCGCACGACGACGGCGGTGTGGTCCGTCAGGTCGAAGTGGTCGACGACGTAGGTCACGCCCTGATGGACGTACACGGCGCCGTCGTGCACCTGACCGTCCGCCGACGGCGCGTCGACCGTCCCGAGCAGCCGCCCCGAACCCGCCTCGACGACCCGCACCGGCGTGCCGCCCGACCCCCGCAGGTCGGTCAGCCCCGCCGCGGACTGCGCGTGGGTCCAGTACCAGCCCGAGGCCCGACGCCGCAGCGCGCCCCGCGCGACCAGCACCTCCAGCACGTGTCGCACGTGGCGCGGGTCCCCGAACCGTGCGAGGTCCGCCGACCGCAGCGGTACCTCCTGCGCGGCGACGCACAGGTGCGGTGCCAGGACGTGCGGGTTCTCCGGGTCGAAGACCGTGGCCTCGAGGGGTGCGTCGAAGACCGCCTCGGGGTGGTGGACCAGGTAGGTGTCGAGCGGGTCCTCGCGGGCCACGAAGGCGACCAGCCCGTCGGCGCCCGCTCGGCCGGCACGGCCCGCCTGCTGCCAGAGCGACGTGCGGGTCCCCGGCCAGCCCGCGACGAGCACCGCGTCCAGGCCGGAGATGTCCACCCCGAGCTCGAGCGCGTTGGTCGTGGCCAGGCCCAGGATCTCCCCGGTCCGTACGGCGCGCTCCAGCTCGCGGCGCTCCTCGGGAAGGTATCCGCCCCGGTACGCGGCGATCCGGTCGGACGCAGGGACGGCGGCGGGCACCACCGCGATCGCATGCCGCAGGTGGTCCCGGGCACGCTGCGCGATCGACTCCGCGCCCCGCCGGCTGCGCGTGAACGCCAGGGTGCGGGCACCGGCGGCGGCGAGATCGGCGAGCAGGTCGGCGGCCTCGGCGGTGGCGGAGCGACGGGGGTTCTCGCGCGGGCGTTCGGCGGGCGGGGCCGACTCGTGCCCGGGGGCGGCGTCGAGCGCCCAGGGGTCGTCGTCGCCGACGGCGCCCGCGTCGCCGGGACCGGGACTGCCCGTTCCGGCGGAGTCGTCGTGGGCGTCGGTCGCGCTGCGGGTGCCGGGCGGGTCGCCGGCGTCGTCGGCCCCGGAGCCCCTGCCCGACCGTGCGAACCCGTACCCCGCGACCTCGGGCGGCTGCCACAGCGCGAAGGTGCGCCGCCCGGCGGGCGACGTGTCGTGGTCGACGACGGTGATCTCCTCGGCGGGCACCCCGATCAGCCGCCCCGCGCTGACCGCGGGCTCGGCACTGGTCGCAGAGGCGACGACGAACCTGATCCGCCCGGCCCCGTCACCTGGAGCGGGCCCGGCGGAAGCCTGCCTGGCGGAAGCGGGCCCGGCGGCGGCAGCCCCGGGCGCGGAGGTGGCAGGAGCGGGCAGCCCGGAAGCGCCGTCGAGCGTGGACGGGAACTCGGGGACCGCCGCGTAGTGCTCCGCGAGCCGGGACAGCCGCCGCAGGACGTGCGACACGTGGGCGCCGAACACGCCGCGGTAGGCGTGCCCCTCGTCCACGATCACGTACCGCAGCCCGCGCAGCAGCCGTGACCAGCGGCGATGTTGCGGCAGCAGCGCGAAGTGCAGGAAGTCCGGGTTGGTCAGCACGACGTCGGCGTGGCTCTGGGCCCAGCTCCGTTCCTCGCGCGGCGTATCGCCGTCGCAGGTGGTGACACGGACGTCGGGGGTGCGGGCGGCGTCGAGCACACGCCGCAGCGCGTGGAGCTGGTCGGCGGCGAGCGCCTTGGTCGGGCTGAGGTAGATCGCGGTCGGTCGCGGGGCGTTCGCCGCCGACGGCGGTCGCGGGCCACCGCTCGTCGTCGTGCCCCGCTCGCCGTCGGCGGACCGGATCTCCGACAGGACCGGCAACCAGAACGCCAGCGACTTGCCCGACCCGGTCGAGGTGGCGAGCGCGACGTGCCGGCCGTGCCAGGCGGCGTCGGCGGCCTCGGCCTGGTGCACCCACGGGCGGTCCGCGCCGAGGTGCCGGTACCCGGCCACGACCTCCGGGTCGGCCCAGCGCGGCCAGTCGGCCTGCTCGCCGGCACGTCCCGGCAGCGTGCGCACATGGGTGAGCCGGTCTGCGCGGGCTCCGTGCGCGGTCAGGACGTCGAGGAGCGGATGGTCGGCGGGCACGAGGGCAAGTGTGGCAAACCCTGGCACCGAGGTGTCCGGGTCTTGACGTTGCCGAAATACTGGGAGGGATGTGGGCGACCGCCACAACCCATTCCGCACGCCGCACGTCATACCTGAAGAAGCGCCGGCAGGGGCAGGCCAGGCCGGTGGGGCGGGAGCACCTGATGAACGTGAAGCGGGGAGCTGGATACGCGATGCTCGCCGGGATCGGCGTCGCGCTGGCGCTGGTGACCACCGCGGACGCCACCGGCGGGGGAGTGCGCACGGTGGGGGTGCCGGTCGCCGAGACCTCGCGCGGCGGCGTGACCGACCCCCAGGACGGCGCGGGCGCGGAGGACGGCTCGGGGCCGACGTCGGACGCGGGCACCGGTCCGCCCGGGGACCGGGACGACGCATCCCCGCCCGCCGCGGACGCGACGGCCGCGGACGGTCCCGCACCGGGGTCGCCCGACCCGTCGGGACCGCCTCCCGGCACGTCCGGCGACGGCGGCGGCCCGGCCTCCACGTCCGACGGGTCCGTCGCCCCGTACACCGACGGCTACCTGCCGCCGCAGTGGATGCGTGACGTCGGCTTCGCGTGCGGGTCGCCCGTGACCGACCTGGACGACGGCGACCCGTCGCTGACCACCGAGGTGACCGGCGAGTTCGACGTCGCGACGGGCACGCTGCGCGCCAAGGTGGAGGGCGACGTGGCGGCCGAGGACATCGTCGGCTCCCCGCTCGTCGTCTGGTCGCAGGACGAGGTGATCGTCGACATGGGCATGGGCTGGCACGAGGCCGACTACGAGCTGGCCGAGGCGCTCGCGGCCGACGGCACCTGGACGGGCGACGTGCTGGCGCCGCAGTTCTCGACGTGCCAGGAGGACACGGAGGCCTCCGAGGGCATGGGTCTCGACTTCGACAACGAGCGCGCGGCGGGGACCTACGAGGTCCGCGTGGTCACGCTCCATGGCCTCCAGGAGCACGGAGAGCGGGTGGACCGCCTGGACGTGAGCGACCCGGTCGACGTGACGGTGCCCTGAGCGGCGCCGGCCCGGTGGCCGGCGCGCACCTCGTGGCCACGGGCTGCGCTCAGGCCTGTTCCGGCCAGCGGTCGGCCAGGTCGAGGGCCTTTCGGGCGGCGTCGGTCTCCTTGCCGGCGGCCGCCGCGAGGCCTGCCGCGTAGCCGACGGCGTAGGTGGTGACGGGCGCGGCCGGCCGTGCGACGGCGTGCGCGGCATCCCGGGCCAGGTCCAGGATCGCGTTCACGTTCACGGTTCCCGGCTCGAGCCCCAGCTCGATCTCGAGGGCGGAGATCCAGGTCTTCAGATCGGTCATGGTCGCTCCTTCGGTGCGGGGCCGGGGCGGACGCCGAGACGTTCGGCATCGTCCCATGTATCGACATCTGCGGACAGACTGCCAGGGTCAGGGACCCGGAGCAGGTGGAGACCGGTCAGGAGCCGCCGCACGGAGGCGCCACGTCCGGATCGGGCGTCAGGCTCGACGGCGATCGCGGACAGTCTGTCAGTGAGGGCCGCGACGCGATACAGCCCGACGAGCCACTGTGCCCGTCCGTCGGCGACGAGGTGCGCCCCGTCGGCCCCGGGTTCCCGCTGGACCGCGGCCACGAGCCGCGGTACCGCCTCGGCCGCCCGAGGCACGTCGACGGCAACCACCAGCACCCAGGGGGCCGGTGGGTCGGTGTGGTCGGCAGATTCGTGAGTGGTCGGCAGATTGAACTGCCGATCACTCACGAAGCGACCGACCGCATCGGTCGCCTCACGGGACCGGACAGAT
>NZ_BAAHAJ010000014.1:0-259539 GCF_054777735.1 Myceligenerans cantabricum
GGATCAAACTCTCCGTAAAAGAACAAACTCTTCACAGAGCAATAATGATACCGGCCAGACCAAAACATCCAACTTCAGTCCGTCCAAAAACAACCCCCAGCAGAACAAACCAACCAACCCACAACGGGCCAACCAGTCCACCCCACCAAAGGCACAAAACATTTGGCATTGACTATCAAGCACACTGTTGAGTTCTCAAACAACCGACGCACACATCCGAACCAACCGAAATCCCGGCGGCCCGCTCAGGGCGACTCGTCAAACGTATCAGACCGAATTCTGTTTCCCAAATCCCTCGAAAGTGATCTGAGCCGCAGCTACGATTCCGATATCCCCACCAGATCGGGAGCGCACGAAGCACCCGGTAGATCTGAAGTGAGTTTCCGCCTCGGGACCGGCCAGCCCGCGTCTTCCGCGGTTCCTGTCCGTACCTCCCTTTCGGGCGAACGACCAGAACATTACGGGAGGGGGTCCTCGGAGTCAAAGCCAGGAGACGGTGACGACGGCCACACCAGTGCGTTCACCCTCCCAAAGGCCAAGTGACGACCACTCCGACCTGCTCGCACGCCATGCCCTGACCCCCTCCGGGCCGGCCGGGACGGCCTCTCCGTCGATCGTTCACCAAGGAACCGCCGCCGAGACGGCCGCTTGGTAATTTTTCGTTCAGATTTCGCCATCTTCGCCCAGGACGCGGTCGGCCACCGCGAACGCGTGGTTGGCGCTCGGCACCGAGCAGTAGATCGCCGTCTGGAGCAGCACCTCGCCGATCTCGTCCGCCGTCAGGCCGTTCCGCCGGGCGGCCCGGACGTGCATCTCCAGCTCGTCCCAGTGCCCTCCGGCCACCAGCGCCGTGAGCGTCACGGCCGAGCGCGTCCGCCGGTCCAGCCCCGGCCGCGTCCAGATCTCGCCCCACGCGTACCGCGTGATGAGGTCCTGGAAGTCCTGGGTGAAGCCCGTCGTGCGCGCGATCGCGCGGTCCACGTGCTCGTCCGAGAGCACCTCGCGCCGCACGCGCATGCCCTCGCCGTGCACCCGGTCCGCACCGTGGCCGGCACCCTCGCCACCGGCTTCCGGGCCGCTCACCACCACGCGACCGTCCCCGTCCACGTCGCCCGCCCCGCTCGCGTCACCGCTCACCTCCCGGATCTCCTCCCCCTGCGGTCCCGGCAGCCCCATCAGCTCCGCGATCACCCGGGCCACCTCCGCGGGCTTCTCGGCCGGGGGGAGGTGCGCGGCGTCGTCCAGCACCCGCAGCGTGCCCCGCGGGACGCCGGCGGAGATCTCCTCGAGGCTCGCCACGGGAGTCGGCCGGTCGTGCCGCCCGGCGACGGCGGCCACGGGCACCTCGATCTCCCGCAGCCGGTCCCGGACGTCGAACCCGGCCAGCGCACGGCAGACGGCCGCGTAGCCGAACCGATCGGCGACCTGCAACGACGCGAGCAACCGTGTCGTCACGTCGGGGCGTCTCGCGATGAAGCCCGGTGCGAACCACCGCTCGGCGGATCCGCTCACCTGTGTCGGTGTTCCGGCCACCGCGACGAGGTCGGCCCGCTCCTGCCACGCCTCGGGCGTCCCGATCCGCGCCCCCGTGCTGATCAGCGTGGCTCCGGCGACGCGCTGCGGGGCGTCCAGCAGGAGCTGCAGCCCGACGGCCCCGCCCACCGAGTCCCCGGCATACCAGAACGGTGCGCCCGCGTCCCCGCGCTCCCGCTGCGCCTCGACGGCGACGTCGAGCACGCCGGAGGCCAGGTCGGCCATGGTGAGCCCGGCACATGCGGCCGGACCGTCGAGCATCGGCGACGTCCCGTGCCCGGGCAGGTCCCAGCCGACGACGTCGGCGTGCGGGGACAGCAGCACCGCGACGTCCTGCCAGAGCGCCGCGGCCGACGTGCCCAGCGACGGCCCGAGCACGAGCAAGGGCCGCGAGGCGTCCCGCAGCACGAACCGGACGGCACCGAGAGTGGGGGGCGAGGTGGTCATCGTGCTCCTAGCTCTGTCGCGGACTCGTGCGGTCACCCGTCGACGTCGTGGCGGACCTGCCAGGTGAACGCCCGCCGCTCGGCGTGTCCGACACCGCCGGGTAGCGCGCCAGCACACGGTCCACGAGTGCCTCGGGAACGCCGGTGTCCCCGCCCTCCGCCGCACCCAGCCCGGCAGTCAGGTTGGCGGACGCCACCGCGGGGTCCACGGACAGCCCGTCCAGCAGCTCGGCCGCGAGCGCCGCGGCGCCCACGGCGTGCCGGGCCAGGTCGCGCAGCGCGGGCCACTCGGCGTGCCAGGCGCCGTCGGGGCGCTCGTCGACGGCGAGCCCGGCCGCGGTGTGGAGGGTCTGGAGCGCACCCGGCGCGGCGAGCGCGGAGCGGCGCAGCAGGAGCGAGAGCACCGGGTTCTGCTTGTGGGCCATGGTCGACGACGCGCCGCGCCCGGGAGCGGACGGTTCGTGCAGCTCTCCGGCGCGGACGCCGGTGAGGACGTCGGAGGCGAGCTTGCCGAGCGCGGCGCACACCTCGGCGAGGGCCGCGCCCGTCTGCAGCACGGGAAACCGGGTGACGTGCCAGGGTGCGGCCGAGACCGAGAGCCCGAGGCAGAGGGCCCAGGCGTCGACGACGTCGAACCGCACCTGGGCGGGTCCGGCCATCTTGTCCAGCGTTCCGGCCGCTCCGCCCCAGGCGACGGGCTGGTCGAGCCAGGTCAGGGAGGCGTCCGCCTCGGCCGTGGCCTGGAGCCAGGTCGCGGCGCGCGCGCCGAACGTCGTCGGGACGGCGGGTTGGGCCAGGGTGCGCGCGAGGACGGGGGTGGAGCGGTGCTCGCGGGCGAGGGCCGCGAGCGCGGTGCGGGCCCGTCGCAGGTCGTCGCGGACGTGGCCGACGGCGTCGGTGACGACGAGCATCAGGGCCGTGTCGACGACGTCCTGGCTGGTGAGGCCGGTGTGCAGGGCCTCGGCGGAGCCGTGCGGGGCCTCGGCAGGCAGCGCTTGGCGCAGCCGTCGCACGAGGGGCATCACGGGGTTGCCGGTCTCGGAGGACTCCTCCGCGAGCGCGGCCGCGAGCCGGCGCGCCTCGTCGGTGGCGGGACCGTGCAGGTGTCCTGCGCCGCCGAGCAGGGTCTCCGCGGCGTGCACCGTCGCGTCGTGGACCGTGGCAGGGACGAGTCCGAGGCCGGCCTGTGCCTCCACCCATGCGGTCTCCGCCTGGAGCATCCCGCGGAGCACGGCGACGTCGTCGGTCAGTTCCTGCGCGGGCCCGTGCAGGCCGGGGGTGAGCAGGCCGGTGTCGGTCACGGTGCTCGTCCGCCGTCGTCGTCGGGAACCACCGGGTCAGTCACGGGGATCGAAGCCTCCGAAGTCCAGGAACACCGTCTCGTCGGCACCCTGCAGGCGGATGTCGAAACGCAGCGAGCCGTCGGGCTCGCGCTCGCACCTCACGGTACGACGGCGGTCGGGGTCGAGCCCGTCCAGAAACGTGCCCTCGGGCTCATGCTGCGGGAGGTAGGCGCGGGTGAAGAGCCGGTCGGGCAGGCCGCGGGCGAAGATCGTGACGGCGAAGAAGGGCGGGGGCGCGACGACGCCGTCGCCGGACGGGAGCGGGCCGGGTTCGAGCGTGCGGAACCAGTAGCCGCCCTCACGGTCGGTGCCGGCACGGCCCCAGCCGGTGAACCGGCCGTCGCGGGCGACGTGGCCTCCGGTGCGGACGGGCTCGCCCGCGGGAGTGGCTCCCCAGATCTCGATCAGGGCGTCGGGGACGGGTGCGCCGGCGCCGTCGGTGACGGTGCCGTGCAGGCGGACCGCGCCGCGCGTGCCGGGCTCGACGATCTCGTTGCTCCTGTCGTACGAGAGCGCGAAGTCGAAGAACGGCCCCACGGTCTGACCGGCGGTGGGCCGGAGACGGCCCGGGCCGTCGTCGCCGGCCGAGAAGCCGGCGAGGCCCCGCCTCACGCGCGGCTCACTCATCGTCGTCCTCCTCCGGGCGGTCCTGCTCGGTCACGGTGCGCTCGCCGCCGGTCAGGACGATGTCCCAGCGGTAGCCGGTCGCCCACTCGTGGCTGGTGACGTCGTGGTCGTAGACCGCGATCAGCCGGTCGCGGGCCTTCGCGTCGGGGATGGTCTGGAAGATCGGGTCGAGGGGGAACAGCGGGTCGCCCGGGAAGTACATCTGGGTCACGATGCGCTGCGTGAAGTCCGTCCCGAACAGGGAGAAGTGGATGTGCGCGGGCCGCCACGCGTTGAAGTTGTTCTTCCACGGGTACGGGCCGGGCTTGATGGTCTGGAACCGGTACCAGCCGTCGTCGTCGGTCAGAGTGCGGCCGACGCCCGTGAAACCCGGGTCGAGCGGCGCGGGGTGCTGGTCGCGCTTGTGCAGGTAGCGCCCGGCGGCGTTGGCCTGCCAGATCTCGACGAGCTGGCGGCGCACCGGGCGACCGTCACCGTCCACGACCCGTCCGGTCACGACGATGCGCTCGCCGATCGGCTCGCCGTCGCGCTGGACGGTCAGGTCCGCCTCCAGCGGCGCCACGTCGCGCTCGCCGAACACCGGCGCGAACAGCTCGATCGTCTCGGGGTCGGCCAGGTGCAGCGACTTGGTCGGGTGGCGCAGCAGGGTGCTGCGGTACGGCGGGTAGTCCAGGCGGGAGCTCAGCTCCTCGGGCGCGCCGGCGGCGAGGCCGGCGCGGTACTCGCCCTCGGTCCGCCGGATCTCCGCGGTGATCTCGGACTGCGGCCCGGCCGCCGTGTCGAGCCGGGTGTCGGGCCGGGTGGCCTGCTCCCCGGCCCCGTCCCGGGTGGCCTCGTCGCCGGCAGGCGCGCCGGTCCCGGACCCGGCCGCCGTGCCCGTACCGTGCTCGCCCACGCCGTCTGGCGGTCTCTGTCGCGTCGTACTCACGTTGCGCCCTCCATCTCAGATCGCTCCCCAGCCGGTGTAGCCCTCGGCCAGGAACTTCCGCCCGGCCTCCGACTCCGCCAGCGTGCGCAGCTCGGCCACCCGTCGCCGAGCCTCGAAGCCCGACTCGCCGGGATGGGAGTGCAGCATCCGGCTCATCCAGGCCGAGAAGTTCTGCGCCCGCCAGACCCGGCGGCCCGCACGCCGCCCGTACTCGTCCAGCACGTCGTCGTCGCCCGTGCGCCGCCACTCCGACAGGACCTCGTGCAGCACGACGACGTCCGCGAGCGCCAGGTTCAGCCCCTTGGCGCCGGTGGGCGGGACGGTGTGGGCGGCGTCGCCCGCGAGCAGCATGCGGCCGTGCCGCACCGGTTCGACGACGGACGAGCGGAACCGCAGCACGGTGCGCTCCTCGACGGGGCCCTCCCGCAGCGCGAACCCGTCCGGTCCGGCGACACGCGCCTGGAGCTCGGCCCAGATCCGCTCGTCGTCCCAGGCCGTGGGGTCCTCGTCCGGGTCGCACTGGAAGTACAGCCGCTGGTGGGTCGGAGTCCGCTGGGAGATCAGGGCGAAGCCGCGGTCCGACGCCGTGTAGACGAGCTCGGGTGCGCTGCGCGGCGCCTCGACGATGACGCCGAACCACGCGTACGGGTACTCGTACGTGGAGGAGCGGCGCACGGCCTCCGGCAGCACGTGCCGGCACACCGAGCGGGAGCCGTCGGCTCCGACGAGGATGTCGGCCCGCAGCTCGTGGCGGGTGCCGCCCGCCTCGTAGACGACGCCGGGCGTGGTCGTGCCGAGGCCGGCGACGTCGATGACGGCGGCGCCGTAGCGGACGTCGCCGCCGTCGGCGGCCCGCCGGGCGGCGAGGTCCTTGAAGACCTCCGTCTGCGGGTAGAGCCAGACGGCGTCGCCGACGAGGCCGGCGAAGTCGATCCGGTGCATCTCGCCGTCGAACCGCAGGTCGATGCCTTCGTGCCGGTCGCCCTCGCGGAGCACTCGGTCCAGCCCGATGTCCACCAGGGTCCGCACCGAGGCGGCCTCCAGGATGCCGGCGCGGTGGGTGTTCGCGATCTCGTCGCGCGTGCGTGACTCGAGCACGACGTGGTCGACGCCGTCGCGCGCGAGCAGGGCGGACAGGAGCAGCCCGGCGGGCCCGCCGCCGACGATCGCCACCCGGGTGCGCTCGGTCGTCATGACGTGACCTCCGGCGCCGGCGCCCCGGCCGGCCGTAGCGGGAGCGCGAGCAGCTCGGCCAGCTCGGCGTGCGTGAGGCCGAAGGTCTCCACGACGACGGCGCCCCCGGGGCCGACGTCGATCACCGCGAGGTCGCCGTAGATCCGGGACACGCAGCCCACGCCGGTCAGCGGCAAGGTGCACTCCTGCACGAGCTTGGGCCGGCCGTCCTTGGTCAGCAGCGTCATCATGACCACGCTGCGCCGGGCACCGACGGCGAGGTCCATCGCACCGCCCACCGCGGGGACGGCCCCGGGCGTACCGGTGGACCAGTTCGCCAGGTCGCCCGCGACCGACACCTGGAAGGCTCCCAGCACGCACACGTCGATGTGGCCGCCCCGCATCATGGCGAACGAGTCCGCCTGGTGGAAGTACGAGGCTCCTGGCAGTGCGGTGACGGGCGCCTTGCCCGCGTTGATCAGCTCGGGGTCGGCGTCTCCCGGGGCCGGGGCCGGCCCCATGCCGAGCAGGCCGTTCTCGGTGTGCAGTGTGATGCCCGTGCCCTCCGGCAGGTGGTCGGCCACCAGGGTGGGCAGGCCGATCCCGAGGTTCACGTAGGAGCCCGGCGCGATGTCGGCGGCGACCCGCGCGCCCATCTCCGCCCTCGTCAGCGGGGCACTGCGCGTCGCCCGCCCCGTCGTCGTGCCGCTCACGACACCTCCTCCCCCGCCCGCGCCGCGCCGGCACCCGCGACGCCCGTCGGTCCGTCCAGCCGCACCACGGTGTCCACGTAGATCCCCGGTGTCACCACGGTCTCCGGATCCATGCCGCCCGTCGGCACCACCTCGCGGACCTGGACCACGGTCCGCGAGGCCGCGGTCGCCATCACCGGGCCGAAGTTCCGAGCCGTCCTGCGGTACGTGAGATTGCCGGCGCCGTCGGCGCGATCCGCCTTGACGAGAGCCACGTCGGCGGCGAGGGGCGACTCGAAGACCATCGGGACACCGCCGACCTCACGGGTCTCCTTGCCCTCGGCGAGGGGAGTGCCGTAGCCGGTCGGCGTGAAGAACCCACCGAGGCCGGCACCCGCGGCACGGATGCGTTCGGCGAGGTTGCCCTGCGGGACCAGTTCGAGCTCGATCTCCCCCGCCCGGTAGGCGGCGTCGAAGTGCCAGGAATCGACCTGTCGCGGGAAGGAGCAGACGATCCGGCGCACCCGGCGTCGCGCGATGAGGCGGGCCAGGGCGTCCTCGCCGTTGCCGGCGTTGTTGGAGACGACGACGAGGTCGGTCGCCGCGCTCTCCAGCAACGCCTCGACGAGCTCCACCGGCTGGCCCGCCGGCCCGAATCCACCGATCATCACGGTGGACCCGTCGGCCACCTCGCCGAGCGCGGCACGTGCCGTGTCCACGACGCGCGTCATCCCGAGGCCTCGGTGTTCTCCAGCACCACGGCCAGGCCCTGACCGACACCGATGCAGATGGCCGCGACACCCCACCGGGCGTGCTCCGCCCGCAGCCGCCTGGCCAGCGTGCCGAGCACGCGCGTCCCGGAGGCACCGAGGGGATGCCCGACGGCGATCGCGCCGCCCCAGGCGTTGACGATCGCCGGGTCGATCCTCCACGCGTCGACGCACGCCAGCGCCTGCGCGGCGAACGCTTCGTTGAGCTCCACGGCACCGATGTCGCCCCAGCTCACACCGGAGCGCTCCAGCGCCCGGTCCGCGGCCTCGACCGGCGCGTAACCGAAGTACTGCGGCTCGCAGGCCACCGCCGCCCGGCCCGCCACGCGCGCCAGCGGCCGCAGGCCCGTCAGCTCCTCCGCGCCCTGCGAACCGAGCAGCACGACGCTCGCGCCGTCGGTCAGCGGGGAGGCGTTCCCCGCCGTCACGGTGCCGTCGGGACGAAAGCTCGGCGCGAGGGCGGCAAGCTTCTCCGGCGTGCTGCCCGGGCGGATCGGCTCGTCGCGCACCAGCGGCTCCCTGCCGGCACCCGGACCGGTGTAGGCCGCCACGAGATCGTCGTAGCGGCCGGCCTCCCACGCCTCGTGCGCGAGACGGTGCGACCGCAGCGCGAACTCGTCCTGGCGCTCGCGGGAGATCCCGAAGCGTTCCCGCAGGCGTTCGGTGCCCTCCCCCATGGAGACGGTCCAGTCGGGTTCCATGCGGTCGTTGACGAGCCTCCAGCCCAGCGTGGTGGAGACCAGCTCGAGGTTCCCGGCGGGGAAGGCCCGCTCCGGCTTGGGGACCACCCAGGGGGCACGGCTCATGGACTCGACGCCGCCCGCGAGCACGACGTCGGCGTCGCCGGACTCGATGGCCCGGGCGCCCTGGATCGCCGCGTCGAGGGCCGATCCGCACAGGCGGTTGACGGACACGGCGGGCACGGTGACCGGCAGGCCGGCGAGCAGGACGGCCATGCGCGCGACGTCGCGGTTGTCCTCGCCCGCACCGTTGGCGTTGCCGAGCATCACGTCGTCGATCCGGGCGGGGTCGAGCGCTCCGGCACGACGGACCTGCTGGTCCAGCACGAACGCGGCGAGGTCGTCCGGGCGTGCGCCCGCGAGCGCCCCGCCGTACCGGCCGAACGGGGTCCGGACCGCGTCGTACACGAATGCCTGCCTCATCGCACCATCCTGTTCGCTCAACGAACTTTTGTTCTTTACGCGCACACCGAGATTATCACCCGGTCCCGGGGGCTACGGAACTCGTCGCAGGTCCGCCTCGATCTCGGCCGCCGTCTTGCGCAGCGGCGCCAGGATCTCCGCGATGATCGTGTCCACGTCGCCGCGCCGGACCGGGGCCGAGACGTTGACGGCCGCGACGGTCGCGCCGTCGGCCCCGCGCAGCCCGACGGCCAGCGAGCGCAGCCCTTCCTCCAGCTCCTGGTCCACGAACGCGTAGCCCTGCTCCCGGACCCGCTCCAGCTCGGCGCGGAGGCCCTCGGGGGTGGTGAGCGTCCGCGAGGTCAGTGGCGACAGCTCGGCCCGTGCGAGGAAGTCGTCGCGGACGGCGTCGGGCGAACCCGCCAGGACCGCGCGGCCCATGGACGTCGCGTAGGCGGGAAAGCGCGTCCCCACGCGGATCGCCGCGCTCATGATCCGGTGGGTCGCCACCCGGGCCACGTAGACGACGTCCGTACCGTCCAGCACGGCGATCGAGGTGGACTCACCGACCTGCTCGCTCAGCGCCTCCAGGTGGGGCTGAGCCACTTCCGGCAGCGTCAGCCCCGACAGGTAGGCGTAGCCGAGCTCCAGGGCGCGCGGACGCAGCGTGAAGCTCCGCCCGTCCGTGGCGACGTAGCCCAGCTCGACCAGGGTGTGCAGGAACCGGCGCGCCGACGCGCGGCTCAGGCCCGTCTCCCGGGCGACCTCGCTGAGGGTCATGGCCGGGTGCGCCGCGCCGAAGGCACGGATCACGGCCAGGCCCCGTTCGAGCGACTGGACGAACTCGCCCTGCCGGCTCCCGCCGCCCTCGGTTCCTGGTGCGCTCACGGTCACTCGCCTCTCCCTGCTCGGATGACGCGTCGCCGCGCCGGTGGTCGGTCAGTGGGTCAGGTGGGCGTCGGCCACGGACCGCACTCCCTGCTTCGCCGCCTGGATCAACTCGTAGACGTGGGTGCGCAGCCGGGCGAACTCGGGCTCCGACCGGGTCTCGAGCTGACTGCGCTCCGCGCCCAGGCCGACCCGGACGTCCTCCAGCATCACGGTAGGCCGCGCGGACAGCACGAGCACACGTTCGGCCAGGTAGATCGCCTCATCGATGTCGTGGGTCACGAACACCACGGTGACGCCGAGGCGCTTCCACAGAGCGCGGACGAGATCCTCCAGGTCGAACCGGGTCTGCGCGTCGACGGCCGCGAACGGCTCGTCCATGAGCAGCACCTGCGGCTCGTACGCCGCCGCCCGGGCGATCGCGACGCGCTGCTGCATGCCGCCCGAGAGCTGCCACGGGTACGAGTCCGGCACGTCGCCCAGGCCGACGGCGTCGAGCGTCGTGGCGACCAGTTCCCGTCGCCGGGCCTTGCCCAGCCGCTTCTCCTGCAACGGCAGCTCCACGTTCTGCGCCACCGTGAGCCACGGGAACAGCGAACGGCCGTACTCCTGCAGCACGACGGCCATCCCGGCGGGCGGCGCGCTCACGAGGTCGCCAGCGAGCCGCACCTCCCCCGCGGTGACGGGCAGCAGTCCGGCCAGGCAACGCAGGAGCGTGGTCTTGCCCGCACCGGACGGGCCGACGACGCAGACCAGCTCCCCCGTCGCGATCTCGAACGACAGGTCGGCGATCGCCTCGACCTCGCCGCCGGAGCCCGCGTAGACCTTGTTCAGGTGGTCGACGGCGAGCATGGTTCCTTCTGACATCTCAGGCACCTCCGCGCTGGGACTGCAGGTACCCGTGGTACCAGGCGAGAGTCCGGTCGGTGACGAGCCGGAAGATCTGGGCGAGCAGCAGGCCGAGGAGCCCGAGCAGGATCACTCCGGACCACATCTCGGGGACGGCGAAGCTGCGCTGGAACTGGACGATCGAGAAGCCGAGCCCGTCCTTGGCGGCGAACATCTCGCTGATCACCATGAGGATGATCCCGATCGACAGGCCCTGCCGGGCGCCCGTGACGATCTGCGGCGCGGCGCCGGGCAGGATCAGCTTCGTCAGGAGCGCGAGCCGGCCCAGACGGTAGGCCCGGGCGGTGTCCCGCAGCACGGGGTCGAGACCCCGGACGCCCTCGACCGTGTTCAGCAGGATGGGCCAGACCGTGCCGAACGCGATGACGACCACCTTCATCGTGGTGTCGATGCCGAAGAAGAGCACCAGCACCGGGACCATGATCGGCGGCGGTAGCGCCCGGAAGAACTCGAGCACCGGCTCCGCGAACGCGCGCAGGGCGCGGGACGAGCCGATCGCCACACCGGCCAGGATCCCGACGACGCCCGCCACCACCAGCCCGGCGAGCAGCCGGCCGATGCTCGGCAGGACGTCGTGGACCAGGCGGGAGTCGGCCACGCCCTCGCCGCCGGTGCCCAGCCAGGTGGGGGCGAACGTGTCGAGGACGTCGGCGAGCGGAGGGTTGAAGTAGGAGGTGCTGTTCGCGGTCGTGAACCACCAGACGACCAGGATCACCAGCGGCAGGAACAGGGTCCAGCCGACGTCCGCCAGCAGGCGGACGGCGGGACGCCGCCGGGTCCCGGCGGACGGACGACGACGCGTCGCGGGCGCGCTCATGCCGCGGCCTCCCCTCGGACGGACGGGTGCCAGAACAGAGCACGGGCCTCGACGGACCGCGCCAGCAGATTGAGGACCAGCCCGAGCAGGCCAGCCACCACGACCAGCGCGTACATGGACGGATAGGCACCCGAGTCGCGCGCGACCCCCAGGAGTTTCCCGATCCCCGGCGTGCCGAGCAGCATCTCGCCCGTCACGGTGAGGATGAGGGCCACCGACGCGCCGAGGCGCAGGCCCGTCATGGCGTACGGGAGCGCCGTGGGCCAGATGAGGGTGCGCACCCGCGCCCAGAGGGAGAAGCGGTAGGAGCGGGCGGTGTCGGACGCCACCGGGTCGATGTCCTGCACGCCTGCCAGGACCTGGACGAGCACCTGCCAGAAGCTGGCGTAGACCACCAGGACGAGCGTCGACTCCATCCGGCCCGGCCCGACGATCAGCACCACCGCCGGGATCAGCGCGACGGACGGGACCGGTCGCAGGAACTCGATCGTCGAGGAGGTGAGCTTGCGGAGCACGGGAACCATGCCGATGACGACACCGAGAAGGACGCCTGCGGCCAGCGAGATGGCCAGGCCGGTGATCCAGGTGGTGAGCGTCTGGCCGAGGGCGACCCAGAACTCCGGCGTCGCGAGCCGCTGCCCGAGCGCCTGGCCGATCCGCGAGGCGGGCGGGAGAAAGCGCGCGTCCACGAGGCCGGTGCGCGGTACGAGCTCGAGCACGGCCAGGAACGTCACGATCCCGGCCGCGCCCAGCGCCCAGGCCGGGACCCGGGCGCCGGAACGGGGCATGGCGCGAGAGGTCACGGCAGCAGCGCTGAGGTGTCGAGCTCTTCTTCGACCAGGCCGTACTCGAGGGCGAGGTCGGCGAGGGTCCGGAAGGAGTCGGCCGACATCTCGGTGTCGAACCGGGGCATCACCATCGACTCCTTCACCTCGGGGTCGATCTCCGTGTAGCCGTCGAGGATCTCCCGGGTCTCGTCCGGGTGCTCCTGGGCGTAGGTCAGCGACTCGGTCAGTCCGGCCTGGAACGCCTCGAGCGTCTCGGGGTCCTCGGCGACGAGCTGCTCGCTCGTGAAGTAGGCGGCGATCATCAGCTCGGGATCGGTCTCGGCGTAGTTCGACGACACCAGTTCGGCGCCCTGGTCTTGGGCGATGGTCAGGAACGGCTCCAGGATCCACGCGGCGTCCACGTCCCCGTTCGCGACGGCGGCGGGCATGTCGGGGAAGCCCATCTCGACGAAGTCGATCTTGCTGGGGTCGCCACCGGCCTCCGCGACGACGTCGCGGATCGTCGAGTCGCCGATGTTGTTCAGGGTGTTGACCGCCACCGTCGCTCCTTCGAGCCCGGCGGCGTCCTTGATGTCCGAGTCCGCGCCGACGACGACGCCGCCGAAGTCGTTGCCGGACTCGCCGGTGGTGAAGTTGCCCGGCCCGACCACCTTGAGCGGAACGCCCTGACTCACCCCGACGAGGAGGGAGGTGACGTTGCTGAAGCCGAACTCGTACTCCCCGGAGACGACGGCCGGCACGATCGCCGCGCCGCCCTGGGCGAGCTCGAGGTTGAGATCGAGCCCCTGGTCCTCGAAGAAGCCCTGTTCCTGACCCAGGTAGATCGGTGCGACGTCGACGATCGGGATGACCCCGACGGTGACCTCGGTGAGCCCGCCTCCGCCGCCGGCGGGCTCGGGCTGGTCCTCCCCGCCGCTGCACGCGGCCAGGGTCAGTGCGACGGCCGCTCCGGCGGCCACGGACGAGACGATGCGACTCACGGTTGTTCTCCCTTGAACATGCTCGGTACCACTCGCGGCCGCGACCGCTGCGATCGCACACCGAACGAGTGTGCTCACAGAGAACGTATCGAGGGCGGAGTCGTGCCGTCAACCGTTCTGGCGTCGGGAGCGGCCGGGTGACGGGCGACCTGGTGGGCAAGCCCTTCGCGGCCCCTGGCACGCGAAAGGCCCCGTACCAAGCGTCTACTTGGTACGGGGCCGAAAGTGCGCCCGGAGGGATTCGAACCCCCAACCTTCTGATCCGTAGTCAGATGCTCTATCCGTTGAGCTACGGGCGCCTACCGATGCCATTCACCGCTCCAGCCGCTCACACGGCCGAACGACGAGAACACTACCGTCTCACCACCAGGTTCCCAAACCGAAATCCCGGCGAGTGAGGGACAACACCCATCCACCCCGCCAACCCGTGCAGCACGCACCTTCACCGCAAGGATGGGCGCGTAACCCACCAGCCGTCCACCACCGCAGGTCGCGACAGCATCCGAGTAAGGGGCTGGTGCGAAGCCTCGGACCGGGGTGTGGGGGCTGCACCCCCACAAGAACTGGCGGGGTGAGGAGCCCTACAACGTAGGCACACCCCACCCATCGCCGCAGCGGAGACGGCGGGATTTGAACCCGCGAACGGCTTGCACCGTTACCACCTTAGCAGGGTGGCGCACTAGGCCTGACTATGCGACGTCTCCTCGCGACAGCCACCCTGGGGCGGCGAGCGCGCAGCCCACAGTACCTGCCACAACCACCGTCCGGCAAAGTGGATCCTGGGCCGCAGGCCACGCCGTGCATCACACCCCAGCTATTGGGGACGCCGTCAATACTCCAGTACCGTCACTCCATGGACTACGACGTCTTGATCATCGGGTCGGGCTTCGGCGGCAGCGTCGCCGCGCTGAGGCTCACCGAGAAGGGCTATTCGGTCGGCGTGATCGAGGCGGGCCGCCGTTTCGCGGACCACGAGTTCGCCAAGAACAACTGGCACCTGAAGGACTACGTCTGGGCGCCGAGGCTCGGCTGCTACGGGATCCAGCGCATCACCCTCCTGCGCAACGTGCTGTGCCTGACGGGCAACGGCGTCGGCGGCGGATCGCTCGTGTACGCGAACGTGTCCTACCGGCCCGGCAACGACGCCTTCTTCCGCGACCCGGCCTGGGCCGACATCACCGACTGGAAGTCCGAGCTGGACCCCTACTACGACCAGGCGGCCAGGATGCTCGGAGTGACCACGTATCACGGCGACTCGCCCGCGGACCGCCTGATCCGCGACGTCGCCGGCGACATGGGGGTCGCCGACACGTTCCGGCCCACCGACGTCGCCGTCTACTTCGGTCCCGGTGGCGCCTCCCGGCCCAGCCCCGACGAGACGTTCGACGACCCGTTCTTCGGGGGCGCGGGGCCCCGGCGCACCGGCTGCCGGGAGTGCGGCGAGTGCATGACGGGATGCCGGCACGGCGCCAAGAACACGCTCGTCAAGAACTACCTGTACCTCGCCGAGCGGGCCGGGGCCGAGATCCGTCCGCTCACCACGGTGCACGCCGTCCGCCCGCGGCACGACGGCGGCTACGCGATCCTCACCCATCGCACCGGCCGACCGCGCAAGGACCGCCGGCAGCTCACCGCCCGCCAGGTGGTCTTCGCCGCGGGCACGCTGGGCACCCAGGACCTGCTGCACCGCATGAAGGCCGACGGCGTGCTCCCCCGCATCTCGGACCACCTGGGCCACCTGACGCGGACCAACTCCGAGTCCCTGGTCGGCGCGGTCACCAAGAAGGTCTCCGACGTCGACTACTCACGAGGTGTCGCCATCACCTCCTCGATCTTCCCCGACGAGCACACGCACGTGGAGCCCACCCGGTACGGCAAGGGGTCCAACCTGATGGGCGCCCTCGTCACCCCGCTCGTCCCCGGCGACAGGCCCTTGCGCGCGCTGCGCTGGGTCGGCGTGCTGCTCCGGCACCTCACGTGGCTCCAGGTCCTGGTGGACTACCGGCGCTGGTCCGAGCGCGCCGTCATCGCCCTCGTCATGCAGAGCCACGACAACTCGCTGGACGCCTACCTGCGCCGCGGGCCGTTCGGCCGGAGGCTCGCGACGCGGCAGCCCGCGGAGAAGCCGAACCCCGAGTGGACCCCGGAGGGCCACGCGACCGCCCGGCGGATGGCCGAGCGGATGGGGGGCGTCGCGGGGAGCATCGTGACGGAGCCGCTCGGCGCCCCGATGACCGCCCACATCCTGGGCGGCTGCACCATCGGCTCGTCGCCGGAACGCGGCGTCGTCGACCCGTACCTGCGCATGTACGGCCACGAGGGCCTGCACGTCATGGACGGCACCACGATCTCGGCGAACCTCGGCGTGAACCCGTCCCTCACGATCACGGCCCAGGCGGAGCGCGCCTGCGCCCTGTGGCCCAACAAGGGGGACGACGACGGCCGCCCCGCCCTGGGCGCCCCCTACCGGCGCGTCCGTCCCATCAGCCCGGCCCGTCCCGCCGTCCGCGACTCCGCGCCGGCCGCGCTCCGGCTGCCGATCGTCGACATCACCTGAGTCCCACGCTCCCCGGCTCCGACCATCAGCCATCGACCACGTCATCCTGCGGGGTGGAAACGCGACCAGCCCGCGGGATGACGTGTTCGGCTGGTTCCTGCGGGGCCGGCCGATCCGGCATGACGAAGGCCCCGGGACCATGGGTCCCGGGGCCTTCACCTGCGCGGAGGGCGAGGGATTCGAACCCCCGGTGCGTTGCCGCACAACGGTTTTCAAGACCGTCACATTAGGCCGCTCTGTCAGCCCTCCCGGTGCCGCACAGTCTAAACGGCGGACTGCCCTGGTGAGCAGCCCGCCGCGACCTCCAGCGGGTCAGGCAGCCGGCCCCGGGCCGCCGGCCCGGTGGCGAAGCCGCCCACGGGCCAGGGTGCACGGCCGGGGACGGCTGAGCCCGGCGGCGGCGCCGGAAAGCAGTATCAGGCTTGCTTGCCGGCCCGTAGCTGGCGCATCGCGAGCTGCACGAGGGCGATGAGCGTCTGCTTGGTCGCCGCGCGCGAGCGGGCGTCCGTGTAGAGCATCGGCACGTGCTCAGGGATCTGGAGCGCCTCGCGGACATCCTCCAGGCGATGCTTCGCCACACCGTCGAAGCAGTTCACACCGACCACGAACGGGATGTTGCGCGACTCGAAGTAGTCGATCGCCGGGAAGCACTGCTCCAGGCGGTCCGTGTCGACGAGCACGACCGCACCGATCGCGCCGCGCACCAGGTCGTCCCACATGAACAGGAAGCGGTCCTGGCCCGGCGTACCGAACAGGTAGAGCCACAGGTTGCCCGGCAGCTCCACACGGCCGAAGTCCATCGCCACCGTGGTGGTCGTCTTGCGGTCGGTCACACCACCGGCGTCGTCCACACCCACCGAGTGCTCCGTCATCGCGGCCTCGGTGTTGAGCGGCTCGACGTCGGAGATCGAGCCGATGAACGTCGTCTTGCCGACGGCGAAGCCACCGGCGACGACGATCTTCACCACGGTCGGTGCGGTGCGGTCGGAGGCAGGCTGCGCGCCGGCCCCCGGCTGACCGGACGGCGGCTGCTGGACGACCGGCGGGGCGGGCTGCGCGGCCTGGGCCGGACGCGGCTCCGCGGACGGAGCCGCGGACGCTGACCCGCCACCACCGCCGAGGACGCTCTGCCGGGCCGGCGTACCCGTCGCGGAATCGGACACCGGCGCCCAGTTCGGGCCGGCGCCGGTCCCGTTGCTAGAGGGCGGAAATGCCATTCAGAACACTCTCCAAGACACTGAGCGACAGGCCCGAGTTCGAGCTTCCATGGCCTGTGTGGACGTTGACGGGGGTCGAGGTGTGCACCGTGACGTGCCCTTCCTCCTGCATGTCCGCCACAAGGATGCGGACGACGCCGAGAGGCAGCCGAAGGAGGGCGGAGAGCTCGGCGATGGACACGTACGTGTGCGCGGCGTGCTGGAGGATCGCGCGCTTCTCCGGAGGAAGGCCCTGGCCGCTCACCGCGCCGGGCATCACCTCGACGAGGGCCTCGAGCGGCAGGTCGGACATGGCCGACCGCACACGGCCTCCGGTGACCGCGTAGGGGCGGACCGTCGATGTCTCATGGACATCGGCGGACCCCTGGGAACCGAAAGGTGCGTACGTCATCGTCTCTGCCTCATCCCACGTTTGCGGCTCGGGTCTGGCCGTCCACCGGGAGGCTGCCACGCATCTCCGAGATCAGCTGCGGCGTGAGGGTGGCCTCGGTGCGGGACACCAGGAGAGCCATCTCGTAGCCGATCAGACCGATGTCGCAGGTCGCTTCCGCGACGACGCCCAGGACGGAACCGTTGGACACGTTCATCAGAAAGAGGAACCCGTTGTCCATCTCGATGATCGCCTGGCGCACATTCCCGCCGTTGAGCTGGCGGGCGGCGCCGCGAGTAAGGCTCGACATTCCGGAGACGATGGCTGCCAGCTGGTCGCCGCTGGTGCGGTCGAGCTGGTCGGACATCGCCATGAGCAGACCGTCGGCGGACACCACGAGCGTGTGGCGGCTACCGGGAACGGTTCGCACGAAGTTGTCGAGCAGCCACCCGAAATTGGTTGCTTCGGTGCTGAGGGTCACTTCTGGTTCCTCCTAGTCAGAATCCACAGACGCGCTTGTCACCGCGGCTGCGGCGCTGAGTCAGGGACATCATTCATCGTCGAGGGTGCCCACGTCGAGCCCCCCTCGTCGTAGTTACCGGGATCGTGCTCTGTCCCGCTCTGGTCCACGGCTTCCTCCCGGCCGCGGACGGTGGCCGACTGGAAGGCCGACAAGCGTGAGCGGAGCTGCTCGGGGTCGCGTTCGATGCGAGCCGAGTGGTTCTCCGCGGCCGGGTCCGCCCCCGTCCCGGACGCGCCGCGGGTACGGCGCGTGAGTCCGGCGTGGGGGTCCGAGGCGGAGACCGTCTCGGGCCGGTAGGAGTTCGCGGTCTCGGTCTTCACATCGTCTTCCTGGTACGCCCCCCGGTTCAGGAGGCTGGTCATTTCCTCGTACAGGGTGGCCGAGGCCATCCACTCCGACCGGGCTTCCACCGAGTCGCGGACGTACTCCGGGTCGAGCGGGTCCTGGCCGTCGCGGTCCGAGCCCAGGGACCGCTCCGCGAGCGGAGCCGGTTCGCCGTACGAGGCAGGCTCGTACACCGCACCGGTCTGCTGCGGCTCACGGAGCTCGGAGAATCCTCGGGGCGGCAGCGTGGGCGACGCCGGCGCCTCGGGCGCCCGGACTGCCGCGTGCGCGCCGGTGCCTGTCGGCGGGCGGGTCGCGTCGGCCGGGGGCAGGGGCACGGCCTCAGTGGCCGGCCCGCCCCTCAGCGGCATGGCCGCCTGCGAGACGCGCGGGTCCACCGGGCTGGTCGCGGGCGCCGGGGCGGGGACCGAGGCGCGCGGGACAGCCGATGTGTTCGCGTCCACCACCGCGTGCGCTCGGGTCTCCTCGATCGCCCGCAGGTAGCCCTCCTGGTAGCCGCGCTGGTAGGTCTCCTCCGGCACCGGTGCCGGCGCCGGGGCGCCGTAGCCGGCCGGAGGCGGCGGCGGAGCCTGCTGAGGGCTCGGCGCGGGCGACGCCTGCTGCGGAGGCGCGGGGTAGGAGCCCTGCGGCGCCGCGGAGACGTGAGGCTGCGGAGCAGACATCGGCTGCGCGCCGGGCTGGACGTCCGGCTGGTAGGCACGAAGCTCACCGGTGGCCGGCTGGCCGGGCCTGCGCCCGAACAGCCCGCGCTTGTTGCCGGCAGGCTTCGGGTCCCGCACCGAACGACGGCTCGGGAGGTCCTGCATGAGCTCCTCGAACGCCGGCAGTGCCTCGTAGCGGCCGTCGTCGTCCGGGGCCTCGGCCCCGAAGCCTGCCGACGACGGCACGTGGCCGGGTCGGACCTGCGGCTGCTGCGCCGTCATCGGGCGCTGCTGCGGTACACCGTTGGTCGGGGGGCGCGTGCTGCCCGCCGCCGCCGGGAACCGCATGATGTCCGTGTCCGGGCCGCCGGGCAGCGAGGCCGGGTCCGACGTGATCGGGTCGAGCTGCAGCGACTGCGACTCCGCCCCGTCGATGGTGTTCATCGACCGGAAGCTGGAGAAGAGGGCGCTGCGCTGGTCCACGTTCACCGGGGCCGGGGAGGTCTCCTCGAACACCGGGTCGGCCGCGGCCGCCGCGGCGTCGGCCTCCTCCTGCTGCTTGCGGGCCGACGCGCGGCTCGGCAGCGAGTTGCCCCTCGTCACCTCTTGCGGAGGTGTCCAGGCAGGGCCCTCGCCCGGTGCCATCTCCGGCATGGTCGGCGTCTGGAGCTCCGGCAGCACGATGGATCCGGTCGGCGTCGTGCGCATGCCGGTCGACGGGCCGTTCCCCGGCAACGCCTGCCGACGACGCGGCATGCCCAGGGCGGTCGTGCCGTCGGTGAGCGCATCGATGTCGACCGGCGTCGCGAGCGGCGGCTCCGGCTGCTGGAGCCGGCTCGCCGGGGGCATGGCCATGGCACCCGTCGGAGCGCCGAGCTGCGGCTGCTGACGCGGCGCGGCCTGTGCGGGCTCGGCCGCTCCCGCCAGGGGGAACGACGTCGTGCCCGGGGCGGCGGGCGGCATCGGGGCCGAGCCCTCCGGGATCGTGCCCACCCGCGCGGCGGCAGCCTGCGTGGAGGCCTCCAGCGGATCGGTGGGCTGCGGCAGCGGCATCGAGCTGTCCGGCAGGAAGAGCATGGCGGGGAAGCGCACCGCGACCATCGTGCCGGTGCCCTCCGACCCGGTCCCGAACTCCACGGTCGCACCGAGCCGGTCGGCGAGGCGGCCGACCACGAAGAGGCCGAGACGCTGGGCGCCGACCGCGTCGGACGCGGCGTGGCTGGCGACCTTGGAGTTGGCCTCCGCGATCTCCTCGGGGGTCATGCCGAGGCCGTGGTCGCGGACGGACACCAGGACGTGGTCCTCGGTCCGCTCGGTCGCGACCTCCACCGGGGTGTGCGGCTCGGAGAAGTTCGTCGCGTTCTCGAGGAGCTCGGCCAGCAGGTGCGCGGCGTTCAGCGCGTTGTGGCCCAGCATCATCGGGTCGACCACGAGGTTCAGGCGCACCCGGTCGTACAGCTCGATCTCGGAGGACGCCGTACGGATGACGTCGGAGACCGGCATCGGCTGGCGCACCCGGCGACCGGAGTCGATGCCGGCGAGAACCAGCAGGGACTCCGCGTTGCGGCGCATCCGGGTCGCGAGGTGGTCGAGACGGAAGAGGTTCGACAGCGTGGTCGGGTCTTCCTCGGAACGCTCCAGGTCGTCCAGGAAGGCGAGCTGACGGTTCAGCAGCACCTGGTCACGACGCGCCACGTTGACGAACATCTCGGCGATGGAGCCACGCAGGGCCGCCTGTTCCTGGGCGACCTCGATCGTGGTGCGGTTCACGTCGTTGAACGCCGCGGCCAGCTGGCCGATCTCGTCCGCGGACTCGATGCTGATCGGGTCGAGGTCCATCGTCGGGCCCTGCCCGGGGACGGACACCTGCTCCACCAGGGTGGGCAGGCGGTCACGGACGACACCGGCCGCCTGGGTCAGGCGGCGCAGCGGCGAGACCAGGCGGCGGGCGATGACGAGCGCCGTGATGATGGAGAACGCCAGTGAGCCGATGGCGATACCACCGGTGATCAGCGCCGTGTTGAAAGCTTCGCGGGCCTGCGACTCGGCGACGCTCAGCGCGTCCTCGCGGACCTCGTCGCGGACGACGCGGGTCTCCTCGACCCACTTCGCGGACTCCTCGCCGAACGTCGCGGCGAGTGCCTGGTTCTGGATCAGGCCCTCCTCCTCGCCCTGCAGGAGGAGCGTGCGGACGGTTCCGAGGGAGCCGTCCATCGGGGGGACCTGCCGCTCGCCCGGGATCTTCTCGAGCGCGGTGTTCGTCTCTTCTTCCTGGATGTCACCCAAGGTGACCTGCTCAAGAGCACGCAGGACGGTCGAGCGGTCCACCTCGTCGCCGGTAGCCTGCGCGATCGCCGCGCTCGTGAGGAGATTGCCGATCAGCGGCCGCTCGTAGGTGTTGGTCAGCATCAGCTGGTCCATCAGCTGGTGCGCCCGGATCCGCTCACCGAGGTCGCGGTTCTCGGTGGTGTCCGCGAGCTGCGTCATCACGTCGACGGAGTCTTCGATGAAGATGTTGTACGCCCTGGTGACCTGCTGCTCGGCGATCACTTCGTCCTGGACCTTGCGCTGGACCTCGTAGACCTCGCTGCGGTCGTACATGGTCTGCTCGATGGCGGTCCGGACGCGCGGGTCGAGGAAGCTCGTGTCGAGCGTCTTGAACTTCTCGTCGCGCTCGTCAAGGGCCTGGTTCGTCTGCTCCTGTGCCGACGGGAGCGCATAGACGGTCTCGCCGTCCTTCTTGACGACCTTGCCCTCCTTCTGCTCGGGCAACCCCTTCAGGAGGACTTCCTTCGCCTCGTCGGCGGTGCAAGGGTCCTGGTTGGGGAGACATGGAGCAGACGCCGCGATGGTGAGCGCACGCTCCTGTGCGAACGCCGTACCCGCGTCGTCCTGCTCCTCGAGTGCCGCAACCAGTTCGGCGGTCTGTTGCGCACGAAGCGCCGACTCGATGGACGTCCAGGTGATGTACGCCGCCGCGATGATCATGACGAGGGCAGGCACGACAAGGGTCGCAAGAACTTTCCCGCGAACTCCCAACCTGCGGAACATGCGTACCTCTCTCCATCACTGTCCGCGAAACATCGTGAACTCGCTCTCGCGAGCCTCGACACTCTCGCGGAGTGCGTACAAGTGACCGACGTCCAGCTAGGCTCCATCGGTGTGCGAGCCGTCACGATATCCGCAACCGGGCGCTCAGGGAAACTCTCCCTTTCGAGCGTATCTGACCCGGTTCCCGTAGAAGGCGAAGTACTGGTCAACGTTGCTGCCGCAGGCGTGAACCGTGCTGACCTGCTGCAACGAGCCGGACACTATCCGCCGCCGGCGGGTGCGCCGGACTGGCCGGGCCTGGAGATCTCAGGCGAGATCACGCGTGTCGGCCCCGGCGTGTCGTCGTGGCACGCCGGAGATCGGGTGGTAGCGCTCCTGGACGGCGGCGGCTACGCGGAGCAGGTCACCGTGCGTGCGACACAAGTTCTTCCGGCTCCACGCAGCGTAGACCTGATCCGTGCCGCCGCGCTTCCGGAGGCTGTGTGCACCGCGTGGGACAACCTCGTCACGGTCGGCGGGCTGCGCGCCGGCGAGTGGGCCCTCGTGCACGGCGGGTCGGGCGGCGTGGGCACCGCCGCCATCCAGATCGCCAAGGCCCTCGGTGCCCGCGTGGCGACGACCGCCGGCGGCCTGGAGAGGGTCGAGCGCTGCGCTGACCTGGGCGCGGACCTCGCTGTCGACCACCGCGAACAGGACTTCGCCACCCTCGTCCGCGAGGCGTCGGAGGGCGCCGGGGCCGACGTCGTCCTCGACGTCGTCGGCGCCGCGAACCTCGCCGACAACGTGCGGGCGCTCGCCCGGGGCGGGCGCCTCGTCGTCATCGGGCTGCAGAAGGGACGGCGCGGCGAGCTGGACCTCGGGGCACTCATGGCCAAGCGCGCCACGGTCACCGGGACCACGCTCAGGTCGCGTCCCGCCGAGGAGAAGGCCGCCGTCGTCTCCGCCGTCCGGGAGCACGTGTGGCCGATGGTCGACGACGAGCGGGTGCGGCCGGTCGTGCACGCCGTGCTCCCGTTCGCGGACGCCCAGCGGGCGCACGACCTCCTCGAGTCGGGCGAGGCTTTCGGCAAAGTGCTGCTGGTGCCCTGACCAAGCCCCGGGGCGCAGCAGGGGTGCCCTGAGCAATAACAAAAAGATCCCGCCGTATCCGTATCGTGATACACGCTTCGGCCCGCCGGCCGCCGCCCCCCGCACGGAAGACTGGTGCCATGACCCACGCCGACGAACCGACCCCACCGACCGGGAGGGACGACGACAGCACGGCCGCCGCCCGCGAGGCCCGCCCGCACGTCGTGACGCCCGACGGCCGCACCGTCCCGGCCGGGCACGACCAAGAACCACCGGAGAGCACGGAGGACACCGCCGCCGAGGACGTGGTCGGCCAGGTCGAGGAGCCGGCCAAGGTGATGCGCATCGGCGGCATGATCAAGCGCCTCCTCGACGAGGTCCGCGACGCACCGCTGGACGAGGCCGCACGCACCCGCCTCGCCGAGGTCCACGAGCGCTCGATCAAGGAGCTGGAGGACGGGCTCTCCCCCGACCTCGTCGACGAGCTGCACCGCATCACCCTGCCGTTCAGCGAGCAGGCAGCGCCGTCCGACGCCGAGCTCCGGGTGGCGCACGCCCAGCTCGTGGGCTGGCTGGAAGGTCTCTTCCACGGCATCCAGACCGCGCTCGTCGCCCAGCAGATGGCGGCGCAGGCCCAGCTCACCGGCATGCGGCGCGCCCTGCCGCCCGGCGCCCAGGCGAGCCCGTTCCCGCCCCGCCACGGCGAGCCCCAGGACGGACAGCACACGGAGCGGGGCCCCGGCCAGTACCTCTGAGGGCTCAGTCCGCCCGGGGTGGCGACACGGCGATCGCCGCCGACACGCACAGCAGGCCCGCCACCTGCGCCACCCCGGGCAGCTGTTGCAGCATGACCGCGCCCACCACCGCCGCCGTCGCCGGCAGCAGCGCGAGCAGGACGGCGAACGTGGCCGGCGGCACGCGCCGCAGCACCACCTGCTCCAGTCCGTACGGAACCACCGACGAGCAGACGGCGACGACCGTGAGCAGGACGAGGAGACCGCCGTCGGACAGCACGTCCGGCACGCTGTGCACGAAGAGCGGCGCGAAGCAGAGCGAACCCACCGCCATGCCGACGGCGAGGCCGTCCACCCCCGCCCCGACGCGCGCGACCCGCCGCCCCAGCAAGATGTAGAGGCCCCAGCAGACTGCCGCGGCGAGCGCGGCGCCGAGCCCGAGGGCCGCCTCGGCGCGGGGCAGGCCGGAGTCGAGCACCACGCCCGCGAGCAGCACCACGCCGACGGCCGCCGCGGCGATCGCCGCCCGCGAGCGCCAGCCGCGCCCCGTCAGGGCCGCCACCACGACGGGGCCGCAGAACTCGATCGCGACCACGCTGCCCAGGGGCAGGTGCCCGATGGCGACGTAGAAGGCGAGGTTCATCGCGGCGAGCACGACGCCGAAGGCGACCGACCAGCCGAGATCATGCCGCGACCAGGAGCGACGCCACGGCCGCCGCCATACGACGAGCACCAGCGCGGCCAGCGCGATGCGCCACCAGCCGACCTCCGGTGCCCCGAGCCGCACGAAGAGCCCGACGGCGACCGCTGCCCCGACGTACTGCGTCAGCCCCGAGACGACGAAGACGGCCGGTGCGGGGACGCGCTCGAGCGGGTTGGCGGACACTGCCGGAGCCTAACTCGCACGGCGGGTGAACTCTCTACAGGTCCGCCGGGTCGACGAGGAAGCCGTCCTCGTCGGCGATCTCGCCGCCGACCGCGTCCTGGAGACGTCCGGCGATCCGCGCGACGAGCTCCGCGGCCCGCTTGCGCGCGATGCGGTGCTCCATACCCGGCTGTTCCCGGTTGGCCTCGATCTGGTCCGGCGGTTCCCAGTGCACGCGGTAGCAGACGGCGCCGTCAGCGGTCCACGGGAGTCCGCGCAGCACCGGCGGGAGGTGCTCCTCGCCGGCGACCTCGACGACGACGATGCCGTCGACACCGAGGTCGATCAGCAGCCCGTAGCCGTGCAGGAGCTGAGGACCCTTGAGGGCCGCGATGTCGAACTCCTCCGCGGCGGCATGGATCTTCTTGCGGCGTGCCGGATCCATCTTCTCGCCGGGGTACAAGGGGCGGTCGGCGATGCCGTCCGGCGGACCGCCCCACTCCTTGCCCCCGGTCGCCAGCCGGGTGTGCTGGTGCAGGGGGCGCACGGTCGCGAGTGCCGCCTCGGGTTCGAGCCAGACGCTCGCGAACACGGACATGTCGATCGCTGCGTCGGCGTCGGGAGCGAGCACGACGCCGGTGCCGGGACGGGACACGGACGCGCCGGACCCCGTCGTCCCGCCACCCCACAGGCCCCCCACGTCGACCCGGAGCGTTCCCCCGAGCCGCCGCGCGACGGCGACGAGCCAGGCCACGAGCCGTCCTTCCTCACGTTCGGGCAGCCCTTGCGCGAAGGCGCGCCCGACGCCGTCCCGGTCGCCGACGCTGAACGGCGGCTCGCCGCGCTCACGGTGGCAGACGACGTCGAACACCATCGCGCTGCCGGGCGGCAGGCCGAGGTCGAACCCGTCGGCCTGCGGCGCGTACGGCCCGGTCAGGGTCGCGTGCCGGGAGACGCGCAGGACGCCGGGCGCGCCGCCCTTGGCACGCGGCCCCTGGGGGGCGCTCGTCACGTCGCCGGGGAGGATCCCGGCGGGAGTGACGTCCCAGCGCGTCGCGGTGAACCGGGACATGGCCAGCACCTCGATCTCGTCCACCGTCACGTCTTCGGGGACGGCGAGCAGGTGTCGCGCCTGGTGGGCCTGGGCCGCGCTGGGCGGCAGTGACGGGTACGTCATGGAGCGTGAGCGTAGTCCTGTCACCTGACCAGGACGTTCGCGTTCCCGCACTCAGACCTCGGTGTGGTGGAAGGACTTCCACGAGCGCGACGCCGTCGGGCCGCGCTGGCCCTGGTAGCGGGAGCCGTACCGCTGCGAGCCGTAGGGGTGCTCGGCGGGCGAGGACAGCCGGAAGAAGCAGAGCTGGCCGATCTTCATGCCCGGCCAGAGCGTGATCGGCAGTGTGGCGACGTTGCTGAGCTCCAGCGTGACGTGGCCGCTGAACCCCGGGTCGATGAAGCCGGCGGTGCTGTGCGTGAGCAGTCCGAGACGTCCGAGGGACGACTTGCCCTCCAGGCGGGCGGCGACGTCGTCGGGCAGCGTGACCGCCTCGTAGGTGGAACCGAGCACGAACTCGCCCGGGTGGAGCACCATCGGCTCGCCCTGCTCGACCTCGACCAGCCGGGTCAGCTCCGGCTGCTCCTGGCGCGGGTCGATGAAGGGGTACTTGTGGTTGTCGAAGAGCCGGAAGAACCTGTCGAGCCGGACGTCGATGCTCGACGGCTGGATCATCTCCGCGTCGTACGGGTCCAGGGCGACGCGCCCGGCGTCCAGCTCGGCACGGATGTCACGGTCGGAGAGCAGCACCCGGACACGGTACTCGGCGCGGCCCCGGTCGGCAGCGGTGCCACGACGGCGGTCGTGGTGCGGCCGGGCGTCCGGTGGCGGCTCGTCCGGTGGCGGCTCGATCGGTCCTCGGATGAGTGATCGGCAGATTCTTCTGCCGATCACTCATGGAGTTGCCGGTCGGAGCGTGAGGCACGGCCGGTGAGCTTCGGCGGCATCCTGTCCAGGGATCCTTGATCCTTGCCCGGGATCAGTCGCGGAGCGGGCGCTGCTTGGCGTCCACCGCCCAGTAGCCCTTGCGGAGCGCGAGGTACAGGATGCCCTCGATCCCGCCCCAGATCGCCGAGATGAAACCGAAACCGGCGATCGCACCGATCACGGTGATGGCCAGCATGACGAGGCCCAGCGCCCGGTAGCCCAGATAGAAGCGGTGCGCGCCGAGCGCGCCCAGGAAGATGCCGAGCAGGCCCGCGACCACGCGCGACTTGCCCTTCACCTTCGAGTCGGGGCGCTTCGGGGGCTGCGGAGTGCTGCCCGGGAAATTCAGGGGGCGGGTGTAGCCCGACTCGACACGCTTGCCGCCCGGCAGCGGCATGGTCGCGTCGAGCGGCCGCCCGCCCGGGACCTGTACGGTCTGGTCGTAGTCGATCGCCTCGGTGGGCTCGTCATTCGGGTGGTGCCTGTTCACGGCGTCTCCAGTCACGGGAAGTGGCCGCCAGGTTCGTCTTTCCGGCGACGTCGGTTATGATCGCAACGCACCAGTTCAGCAGGTGCCGGTGGAGATCCCCTGGACCCCCGCCGGTAGCCATCGTAGGGTGGCTAAACCGGACTGAACCAGGACGATGCGGGTGTAGTTCAATGGTAGAACTTCAGCTTCCCAAGCTGATAGCGCGGGTTCGATTCCCGTCACCCGCTCTCGACGACAGGCGGCGTGTGCCCAGGAAAGGGCCGCGTCGTCTCGTCATTTCTCGTGGGGGCGGAGCCCCCGCTCCCCGCCCCGGGGGACACGCCCCCGGGCCCCTTCTGGGTGAGCCTGGTCCTCAGTGCCGAGCCTGCTTCTCGGGCCCGCGTGCGTTGCCGCCTTGCGGGGCTGACGTTCTACGCTCGGGGCATGAGCAACCTGGAGACACGGCCGGACGAGCAGGTGTGCTCCGCGGGGGCGGGGGGCGACGGGGTCGAGATCCTCGGACCTCGTGAGGTGCCGCTCGGCGGGCCTCGAGCCATGACGGTGCGGCGCACGATCCCGCAGCGGGCCCGTTCGCTCGTCGGCGCGTGGTGCTTCAGCGACCACTACGGGCCCGACGACGTCTCCGCCTCCGCCGGCATGCAGGTCCCACCGCACCCGCACACCGGGCTGCAGACCGTCTCCTGGCTGTTCGAGGGCGAGATCCTGCACCGCGACTCGGTGGGTTCGCTGGAGACGGTCCGGCCCGGGGAGCTCAACCTCATGACGGCAGGCACGGGCATCTCGCACTCCGAGGAGTCCCCCGCCGCCGGGCGGCCGGCCCTCCTGCACGGGGTCCAGCTGTGGACGGCGCTCCCGGGCAGCGCCCTCGGCATCGACCCGCACTTCGAGCACCACGGCGACCTCCCGGTCGCAGAGTCCGACGGCGCCCGCGTCCAGGTGTTCGTGGGCAGCCTGCGCGTCGCCGGACAGGGCCTCGTGTCGCCCGCGACCACCTACTCCCCCCTCGTGGGCGCCCAGCTCGACCTGGAGGCCGGCGCCGAGCTGCACCTCGACGTCGACCCCGGCTTCGAGCACGGGCTCGTCGTGGACTCCGGGGACGCCCGGCTGGCGGGGACGCACGTGGCGAGGTCCGCCCTGGGCTACACCGGTCCGGGACGACGACGGCTCGTGGTGGCGGCCGGTGCCGACCGCCCGCTGCGCGCGGTGCTGATCGGCGGCGCACCGTTCGCCGAGGACATCGTCATGTGGTGGAACTTCGTGGGACGCACCCATGACGACGTCGCCCGCGCCCGCGCCGACTGGACGGCCCAGGTGGCCGACCTGCCCGACGGCGCCACCGCCTACGCCGACGGCGCCCGCACGCGGCGCTTCGGTCAGGTCGACGGCTACGCGTCCGGCCCGCTGCGCGCGCCCGTGCTGCCCGACGCCCGCCTCAAGCCCCGCACCCGACCGGCCGGAACCCGACCGCCGGGCTGACCTGGACCCGCCCCACCCACCGAGCCCTGTCCAGAAGTGCCGGCGGTCCGCCCCGGACTGGATATCGTCTCTCCGACCGACCCGACCCCGGAGGGCCCCCAGTGGCGACGATCAAGAAATTCCCCTACCTGCGGCGATTCCTCGGCTCAGCAGCCGAGCACGTCGTGCACCTGCGTCGCGGAAAGGTGGTGCACGACGGCGTCGGCCAGGCGTTCTGGTTCCGCCCTGACGTCTCGGTGCTCAGTGAGGTCCCCGCCACCGACCAGGAGCTGCCCGTCCTGTTCCACGCGATCACGCGCGACCAGCAGGACGTGACCGTGCAGGCCACGGTCACGTACCGGTTCGGCGACCCGGTCCTCGCCTCGCGAAGGCTGGACTTCGGGATCTTCCCGCCCCGGGACGGCGACACCGCGACCGGCAGGCAGCAGGTGGGCGCCGTCGTCGGACAGCTCGCCCAGTCGGCCGCCGTCGACCACATCGCCCTGCTCGATCTCGCCGAGGCGCTCGCGACCGGTGTCGCGAGCGTCCGGGACG
The DNA here is from genome assembly GCF_054777735.1 of Myceligenerans cantabricum. Classification (NCBI taxonomy): domain Bacteria; kingdom Bacillati; phylum Actinomycetota; class Actinomycetes; order Micrococcales; family Promicromonosporaceae; genus Myceligenerans; species Myceligenerans cantabricum. The sequence goes on from NZ_BAAHAJ010000014.1 coordinate 28,889, forward strand.
CCCTCTCCGGGCTCGGCGACGACGCCCGGCTGACCGCCACCGGCATCGAGGTGCTCGGCGTGCGCGTGCTCGCCCTCAGGCCGGAGGCCGACGTCGAGAAGGCGCTGCGCACACCCGTCCGCGAGCGCCTCCAGACCGAGGCGGACCGGGCCACCTACGAGCGGCGTGCTCTCGCGGTGGAGCGCGAGCGCACGATCTCGGAGAACGAGCTGTCCAGCCAGATCGAGCTGGCGACCCGCCGGGAGCAGCTGGTGACGCAGGAGGGCGCCAACAAGAGGCGCGAGGCGGAGGAGGCGGGAGCGGCCGCGCTGATCCGCACGAGGTCGGACGCCGAGCGGCGCGAGATCAGCTCCGGTGCTCGCGCGGCCGAGACCCGGGTCCTCGGCGCGGCGGAGGCGGACCGGGAGGCCGCGCTGATGCAGGTGTATGCGCAGGTGGGGCGCGACGTCTTGCTCGCTCTCGCGGCGCGTGACGCGGCCGCGACGCTGCCCAGGGTGGACAACCTGACGGTGACGCCGGACCTGCTGTCGGGCCTGCTGGGCTCGCTCGCGGGGCGCGGTGGCGGCTCGTCCGGGAGTCCTGACGCGACGCCCCCCGCCCCTTCCGGCACGTGAGGGGCGAGGCATGACCCTTCGCAGGCGAGCCGTCCTCGTCCATCGCCGGACCGAGCTCGACGAGCTCCTGGACCGGCACGCGACGCGCGGCCAGGCAGAGTTCTTCCTGCGCACGCGCGGTCGCTCGCTCGCCGAGGTCCAGGAGCGGCACGATGCCGTGACTGCCGCGCGGAGCACGGTGACGGCGTCGGTGCCGGGCGACTGGGCGCTGGCCGACGTCGAGCGGGCCGACCTGGACCGGTTCCTCTTCGCTCCGGAAGATCTGGTGCTGGTGGTCGGGCAGGACGGGCTGGTCGCGAATGCCGCGAAGTATCTCGGCGGCCAGACCGTCGTGGGCGTGGACCCCGAGCCGGGGCGCAACGCCGGCGTCCTGGTCCGGCACCGTCCACGGGACGTGGCGGCCCTGCTGACCGCCTGGTCCGACGACGGCGGGGCGGCTCCCGGCCGCCGGAGGGAAGCGTCCGCCCTGCCGGTCGACGAGCTGGCGATGGCGCACGTGCGGCTCGACGACGGCCAGGAGCTGCACGCCCTCAACGAGGTGTTCGTGGGGCACGCGAGCCACCAGTCGGCCCGATACCGGCTCGATGTGGCGGGCCGCGGTGAGGACCAGCTCTCGTCCGGCCTCGTCGTGGGCACAGGGACGGGGGCGACGGGCTGGTGCGCGTCGCTGGCCCACGATCGCGGGGGCCGCCGGCTCCCCGTGCCGGACGCTCCGGCGCTCGCGTGGTTCGTCCGTGAGGCCTGGCCGTCCCCGGTGACGGGGGCGTCGCTGACCGACGGGGTCCTCGGGCCGGACGACGAGGTCTCCCTCACCGTCCGGTCCGACCGGCTCGTCGTGTTCGGCGACGGCGTGGAGGCCGACCGGCTGGAGGCGGGCTGGGGCCAAGCCGTACGGATCGGTCTCGCCGACCGCAGGCTCCGCCTGGCCAGACCGTCCCGGGACCAGTCGTCGGGGGCCCGTCGTCCCCGGGGCGGTCGCCCGGGCGCCGGGCCCGTCAGGCGTCGAAGTCGTAGCGGAGCATGAACTCGCCACCGTCGAGCACGATGCGGCTGTACTCGACCGCGAGTCCTTCGGCATCGAGCGCGGTGCGCATCACCTGGAGCACGGCGGTGCCGGGCTCGATGCGCAGCGCCTCGATCTCCTCGATGCTGGGCATCCGTGCCACGACGTCCTCGTGGAACTTCACCGGCTCGTGGCCGAGCTCCTTGAGGCGCGCGTAGGTGCCGCCCTGGCCGATCTCGTCCGCGGCGATGGGCGTCCCGGTGGCGATCGACGCGGGCACGTACGACACCCCGTGCAGCAGCGGCTTGCGCCCCCGCACGTGCAACCGCTCGCGTGTCGTCACCTGGACACCTGGCTCGAGCCCCAGCGCCCTGCGCGCCTCCTCGGTCGGATCCTCCTCGGGAGTCACCGCGAGCGTGCGGACGGTCAGCCCGGCGTCGGTCTCGTCCATGACCGGGGTGATGGTGCCGTCGTCGGACGCCGACCCGGTGCTGTCGAAGACGATCGGGTCGAAGGACCGTACGAAGACGCCCGACCCGTGGCGGGTGACCGTGAGGCCCTCGTCCTTGAGCATGGACAGCCCGTGGCGGGCTGTCATGCGGGCGACCCCGTAGGTCGCCATCAGCGCCGCTTCGCTCGGAAGTCGGTCGCCAGGCTTGTACGTACCGGCGCGAATCTCGGCGCGCAGGTCCTTGGCAATGCTGGAAGCTGTCACTCGGCCCTCTCTAGACACGGGATCCACCTAACTATCTGCTGTTGCGGATGCGCAACTTTTCAGCCCTCGAGTTGCGCCCTCTAGTCATCGTACCCATTGTGGACTATGTGCCTAGAGAGACCTCCTCGGGTGAAGCGCTGAAAGGACTGGAATGGCAACTTTGACCGAATCCGCCGGGGCCGCGGCCGGGATCCTCCTCCGCATCGGCGACTACCGCCTGCGCTGCGTGGAGATGTACCAGGGCCACCTGTCCCTCCACCCGGCGAGGCGGAGCGAGGGAAGGGAGCTCGCCGAGCTCCTCGGGCTGGTCACGCGGCAGGACTTTCCCGGCGTCACGCCCGGGTTCACGCTGTGGACAGGGCGGTGGGAGGGCATCGACGTGTCGCTCTACGCCGACCTCGACGAGCGGCCCCGCCAGCGGACCGTCCGGGTCTGGCCCCGATGACCCGGCCCGCCGCCACGGGATCCGGCCCGGCCGGCCTCGTCGCCGTCACGGCGCTCGTCGCGCACGTGGCCGGCGCGGAGCCGCTCGAGGTGCGGGCGGGCGTCGACCACCTCGATCTCGGCGACGACCTCCTCGGCACGATCTCGGTCGACGTGCTCGTCGCCCGGACGGCGTCCGCCGAACGCCTCGCCACGCAGCTCCGGCTCCTGGAGCGCGCGGGGCACCACCCCTCGCGCGACTGCGGCATCGCGTGGCGGTGCTGGAGCGGCTGGCTCCCGCCTGCGGGATGGGACCTGCCCGTCTCGCTCCACCTGACGACGCTCGACCGGTGAGGTGCGGTCCGGCGAACAGGTGCCGACGGCGGGCGTCGGCCGGACACCGGACAGGCGTCGGCAGAGCGCACGCCGGCCGGACGGGCGCCGGACCGCTCGTGAGACGGGCCAGAGCTCCCGGGGCAGGCCGGGAGCCCTGGCGATACCGCGTACCTCCGGTCGACCTACCTGGGGACCAGAGGCGCCGCGTCGACGTCACGACTCCGGTTCACGCCCTTCTGGCCCGGAGCGCCGGGCAGAACTGGTGCAGGGCATGTCGGACGCGGGTGGTCTTCCGGCTCCGTTCAGGCACCTGTGTCGTCACCCACAGCCCGCACCATGGCACGGGGCGTCCTGTCGTTCTCCGGTCGACCTGCGTCCGGCGGCCGGCCTTTCGGTGCTGCTGCAGCGCACCGATCAGGCCGTCACTCACCGAACCGATAGCCACGTTTCTAGTTCCGGTTCGGCCTCGCGGCAACCGGTCCAACGTTGTTATTTGCTCGGATCCGTTACCCACAGGTCTGTCCACAGGACCACCTGGGAGTTCGCAGGATATGCACAGCCCTGTGGAAAACATCTGTGGATAATGAATGTGCATATACGTGCACGAGTGCCGCCGCGAGCGGCATGCCGGAACGGTCACGGGTCGTGCCGGCGACCCACGCGTGCGGCCTTCCGGGATGTCAGACCCAGGCGCGCGCGTTGCCCGTGTTGGCCTGTGGATCGCTGCGCGCCTCCAGCTCCGCGGCGTCGGCCACGAACCCGCCGTCGTCCACGACGACGCCCGCGATGCGGCTCTGGAGCGTCACCGCGAGCCGCGCGATCGACGACCGCATCCGGGCGCGCGCGATGATGTGCAGGCCCGACGGCTGCTCCAGGTCGAGCTCGTACGGGTCGGCCGGGACCCAGCTCAGCCGGTACGCGAACGGCCCGTAGGCGCGCCAGTCGAGCTCGCCGAGCGCCCGCGGCACCCGGTCGACCCGTTCGACGTCGATCACGATCGTCCCGTCGTAGGCGGTGGGCCCCACGAGCTGGTAGCGCGGCGAGCCGTCCGGCGTCAGCTGGTCCCCGCTCACCTCGGCCGTGGCGATGAACGCGCGCAGCAGCGGCAGCACGTCGCCTGCCGCGAGCGGGTGCGCGCTGTAGAGCCCGACGTTCACCGAGCCGAACGGGTCCGGGATCATGGGCCGGAGCCCGTCGCCCAGCACCACGCCGCCCGTCTTGCGGGCCGCGGCGACGGCCCACTGGAGCACGCGCAGCTCCTCGCCCTGCGGGAGCGCGTGGGGGAAGGACCGGGCGATACCGTCCCGGTCGTCGTACGACGTCGACGCCGCGCCACGCACGTCGCGCAGGCCGTCGCTGCGCGAGAGCACGTACGCCTCCGCCTTCGAGGCGGTCATCGCGATCTCGGCCAGCGCCTCTCCCTCCACGACGAACGGGCCCGTGGCGATGTGCTCCTCACCGAGGCGCAGGACGCCGGGGGTGACCGACACCGACTGCTGGATCCCGCGGAAGCGCGCCCCGGTCATCTTGCGAGCCCCCGAGGCGCGCGCGGGTTCACGCAACCAGGCGACGTCGGAGAACCATGCTGACGCCATCGGGCTGACGACGACGGGTCCGTCGGGACACGGCAGAACGAGGACGTGCCCCGCCGCATGTTCTGCGGGGATGGTCCCAGCAAGAAGCGTCATGCGGGAACACTACTGCCGCGGGCATTGATAGCGGCATCAGGGATGTTACAGACATGAAACATGCTCGTGACGAACACACCGAAATCTGGCGCCCTGGCGCCCCGGTGTGACAGCCGTTCCGTCGGTGCCGCCGAACGGCGCCGGACCTCGTCGTGCCTGCCCGGGTCGACCGCGGCACGACCGGTCGGTTCACGGTTCCTGACGTGTTGCACCTATGCTGTCAGCATGCCCAAGATCATCGGCAAGAGCCTGCACGAGCACCGCCAGATGACGAGGCAGAAGCTGTTCACCGCGCTCTCGACCCTCATGGCGGAGCGCGGGTTCGACACCATCACCCTCGCGGACATCGCCGCCGCGGCGCACGTCGGCCGGACAGCCGTCTACAACCACTTCCACGACAAGGAAGCGCTGCTGCTCGGCTTCATCACGCACGAGACCGAGCAGTACGCGCACACGCTGGAACGTGCGCTCGACGGTGTCGACCACCCGGTGGAACAGCTCCGCACGTACATCCGCCAGCAGGCTCAGCTCACCCGCGTCTTCCACCTCGCTCCCGGACCCGACCTGCGCTCGGTCCTGTCCCGGGCGACCCAGGCCCGGCTGCGTGAGCACGCGGAGATCGTCGAGTCGATCCTGCGTCGCATCATCACGCGCGGCATCGACACCGGGGCCTTCCCGCCACAGGACGTCGAACCCACCGTGCACCTCGTCAACGCCTGCCTGTCGGGCCGGCTGATCCCGGACGAGCCCGCGGCCCGCGAGCGCACGATCCGTGCCACGGAGACGTTCGTCCTTCGCGCGGTCGGCGCCCGCGTCCTGGAACGCGTCCCTGCCTGACGTACCCGCCCGCCAGGGCCCGCCCACCGCGAGGGCCTGGGCCCGGTGACGCAGGCCGGACAAGACCCCACCCGCGCCGTGTGCTCGGCGGCCGGGCCGCACGGGGGAGGTCAAGGGACGACGAAGATCGGGCTCGCGGGGGTGACCGGCGTTCCCGGAGCGGCGAGCACCTCGAGCCCGTCCGCGACGAGGTCCAGGGCGACCACGAGGACCAGGGGCGAGCGGCCACCGGCCGCCACGTCGGACGGCGACCACGAGACGAGGCGCTGACCGGCGATGACGGTCTCGCCCTCGGCCGTGTGCAGGGTGAAGCCCTGCCCCGCGAGCTGGACCGTGTCGATCCCGAGGTGGACGAGGATGCCACGGCCCGCGGGGCCGGCGAGGACGAAGGCGTGCGGGTGCAGCTTGACGATGATCCCGTCGCACGGTGCCAGGACGTCCGACGGCGCCCCCGCGACCGGGTCGACGGCGACGCCCGGCCCGACCATGCCCTCGGCGAAGACCGGATCGGGGACGTCGGCCATCGCGACGACGGTCCCGGCGACGGGGGACCGCACGGTGAACGCCTGCGTCATGACGCCATCCTGGCAGATCCACCGGCCGCGCCGCCGCGGGACACCGCGCGCCCGCGCGAGCATCTACGACCGCCAGGCTTCGGCAACCGGCGTGTCACCCTGTAACGTGCCTCGCGCACTCGAGACAGCCATCTCACGCAGAGACGGGAGCGGTATGCCCGGCGAGAAGCGAACCGGCGTCCCCGCGAGTCCCGGCCGGTCGGCCGGGCCGGTGATGCACATGCCGCCGCGCGTGCCCGAACCCGCTACGAACCGGATCGAGCCGGGCGCCGTGGACACGGCGGCCGAGGCGGTCCGGGAGGCGGCGCTCCAGGTCGAGCAGGATCTCGCGGAGCGCGCGGGACGCGCCGCGGGCACCGCGGCGGACATCCTGTCGGTCACCGCCGCCATGGCCGCGGACCCGACCCTCGCGGCCGACGCCGCGGACCGGGTCCGCACCGACCACCTCACCCCGGAGCGCGCCGTGTGGGACGCGGCCGGCACCGTGGCGTCGCAGCTGGAGTCGCTCGGCAGCCCGATGGCGGAGCGGGCACGCGACGTGCGGGACGTGCGGGACCGCATCGTGGCCGTGCTGACCGGTGCCCCGCTCCCCGGCGTCCCCGACCCGGGCCACCCCTTCGTCCTGGTGGCGACCGACCTGGCGCCCGCCGACACGGCGACCCTGGATCCCGTGACGGTCCTCGCCGTGGTCACCTCGCGCGGCGGCCCCACCTCGCACACCGCGATCATCGCGCGGTCGCTGGGCATCCCCGCGGTCGTCGCGCTGGGCGAGGCCGCCGACCTCACCGCCGGCCAGACCGTGCTGGTGGACGGCACGGACGGCGAGGTCGTCGTCGCCCCCGAGGCCGCCGACCTGGCCGCGGCGGGCCTCGAGGCCGAGACCGTCGGGGCGGGAGAGCCGACGGGGCCGGGGGGCGTCGTGCGCCGTCGGCCCTCGGCGCACACCGCTTTCGACGGGACGGGCGCCACGCGCGACGGGCACGCCGTCGACCTCGTGGCCAACGTGGCCGACCCGAACGAGGCAGTGGCCGCCGCGACCGCGGGTGCGCGTGGCGTGGGGCTGTTCCGCACGGAGTTCTGCTTCCTGGGGCGGGGCGAGGAGCCGACCGTCGACGAGCAGGTCACCGCGTACCGGGCGGTGCTCGCGCGGTTCGGCGGGCGGCGCGTCGTCGTGCGCACGCTCGACGCCGGGGCGGACAAGCCGCTGCGCTTCCTCACGCCCGACCACGAGGACAACCCCGCGCTCGGGGTCCGGGGCATCCGGACCGCCGTCGACCACCCGGACGTGCTTGACCGGCAGCTCGAGGCGATCACGCGGGCGACGCGCGCGGAGAGTGCCGAGGTCTGGGTCATGGCGCCGATGGTGGCCACGGCCGACGAGACGCGAGACTTCGTCGCGGCCTGCGCGGCGCACGACCTCAGCACGGCCGGCATCATGATCGAGACCCCGGCGGCCGCCATCCAGGCGCGCCACCTGCTCGCGGACGCCGCGTTCGCGAGCCTCGGCACGAACGACCTCACGCAGTACACGATGGCTGCCGACCGTGACCTGGCCGGGGTGGCTGCCCTGTCCACACCGTGGCAGCCCGCCGTGCTCGACCTCGTCCGGGTGGCGTGCCAGGGTGGGGCGGTGCATGGTCGTCCGGTGGGCGTGTGCGGTGAGGCGGCCGCCGACCCGCTGCTCGCGCCGGTGCTGGTCGGGCTCGGCGTCGCCTCGCTGTCGATGACGCCGCGGGCACTCGCCGGTGTGTCCGGCGCGCTGCGCCAGGTCACGCTGGAACAGTGCCGCGAGCTGGCGGCGACGGCCCTCGACCGGCCGACGGCACGCGAGGCACGCGAGGCCGTCCGCGACTCCGCGAAGAGCAGTCCGTGATCTCTGTGCAGCTCGCCATGACCTGTGAACCCTGAGGTCACGTTTCCGTTACGAACCCCTCGTAAGGTGGAAGACATGCTGGAACCGATCGGATCAGACGGGACCGAGCCCGATGCCGGAGCCTCGGGGGCGCACGTGACGCTGTCGACCGCGTCAGTGTTCCCGCGGCGGGTCCCGTACGCCTTCGAGGCCGCTGCGGAGGCCGGCTACGACGGCATCGAGGTGATGATCTGGTCGGAGGAGACGACGCGCAACCCGCTCTCGCTCGCGCGGTACGCCGCCGAGACCGGCGTACCGGTCCGCTCGCTCCACGCACCGACGCTGCTGGTCAGCCAGCGCGTATGGGGCCGAGCGCCGGGCCCCAAGCTGGACCGGACCGTGGAGATGGCGCTCGAGCTCGGCGCCGCCACCGTGGTGGTGCACCCACCGTTCCGCTGGCAGTTCAAGTACGCGCGGCAGTTCGAGGAACAGGTAGCGGCGCTCACGGAGACGACCGGGGTGACGATCGCCGTCGAGAACATGTACCCGTGGCGCGGCGGAGGCCGCGAGATGCAGGCCTACCTGCCCGGGTGGGACCCCGCGGACCACGGGTACGACGCCGTCACGCTCGACCTCTCGCACGCGAGCGTCGCCCAGCAGGACGGCATGGAGCTGCTCGAGATCTTCGAGGGCCGCCTGGCGCACCTGCACCTCGCCGACGGCAGCGGCAGCGCCCGCGACGAACATCTCGTCCCGGGCCGGGGCATCATGCAGTGCGACAAGGTCCTCGCCGAGCTGGGCCGGCGTGGCTGGCAGGGCGACGTCTGCCTGGAGATCTCGACGCGGGGCCGCAGCGCCGACGAGCGGAAGGCGGACCTCGTCGAGGGCCTCGCCTACGCGCGCACCCACCTGGGCGCCGGAGCCGGCGTCACCACGCGGTGACGCCGGCCGGCGGTCAGATCCAGCGCTTCCCGCGGAACACCCCGAACAGCCCCACGCTCACCGCGGCCATCGCCACCAGCGCCGCCGGGTAGCCCCAGGCCCAGTCGAGCTCCGGCATGACGTCGAAGTTCATGCCGTAGACGGTGCCCACCAGCGTGGGGGCGAACAGGATCGCCGCCCACCCGGAGATCTTCTTGACCTCCTCGCCCTGCCGGAGGCTGACCTCCGACAGGTGCTTCATCTCCTCGTTCTGCCGCTGCGCGACGAGGGTGGAGTTCACGGTGAGGATGTCGCGCAGCGCCGCCCGGTAGGAGTCGATGCGGTCGGCGGCCTCGGTGAGGTGGTCGGCGACGTCGCGCAGGTAGGCCTGCATCTCCTCGTGGACGTCGTACTTCTCGGCGCCCTTGGCCAGCGACGCGCAGACCTTCTGCGCGGGCCGCACCGCGCGCTGGAAGTCCACGACCTCGCGGGACAGCTCGTAGGTGCGCCGCGAGACCTCGGGGTCGCCGCCGAACACCTCGGACTCGATCTCGTCGATGTCGTTCTCCAGGCCCGCGACGACGGGCGCGTAGCCGTCCACGACGTCGTCCAGGATCGCGTACAGCACGGCCTCCGGCCCGCGGGCGAGCATGTCGCGGTCCGCCTCGAGGCGGGCGCGCACGGCGCTCAGGTCCGGCGAGGCGCCGTGCCGGACCGTGACGACGAAGTCGGGTCCGATGAACACGTGCAGCTCACCGAACTCGACCCGCTCGGCGGCGTCGTCGTACCGCGCGGCGTGCAGCACCACGAAGAGGGTGTCGCCGTAGCGCTCGATCTTGGGCCGCTGGTGCGCCTGGATGGCGTCCTCGACCGCGAGCGGGTGCAGGTCGAACTCCTTGGCGAGCGTGTCCATCTCGATCTCGTCCGGCCGTTCGAGGCCGATCCACGCCATGCCTCCGGGCCGGCTGCGCAGCGCGCGGAAGGCGTCGGAGAGCTTGGCGAAGGACGCGGTGCGCTCGCCGTCGTCGTAGATCGCGGCGGCGACGACGGGCGACCGGCGGGGGGTGCTGGGCAGCAGTGCGCCGGGGTCCGGCGCGATGAACGGCGCTGCGGGACGACGGCGGGGTCGCGGGCGGAGCGCCTCCAGGAGGGGGCGCGAGCGGACAGGGCGTGCGGGCAGGAAGGTAGCCATGGGAGTACTCCGAGGTCGTTGACCGGTCGACGCGAACGGGGCGACGGAGCAGCCGCGGCTGGTGGGCTCGGGAAAACGGCACGCACACCGAGGCGGTCCACGCGTCGGTGCGTTGCGGTGTGTGGTGGGACCTGAGGGCCGAGCCGTCAGCCGCGGCTCGGACTACTGGGGGGCTCGCTGCGGGTCATGAGCGCCACCCCCTCCAGGTCCGTGCGGCGCTCCGGCCGCCATGATGCGCGGGTCGCTCGGACGGGACCGGCACGCGGGAATTCCTGCGGGCGACAGTCTAGCCCGCCGACGGCCAGAATCGAAACCATTCGAGAGTCACGTCACCACGCCGCCTCCCGGGCGGGCGAGAAGCGGGCGGGCGGTGCGACGCCGACGCTGGGGGGCATGGACGCCCGGCCGGTCAGCCGCGTAGCGGGAGCGTGAGCGATCCCGCTCCGGCGTCGCCCGTCGGCAGCACCCGCACCGGGACTCCCCAGTCCTGGCTCGCGAGGTGGCACGCGGGGAAGACGTCCGGGTCGGGCGTGCCGTCCGGCCCCACCGGGACGACGTCGCACGAGGCCGCCTTGGCGGTCACGTGCAGCACGCCCTCGGGCACGCCCGGGTCGATCTCCAGGTCCCGGAACAGGTCGGTACCGCCCCCGGCCCCGGCACGCAGCAGCTCGGGCGGTGTGGCGCTGACCTGCAGCTCCGTGGCCGGGCCCCAGCGGTCGTCGAGCTTCTGGCCGGGCGCGGGCTCGAAGGGGACCTCGAGACGCAACGGCCCGGCGACGACGTCGGTCGCCGGGCGCTGCGTACGTCGCGCCCCGCGGTCCAGCACCTCGCCGGCCAGGGCGGCCGGGAGGGCGACCCGCGTGAGCCGGTGCGCTGCCGACTCCACCACGATCAGGTACGGCGCGTCGCCACCGGGCCGCGCGTCCAGCTCGGACGGCGCGTCCAGCCCGGACCGCGCGTCCTCCCCGAACCGTGCGCCGGCGCCGGACCGGTCGTCCGCTCCCGCGGTGTCGCCGCCCGTGGGGACGACGACGCCGGACGGCTCCGCGAGACCGGTCGCGAGCGTGGTCACCGTGTCGGTGCGGGGGTCGTAGCGCCGCAGCGCCCCGTTGTAGGTGTCGGCGACGACGGCGGACCCGTCCGGCAGGCCGGCCACGCCCAGCGGGTGCTGGAACAACGCCTCGCCGGCGGTACCGTCCCGGTGCCCGAAGTCGAACAGTCCCTGCCCGACGGCGGTGACCACGGCGACGCCGGGCCGCGACGGCTCCTCGCGCGCCGACGGGTCGGTGCCGGCCCGGACGACGCGGCGCAGGGCCGACGTCTCGGCGTCGGCCAGCCACAGGCCGCCGTCGTCGTCCCCGGTGGGCGCGATGCCGGACGGCTGCGCGAACCACGCCGACCTCCCCGGACCGTCCTCGAGACCCTCGTTCATCGTCCCGGCGAGCAGGCGCACCTCACCCGCCCCGTCGTGGGCGGACGGGTCGAACGCCCACAGCGTGTGGTTCCCGGCCATCGCGACGACGAACGCGCCCAGCTCGCCGGACCACGCCACGTCCCACGGCGAGGAGAGCCGGATCGAGTGCGCGTCGTGCGCGGTGGCAAGGTCGAGCTCCCCCGTCCGGCCCGCGAGGTTCTCGAGCCCGCCCACCATGAACTGCTCGCCGGTCCCGGCCAGGGTGCGCACCTCGCCGGTGCCGAGCCGCACGCCCCGCAGGGCGTGGTTGACCGTGTCCGCCACGACGACGTCGTACCCGAGCGTCTCGCGCATGCCCGCCGGCACCAGGGCCAGCCCGTTGGGCTCGCTGAAGCGCGCCTCGTCCGGAGCGCCGTCGGCGAGGCCGCGCTCGCCCGAGCCGACGCGGCGCACGAGCGTCTCGCCGTCGGGCGCGAGCTCGGCCAGGGAGTGATGGCCGGCGTCGGCCACGAGGAGGTTGCCCGACGGCAGCGCGATCGCCGTCGCGGGGAAGCGCAGCGTGCCCGACGTCGGCTCCGGCGGGACGTACGGCCCGTCGCCGCGGTGCAGGGTGCCCCGGGCCCCGTGCTCCTCGATGAGCTCGGCCACCAGGGCGGCGACCGCCGACGCGTGCCCCTCCCCCGCCATCTGCGCGACGACGTAGCCCTCCGGGTCGACGACGACGAGCGTCGGCCAGGCCCGCGCGGCGTAGGCCCGCCACGTGACGAGGTCCGGGTCGTCGAGCACGGGGTGGTGCACCTCGTAGCGTTCGACGGCGGCCGCGAGCGCGTCCGGATCGGCCTCGTGCTCGAACTTGGGCGAGTGCACGCCCACGATCACGAGCTCGTCGCGGTGCGCGGCCTCGAGGTCGCGCAGCTCGTCGAGGACGTGCAGGCAGTTGATGCAGCAGAACGTCCAGAAGTCGAGGACGACGATCTTCCCGCGCAGGTCGGCGAGGGTGAGCGAGGTACCTCCCGTGTTCAACCAGGAGCGCCCGACCAGTTCGGAGGCGCGGACTCGGGGCAGGCGGGTCGCAGCAGGCACCCGGTCATTGTGCGACACCGGGGCGGGTGAGCGGGAACGCCGAGGTCAGTACGGACGCCGTCGACCGGGCGAGACCGGCTCGGAAGTCAGCTCGACCCCTTCGACCGTTCTGCCCGGCGTGCCAGCATCGCGTTGTAGGCCTCGAGCTCCGCGTCACCGTCGCGCTCCGCGGCCCGGTCGCTGCGGCGCGCCTCCCGGGCGTCGGACCGCGACCACTGCACGGCCACGCCGATCGCGAGCAACAGCGTGGGGAGCTCTCCGACCCCCCAGGCCACGGCGCCGCCACGCTGCTGGTCCTCGATCGCGGGCGGCCCCCACTCGCGCCCCATCAGCCCGAACCACTCGGGCACCAGCAGCGCCGTGCCGGTCGTCAGGGCGACGCCGAAGAACGCGTGGAACGCCATCGTCGCGAACAGCAGCACGAGGCGCATCGGGTAGGAGGGGCGGTTCGGGCCCGGGTCGATCCCGACCAGCGCGTTGGCGAAGAGGTACCCCACGAGCGTGAAGTGGACGAACATCCACACGTGTCCCACGTACGTGGTCAGGGCCCACTCGAACAGCGGGGTGAAGTAGAACAGGATCATCCCGCCCGCGAACAGCACGGCCGCCACGATCGGGTGTGCGAGGAGCGTGCCGTACCGCGAGTGCACCAGGTACAGCACCCACTCGCGCGGCCCGCGCGACCCGTCCTTGCGCGCGGGCACGGCCCGCAGCAGCAGAGTGACCGGCGCGGACAGCACGAGGAACAGCGGCACCACCATGGCGAGCACCATGTGCTGCACCATGTGGGCGCTGAACAGCACGTGGCCGTAAGCGGCCGCGCCCCCGCTCGTCACCCAGAACAGCGCGACCATGCCGCAGCACCACGAGACCGTGCGCAGCACCGGCCAGCGGTCGCCGCGCCTGCGCAGCCGCCGGAACCACGTCAGGTAGACGACGAGGCCGGCCGCGCAGCCGAACGCGAGCAGCAGGTCCCACTGGAACTCGGTGATCCAGCGGAGGGTGGTCGGCTCGGGCGGCAGCGGGTGCCCGGTGACGAGCTCGGCCGGGGTGGGGTCGGTGATGGGCTCGTCGGGCACGGGCGGCGCCGTCGAGCCGAGGGCGACGGCGACGCCGGACACGGCGCCCATCACGACGAGCTCCACGGCGGCCAGCCGCCAGAAGAGACCGGCGGCTCGCCGCGACGCGCCGTCGAGCCGCTGCACGCCCTCCAGGTGGCGCACCACGTTGCTGCGGTGCAGCCAGCCGGCCGTCCCCAGGGCCGCGAGCAGCAGGGTCTTGGTGACCAGGAGAGCGCCGTAGTCGGTGTCGAGCGCGCTCGTCGAGCCGAGCCGGATCCAGGCGCTGACGACGCCGCTCACGGCCACCGCGACGAAGCACCAGCCCGCGATGGCGGAGTACCGTCGCACGGTCGCGGCCCGGGTCGTGGCGCGGCGCCCGAGGAGCGCGATCCCGGCGAGCCCGCCCACCCAGATCGCCGCCCCGACGAGGTGCAGGAACATCGCGGACACCGCGAGGTCGTGACTCGCTGCCCCCGAGGCGTGCCCGGTGGAGGCCTGGAGGCCGAGCGCGCCGAGCACGAGCACGATGGCGACGGCGGCACCGCTGGGGCCGCGCACCAGGAGCGCCGTCGTCGACGTCAGGGCCGCGAGCAGGGCCGCCCCGAGCAGGGCCCGGCCCACCTCGCTGTCGGTCAGGTACGACCACAGGGCCGTGCCGAACGCGGGGTCGTCCAACGGGAGGAACGTGGACCAGGCGGTGCCGAGCACCAATGCGGTCAGGGCGGCGACCGTCCACACCACGGCGGCCAGCCCGGCGACGGCCAGCGCCCGCCTGCCGTCCTGCCCGGCGGGCAGCACGAAGGCGGTCAGCACCAGGGACCCCAGGGTGACGGCGGCGGCCAGGTTCGCGCCGGTGCGGGCCACCGGGGTGCCCCACCGGGGCAGCACTCCCGGGTCGGCGAACTGCTGGAAGGCGGCGAACGCGCCCGAGAACTCACCGGCCGCGACGAGCGCACCGAGCGCTGCGACCGCGCCTGCCACCACGGCGGCGAGCAGCCACCGCGGGCGCGCGAGAAGCGATGCGGTCTGGCTGCTGGTCCGTGCGTCCTGCCGGGTGGTCACCCGCCAAGGTTATGGCCGTGATCGTCAGGCGAGAAACTGCGATCGACGACGAGCGCGGGGTGGACGCCGGGGAGCGGGGCACGCGCCCGGAGCGGAGCAGGAGCAGACCCGGCGGCGCACGGCGTCCGGCGCCGGACGCCGAGCGGAGGTGGCTTCCCGGTGAACGGCAGGTGGTCGCGACGTGGCGTCCGCGGAACTCGCGATGAATAGTGCGCGAAAGTGTTTCCGCAGGACAGCAGGGGTCTTGAGCCGTACGATGCGCGTCCTGCAATCTCTCGTTGTGCGCCGTCGTTCCGATCGTCCCGGTGGATCCCTGCTGCCCTCACGCGTCGACCTCGTGGTCGTGGGTGCCGGGATCGTCGGCCTTGCCCACGCCGTGGAGGCCGTGTCTCGCGGCTGGTCCGTGCTCGTCGTCGAGCGCGACGCCCGCGCGGTCGGGTCCTCGGTCCGCAACTTCGGCCACGTCGGCGTGACGGTGCAGGACGGGATCGCCCTCTCGTACGCTCTCGCCGCGCGCGAGCGCTGGCTGCGGCTCGGCAAGGAGGCGGGGTTCGCCGTCCGGGAGACAGGGACCCTCGTCGTGGCCCGGGCCGACGACGAGCTCGCCGTCCTCGACGACTTCGTCGCCCGCCGCGACGGCGACGCCCAGATCCTCACCAGGAAGGGCGTGCTCGAACGGGCACCCGTCTCGCCGCGCGGCGTGACCGGTGGTGCCTTCCTTCCCCTGGACCTGCGCGTCGACCAGCGGACGGCGGCGGCCGCCGTCGCCGCGTGGCTGAACACCCGGCGGGAGTGCCGGGTCGAGTGGTCGACGTCGGTGGTCGGGATGGAGCCGGGCAGCGGCGTCACCCTCGTCCGGACGTCGCGTGGCGACGTCGTCGCGCGGCGCGTGGTCTGCGCCGTCGGGCACGACGTCGCACGCCTCTTCCCCGCCGCCGCCCACGACGCCGGGATCCAGCACTGCCGCCAGCAGATGCTCCGGGCCGAGCCGGCCCGCTCCGCCCGGCGCGGCATCGGCGAGATCGGCCCGGCCCTGCTCACCGGGACGTCCATGCTCCGCTACGAGGGGTTCGCCTGGAGCCCGTCGGTGGACAGCGTCCGCGAGCGCCTCGCCGAGACCCGGCCCGAGCTGCTCGACGCCGGCCTCAATCTCATGGTCACCCAGCTACCTGACGGCTCCGTCACCCTCGGCGAGACGCACGCCTACGGCTTCACCCATGACCCGTTCCGCCCTGAGGCGCTCGACGACCTCCTGCTCGGGGAGGGCGCCGCCCTGCTCGGTGTGCCGCTGCGGGCGACCGAGCGCTGGGACGCCACGTACGCGTCCGCGCCGCAGCCCTTTCTCGTCGCCGAGCCGATACCGGGCGTCACAGCGGTGTCCGTGACTTCAGGGATCGGCATGACCTGTGCCTTCGGACTGGCCGCCAAGGTCGTCGAGGAGGTCGCCTGACCAGATGACCCCGCACGACGACTCCCTCAGGGCCGTCCGGCCCTGCCACCGGCCGGGGTGAGCCCGGCCAGCACCTCGGCGAGGAGCACACCCATGAAGGCAACCCGCGTCCCCCGCAAGCCCGTCCACCGGATCGCCGGCCTGCTGATGGCCTGCGCCGTCACGGCAGCGTCCCTCGGTGGGTGCACGCTCGTCTCCCAGGCGGCGGGCAGCGGCTGCCCCGAGAGCGGCATCCGGCTCGGGGTGCAGCCCACCTCGGATCCCGCCGCACTCGAGACCGCGTACGCACCCCTCGCCGACGCTCTCTCGCAGGAGCTCGACTGCTCGGTCGACGTCCAGGTCTTCGACAGCTACGCCGCCGAGGTCGAGGCGATGGAGAGCGGCGGGCTCGAGCTGGCCCGCTTCTCGTCCATCGGCTACGCCGTCGCCGTCCCCCGCACGCAGGTGCGGCCCGTCGCGACGTTCGGGATGCCGAACGGCAACATGTCGACCTACACCGCCGGGATCTGGGTGGCCGCCGACTCCGGCATCACGGGCGCCGGCCAGCTCGCGGGCCGCACGCTCGCGCTCGGCGCCGAGGGTTCGACGTCGGGCGACACCCTGCCCCGCAAGGCTCTCGCCGACGCGAACGTCGACGCGGGCGAGGTGCGGATCAGGTACACGGGTGGGCATCCCGCCGCGCTGGCCGCGCTGCGGGACGGGACGGTCGACGCCGCCGAGATCGATTCCCGGACGCTCACGGCCGCCGTCGCCGACGGGTCGTTCGACAGGGAGGCTCATCGCCGCATCTGGGAGTCGGGGGTGATCCCGGACGACCCGATCGTGGTCTCACCAGAAGTCTCCGAGGAATTCGCGGAAACCGTCCAGGAAGCTCTGCTGAGTCTTCCACCGGAGGCGGTCGCGGATGTCGGCGCTCAGTCGGGTGTCGCCGCCGGCGGCCGGATGGTCGGGGTGGACGAGATCGACTACGTCGACCTCAGCATCCTGGTGGAGTCCCTGGGCCTCGACGAGAAAGACGTCTGACCCGAGAACGCCGGCGGGCCGTCCTGGCGGTGCGGGCTTCTCGCGGGGCGGCTTCCTAGCGGTGCGAGACGCCGGTGCGGTAGCGCTCCACGAGGCGCTTGTTCGCGCGGGCGCGCGCCAGGTCGTCGGTCGCCGCGCGACTGGCGGCGCGGTGCTCGTCGAACGCAGCAACGTCGTGCTCGAGCGCCCACATCAGGGCCTCGAGCACGTCGGCGCGGCTGAACCGCGTGCTACGCGTCTCGCTCATGGTTCCGATCACGGTGTTGCTCGCTCAGGTGTATGTGATGTGCGGCGGCGGGACCCGCCGATACAGACTGCCTTGAAAGGAACGAATCGGGAGCCCCGGTCGTTCAGATTCGTAGCACGTCGTCCCTAGGGATATGCGTTGATAAGCAGGTTGTTCGGGCAGACGACCATATCGCGACCTCCTGGTTGCTGTTATCCATCTTTCGGATGACTTTTCCCACCATCCGGCGTGTCGCATCGCCTTGTCCACCGGAGTGTCGGTCAGTTCGGTAAGGATCGCCCCATGGAGCGCTACGCGGCCCGCAAGATGAAGGAGCAGCTTGCAGACTTCGCACGTGAACTGGGGGAACGGTATGGACCGATGGTGCTTCCGCGGGGGAGCGCACGGCCACGGCCACAGACCGCCGAGCCGCCCGGCCGGCGTGTCGGCGGGCGCGCCGCCGAGTCCACGGACACCGTTCCGGAGCCGGTGACACGGACCGCCGACGACGCCGTCCGCGCACCCACGCTCGCCCTGGGACTCGTCCCGCAGCCTGACGGCGGCTACGGAATCGCCGTGCGCTACCGGCTCGGCGTCCCCCGGGCCCGGGCGGTCGTCCGCCGGATCGCCGACGAGGCCGGCCCCGGCGCCGACGTGCGGCGCACGGGTCGCATCCGCCCGCTGAGCGAGCTGGGGCCGCGCCGGCTGGCTCCGACGTCGCAGGCCAAGGGTGAGACCAGCCACACCCGCCCGCTGCGGCCCGGGGTCTCGATCGGGCACGTGGGCGTCACCGCGGGGACCCTCGGCGCCTTCGTCCGGCGGCCGGACGAGCCGGGCGCGCTCTATGCGCTGTCGAACTACCACGTCCTCGCCGGGAGCCCGCAGGCCCGCCCGGGTGACGTGGTGCTCCAGCCCGGCCCGGCAGACGGCGGCCTCATCCCGGGCGACCGCGTCGGCGAGCTGACGAAGGTCGCCAGGCTCGTCACGGGTGAGGTGTGCGCCACCGACGCGGCGATCGCGCGGCTCGACAGCTCCGAGGTGGACCATGCCTACCCGGTGGGACCGGTGGCCCGGACGGCACGGCCGTACGGCGGCGAGACGGTCGAGAAGGTCGGGCGGACGACGGCGGTGACCCGCGGCCGGGTGACCGCGATCGAGCTGGACGACGTCATCGTCGGCTATGAGGACCTCGGCGCGCTGAGCTTCGACGACCAGGTGGAGATCGAGGGGAGCGGGGGGCCGTTCTCCCGTGGAGGCGACTCGGGAGCGCTCGTGTACCGGGAGGACGGCACGGCGATCGGCCTGCTCTTCGCGGGCTCGGAGAGCGGCGGCCAGGCCGGCAAGGGGCTGACCTACGCGAACCCCATCGACGTCGTTCTCGAGGCGATGGAGGTCGAGCTCGCCGCGACCGAGAGGTAGCCCCGGCCCGGCGCCGGCACGGGCAGGATGTGATCTTCGCCACTTGGACGAAGCGGCGAAGTGCCCTGGCCTTGCCTGAGCAACTGGCGCACAATGGTGGGTCAGGAAGACCGGTCTGGAGGTGGACGTCGATGACAACCCTGGATGAGGCACGCGAGGCGAAGAAGGGGCTACGCGCCGCGGTCTCGGGGATCGGCGGCGTGGTCGGCATCGGCATCGCCCCAGAGTTCAGCAGCCCGATCGAGTCGGAGCGTCCCGCCCCCGGCGGCGTCTCGCTCCAGCGGGTACAGACCCCGGGACGGGGACGCGTCAACGTTCTCGCGCAGCAGGTGGCGGTCGACGACCTCCCCAGCTCGGACGGTGGCTGGGTGCTCCAGGTCAACGTGGTCGACCCGGCGGTGGTGGACAAGATCCCCGAGGAGATCAGCGACGTCTCGGTGCGCGTGCGTGTCGTGGGAGCCGTTCGCGCCGGCTGACCGCCTCCGGCCGGTACAGCAGGTGACCACCTCCGCCGGCATGTCGGTCGGCCTACTCCCACCAGCGGGAACGCTGCCGACGGAGACTTCTTTCAGAATTTCTCGGCAGACCCCCATCCTTTTCTCAGCGAAGCACGTTCTACCTAGTGTGAACATGATCGCGACCACCCCCAGCGCCGCTGATGTTCTGGAGTTCGCCGGCACTGACGTGCCGTGCGCGGACGAACCCGACCTGTGGTTCTCCGAGCACCCCACCGAGCTCGAGTCCGCCAAGCGGCAGTGCCTGACGTGTCCGCTCGCTCAGCAGTGCCTCGAAGGAGCCATCTCCCGCCGGGAGCCCTGGGGCGTCTGGGGCGGACAGATCGTCGTCGACGGCATCATCCGCCGACGCAAGAACCGTCGCGGCCGCCCGCGCCTGCAGAGCTTCGCGGCCTGACGTCCTCATGATCCGCCGCCGGGTCGGTGCCCAGACACTGCCCCGGCGGCCCTGACCGACCCGGACAGACCGCTGCCGGGGCGGTAGGACGCGGTCGCGCCCTACCGCCCCGGCAGAGTGGTGTGTCTCCGGCCGGTGGCGTGTCTCCCGCCGGTCTCCTAGCGACCCCAGACCAGGCCGCGGGACGGGTCCTCCAGCACGGCGGCGACGTCGGCCAGGTACTTCGCCCCGAGCTCGCCGTCGACCAGCCGGTGATCGATGCTCAGCGCGAGCTGCGTCACCCAGCGCACGGCGAGCTCGCCGTCGTGCACCCACGGCTGCTGCCGGATCGCGCCGAACGCGAGGATCCCCGCCTCACCCGGGTTCAGTATCGGTGTCCCCGAGTCGATGCCGAACACGCCCACGTTCGTGATCGTGAACGTCCCGCCCGTCATGTCCGACGGCTGCGTACGACCCTGGCGGGCCGTGCTGGTCAGGTCCACGACCGCCTTGGCGAGCCCCAGCAGGTCCAGCCGGTGCGCGTCCTTGATGTTCGGCACCACGAGGCCCCGAGGCGTCGCCGCGGCGATCCCCAGGTTCGCGTAGTGCTTGTAGACGATCTCCTGCGCGCCCTCGTCCCAGCTCGCGTTGATCTGCGGGTGCCGCCGGATCGCCAGCAGCACCGCCTTCGCGGCGATGAGCAGGGGTGTCACCTTGACGTCAGCGAAGTCGCGGTCCTTCTTGAGGTTCTCGACCAGCTCCATCGTCCGGGTGACGTCCACCGTGTGGAACACGGTCACGTGCGGCGCGGTGAACGCACTCGCCACCATCGCCTCGGCGGTCCGCTTGCGCACCGACCTCACGGGGACCCGCGTCTCGCGCCCGTCCACGCTCACCGCGCCGGACTCGAGCCACGGCTCCGTGTCGCCCGCGTACGTCGCGAGCGACCTCGGCTGCGCCGCCGCCTGGTGCGCGAGCACGTCCTCCCGGGTGACGATCCCGCCCGGCCCGGAGGCCTGCACGCCCGCGAGATCGATGCCCAGGTCCTTGGCCAGCTTCCGGACGGGAGGCTTGGCCAGGACCCGCGCCCGCGCGCCCGACGTCGGCACGCTCACCACGCCGGTCTGCGGGGCGACGGGGGCCGGGGCGGGAGCTGCCGGGACCGGAACCGGGGCAGGCGCCACCGGGGCAGGCGCCGGAGGAGCCTGCCGGACCGCGGTGGCCGTCGGGGCCTGCGCCGCCGGAGCCGCAGGCGCCGGAGCCGCAGACGTCGGGGCCTGCGTGGCGGCGCCCGGGGCGGCCGCCGGAGCCCCGGAACCCTGGTAACGCCGGCGCCGACCGCTCGCCTGCGCCTCCTTGGTCCCATATCCGACGAGCACGGACCCGGATGCCTCCGAGTCTGCCGAGTCGGCCGAGTCGGCCGAGTCGGCCGTGGCAGACGCCGCCGGCGGCGTCGTACCGCCCGGCGCGGAGGCACCACCCGCCGACGCTCCGTCAGCCGCGACGCCCTGCCCCGGACCGCCGTCGGACGCGGCACTGCCACCGACGGCGATCTCGATGATCGGCGTGCCGACCTCGACCGTGGTGCCGGGCTCCACGAGGAGGCCGGCGACCGTGCCGCTCCACGGGGAAGGGAGCTCGACCAGCGACTTCGCCGTCTCGATCTCCACGATGGTCTGATTCACCTGCACGGGATCGCCGGGTTTGACCCGCCACTCGACGATCTCGGCCTCGGTCAGCCCCTCCCCGACATCGGGCAGGGGGAAGCTCTGGTTTGCCACGTTCCCTCCGGTTCAGTGCGCGAAGGCGCGGTCGACGGCATCGAGGATGCGGTCCACGCTCGGCAGGTAGTCGTGCTCGAGCTTGGCGATCGGGTACTGCATGTGGAACCCGCCCACGCGCAGCACCGGCGCCTCGAGCGCGTAGAAGCACTCCTCGGTGACGCGCGCCGCGATCTCCGCACCCACGCCGTAGAAGGTCGGGGCCTCGTGGATCACGATGCAGCGGCCGGTCCTGCGGACGCTCTCCACGAGCGTCGTGGTGTCGAGCGGCGACAGTGCGCGCAGGTCGACGACCTCGGCGGAACGGCCCTCGCCCGCGAGCGCCTCGGCGGACTTCAGCGCCGTGGCGACGGTGGGCCCGTAGGCGACGAGGGTGACGTCGGTGCCGGGCCGTGCGATGCGCGCCTTGTTGAGCGTGTCCGTCCCGACGGGCGCCGTGAGGTCGACCTCGCCCTTGGACCAGTAGCGGCCCTTGGGCTCGAAGAACAGCACGGGGTCCGGGCAGGCGATCGCCTCCTGGATCATCGTGTAGGCGTCCTGCGGGGTGGACGGGGTCGCCACGCGGAGGCCGGCCGTGTGCGCGAACAGCGCCTCGGGGCTCTCGCTGTGGTGCTCGACCGCGCCGATGCCGCCGCCGTAGGGGATCCGGACGACGACAGGCGTCTGGACCTGGCCGCGGGTGCGGTTGTGCATCTTGGCGAGCTGCGTGGTGATCTGGTCGTAGGCGGGGAAGACGAATCCGTCGAACTGGATCTCGCAGACGGGCCGGTAGCCGCGCATCGACATGCCGACGGCGGTGCCGAGGATGCCGGACTCCGCGAGCGGGGTGTCGACGACCCGGTCCTCGCCGAACTCGTGCTGCAGGCCGTCGGTCACGCGGAAGACGCCGCCGAGAGGGCCGATGTCCTCCCCCATGAGCACGACCTTCTCGTCGCCCTTCATCGCGGCGCGCAGGCCCTCGTTGATGGCTTTGGCCAGGGTCAGGGTCTTGGTACTGGCCTCCTGGGCCGACGTCGTGCTGTCGGTCATGGCGCGCTCCATCGTGGCGGTCATCGGGTCCCTCCCTGCGGCGCGGTCGCGTACGTGGCGTCGGACGGTTCGCCCGCCTCGTAGGCCTCGAACCATGCGCGGTCCTCGGAGACGATCGAGTGCTCGGTGGCGTAGACGGTGTCGAACATCTGGGTCTTGGTGGACGGCTCCAGCCGGCGGACGCTCGTCCGCAGCCGCTCGCCGAGGGCTTCGGCCTCGGCCTGGACCTGGGCCTCGAAGGCGCCGTCGATCGCGTCCTCGTTCTCCAGGAGGATGCGGAGACGGTCGATCGGGTCGCGCCGGCGCCAGATCTCCTCCTGCTCCGTGGTGCGGTAGCGGGTGGGGTCGTCCGACGTGGTGTGCGCGCCCATGCGGTAGGTGAACGCCTCGATGAAGGTGGGTCCGCCGCCGGAGCGGGCTCGTTCGAGGGCTTCCTGGGTGGCGGCGTAGCAGGCGAGCACGTCGTTTCCGTCGACGCGCAGGCTCGGGATGCCGAAGCCCTCGCCGCGCTTGTAGAGCGGGGTGCGCGTCTGCTTGGTGGTGGGCTCGGAGATGGCCCACTGGTTGTTCTGGCAGTAGAACACCACGGGCGCCTGGTTCACTGCCGCGAAGACCAGGCCCTCGCTGACGTCCCCCTGCGAGGTGGCGCCGTCGCCGAAGTAGGTGACGACGGCGGTGTCCTTGGCCGGGTCCCCGGTGCCGACGAGGCCGTCGCGCTGGATGCCCATCGCGTAGCCGGCGGCGTGCAGTGCCTGCGAGCCGATGACGACCGTGTACACCTGCGCGTTGAACTCGCGCGGGTTCCAGCCGCCGTGGTCGGTGCCCCGGTAGAACTCGAGCCGGTCCACGGGATCCACCCCGCGGACCTGCAGGACTCCGTGCTCCCTGTAGGACGGGAACACGTAGTCCTGCGGGGCCAGCGCGTACGCGTTACCGACCTGTGCGGCTTCCTGGCCCCGGGAGGGGGCGTAGAGGCCCAGCTCGCCCTGCCGCTGCAGGGACGTCGCTTCGTCGTCGAACCGGCGGGTCAGCACCATGTCGCGGTACATCCCACGCAGCTGCTCGGGCTTGAGGCCTGCGATCCGCTTCCGGTACGCGGAGTTGCCGCGGCCGGTGACTCGTGCGCCCTCGGGTGTGAGGAGCTGCAAGAGCGGGACCTTGTCCTCGCCAATGTCGCTGTTCACGATCTCTCCTTCGCTGCGGGCCGTAACCTACGTTCACGTAGCCTACGCAAGCGTAGGTTAGAGCCCACCGTGTCCGGCAGCCGCCGCGTCAGCCAAGGCTTGAGTCGCACGTTTGGAGGGTTCCCCCAAACGACTCCGCCCCGGTTACGACGACGGTGTCGCCGGGAGATGGCATCTTTCCCGTTCAGCCTGTCACCGAGCGCGCAGAAAGGAAAGCGAAGGAGCCTCGGTCGGAAGAACTCCTGGTGGCAGTGCCAGGTGGCGGAACGGTCTCAGCGCCAGGTGGCGGCCAGCTTGAGGAAGGCGTCGTTGGCCTCCGGCTCGCCGATCGAGACCCGGATGCCGTCGCCGGCGAACGGGCGCACGAGGATGCCGGCCCCCGTCGCCTCCCCGGCACGGTCCAGGGTCGCGTCGCCCAGCCCGAACCAGACGAAGTTCGCCTGGGTGTCCGGAAGGTCCCAACCCTGGTCGCGCAGCGCTGCCGCGACGCGGGTCCGCTCCCCTACCAGCGCGTCGACCCGCTCCATGAGCTCGGCCTGTGCGCTCGGGGCGAGAGAGGCCAGCGCGGCTTGCTGGGCGATCCCGGACACGCCGAACGGGGTCGACGCCGAGCGGATGCCGGTCGCCAGCGCGGTCGGCGCCAGCGCGTAGCCGACCCGCAGGCCCGCGAGCCCGTAGGCCTTGGAGAACGTGCGGAGCACGGCGACGTTCGGGTGCTCGCGGAGGAGCGCCACGGCGTCGGGAGCGTCGGGGTCGCGCACGAACTCGACGTACGCCTCGTCGATCACGACCAGCACCTCGCGCGGCACCGCTGCGAGGAAGGCGGACAGCTCGTCGGCATGGACCGCCGGGCCCGTCGGGTTGTTGGGTGTGCACACCAGCACGGCCTTGGTGCGGGGCGTGATCGCGGCGGCCATGGCAGGCAGGTCGTACCGGCCGTCGGGCGCCACGGACACGGTGACCGACGTCGCGCCGGCGACCGCCGCGTAGATCGGGTAGGCCTCGAAGGAACGCCACGCGTACACGACCTCGTCGCCCGG
This sequence comes from Myceligenerans cantabricum, assembly GCF_054777735.1. Classification (NCBI taxonomy): domain Bacteria; kingdom Bacillati; phylum Actinomycetota; class Actinomycetes; order Micrococcales; family Promicromonosporaceae; genus Myceligenerans; species Myceligenerans cantabricum. Next base: position 53,708 of record NZ_BAAHAJ010000014.1, read on the forward strand.
CTCGACGACGGACTGCAGCACGTGCCCCAGCACCGAGACCGACCCGGTACCGACCACGACGTTCGCCGGTGTCAGGCCGACGTGCTCGGCGATCGCCCCGACCAGCTCGGTGGCGAACATGTCCGGGTAGCGGTTGATCTCCGCCGCGGCGCGGGCGATCACCTCGCGCACGGACTCCAGCGGCGGGTACGGGTTCTCGTTGGAGGACAGCTTCCACGCGCCGGAGCCGGGCGCCACGCGGGCACCCGGGACGTACGCGGGCAGCGCGGCGACAGCGGCGCGCAGCGGGACCGTGGTGTTCTCGGGGGTGGTGTTCACGCGATTCAGGATGCCACGCACCGTGGCGCCGGTGGGCCGACCCGGCGGTGCGATGTCCGCCGACTCCCGGCGATCGCGGGTAGTTTCGACCCATGAGGCTTCTGCTACGCATCCTGGTCACCGCGTTCGCGATCTGGCTGACGACGGTGCTCTTCGGCGACCACGTCGAAGTCGTCTCGCCCGACGGCACCGGCCCGTACCTGCTCTCGCTCATCGTCATCTCCGTCATCTACGGCCTGGTCCACGCGATCATCAAGCCGCTCGTCAACCTCCTGGCGCTCCCCCTGTACCTGCTCACGCTCGGTTTGATCTCCCTGCTCATCAACGCCCTGATGCTGTGGCTCACCACGCTCGTCACGGGCGTCTTCGACAACTACGGGCTCGAGGTCACCGGCGGGTTCTGGTGGTACGTGATCGCGGCGCTCGTCATCGTGGTGGCCCAGATGATCGTCATGGCGATCCTGCCGGACCCGGCACGCCGGCGGGACTGAGCGCCGCACGACGTCCGGGCAGCCCCGGGCCGGTGCGGCGCCCCGGCCGCATCAGGCCGGTGCGGCGCCCCGGCCGCATCGGGCGGGTGCGGCATCCTCACGGCGACGGACCCGGTGAGGGGGCCGGGTCCGCGCGCGGGGCGCGTGCCGCGCGGTAGAACGTCGTGTCGGCACGATCCCCGCGCAGGTACGGCTCGATCCGGTCGACGACGGCGGCCACCCGCACGTCACCCGCTTCCCGCGCCAGCGTGAGCGTGCGGGCATGGGTACCGATCGAGTGCGCACCGGAGACCTCGCCCGATGCCGCCCGGTCCGCCGCAGCCGACGACGCACCCAGGGTGCGGCCGGCCGTGACCCGGTCAGCCGACCGCGGGTTCTCCGCACTCGACCGGCCGTCCATGGCGGACACGACCTCCTCGGCCGTCTCCAGGTGCAGCGCCGGCACGCCCGGCGGCGTCCGGAACGTGGCGACCGGTGCCCCGGCCGTCACCACTCCGCCGACCCGGTACCGCTCCGCGAAGGCGGGCCGGCTCGCCAGGGCGGTGACCGCGATCCCGCCGAGACTGTGCCCCACGAGGACCACCGGCTCGCCGGGGCCGATCCCGGCGTCCGACATCGCTTCCTCCACCGCCTCGGTCGCCTGGTCCGGGTGCTCCGCCACGAGCTCCAGGTCGGTGAGCCCGTCCCACGGGTGCCCGGCCGGCAGCGCCGCCTGGGTCCCGGGCACCAGGACCACCCAGGAGGTCACGTCGCCGGGACCCGACAGCCGTTGGACCGCGACCGTGGCCTCCGGTGCCCCGTTCCGTGGGTAGAGGTCGTCGACCCGCAGCAGCGCCTCGTCGAGGGTCCGTGCCCCGCTGCCCCGCCAGGCGGGTGGGCCACCGGAGAAGTCGCCCGGCCCCAGACGCTCCAGCTCGGCGCGCTCCCCCAGGGCGCCCACCGGCGCGGCGCGCACCGCGTCGACGAGCTCCCCCGCGGCACCGGGGACGCCCCGACCCGATCCCGTGGACCAGGCGATCCCGTGCCCGAAGCCGTATGCCAGCTCATCGGTCCACGGCGCGATGCCCCGGACGACACCGCCGGACCCCCCTGCGGTCCGGCCGTCGCCGTCACCGGGTGGCCGTCTCAGGTCCCCAGCCGGCTCCCCGGCCCCGCCCCGCGCGGCTCCCGGGCCGCGCGGCTCGGCCAGACCGACGACCTCGGCCAGCCGGCGCCCGGCCCCCGTACCTCCCCCGGCCCGGTAGGCGCCGCCGAGGAGCTGGAGCACCGGTGGCATCCCGAGGGCCGCGCCGACGGCAAAGCCCTCGGCCGTGAGCAGCGCGCCGATCAAGCGCTCGGTCAGGCCCTCCGCCTCGTCGTAGAGCCCCGCCGCCCGCAGCAGCCGCCACCCGAGCAGGTCGGCGACCTCGGCACTCGCGCGCAGGCCGGCCGTCACACCCTCGACCGCCCCGGACGCAGACCGCCGGGCGGCGGCCTCCGGACCCGTCCGGACGCCGAGCGCGGCCGGCCCCTCCGCACCGAGTACGGCGGGCGCGGTCGCCGGCCCGAGGGTTCCCGGAGCCGGCGGGCCGACGGCCCCGGAACCGATGTCCACGCCTCGCAGCACCGCAGGACCGGTGGCGACGTCTGCCCACGCCGCCCCGGACAGCGCCGCCGCGCGCCGCAGACCGTCCGCGGCGCCCGCGATCCGCGCCGCCGCGAGCCGCACCTCGGCGGCGTCGACCGCCGCCGTGCCGGTTCCGCCGATGACGACGATCGTGTCTGCCGGATCACGCAGTCCAGGTCCTGGCTCCCGCACCCGCACGGACCGGCCGGCCGGCGCGGACGGCCCGAGCAGGGCCGACCCCTCGGGAGGCGGGCTCACGACAGTCCTCCGACCTGTCGCATCGCCTGGTCCAGCACGTCCAGCTCCCCCACCAGCCGGCGCGTCAGCCGTGCCGTCTCCTCGCGGAACAGGCCCGCCGCCGTCGACTCCCAGGCGACATGCTGGGCCGCACCCACCTCGTCCACGGCCGACTCCACGAGCCGGCGGGCGGCCGCGAGCGCCACCACCGGAGCGGCTCCGTCCATGGCGCCTCCTTCCGTCGTCCCTCTCGCGGGTCTCCGCGCCGGTTCGACGTTAGGCACGCGGCCTCCGCCGTCGTCGGACGGGGAGAGAGACCCTGTCGACAACTGCGCGGGACGGACGGCTGTGGTCGGCGTCGCAGCCGCGGAACGGCGTCAGGGTGGGACCCGCGGGCCGCGGGGAGCCGCTCCGTGGGAAACTGGGGCACGTGCCAGAGACCACCGTGAACACGTCCGTGCCGGCCCGGGTCAGCCTTGCCGAGGTGACTCCCCCGATCGCCCTCGGCCCGCTCGACGGCCGGTACCGCTCCGCCGTCGCGCCGCTCGTGGACCATCTGAGCGAGGCAGCCCTGAACCGCGAGCGCCTGCAGGTAGAGGTCGAGTGGCTGATCACCCTGTGCAACGGGGCTGAGGGCGTCCCCGGGCCGGTGGTGCCCGGCGCTCCCCGGCTGACGGACGAGGAGACCTCCTACCTGCGGGCGATCCCGGCGACGTTCGGTGCCGACGAGATCACCGAGCTCAAGGGCATCGAGCGGACCACGGTGCACGACGTGAAGGCCGTCGAGTACTTCATCAAGCGCCGGCTCGCGACGGCACCCCAGCACATCCCGGGGACCAGCCTGCCCGCGGCGTCCGAGCTGGTGCACTTCGCGTGCACGAGCGAGGACATCAACAACCTGTCGTACGCGTTGATGGTGGCGGGCGGCGTGCGTGGTGTCTGGCTTCCGGCAGCGACGGCGCTGGCGGACCAGCTCGCCGACATGGCGCGCGAGCACAAGGCGGTACCGATGCTGAGCCGGACGCACGGCCAGCCCGCGACGCCGAGCACGATGGGCAAGGAGCTCGCCGTGCTGACGCACCGGCTGCGGCGGCAGCTGCGCAGGGTGGAGGGCGCGGAGTTCCTGGGCAAGATGAACGGCGCGACCGGGACGTTCGGCGCGCACACGGTCGCGGTGCCGGGCGCGGACTGGCCGGCGGTGTCGCGGGCGTTCGTCGAGGGCCTGGGGCTGACCTGGAACCCGCTGACGACGCAGATCGAGTCGCACGACTGGCAGGCCGAGGTGTACGCGGACATCGCGCGGTTCAACCGGATCCTGCACAACCTCGCGACCGACGTGTGGACGTACATCTCGCTGGGGTTCTTCACGCAGATCCCGGTCGCGGGGGCGACCGGCTCGTCGACCATGCCGCACAAGGTGAACCCGATCCGGTTCGAGAACGCCGAGGCGAACCTCGAGATCTCGTGCTCGCTGCTGGACACGCTGTCGGCCACGCTGGTCACGTCGCGGTTGCAGCGGGACCTCACGGACTCGACGACGCAGCGCAACATCGGCCCGGCGTTCGGCCACGGTCTGCTGGCGATGGACAACGTGTCGCGCGGGCTGCGGGCGCTGGCGGTGAACGCCGGGCTGATGGCCGAGGACCTGGACGAGAACTGGGAGATCCTCGGCGAGCCGGTCCAGTCGGCGATGCGCGCGGCATCAGTGGCGGGGGTACCCGGCATGGACAACCCCTACGAGCGGCTCAAGGACCTGACGCGAGGGCAGCGGGTGGACGCGGAGCGCATGCGCGAGTTCGTCGCAAGCCTGGGGCTGCCCGACGACGCCGCGGCGCGCCTCTCCGCCCTCACCCCCGCGAGCTACACCGGCATCGCGGAACAACTGGTGGACGACTACCTGGGCTGAGGTACGAGCCGGACGACCTGCGGCGAGGACCGCACCCGGGCGACAGGCGGCGCGGCGGGACGCTGCGCAGGCGGTGTTCCCCAGATGAAGGGCCTCAGGCCCCTGGAACACTGCCGCGCGCCGTCCCGCCGCGCCGTCCGCCCGCGGTCAGGCCCGCAGCAGCTCCGATCCGGGGACCGTTCGTCGCCGGGCGACGAGGAGTGTCGTCACCGCGACGCCGGCGAGCCCCCACACGACGACCGCGGTGAGTGCCGCCGCGACGCCGCCTGCGTTCACCGTGATCCCGGACAGCGCGTCCTGGGCGGCGCCGACAGGAAGGAACGCAGCCAGGCTACGGAGCGCGGCCGGCGCGGTCGACACCACGCCGGCCGCGATCACGAGGACCGCGACGATCAGGCTGATCCCTCGGCCGACGTGCCCGAGACCAGCGGCCAACGCCTGGTTCACGGCGACGAACGCCACCGACACGAGAGCACCGACGGCGATCGCGGCTGCCCAGCCGCCCGCGTCGAGCCCCTCGACACCGGCGAGGATCGCGCCGGTCGCCGCACCGGTGGCCACGCCGATCCCGGCAGGCCGCGCGAGTGCCCGCAGCGAGAGACGCAGCGAGCCGCGCGTCGAGCCGCGGGCGCCGAACGGCACCGGCGGGAACACGAGCATCATGCCGAGCGCACCGAGCCACAGCGCCAGGACGGCGAACAGCGGCCCGGTGGCACCGGTGCCGAGCTCGGACGCTCCGCTGACCTCGACCGGGTCGGCGACGACGGATGCCAGGGACTGCCGCTCCGAGTCGCTGTAGCCCGGGATCTCCGCGGTGGCCTGGTCCAGTCCGTCGGACAGCTCGCCCGCGCCGCCGGAGAGCTCGTCGAGGCCGTCGGCCAGATCGTCCGTTCCCGTCGCGACCGAGTCGATCCCGCCCGAGAGCTGCCCGGCACCGTCGGCCAGTCCGGACACGCCGTAGGCGATGCCGCCCGCCCCGGAGGACAGCTCGTTCGCCCCGCCGGCGAGCTGGGCCGCGCCGCCCGACAGCTCACGCGCGCCGCTGGCCAGGCTCGACACCCCTGCCGCGGCGTCGTTCGTGCCGGCCTGGAGCTCGTAGAGCCCACCGGAGAGCTGGCCCGCCCTGGCCGACAGGTCCGCGGCGCCGGCGGCCACCTTCTGGGAGCCGCCGGCCAGCCGCGCCGAGCCGTTCGCCAGGTAGTGCACCTTGGTCGTGAGGTGGTCGAGCTTGCCGGAGATCCCACCGGCCTGCGGTTGGGTCGCGTCCATCTCCGCCAGCTGAGCGCAGAGCTCCGCGAACTCCTGGCTGGTCTCCACGAGCGAGCCACCGCACAGCTCCGCGAGCCCGGACGTCACTGCCTCCAGGTTCCCGCCGATCTCCTCGACCTCTGCCAGGGCGTCCTTCGTCTCCGCCGAGAACGAACCGACCTCCTGGTCCATCTGGGCGAGGCCGTCAGCGAGCTGCTGCGTCCTGTCGGCGGCCTCCTGCACGCTGCCCGAGAGCCGTTCCGCGCCGGCGGCCAGGGCGCCGGCGCCCGCGGCGCTCCGCCCGGCACCGCCTGCCAGATCGTGCATCCCGGCCGAGAGCTGGTCGGCGCCCGCCGCCCACTCGTTCGCACCAGCGGCCCACGCACCCGCTCCCCCGGCCCACTGTCCGACACCGCCGGCGAGCTCCCCCGCGCCGCCGGCGAGCTGGTCCGCCCCGTCGCCGAGGTCGCTCACACCGTCCGACGCCTGGTGGGCGCCGTCCGCGAGCTGCTTCGCGCCGGTGCCGACCTCGGAGGCGCCGTCGGCGAGCTCGCCGGCGCCGTCCGCCGCCGCACCCAGCTCCTCGGACAACGTGGAGAAGCCCACCAGGACGTTGTCCACGTACGTCTCGGTGAGGGTGTCTCCCAGCACGCCGGTCGCGGTCTGCGCCACGATCTGCGCGAGCGCGTCGTCCAGCACGCGCCCGTCGGGCGCGGTGGCGACGTCGATGGTGGCCTTGCGGGCGTCTGCCGGGTCGTCGCCACCGTACGACGTCGCCGCCGCGGAGAAGCCCTCGGGGATCGTCACGACGGCGGCGTACTCGCCGCTCGTCAGCCCGGACTCCGCGTCCTCGGCGTCCGTCACCTCCCAGTCGTAGCTCTCGTCCGACGCCGGAGCTGCCGCGGTCTCGCCCTCCTCGGGCGACTCGCCACCGCTCACCAGGCCGGCGGCGAGCTGTCGCCCGAGCGGCACCGGCTGTCCGTCGACCTCGACGGGCTCGTCGAGGTTCACGATGGCGGCCGGCACGGTGTCGAGCCGGTCCTGCGGGTTCCACAGGGCCGACAGGAGCAGCCCCAGGATCATGAGGGGCAGCAGCGCGACGGCCGCTGCCCGCCGCCGGTCGTGGACCGGCTCCGGCCGCAGCCACTTCGTCGCGTTCATGACCGAACCTCCTGCATCGAAGTCGTGTTCTCTGGCGCGTCCTGCGCTGCGGGCCCGGACACCAGGCCGAGGTCGAGCACCGGGGAGCCGGCAGGCGCCAGGTCCGTCGCCGCGGAACCGACGGCGCCCACGAGCAGCGTGACGCCGTCCCGCTGCGCTTCGGCGAGCGCCTGGGCGAGCTCCATCCGCTCGGCCAGGTCACCGACGGACTCGCTGCCGTCCACCACCACGATCCGGGCGCCGTCCCGCAGTGCCTGCCGTACCGCCGCTCCCGGACCGCCGTTCCCGTGCGCGGAGGCATCGACGACGGCGACCTTGCCGCGCACCGTCGACGCCCGCTCGGGCAGGACGAGGCCCATGGTCTTGAGACGACCCTCCACCGTGACGCCACCTGCCGACACGATCCGGGCGCCCATGGCGAAGAGGATGCTGCCGACCTGGGCGGACGAGTCGCCGCGCACGAGCAGCGCGCCGCCGACCGGTACGCGAACGTTCACCGGACCGGCCAGGAGGCCGGCCCCGCCGCGCACGACCAGCCCTTCGGCGGCCACCGCGTCCTGGGCGCCGGGCTCGGGCCAGTCGGCCAGCGCGATCTCGCGCGCCAGTCCCTCCCCCTCGACGTCGAAGGACGGCAGCAGCGCGTCGAGCTTCCGTGGGATCCACCAGGCCTTCTCGCCCAGCAGCGCCAGCACGGCCGGCACGAGGACCATCCGCACCACGAACGCGTCCACGAACACACCCACTGCCAGTCCGAGTGCGATGGGCTTGAGACTCATGTCCCCGTGCGGGACGAAGGCGACGAACACGGCCGTCATGATCACGGCGGCTGCGGTGACGACGCCTGCGGCTCCGCGGAAGCCGGTGCCGATGGCTCTCCGGGCGCGGTCCGGCCCCTTGCCGTGCACGTAGTCCTCGCGGATGCGGGAGACCAGGAACACCTCGTAGTCCATGGCCAGGCCGAACAGCACACCCATGAGCACGATGGGCATGAAGCTGATCACGGGGCCCGTCCGTGTCACGCCGAGGAGCTCGGCGAGGAAGCCGTTCTCGAAGACGAGCGTGATCACTCCGAACGCCGCGCCGACGGAGAGCAGGTACCCCACGGTGGCCTTGATCGGTACCGCGATCGACCGGAAGACCATCGTCAGCAGCACGAGCGACAGCCCGACGACCAGCAGCGCGAACGGCAGGAGAGCGGCGCCGAGCTTCTCGGACACGTCGATCCCGACAGCCGTCGAGCCCGTGACCGCGAGATCGACACCGTAGGTGTCCAGGAAGTGGTCGTGCAGGTCGCGGATCTCGTGCACCAGCGCCTCGGTCTCGGCCGACGTCGGACCACCCGCGGGTACCACCTGCACGATCCCGGTGTCGGCGGACTCGTTGGGCGTCGCGAGAGGGACGTCCGCGACGCCCGGCAGCTCCGCGAGCTCGTCGCCGATCTCCTCCATCAGAGCCACCGGGTCGTTGCTCGTCACGATCGAGCCGGTGATGACGAGCGGCCCGTTGAAGCCGTCGCCGAACTCCTCGGACACGAGGTCGTAGGTGACGCGCGCGGACTTGTCCTCGGGCAGCACGCCGGCGTCCGGCAGCGCGAGGCGGAGGTTCGTCGCCGGCAGGGCGAGGGCGCCCAGCGCCACCACGACCGCGACCACCGTCAGCGTCGGGAAGCGGGTCACGCCCCGCACCCATCCGGCGAAGAACCGGTCGGCCCTGCCGGAGGGCACCGTCTCGCCGTGCGCACCCGGCGTCGCGTGGCCCCGTCGCTTCCGCGGGCGCAGCCGTTCGCCCGCCATCGCGAGCACGGCGGGCAGCAGCGTCAGGGACACGATCACGGTGACGCCCACGGTCACGGCCGCGGCGATGCCCATCACCGAGAGGAACGGGATGCCCGCGACGCTGAGGCCGACCAGGGCGATCATCACCGTCAGCCCCGCGAACACGACCGCGGAGCCGGCCGTCGCCGTCGCACGCGCGATCGACTCGTGCACCGGCAGCCCTTCGCGGAGCTGTTCCCGGTGTCGCGACACGATGAAGAGCGCGTAGTCGATCCCGACGGCCAACCCGAGCATCACGGCCAGCATCGGGGTGGTCGAGCTGACTGGGCCGAGCGCGGTCGCTGCGAACAGCAGCGCCATCGACACCCCGACACCCAGCAGCGCGTTGAACAGGGGGAGCCCGGCCGCGACCAGAGACCCGAGCGTCATCACCAGCACGACGAGCGCGACCAGCAGGCCGACACCCTCCACCAGGGAGATCTCGGGGAACTCCGTGGCGAAGAGCTGCCCGCCCAGGTGTGCCTCGGAGCCCGCGGGCAGGGCGCCGGCGAGCTCCTCGGTCTCCTCCTCCAGCGCGACCTTGGTCTCGTCGGTGATCGATCCCTGATCACCGTCGAGCTGGATGGTGATCAGCGAGGCGGCGGCGTCGTCGGACACGGAGGCGGGCATGACCTCGTCGTACGGCGAGGTCACCGCGACCACCTGCGAGATGCCCTCGAGCGCCTCGACGCCGTCCTCGACGGCGTCCCGCACGTCGTCGGAGCGCACGTCCGACCCGTCCGGCGCAACGATGATCACCTGCGCGGAGGCGCCGCTGACCTGAGGAAAGGTCGCCGAGAGCCGGTCCAGCGCGAGCTGGGACTCGGTGCCGGGGATCGTCACCTCGTTGTCGAGGCCTTGTTGCAGCAACCCGGCTGCGCCGCCTGCGAGCGCCAGCACGAGGATCCAGCCGACCAGGACGAGTCGGCGTGCGCGCACGGCCCAGCGGCCGAGCGAATACAGAGCAGAGGACACGAACGCTCCCAAGGGGTTCCGGCGGTTCGATGCATCACTGTATCGGATACGTTCGTGTATCGAAACTTCGAGGATCGGACTACACTTCTGAGCCGCACCACCACACCGAGGAGAGACCGTGACCGCCGAGCCGCTGCGCGACGACGCCACCGGACCAGGCACCGCTCCGACCGAGCCCTCGTCGCCGGTCGAGGACGTCCTGGTCAACGCGCTGACCCCACGCCGCGAACGCACCCAGGCGCGCTTGATGGACGCCGCCTACAGCGTCTTCGCCCGCGAAGGCATCCGCGGCGCGTCGATCGAGGCCATCTGTGAGACCGCCGGCTTCACGCGCGGCGCGTTCTACTCGAACTTCGGCAGCAAGGAGGAGCTGTTCCTCGCGCTCGCCGACCGCCTCAAGCGGCAGCAGCTCGACGCTCTCGAGGCCGCGACCCGCGCCCTCGACCCGTGCGCCTTCCGCTCCGGCACGATCGACCACGAGGCGATCGCCCACATCCTCGACGCGGTCTCCACCGACCCGGACCACAACCGGCAGTGGACGCTGCTGAGCTCCGAGCTCGAGCTGCTCGCCATGCGGGACGCCCGCGTCTCGGCGCTGTACGCGGCCCACGTCGCCACGCTCCGGACGGAGCTCGTCGAAGCCATCACCCGCATCCTCGACACGCTCGGTCTCCGGTTCGTCGTGGAGACGAACATGGCCGTCGAGATGCTGCTCACCGCCCACGAGACGGCCGCCCGCCGCCACGCCGTCGAGCACCCGCTCACCGAGCCGAGCAGCACCGACGCCGGGCCCGGCACTCCCGACCAGGCGGTCCTGAGCGGCCTGATCGACTTTCTCATCACTGCCGAGGCCTGAGGCGACGCCCTCCCGTCGCGTGGCCACCGCCTCAGGCTTCCGCCAGAGCGCCGGCGCACACACCTGGCGGCCACCGGCAAGAACGTGCCGGGGCAGGGGGCTCCGAGTGGAACCCCCTGCCCCGGCGGCAGCTCGGCGACGTCACCAGTGGGCGTTGCGCGCCAGCTCCAGCGCCATCTCCTGCCACCACGCACCCGCCGCGGGCCCGCCGTTGCACTCACCGTCGGACTCGCCCGGGAGCTTCACCCAGAGCAGGGCGTCGAGGTGGGTGCCGTCGTCGACGAGGGTCGGCCGCTCGCCGAGCGCGCGTCCGCTCGGGTTGCACCAGTCGCTGCCCGGGCCGTTCCCGTTGCGCGACGTGTCGATGACGTAGGGCCGCCCGCCGACCTGCGCCGAGACCTGCTCACCGTAGGCCCGTGCCTCGGCCGTCGTCCGGTAGTTCGACGTGTTCAGCGCGAACCCGACGGCGTCGGCGAAGCCGACCTGCTGCAGGCGGCTCGCGGCCTCACCACTGCTCAGCCACGCGGAGTGACCGGCGTCGATGTACACGCGGGCACCCGCGTCCGCGAGAGAGCTCGCGGCGTACCGGAGGAACCCGACCCGGTCCCCCTGGCCGTCGCAGTCGCCGAGCTGCGCGAGCGCGTCCGGCTCCAGGATCACCCACGGCTCGCCCTGGATCCCCGAGGCGATCGTGTCGACCCACTGCGCGTACTCGCTCTCCTCGACGCCGCCCCCGGAGTGGTTGCCGCAGTCACGGCCCGGGATCGCGTACACGGTGAGCACCGGTGTGGCACCCGCCGCCACCGCGCGCGACGTGTAGTCGACGACCTCCTGACGGGCATGGTCCGCGTCCACCCAGTTGCCCACCCAGTAGGACTGCGGGGTCAGCGCGATCTTCTCCAGCAGCGCCTTGTCGGTGCCCGAGGCCGCCTCCCACGCGTCGTACGCCTGCGTGGCGGTGTCGACGTAGAGCTCACCGGCAGGCTGCTGGGTCGGGTCGTCGGTCGGGTCGTCGGTCGGGTCGTCCGTGGGCTCCTCGGTCGGATCGCCGCCGACAGCGCCCGTGCACGCGGTGCCGTTCATCTCGAAGGACGACGGCGTCCCCGCGGTCCCGCTCCCGGTGAAGCCGAACGACGCGGTGGCTCCCGTACCGAGGCTGCCGTTCCAGCCGACGTCGGAGGCGCTCACGCCGCTGCCCGACTGCGCCACCTCCGCGTTCCACGCCTGCACGACGCCTTCGCCCCCGGCGAACTGCCAGGTCAGGTCCCAGCCGGAGACCGGGTCGCCGAGGTTGGTCAGGGTGACGTCGGCCTGAAAGCCGCCGTCCCACGCATTCGTGATGCGGTACTCGACGTCGCAGCCTTCGGCCGCTGCGGCGCTGGTGGCGGCGACGGTCGCCGCGGTGAGAGCACCTCCGGTGCCCAGTGAGACGGCGGCGGCCAGTGCGGCCCACCGCGTGCGGCGACGTGGTCTCGAGGTACGCATGTGGATCTCCTTCGATCGGTACCGGTCGCGCCAGACCGTACGGAGATTCACTCGCGCGGTGGCACCGATCGAACCGTTTAGGCGCCGATGTTCGCGGGAAGCCGCCAGCAGGACCCCTGGTGAGCGTGAAAAAACCCGCCACCAGATCGACGTGGCGTACAACTTCACATTGCCGCGAATCTGTGTAACAGTTTTCCCACGGCGCCCCGAACGGGGCGCCGGCCAACTTCAGACGCAGCACTGCACAAGCACCACGCAGGCAGCCCCCGAGCACTTCAGCCCCCGGAGGTCAGCAACGTGACGCACTCGGATCGCACCGCGACGCACCCGCACTGGACCGCCACCCGCACCCGGGGCGGAAACCCGGCCAGGCTGCTGGAGCTGCGAGGAGGCGGACTCGGTCGACGCGAGTTCCTCACCATGGCCGGCATCGGGTCGGCCGCCACCGCGATCTGCATCACGATCGCCGCGCTCGACCCCGCCCTCTTCTTCGGCGCTCCCTGGTGAGCCGGTCCGCGCGACCGGACGGCCGCGCGGGTCTCGACAAGATCGCCCGCTCAGGGCACCATCACAGACCAGCGGGTCCGGACAACGGCGTCCGGACCCGTTTCTCTCGCGTACCAGGAAATTCCCTGACCCGAAGTGGCGTCCGCCATGGTTTCACGACTGCCGGATCATTACTCTGATCCGATGACTGAGCAGCTCGAGTACGACGTCGTCGACCACACCGACGCCTCACGCTACGAGGCCCGCCTGACCGGCGGGTCCGTGGTGGGCTACCTGGAATACCGCAACGCCGGCACCACGATCGCCATGCCCTCCACCGTCGTGTCCCCAGAGCACCGGGGCCACGGGATCGCCGCCCGCCTCGCACGGACGGCTCTGGACAACGCCCGCGCCTCAGGCAAGAAGGTCGAGCCACGCTGCTGGTACGTGGCGGAGTACATCGAGAAGCACCCGGAGTACGCGGACCTCGTCGGGTAGGGCCGCAGCCGACGGCGTCGGTCGCGGGCGCACCGGCACCCGCCGGGCACCGCGACCGACGCCGGAACCTGCTCGGTACACCCCCGAAACCTGCTCGGACCTGGCACCATCGTCCTATGCACCCGCGCGCCGGAACTGTTGCGACCGAAGCAGACCTGATCGACGTCGACCAGGTGGTCGGCGCCTACTACGACCTCTCGCCCGACCCGCAGGACCCGGCGCAGCGGGTCGTGTTCGGCACGTCGGGGCACCGCGGCTCCAGCCTCGACACGGCTTTCAACGAGGCACACATCATCGCGACCACGGCCGCGATCGTGGAGTACCGCCGCTCGCAGGGCACGGACGGTCCGCTCTTCCTCGGACGCGACACCCACGCGCTGTCGCTGCCCGCCTGGCAGACCGCGCTGGAGGTGCTCGCCGCGGCCGGGGTCACCGTCATGATCGACGCACGTGACTCGTACACGCCCACCCCGGCCGTCTCGCAGTCGATCCTCCTGCACAACGAGGCGCTCTCCGAGAACGGCGTACGGACGTCGGGTCCGGGGCTGGCCGACGGCATCGTCGTCACACCGAGCCACAACCCGCCGCGCGACGGCGGGTTCAAGTACAACCCGCCGCACGGCGGCCCCGCGGGGTCCGACGCGACCGGCTGGATCGCGGACCGGGCGAACGAGATCCTGTCCGCCGGCGCCGGCACCGTCCGGCGCGTCTCGCTGCAGGCCGCGGTGGACGCCGACACGACGCACCGACACGACTTCCTCACCACCTACGTCGACGACCTGGCCACCGTGCTCGACCTCGAGGCGGTCAGGTCCGCCGGCGTCCGGATCGGCGCGGACCCGCTCGGCGGGGCGTCGGTGGAGTACTGGGGGGAGATCGGCGAGCGGTACGGGCTCGACCTGACTGTCGTGAACCCGCAGGTGGACCCGCGCTGGGCGTTCATGACGCTCGACCACGACGGCAAGATCCGGATGGACTGCTCGTCACCGTCCGCGATGGCATCGCTGGTCACGACGATGCAGGGGACGACGCCGGGCGGCGGCGCACCGTACGACATCGCGACGGGGAACGACGCCGACGCCGACCGGCACGGCATCGTCACCCCGGACGCCGGGCTGATGAACCCGAACCACTATCTCGCCGTGGCGATCCGGTACCTGTTCTCGGGCGCGCGCCCGGAGTGGCCGTCGGCGGCGGCGATCGGCAAGACGCTCGTGTCGTCGTCGCTGATCGACCGGGTCGCGGGCGGGCTCGGGCGGCAGGTGGTCGAGGTACCGGTCGGATTCAAGTGGTTCGTGCCAGGCCTGCTGTCGGGCGACGTCGCGTTCGGCGGCGAGGAGTCGGCGGGCGGCTCGTTCCTGCGCCGCGACGGGCGCGTGTGGAGCACCGACAAGGACGGGCTGCTGCTGGCGCTGCTCGCCTCGGAGATCCTCGCGAGCACCGGGCGGACGCCGTCGCAGCACCACGCGGAGCTCGTGCAGCAGTACGGCGAGTCCTGGTACGCGCGCGTCGACGCCCCCGCCACCCGCGAGGAGAAGGCCGCCCTGGCCGCCTTGTCGCCGTCGGACGTGACCGCCACCGAGGTGGCCGGTCAGGAGATCACCGCCGCGCTCACCGAGGCGCCGGGGAACGGCGCGAAGATCGGCGGGCTCAAGGTGACGACGAAGGACGCGTGGTTCGCCGCACGACCGTCGGGCACGGAGGACGTGTACAAGATCTACGCGGAGTCGTTCGTCTCGGCCGAGCACCTCACGGAGGTCCAGACGGCTGCGAGGACCGTGGTCGCGGCCGCCCTGAGGTAGCCCGCCGAGCGGACGGGACAGGTCGGGCAGCGTCCCGTCCGGCCGGTCGGCGCCGCCACCGCGCCGACCGCGAGCGGTCACCGCCCCGTGTGCCAGGTCACAGAATCTCCACACTATTTTCCGCGCGGTCGAAACGGCTGTCTTGATACGTTGCAGTCGCTTTCACTCGATCTTCACGTCAGCGGCCGCGCGGTGGCGGCCACAAGGAGCCTCATGCTCGTCTTCATCGTCCTCGGCCTCCTCGGACTCGTCATCGGCCTGCTCGCGGTCACGCTCGGAGACTTCTTCGAGCTGGGCGACGGCGCCCTGTCCGGCACCTCCCTCGGTGCCGGCCTCCTGCTGTTCGGTGCCACCGGCGCCGCGGTCACCTCGGCCGGGTTGCCGGTGATCGCTGCCTACCCGATCGCCATCGTGATCGGACTCGGCGTGATCCTCCTGGTCAACATCATGATCAAGCGCCTGCGCGACTCCGACGACGCGGCCCCGGCATCGGTCGTGGGCATGCAGGGCGCCGTCACGTCCGACGTCGGATCGTCGCACGGCGAGGTGTCGCTCGACGCCGAGCTGGAGACCCGGATGGCCTTCGCGGACTCGGCGATCCCGCAGGGCACCCGGATCACGGTGGTCGAGCAGCACGGCAGCCGCGTGAAGGTCGCGCCCGCGGACTGAGCACCGCGCCCGCACCGACGTCGTGCCTCGTCCCCGCGGGACGGCCGGCGGATGCGACCGGCCGCGGCCCCGGCCCCCTTGTCCCCCGTAGAACCACAGGAGAGAAAATGATCGGAAGCACCGTCTCCATCGGCGTGTTCGCCGTCGTGGGCGTCGTCATCGCGATCGTGATCGTGATGGCCTTCATCGCCAGCCGCATCAAGCGCGTCCCGCCGAACGAGGCACTCATCGTCGTCGGGCGCGGTGCCGGCAAGCGCGAGGTCGACCTCGCGAACCAGAAGGTCGTGGTGGGCGGGCGCACGTTCGTGTGGCCCGTGCTGCAGCAAGGCTTCGCGATCTCGCTCGAGCAGCGCCAGATCGGGATCACCGTGGAGGGTGTCGACTCCCACCGCGTCAAGATCGCGATCAAGGCGTCGGTCAACTTCAAGGTCCGCGGTGACGAGGAGGGCGTGCGGCGCGCTGCCCAGCGCTTCCTGTCCCAGCAGCACCTGCTGACCGAGATCATCAAGGAGTCGCTGGAAGGCTCGCTGCGCTCGATCGTCGGCGACATGTCGATCGAGGAGATCATCTCCGACCGCAAGGGCCTCTCGGACCGCGTGGTGCAGTCGACGAAGCTCGACCTCGCCGAGCAGGGCCTCCAGATCGATATCCTCAATATCTCCGACATCTCGACGCCGGGGACGGACTACCTCGAGAACCTCGGTCGCGCCGAGGCGGCACGCGCCCGCCAGCTCGCCGAGGTCTCCGAGGCCGAGGCGAAGCGCGCCTCCGAGTTCGCCGTGATCGAGGCGGCCGAGCAGGTCGCCGAGCGGCGCAAGGCGCTCGACCTGAAGAAGTCCGCCATCCAGGCGGAGACCGACCGGGCCCAGGCAGAGGCCGAGGCCGCCGGTCAGCTCGCTCGCGCGGAGCAGGACAGGGGCATCGCCATCCAGGAGCGCGAGGCGATGGCGGAGAAGGCGCGCGTCGAGCAGGAGCGCCTGGACATCGAGGTCCGCAAGCCGGCCGAGGCCAGCGCGTACGCCCAGGTCCAGGACGCGAACGCGCGCCGCGACGCCGAGAACGCCGCCACCCAGGCCGACGCGTTCAAGCGCACCACCATCGCCGAGGCGAACAAGACCGCGGCCATCCAGGACGCCGAGGCGTCCGCCGAGGCCGTGCGCCGTGCCGGTGAGGCGGAGCGCGACAAGCAGGTCGCCCTGGCCGCCGGTATCCGGGCCGAGGGTGAGGCCCGCGCGGCCGCCACCGAGGCGGAGGGCCGCGCCGAGGCCATCTCCACCGACGCCAAGGCCGAGGCGCTGCGCAAGTATGGTGAGGCGGCGCTGGCGCAGGAGCTCATCGAGCGCCTGCCGGACATCGTGCGCGCCGCCGCCGAGCCGCTGGGCAACATCGCTGGCATGACCGTCGTCTCCACGGACGGCGCGTCGGCGATCACGAAGAACGTCGCCAGCGTGCTCGGCGAGGGCCAGGGCGTCATCAAGCAGCTGACGGGCCTGGACATCAGCCAGCTCATCGGCGGGCTCGGGAGCGGCGGCCACGCCGGGTCGCCGTCGGACGCGCAGGAGCCGCCGGCGCCGCCCGCCAGGAAGAAGTAGGCCGGGATCGCGACACGGGTGGGCCGTCGCGGACGGCGCCACCCGCCCTCCTCCGGGTCCGACGACGGCGGCTGCCGCCGCGGACACGACAACGCCGGGTCAGCACGTGGCTGACCCGGCGTTGCGCGCTCTGGGTCGAACTGCCTCTGGGGCGAACTATCTCTGGGCGATGACGCTCAGGCGTCGTCCTGCGCGAGCTTGCGGCGCAGACCGATCAGCCCGGCACCACCGATCACGAGGCCGGCAGCGATACCGGTGAGCGCACCGGCCTCGGAGCCGGTCTCCGCCAGGACGACCGGGCCCTCGGCCGTGTTCGTCTCCTCAGCGGGCTGCACGTCCGACACCTTGCCGGTGTCCACGTTGACCGGGATGACACCACCCGCCGACTCGTCGACCGTGTTCTCGGTCTCCTCGGCCGGCGGGACCGGCGTCGGGTTCGCGCCGCCGCCGCCCTCACCACCGGGCTCGGTGGGCGGGTCGGTCGGGTCGACCGGCGGGTCCGTCGGATCGACCGGCGGATCGGTCGGGTCGGTGGGCGGGTCCGTCGGATCGACCGGCGGGTCCGTCGGGTCGACGGGCGGGTCCGTCGGATCGACCGGCGGGTCCGTCGGGTCGACGGGCGGGTCGGTCGGGTCCGGCGTCTCGCCTCCGCCGCCCTCGCCGCCGCCGTCACCATCATCGTCGTCGCCGGGGACGGCCGGCGGTGACGGGGGGACCACGGCCTCGACGACGCCCGTCACGTCGCCCAGAAGGTCACCGACGGGGCCGCTCTCCTCCTCGGCTGCCTGGGTCTCGGCGGCCGACTCGCTCTCGGCGGCCGCGCGGACCGCCTCCAGCGTCGCTGCGTCGAGGTCCACGTCGAGGGCGTCGGTGTTGTCGGTGGACGTGGTCGGGTCCTGGACGCCGTCCTGCTCCTGCGCCGCCATCGCGGCGTTGCCGCCGGCTGCGACGAGCCCGCCTGCCACCACGACCGTGGTGACGAGCCGGCTGAACTTGTTCTGCATGTGAGTCTGTCCTCCGGTTGCTTTCGTCGGACGCGTGCGTCCTCAGACACTCCGGACAACATCTTTCACAACTTGGGCGAAACACGCCAGCAAAATGACCGGTTCTGTCGGTTTTTCCTGGAGATTTCACCTAAATATAACGAAAGCAGAACTTCGGGTCCGGTCCGACAGGTGGACCGGACCCGAAGCGCCCCTGCAACGGATCGCACTCCGAGCGCCGAACTGCGGCGCACCGGGCTTTCCGCACGGTATGGGCCGAAGTCCGAGATGCCCCCCAGCGGCATCTCAGACCTCGACCCCCGACATCCGCTGCATTGTGACCCTGAACTGCGGATACGCCCCCCAGCGATGATCCACCGAACAATGTCGCACACCAGATACCGGCCGTCTGCCGACGAAGCGTCCCGTGGGAGCGCCGTCGGCGGTCAGGGCCGTGCGACCTGCCCGACCCGAAGGCCGGGCGTGCCGCAGCGCGCCCCGAGCTCGTTCGGAACGACGACCTGCCCGAGCGCTGCGACGGGGGGCGGCTGCCCACCCCCGGCCGCGATCGCGGCCGACGGGGACGTGCATCCCACCCGGCTGCGAGGACTCGCGGCCCGCTGAGCTCGATCGTGCGCTCGCGTCATGGACTGAAACCAATTCGTGTCGACGATATGGAGATCCATTCACAACTGTGAGCCTGTTTCGCGCTTTGTGCAACGGGGCGGAGAAAGTGTGCGTTCGGGCTATGCCACGACCGTGCCGAAGATCACTCCGAGCAAGTACGTCGCACCGGCCGCGCCGAGGCCGATCAGGAGCTGCCGCAGCGCGCGCGTGACCGGCGAGGCGCCGGAGAGCAGGCCCACGATCGCGCCCGTCATGAGGAGCGCGACACCGACGAGCGCGGAGGCTACGAGCACCGCCACCGTTCCGCTGAGCCCGAGCAGGTAGGGCAGCACCGGGATCAGCGCGCCGGAGGCGAAGAAGCAGAACGACGACCACGCGGCGCCCCAGGCCGTGCCGTGCGTCTCGTGCTCGTCGATGTCGTGCTCGTCGGTCGCCGCGTCACCGTCGGACCCCAGGGAGACGTCGGCTTCCGCCTCCACCATGCTCTCGGGGTGCTGTCCGGGGGCCTGGCTCCCGAGAGCGAACGGGGCCAGGATCTCGTCCGCCCGGGCCTGGGCCTCGTCCGGGCCCAGGCCCCGCGCGCGGTAGACGAGCGCGAGCTCGTTGGCGTCCAGGTCGAGGTGCGGCAGGGCCGCGGCGGTGTCCGGGGACGGGGACGAGGCCTCCAGGAGCTCACGCTGCGACCGCACCGAGACGAACTCCCCCGCCGCCATAGACAACGACCCCGCGAGCAGGCCTGCCAGCCCGGAGAGGAGCACTGTCTGCTGCGAGGCCCCCGAGGCGCCGATCCCCAGCACCAGCGCGAGGTTCGAGACCAGCCCGTCGTTCGCCCCGAACACGGCCGCTCGGAAGGTGCCGGACAACCGGTTCCGCCCGCGCGTCGCGAGGCTGCGTACCACCTCCTCGTGAATCTGCTCGTCGGCCGCCATCGTGGCCGTCGCGTCCACGTCGCGCGAGTACGCCGAGCGGGCCTCGGCGCGTTGTGCGAGGGCGAGCACGAACACCCCGCCGAAACGGCGCGCCAGGAATCCCAGCGCACGCGAGCGCCATTCGCCGCGCAGCGGTTCACCGACGTCTTCACCGAGCAGGTCGAGCCAGTGCGCCTCGTGCCGTTTCTCGGCGTCGGCCAGCGCGAGCAGGATCGACCGCTCCTCGCCGCTGCGACGCTGCGCGAGGTCTCGGTACGAGCTGGCCTCCGCACGCTCGGCCGCGAGGTAGCGCCGCCAACGGCGGACGTCCGCAGAGGTACGACGGCGCGACGGGTGCTGGCCGGCCGCGCGCTCGGCAGGAGTGGGTCCGGGCATGACGCCATGATCGCAACGGAAGACCGATCGTGGGTTCCGGTGCACGAGTGGCAGGGTTTCCGGACAGGCAAGTCAGCGTTTCCGGGCGAGCAACTCCGTGTTTTCGCTCGGCCCTATCTTTTCCCTTGTCCCGAACCTCATCCGTAATATTCGTGTCCGATCCGTGTCGCCCTACCCGACATCGCCGTCGGCAAGGCACAATGGACGCCGTGATCATCCTCAGCGCCCACGGGGACGCCCTCGGGGACCCGGGTGCGATCGGCTGGGCATGGATCGACCACATCGACGGACGTTTCGACGCCGGTGGCGCACCGAGCGGCACCGAGCAGTCTGCCGGTCTGACGGCCGTCCTCCGCGCGATCGAGGCGCACCCGGGCACCGAGCCCCTGCTGGTCGAGTCCGCATCCCAGCAGGCCATCCGCGTCGCCGCCGAGTGGCTCCCGTCCTGGAAGGCGAACGGCTGGCGCACCTCGGCGGGCGACACCGTCCCCGACGCGGACATCGTCCGCGCCCTGGACGACGCCGTCGCCGCCCGGCCCGGCCCTGTCCGGTTCCGTCACGTACGGGGGCACATCGACAGCCCGTACCGAGAGCGTGCCACCCGGCTCGCACAGCTGTCCGCCGCCGACTGGGCGGCCGGCCGGGGCAGCCTCGACGGCTTCCTCATCGCGGACATGCCGCCCGAGGCCACGACCGGCCCGGTGACCGAGGCAGAGGCGCCCGTCACGCATCGTGCGCCCGAGCCCGACGTCGCGAAGAACGACACGGACGACGGCGACTTCTACCCCGCCGAGCGCGAGCACCACGCGGACGCACGGGCGCCGTGGGAGTCCGCAACCCTGTTCTGAGCGGTCGCGGGCCCGGCGACGTCGCGCGGGTCACACCGCGGTGAGACGCAAGCCGTCCTCCCGCACGTCGGCGGCGGACACGTCCGTCCGCACGACCGTGTCCGCCTCCGCGTGGAACTCCAGCCGGTCCGCGACGGTCCGCGCGTGCTGGGCCATGTCGTGCGCGATCGTGACGCTCTCGCCGAGGTAGCTCGACGGGTCGACGAGCTGCCGGATCCGGACGGGGTCGAGGTGCTCCCGGACCGCGGCGTTCCCGAGCAGCAGGTCGAGGAACGACGCGTCACCGACGGCGGCGGCCTGCGCCACCTCGTAGACGATCTCGTGCGCGCTCTGCCGTCCGATGCGTTCGCCGAGCTCCAGCATGAGCGACTCGGAACCCATCAGCCCCTGGGAGAGCGCCAGGTTGGCCCGCATCCGCTGCTCGTCGAGCTCGAGGCCGGACATGATGACCGAGAGGCGCACCAGCAGGTCGCCGGAGAGGACGGCCGCCTGCCCGATGACGTCCTCCAGCAGCGCGGTCATGCCGCCGTTCGCCTCGTGGTCGTGCAGCATCGACTCGAGTGCCGGGCCGGTGAGCGCACGCACCTGGGCGCTCATCGACTGCACGTCCAGGGCGAGCTGTGGATTGCGCTTGTGCGGCATCGTCGAGCTGCCGACGGTGCCGTCCGGGATCGCCTCGAACGCCTCGCCGAACTCGGGCTGCATCAGCGCGTAGACGTCCTTGCCCATCTTGCCGGCGGTCCCGGCGAGCATGCCGAGCACGACGACGAGCTCGACCATGCCGTCGTTCACGGCCCGCGAGGGGACCGGCATCGTGCCCAGGCCCAGCCGTTCGGCGACGCCACGCTCGACGGCGCGCCCCTGCGGGCCGAACGAGGCGAACGTGCCGACGGCGCCGCCCATCAGGACGCGGAACAGCCGGTCCTCGAGGCGCTCCAGACGGTCGACCATGGCGGTCAGCTCGTCGATCCAGACCGCGACCTTGAAGCCGAACGTGACCGGGACGGCGTGCTGGGAGTGCGTACGACCGGGCATCGGCACGGCGGCGGACGAGTCCGCGAGCTTCGACAGCGCGCGCAGCGTCGTGGCGAGGTGCCGCTTGAGCGCGCGGTGCACGTCGCGCAGGACGAGGATGTCCGCGGTCTGGGTGATGTTCTGCGTGGTGGCGCCCCAGTGGATCCACTCGCCGTGCTCCGGCCCGACGACGCGCGCGAGCTCGTCGACCAACGGCATGAGCGGATGGCTGGCGGACCTCGTGGCCTCGGCGATCCGGCCCATGTCGAGGTTCTCGATCCGGGCGGCGGCCTCGATCTGCGCGGCGGCGTCCACCGGGATCAGCCCGACCTCTGCCTCCGACCAGGCCAGAGCGGCCTCGACGTCGAGGCGGCGCTGGAATCGGTTCTCGGCGCTGAAGAGGTGCTGGATGCCGGGAGCGGGCACGCGACCGTCGGTGTAGCGTCGAATCGATTCGTCGTACATCTTCGCAGCCCCCAGGGGGAAGTCGGCAGTGGAGCGGGCCCCAACACCCTAGCCGAATGTTTCCTGAATGTTAACCGTCGAACGTCGTCGACCTGCTCGCGCTCGCCGGGTGCACGGCATCTCCGGGGTCCGGGACACGTCCCGGCCGGCCGGTGCCGCGCACCCGGCGGTGCGAGTCAGGAGCAGGTCACGAGGATCGAGTCCGGGACGGTGCCGTTGGCGGTGAAGCCGTAGGTGGTGGACCCTCCGGCGTCCAGGGTGCCGTTCCAGCCGACGTCGCTCGCGGTGACGGTGGAGCCGCTCACGGTGTGGTCGGCGTTCCACAGGCTGCCGATCGTGGTTCCGGCGGGCAGGGTGAACTGCGTGGTCCAGCTACCGACACCAGCGGAGCCGCCGGTCACCGTGACCTGGCCCTGGAAGCCGCTGCCCCAGGCGTTCACGACGTCGAACACGGCCTCGCAGGCGCCGGCGCCCGGGTCCGTGGGGTCGTCGGTCGGCTCGTCGGTGGGGTCGTCGGTGGGCGGGTCCGTCGGACCCGGGCCGCCGCCGAACACGCTCGCCGTGACGGACGTCTGCGACAGCCCGTCGGGGCCGGTGATGACCCGGTCGCCCCAGCTGGTGCGCTGGCCGGCGTCGAACTGCACGACCATGTCGAGGTACTCCACACCGTCACCGTTCCCGCTCCAGGACCAGGCGAACCAGCCGATCCCCTGGTCCCGGGTGTACGACATGATCGTGTCCTCGTCGGGGTTGCCGTCGGAGTGGTCATGCCCGAACTCGCCGACGATCAGCGGCAGGCCCATCGCGTCGAACGCGTCGATGTAGTCGACGATCGTCTGCGCCTGGGCGTACACGCCGTACATGTGCACGGAGAACACGGTGTTCCCCGCCGGGTCGGCGGCCGCGACAGCCTGAGCCTGGTCCCGCATGATGCCCTGCCAGTCCTGGCCCCACGACGGCGCGTCGACCACGATCGTGTGGTCGAAGCCCGCGTTCCGGAGCCGTTGGATCGCGTCCGACGTGTCGGCCGCCCAGCCGGCGTTCGTGGCGGCGTCGTTGCCGTAGGGCTCGTTGCCGATGTTGATCAGCACGCGGTCCTCGGTGCCCTCCAGCACGGACCGCAGCGAGATCCAGTAGTCGACGGCCTGGCCGAGCGTCGAGGCGCCGTCCTGCTCGCCGTAGCCGGTGGTGTCGTGGTCCTCGAGCACACAGATGAGCTGGTTGTTCGTGCACCGGCTGATCACATCGGCGACGTCCGCGGGGCCGTTCCGGTTCCAGCGCGTGCCGTCGCTGAGCACGACGCGCACGGAGTTGGCTCCGGCGTCGGAGATGTCGGCGAACGACTGGGTCTCGCCCGCGTACCAGGTGTGCGCGTGGCTGACGCCCCGTAGCAGCAGCTCGGAGCCGTCCGCCTCCACGATCCTGTCGCCCTCGACGTGGATGCCGACGGCCTGGGCGTCCACCGGATCGGTCTCGCCGGGCATCGCCCAGGCGGCCAGCGGTGCCGTGAGCAGCAGTGCGGCGCCGCCTGCGGCGGCGACCACCACCTTCCGTGTGAGTCTCATGAGCCCCTCGTTCCGCGGGCGCACGGTGCGGGCTCCGATGCCCGACGATGGTCCCGTGCTCCCGCCATGACATCACCGCACGACGGGGTAGGACGGTCCAGTTCATTAAGCGATTAACCGCTTGGAAGCGCACGGAAAAACGATTGCGGGAGGTCAGCTGCGCGACGGCGAGCGGACCGCGCGGGCCGGCCGGGGACAGCGACGGGCGACGTGAGGGACGACGTCGCCCGGACCGACGACGACGGACCGGACCGGACGCTGCGGTCAGCCGGCGACCGTCCGGCCGCTCACGGCCTTCTCGCTACGCTCGCGCATCTCGGCGCTCAACGTGCAGTCCCCGGCGTCCGCAGCGTCGAGCAGACGGCGTGCCAGGTCCCCGAGCCGCGCGGGGCAGGACTCCCCGCGCTCGCCGTCGCGCGGCAGGACACCGCGCGCGACCGGGAAGTACGCCGCGAACCAGTCCGCGACCCGGATGCCGTGCTCCGGGACGTGGACGGTCTCGATCGCGTCGCCGGCTCCGATGTCACCCTTCTCGACCACCCGCAGGTACGCGCCCGTGCGGTTCGCGGCCGTGAAGCGGCGCACCCAGCGCTCCTCACCCATCCGGCGCTGGAACGTCGCACACGGTGTGCGCGGCTGGGTGACCTCCAGGAGCGCGGTACCCACGCGCCACCGCTCACCGATCACAGCGGTGCTCACCCCGGTGCCGGCGGTGCGCAGGTTCTCGCCGAACAGGCCGGGCACGACCTCTCGCCCGAGCTCGACGGACCAGTGGTCGGCGTCCTCCTGGGCGTAGGCGTAGACGGCCTGGTCGGCGCCGCCGTGGTTGGCACGGTCGGCCTGGACGTCCGCGTACAGGCCGAGCTCGCGGGCCTTCACCCGGCCGCCGACAGGACGCTTGTCGATCGCGGTGGTGCCCACGGTGCCGGCGTCGGGCAACAGCTGGTGGACGCGGCAGACGGCGAGGATCGATCCCATG
Organism: Myceligenerans cantabricum; assembly: GCF_054777735.1. Lineage (NCBI taxonomy): Bacteria > Bacillati > Actinomycetota > Actinomycetes > Micrococcales > Promicromonosporaceae > Myceligenerans > Myceligenerans cantabricum. Next base: position 78,637 of record NZ_BAAHAJ010000014.1, read on the forward strand.
GCGGCCATCCTGCCAGGCCCCGCCCGAGCGCAGCGCAGCGGTCCCGGGCCATCGAGAGGCCACGCGGCCCGAGGACGCGCGGCCGGTCGCCGACACCGTCCGCGGGGCAGGCCCGACGTCCCCGGGAGGCCGGGTCAGACGTCGCGCGGGTCCGACCTCCGGACCAGGTCCTGGAGGGTGCGCTGGACCGCCTCGACGTCGGGGACGTCGTCGAGCACCATGCCCTCGCGGTCCGAGCCGTCCGAGATGACGAGCGTGCCGCAGCCGAACAGGCGGTCGTTGAGCTGCTTCTCGAAGGTCACGTCGTTGATCCGGTACAGCGGGATGTCGCGGCCGGTGTGCGTGAGGATCCCGGTACGCAGCGAGACCCGCTGGTTGGTGATGATGTAGGTGGTCGTCACCCATCTCAGGTACGGCGGGAGCGTCGCGACGACCGCGAGCAGGACGACGACGCCGGTCACGAACAGCGGCGTCACGTCCGGCAGCCCGAACGTCGGGACCACGAGCCAGGTCGCGACCACCACGATCGTGAGCACCACGAGCCAGACGATCGACTTCAGCAGCACCTTGCGGTGCGTCCTCATCTGCATGACGACGGACTCACCCTCGGCCAGATGCTCTTCTCGCAGTCCCATGTGAGGCATATTGCCACGAATCGGCATCCAGGCGGCCGCGCCGCGCCAGCACGGGGTAGCGCCCTGAATCGAAGTATGTCAATATAGGCAGGTGTCGATACAGGAGGACGTCATGAGCGCACCCACCGCCAGCCGGCACGCCATCGGGGTCGATGCCGCGAACGCCGTCGCGCACACCCTCAAGGCGCTCTCCGACCCGCTGCGCCTGCGCATGCTGTCCGGCATCGCCTCCAGCCCCGGCGGCGAGGCGTCCGCCGGGGAGCTCGCCACGCTGACCGATGTCGCGCAGCCCACGGTGTCGCACCACCTCAAGGTGCTGCGCGACGTCGGGCTGCTCACCTCCGAGCGACGCGGCACGTTCGTGCACTACCGGATCGAGCCCGCCTACCGCGGTGCGGTCACCACGCTGCTCGAGAAGTTCGCGCCCGCCGCCGTCAGCGCCCGCCGGGACACGCCGCTCACCGGACTGGACGACGTCGATCGCGCGCTGACCCGCCTCGCCGGATCCCTCGCGGCACGCACCCCCGGCGCCGACCCCGAGGAGTGCCTGCGCGTCGTGCGGGAGTCGTACACGGCGCTCGCGCGGCGCGGCGGGATCACCACGCACCTCGTCGCGCTGACCGAGCACTTCGCCCGGCAGCGCCTCACCGACATCGCCAGGACCCGGGAGGCGGACCGCGAGGCCGACGCGGCCGGCCCGGCCCCGGCCGACGCCGCAGCGGGCGTGAAGCCCCAGGTGCTGTTCGTCTGCGTCGCCAACGCCGGGCGCTCCCAGCTCGCCGCCGCGCTCCTGGCGCACCACGCCGGCGATCGCGTGATCGCCCGGTCCGCCGGCTCCGCGCCCGCGTCCGACGTGCACGCCACGGTCCACGACCTGCTCGCCGCGATCGACCGCCCCGATGCCGACCAGGCCGCATACCCGAAACCGCTGACCGACGACGCCGTCCGCGCCGCCGACGTCGTGGTCACCATGGGCTGCGGCGACTCGTGCCCGGTCCTGCCCGGCACGCGCTACGAGGACTGGGTGGTGGGCGACCCCGCCCTCGCCTCGCCCGCTGGCGTGGCAGCGATCCGCGACGAGCTGGACCGGCGGGTACGGCACCTGCTCGCGGAGATCCTGCCCGACTGAGCCTGCCGCATCCCGACCACGTCACCGAACGTCATCCCCACACACACGATGGAGCCCACCATGAGCACGCCCCCTTCCGCCCTGTTCGTCTGCGTCCACAACGCCGGTCGTTCCCAGATGGCCGCCGGCTTCCTCCGCTCGCTGTCGGGCGGCGCCGTCGAGGTCCGGTCCGCCGGGTCCGAGCCCGGCGACCGGATCAACCCGGTCGCCGTCGAGGCCATGCTGGAGAAGGGCATCGACATCCGCGCGGAGCAGCCGAAGGTCCTCACGGACGAGGCCGTCCTGGCGTCCGACGCCGTCATCACCATGGGCTGCGGCGACGCCTGCCCGGTCTTCCCCGGCAAGCGGTACGAGGACTGGAAGCTCGACGACCCGGCAGGCCAGGGCATCGAGGCGGTCCGCCCGATCCGTGACGAGATCGAGCAGCGCGTGCGCGACCTCATCGCGCGGCTCGGCGTGGAGGCCGTGGCCTGATGCCGGCGGAGACGACGGGCGCCCCGGTGGGATCGCGGAACGACCTGGGGCGGCGGACCCTCGCCGAGGCGCTCGGCACCGGGACGCTCGTCGCTGTCGTGGTGGGCTCCGGGATCATGGCGCAGGAGCTCTCGGACGACGTCGGGCTGCGGCTGCTGGCGAACAGCCTGGCCACGACGCTCGGGCTGGCGGTGCTGATCGCCGTGCTCGGACCGGTGAGCGGGGCTCACCTCAACCCCGTGGTGACCCTGGTGGACTGGTGCGTCGGGCGGCGTCCGCGCGCCGAGGACGGGGAGACGGACGGTCACGGGACTCGCGCCCGGCCGGCCGACGTCGGGGCCTATGTCGCGGCCCAGCTCGCGGGCGGGATCTCCGGCGCCGTCCTGGCGAACGCCATGTTCGACGTGCCCACCGGGTTCGCCACGACCGACCGCGCCACGGCGCCGCACCTGCTGGCCGAGGTCGTCGCCACCGCCGGGCTCGTCCTGGTCGTCGTGGGCCTGCTCCGGTCCGGGCGGGAGACCTGGGTGCCTGCCGCCGTGGGCTCCTACATCGGGGCGGCGTACTGGTTCACGTCGTCGACGTCGTTCGCCAACCCCGCCGTGACGGTGGGCCGGATGTTCAGCGACACCTTCGCGGGGATCGCCCCGGCCTCGGTGCTGCCGTTCGTCGCCGCGCAGCTGGCCGGCGGCGCACTCGCGCTCGCCCTGGCCGCAGCCCTCTTCCCGAGAACACCCCATCCCCACCAACGCCCCCACCCCACCCCCACCCCCACCGCCACGACCCCCACCGCCGACCCCGCCCAAGCACACCCCTGAGCGGTCGGTCCTTTCGTGAGTGATCGGCAGTTCAATCTGCCGATCACTCACGAAAGGACCGATCACGAGGCTGGTCGGTCATGAGGTGACCGACCAGCCTGTGGTGGCGGGCCGTTCAGTCGGACGAGCGACCGTGGGCGACACCCGTGGCGAAGCCCAGCTCGCCGCGCTCCGGAGGGGCACCGATGGTGATCGGCTGCGGTGCCTCGGGGGCGGCGCAGCAGGCGTCGGCCTCCGTCCGCGCCGCCGCGAGCGCCTCCGGGGAGACGGTGCCGTCGTCGTCGGCCGCCGCCGCGAGGTTCGACGAGCAGACGCCGGTCTCCGGGAGGTTCAGCCGGACGTCGTCGGCCCCGGCACGGTCGCCGGCGAGCGCGGCGGCGACGGACCGGACCTGCTCGTAGCCGGTGGCCAGCAGGAATGTCGGGGCGCGGCCGTAGGACTTCATGCCGACGAGGTAGAAACCCTCGTCCGGGTGGGCGAGATCGGCCTCGCCGTGCGGCGGGACGGTGCCGCAGGAGTGCAGGTTCGGGTCGATGAGCGGCGCGATCCTGCGCGGCGCCTCGACCACGGGGTCGAGGTCGAGCCGCACCTCGCGCAGCATGCCGAGATCGGGCCGGAAGCCGGTGGCGGCGGCGACGTTGTGGACGCTCAGGTCGAGCGTCCCGTCGACGCCGTCGCGCCGCCCACGTCCCGTCACCTGGACGGTCGCACCCTCGCCCCGGGCCGCCGTGCCACCGGTGACCGGGCTGCCGGTCGGAGCGTCCTGCTCCGCGGCGGCCGGGTCGAGCGGGGTCAGGGACTCGATGGTGGCGCGGGTGATCAGCTCGACGGCGCCGGACGCGACGGCGTCGTGCAGGCGGGTGCCGAGCAGGCCGCGAGCGGGGAGCTGGTCGTCGGAGCCGCCACCGTAGAGGCGGCGCGGCGAGCCGCCGCGGATGGCCCAGGTGATCCGGGTGCCCGGCTCCTGCTCGGCGAGCTCGACGAGGTTGAGCAGGGTGTTCGCGGCCGAGTGGCCCATGCCGACGACGAGGGTGTGACGCCCGGCGAAGCGCTCTCGACCACGGCCCAGCACGTCGGGGAGCGCCCCTGTGAGATACGGCCCGGCCTCTGCCTCGCCGCGTGCCGGCAGGCCCGAGACGCCGAGCGGGTTGGGCGAGCCGTACGTCCCCGAGGCGTCGACGACCGCCCGGGCGCGCACGTCGCCGTCCGCGGTGCGGACGAGCCACGGCCTGCCCTCGCGGCCGATGGACCGGGTGCGGTCGGCGCCGTCGCGCGCGACGGCGGTCACTCGCGAGCCGTAGCGCACGCGGTCGCCCAGCGTGGCGGCGAGTGGCGCGAGGTAGCGCTCGACCAGGTCGGCGCCGGTCGGCAGGGCGTCGGGATCCGGCTCCTGCCATCCGGTCGGCGCGAGCCGGCGGCGGGCGGCGGCGTCGATGCTGTACCGCCACGGCGAGAAGAACCGGATGTGCGCCCAGTCGGCGACGGCGGCGCCGGGTCCGTCGCCGGCTTCCAGGACCAGGGGTTCCAGCCCGCGTTCCAGCAGGTGCGCGGCGGCGACGAGACCGATCGGCCCGGCGCCGACGACGACGACGGGAAGCTCTTCACGGGACGTCTCGGCCATGGTTCCTCCATCAGATCGAAGTCTATCGATGGGACTCATCGTATCCACAAACTTCGATACGTGGCAAGATGGTCCCATGACCCCTCCGGAGCTCACCCTGACGGAAGCACCCCCGCTGGGAGCGGTGTGCTGCGCGCCCATCGTCCGCGAGGCGGCCGACCCGGCGACGGCGGCCGACCTGGCCCGCGCGTTCAAGGCGCTCGGCGACCCGACGCGCGTGCGGCTGCTCTCGCTCGTCGCGGCCCACGAGGGCGCCGAAGCCTGTGTCTGCGACCTCACGGGGCCGCTGGGCCTCGCCCAGCCGACGGTGAGCCACCACCTGAAGATCCTGGTCGACGCCGGTCTGCTCACCCGCGAGAAGCGTGGCAAGTGGGCGTACTACGCGGTGATCCCGGGCGCTCTGGGCCGGCTGGGCGCGCTGCTGACGGAGTCGGCCCGCTGAAGGAGTCGGCCCGCTGACTGCGAATGTCAGACACCCGAGGCATGCTGGCCCCGACGGAGGGAGTCATCATGACCGAAGCACAGCAGACCGGGATCGCCCGGATGGGATCGATCGTCCTCGACGTACCGGACCTAGCCGCGTCCGCGCAGTTCTGGACCGCCATCACCGGCGGAGAGATCACCTCGCAGGACGACGACTGGGTGTCGACCCGCACGTCGGACGGGTGGAGCCTGCACTTCCAGCTCGCACCCGGCCTGACCCCGCCGGAGTGGCCCGGCCAGGACCGTCCGCAACAGCTCCACCTGGACCTCCGCACGCCCGACGTCGCGACGGCGAGCCGGGACGCCGTCGAGCACGGCGCCACGGTGCTCCGGGAGAGCGAGCGCTGGACCACGCTCGCCGACCCGGCCGGGCATCCCTTCGACCTCTGCGTCGCCGAGGACAGCCCCGGTACGACCGTCATGGGCCTGACCTTCGACGTCCCCGACGCGCACGCCGCCGTGCAGTTCTGGTCGGCACTGATCGGTGAGCCGGTCGCGTACGACCAGGACGGGATGGGCATGACCGGTGGTGACCGGCCGCTCCTCTTCCAGCAGGTCGAGAACTACACGTCGCCCGCATGGCCGGACCCCGCGCGGCCGCAGCAGGGCCACCTGGACGTCTTCGTGGACGACCTCGACGCCGCCGAGGAGGCCACGCTCGCGCTCGGCGCGACCAGGCTCCCGGGCGACGGCGAGACGTTCCGCGTCTTCGCCGACCCCGCGGGCCACCCCTTCTGCCTCTGCCTGAACGAGGAGTAACAGGTCTCAGAGCACGCGGTGCGTCCACTCGCCGCCGAGGAGCGTGCCGGCGACGGGCATCGTGCGGAGTGCCTCCGACACGTCGGACGGGTCGGCGGGCTGCACGAGATAGTCCTGGTGCCCGCCGAACCCCGGCATGTCGCCGTCCAGCACGACGAGGTCGGCCGGGCCGCCCTCGCGTGGCGTGACCCCGTGCCCGGCGGTCGACGCCGCGAGCGCCTGCTCCACCGTGAGCACCTGCTCGGGGTGCCACGGCGCGCGGCCGCCGCGGGACCGGGTCACCGCCGACGCGATCGCGAACCACGGGTCGAGCCGGGCGACGGGCGCGTCGGACCCGAGCGTGAGCGGCACGCCGGCGGCGGCGAGCGTCGCCAGCGGGAACGCCCGGTCCGTGCGGTCCGGCCACAGGCCCTCCGCGACGTCGCGGTCGTCCATCGCGTGCTCGGGCTGGACGCTGGCGGTCACCTGCCCGGCCGCGAACCGTTCGACGTCGGACCACCGCACGAGCTGGGCGTGCTCGATGGAACCGCGCGCACCCGTGATCGCGAAGGCGTCGAGCGCGAGGGCGTTGGCCCGGTCCCCGATGGCGTGGATGGCACAGGTCAGGCCGGCGTCGGTGGCGCGCTTCATCAGCAGGTGCAGCTCCTCGGGCGGCACGTTGAGCACGCCGTGGGCGTCGGGACCGTCCGACCCCTCGTACGGGTCGAAGCAGCAGGCGGTCCGCGAGTTCAGCGAGCCGTCGCTGATGACCTTGAGCGAGCCCATCTCGACGAGCGCCCGTCCTGCCGGCCCGGTCGCGGGCACTCCCCCCGGCCTGCCGGACGCATCGCTCCCGCCCCCGCCGGGCGCCCCCGTGAGAGCCGCCAGCGGGTCCCCGGTACGCAGCCCTTCGGCGAGCGCCGCGTCGAGGTCCCAGTACCAGACGCCCGCGCGCACCCGCAGGCCGTCCCAGGACGGCACGCGGCGCCGCCACGCGCCGATGTTGTCGTCCATCCCGAAGTCCACGATGCCGACGACGCCGCGTGCCGCCGCGGCCTGCGCGGCGCTGTGCACGAGCCGGTCCAGCGTCTCCCCGGACGGGTGGTCCAGCTGCTCGGCGGGCAGCATCTCGTCCTCGAGGAGCAGACCGGTCGGGTGCTCGATACCCAGGCGCCGCAGCCCCGCCGTGTTCACCCACGCGGAGTGGAGGTCGAAGGAGAGCAGCACCACCGGGACGTCCCCGACGACGTCGAGCTGCTCCGCGGTCGGCGGCTCCGGCCAGGTCACCCAGTGCAGCCCGAAGCCGACCAGCGGCTCCTGGCCGCTGACACCGTCGCCGGCGCGCGCGTCGAGCGCGTCCTGGACGAGCCGGACGGCGTGCTCGGCGGAGGTCGCGGGGGCGACGTCGAGCCGCCGCCGGACGAGCGCCCACTGCTCCATGTGCGTGTGCGCGTCCCACAGCCCGGGCAGCACCCAGCGCCCGTCCAGGTCCACGGCCTCCGGGGACGCGACGCCGGCACCACCGTCCGGCGCCGTTCGCCCGCCGGCCCCGGAGTCGGCGGGCGACGTCGGCTCTACCCGCGTGATCACGCCGTCCGAGACCTGGATGTCGACAAGATGGTCCGCGCCCAGGAGCCGGGCGCGGGAGAGGATCGTTCTGGTCACGAGCCAAAGGTAAGCCTCAGCCCGGGCCCGTGCGTGACCGTCCTGCGTGACCCCTCTCACCGCGTCGCGAGGTGAGGACGGCGGGCGACCATCGTTACTGTTGATCGGAACGATCCGCGAGCCTGATGCGAGGCCGCGGAGGACGCGCGGTACCATCGCGCACCCGACGAACCGAAAGGTCACACATGACCCGTCACCGTGCACTCGCCACCGCCGCTGCCGCCTCGCTCGCCGTGCTGGCGCTCGGAGCGTGCTCGTCGGGCGGCTCCGGGGACGACGACGGTCTCGGGCTGGTCAGCGCCGGCACGCTGACCGTCGCGACCGAGGGCACCTACCCGCCGTTCAGCTTCCACGACGACGCGGGCGACCTCGTCGGGTACGACGTCGAGGTCGCCGAGGCCGTCGGGGAGCAGCTCGGCCTGGAGGTCGAGTTCGCGGAGACGCAGTGGGACGCGATCTTCGCGGGCCTCGACGCCGGCCGGTTCGACACGATCGCCAACCAGGTCTCGATCACCCCGGAGCGCGAGGAGGCGTACCTGTTCAGCGAGCCGTACACCGTGTCGCGCGGCGCCATCGTCGTCACCGAGGACAACACCGACATCGCCGCCTTCGACGACCTCGACGGCAAGACCACCGCGCAGTCGCTGACCAGCAACTGGCGCGACCTGGCCGAGGAGTCGGGCGCGGAGATCGAGAACGTCGAGGGCTGGGCACAGTCCATCGCCCTGCTGCGGGACGGCCGCGTGGACGCCACGGTCAACGACACCCTCACCTACCTCGACTACGTGAACGAGAACGGCGAGTCCGGGCTGCGGATCGCGGCGGAGACCGACGAGTCCTCGGAGTCGGCGTTCGTGGTGACCCCGGAGCACGAGGCGCTCGTCGAGGAGATCACCGACGCGCTCACGGAGCTGCGCCAGGACGGGACGCTGGCAGAGCTCAGCGACAAGTACTTCGGCGACGACGTCACCGAGTAAGTGGACTGGGAACTCGCCCGGGACTCGTTCTGGCCCATCCTGTCCGGAGGGTTGACCGCGACGATCCCGCTCGCGCTCGTGTCCTTCGCCATCGGCCTGGTGGTCGCGCTGTTCGTGGCGCTGCTGCGGCTGTCGCCGAACCGGGTCCTCGCCGGGATCGGCACGGCGTACGTCTCGGTCGTCCGCGGCACGCCGCTGCTCGTGCAGCTGTTCATCGTGTTCTACGGGCTGCCGGACCTGGGCATCGTCGTCGACCCCTGGCCGAGCGCCATCATCGCGCTGTCGGTCAACGTCGGCGGCTATGCCGCGGAGATCGTGCGGGCCGCGATCCTCTCCGTGCCGAAGGGGCAGTGGGAGGCCGGGTACACGATCGGCATGTCGACGCCGCGGACGCTGCGCCGGATCGTGCTGCCGCAGGCGGCGCGGGTGTCGGTGCCTCCGCTGTCGAACACGTTCATCTCGCTGGTGAAGGACACGTCGCTGGCGTCGACGATCCTGGTGACCGAGCAGTTCCGCAAGACCCAGGAGATCGCCGCGAGCAACGCCGACCAGGTCATGATGCTCTACGTGGAGGTGGCGCTGATCTACTGGATGTTCTGCACCGTGCTCGCGGCCGGGCAGGGCGCGATCGAGAAGAGGCTGGACCGCTATGTCGCCCACTGACCCCGCGGCGCCCGCCGGCGCCGTCGACCCCGGGGTGCCGCTGCTCGCCGTGCACGGCCTGCACAAGTCGTTCGGGGACAACCATGTTCTGCGCGGCATCGACCTCGACGTGTGGCGGGGCAAGGTCACCGCGCTGATCGGGCAGTCGGGGTCCGGCAAGACCACGCTGCTGCGCTCGCTCAACGGGCTCGCGACGCCTGACGCCGGCACGCTCAGCGTCAGCGGCGGCGTGCTGGAGCTCGACTTCTCCCGGACGATCACCAAGCAGCAGCGGTTCGCGTTGCGGGACCGGTCCGCGATGGTGTTCCAGCAGCACAACCTGTTCCCGCACCGCACGGTGCTGCAGAACGTGATCGAAGGGCCGGTCCAGGTGCAGCGCGTGCCGCGGGCCGAGGCCGTCGCCCGCGCGACCGAGCTGCTGGAGCGGGTCGGGCTGGCCGAGAAGCACGACGCCTACCCGCACGAGCTGTCCGGCGGCCAGCAGCAGCGCGTCGGCATCGTCCGGGCGCTCGCCCTGCGGCCGGACCTGCTGCTGTTCGACGAGCCGACGTCCGCCCTCGACCCGGAGCTGGTCGGCGAGGTGCTCCTGGTGATGAAGGAGCTCGCCGACGAGGGCTGGACCATGGTGGTGGTCACGCACGAGCTGCAGTTCGCGCGGGCCGTGGCCGACGAGGTGCTGTTCCTGGACGGCGGCGTCGTCGTCGAGCGCGGGGATCCGGCACGGATGTTCCGCGAACCGCAGGAGGAACGCACCCGGCAGTTCCTGCGGCGCCTGCTGCATCCGATGGAGTGATACCGGGCGCCGGCGACGCCCGGCCGCACACCGCGGAGAATTGTCAACTTCACCCCCTGTCGAGCGGGTGAAGTTCGATCGTTTCCGTATCGGACGGCCCGAGAACCTGGTGGAGTTGGAGATGCTAGGACCGTGCACCTTCCAACCTTGCGCCCAGGGACTCGAATGACTGAAACAGCAGTACCCGAGACGTCGCCCACTCTGCTGTGGACTGACGCGTTCCCCTGGCTCGGCACCGTCGCCGGACTCGACGCCAACGAGCCCGACCCGCGCTGGTCCGAGCCCATCGCGCGCACCTCGGAGTCCGAGATGCCCGCAGTCGCCCTGGAGGTGGCCAAGCTGGCGATCCAGCACCGGCCCTCCAGCCACGTCGGGTCGGTCTTCCCCCGGCTGCCCGGCGAGCTCAACCTCAACAACCTCGACCTCCCCTCGCGGCAACGGAACGTGCTGCGCCGGCACGGTCTCGACACCGCGCGGGACCTCGGCACGGTCACCGTCACCGCACTGCTCACCTCGTGGTCCGTGGGCCCCCGGGTCCTGGAGGGAATCTTCGCGGCCCTCGTGGAGGAGTCCCTGGCGGCCACGATGAGCGGTGCCACCGCAGAGTAGGCGCCACCGCAGAGCAGACGACCGACCAGGACACCCGGCCCCCGCCGGCGTCGCAGAACACACCGGGCCCGCACGCCCACCCGGCACCCCCCAGCTGCCGGGTCAGCGTGCGGGCCCGGTCGCGCGGCGCTCCCGGCGCCACCTGTCCGGGCTGGTGCCGTACCGGTCGCGGAAGCGGCGGCCCAGGTAGGCGCCGTCGCGCAGGCCCGTACGAGCCGCGACGGCGCCGAGAGGCAGGTCGGTGTCCACGAGCAGCCGGCGCGCCTCGGTGAGGCGGCGCTCGGAGAGCCAGTCCCCGACCGTACGTCCGGACCTCTCGCGCACCACGGTGGTCAGGTGGCCCGGGGTGTACCCCAGCGCACGGGCGACGTCGCCCGCCGACACCGGGTCCGAGAACGTCCGCTCCACCTCGTCGAACACCCGCAGCAGCAGCGGGTCGGGCGCCGACGACGGCCCCGGGGCCAGCCGGGCTGCCGCCACCAGGACGCGGGTCAGGCCGGCCACCATCGCGTCCCGCGCACCCGTGCGTTCGGGGTGCGCCGCCTCGTCGGCGACGTCTTCGAGCCAGCCGCGCCACCGTTGCCGGTCGGCGGCCGGGACCAGGGCGGTCGCACGGGCCCGGCCACCGGGTCCCGCGCCGGTCGCGTCGTCCGGCGCGAAGATCCGCAGCAGCGGATGCCGGTCCCAGGCGAGCGGCGAGACCGCGACGAGCGCCGGAACGACGTCGGGCAGGAACTGCACCGACCAGGCGAGACCGTCGCCCGGCACGGCGGTCTGCCCGGCATCGACCGCCTGCCCGGGGACGACGCCGAACACGTCGCCACCCCGCAGCGGGCGCTCCACGCCGTCGACACGTACCGAGCCGCCGCCGCGGTGGACGTAGACCAGGACGTGGAAGTCGTGGACGTGGCGCCGGCCGAGCGGTGCGGGCCCCTGGTGCTCGCCGCCCGCCATGCGCGTCACACCGATGGCGGGGACGCCGGGACGCTGGTCGTAGCCGTAGACGGGGGTGCCGTCGGGGCGCACGCGGAGCAGACGGGAGTCCCGGACGACGGCGTGCGCGCCGTGGCCCGCAGCGGTCTCCGGTGCGACGCCCGAGGAATCTCCCATACCGCCGAAGTTCCGTCCTGCCGTGCCGCCCGGGGGCGGCCGATGATGTCACCAGCGAACACTGCCAGGCCTACCACGGCACCGACACGAAGGACAGCTCATGAGCACCCCACCCGACGTCCGCATCATCGACGACACCGATCCCGAGACGGCCGGCCGCGAGTTCCTGCCCGGCATGGGCAAGCCGTGGCTGACGCCCTTCTTCGACGCCATGGTCGGGCTGCTCGGTATGCGCGGTCGGTACGCACGCACGGTCGAGCTGGCCGGCGTGCGCGACGGCGAGTCCGTGCTCGACGTCGGCTGCGGCACCGGCAGCCTCCTGATGGCCGTGCTCGACGCCGCGCCGGGCGCGCGAGTCACCGGGCTGGACCCGGACGTGCGGGCGCTGGAGATCGCCGCCGGAAAGCTGCGGCGCGGCCGTCGCCGGGGCACGCTGGTGCGCGGCTTCGCGGACCGGCTCCCCGCCGAGGACGCCAGCGTCGACCACGTGGTCTCGTCCCTGGCGCTGCACCACGTCCCCGAGGACGACCGCCCGACGTTCGCTCGCGAGGTCGCGCGGGTGCTGCGGCCAGGCGGGAAGGTCACGATCCTCGACATGGGCGGAGGCGAGCCCGGCCCGGGTTCCCCGCCCGGGAAGGCGCCCGGCGCAGGGTCCCCCGGCGAGGCGCACGACGGCCACGGCGCGCCCGGCCATGGTGCCGGTCCCCAGGACCACCACCACGGCCACGGCGGCGGAAGCGGGCTCACCCACCTGTGGCGCCACCTGCTCTCGCGGCTGCGGCGCCGCAGCGACACCGCTCCCGAGGCCACCGGGAACCAGGGCGACGCCGTCCCCCGCCTCCTGGTGGCCGCCGGCCTGGCCGACGCCCGCGAGGTGGACCACGAGGACTGGTCGATGGGCCGCCTCACCTACGTCCAGGCCACCGCGCGGTAGTGCGCCGCCGGCCCGGCGGCCGGGTGCTGCCGGGTCAGCGCCGGAACCCGGTCACTCCGCGGTCTCGCCCGGGTACACCAGGCCGATCTGCTCGCGGATCTCGTCCAGGGTGCCCATGATCGCCACCGTCTCCGAGAGGGGGAGGATCTCGCCGTCGGTCTTCCCGGCCGCGACCAGGCGTTCGGCCTCCAGCGCCTGAAAGTGCATGCCGCGCCCGGTCACCAGGCCGTCGCTGCTGAACTCCTCGGACACCTCGCCGTCGACGTCGTACACGCGGAACGACGTCGGCGTGAACCACCACGGGTCGATGTCGATCCGTCCCTCCGTCCCGAGGATCGACGCCGTGACCGGCCCCCGCGTGTCCGACGCGGAGATGGTGGTCGCCAGGCGGCCGCCGTCGTACCCGAAGACCGTCGCGATCGTGGCGTCCGCACCGGTCTCCTTGAACGTGGCGTGCGACTGGACCGTGAGCGGCTCGCCGAGAATGTCCCAGGTGAGCGAGATGGGGTAGATCCCGAGGTCGAGCAGCGACCCGCCGCCGAGCTCGAGGGCGTTGATGCGGTGGCCCGGGTCGTCGGGGAGGTCCTGGCAGTGGTCGGCCATGACGGTGCGGACCTCGCCGAGCGTGCCCGCGGCGATGATCTCGCGGATGCGGGCCATGTGTGGCAGGTAGCGCGTCCACATCGCCTCCATGGCGAGGCGGCCCTTCGACTCGGCGAGGTCCGCGATGGTCTCTGCCTCGCGCCGGTTCAGGGCGAACGGCTTCTCGACGAGCACGTGCTTCCCGGCGTTGAGCACGAGGGCCGCGTCGGCGGCGTGCAGGGGGTGCGGGGTGGCGACGTAGACGATGTCGACCTCGGGGTCCGCCACGAGGTCCTCGTACGAGCCGTGCACGTTCGGGATGCCGAACTCGTCAGCGAAGGCCTTCGCCTTGTCCGCGGAACGCGATCCGACGGCCTGCACGGTGAACCCGTTCACCTTCAGGTCACTGGTGAAAGCATGGGCGATACCGCCCGTGGCGAGAATGCCCCAACGCAGGTGTGTCATACGGCAGAGCCTAGTGGGGCACGACGACGCGAGTCGTCCGCCGGACGTACCTCAGGTCCCAGAGCGCGAGGGCCAGCGCGGCCAGCACGAAGATCGCACCCGCGCCCGGGACGAGCTGCGGCCCCCACGTCGCCACGACGAACGCACCGAGTGCCGCTCCGGAGGCGATACCGACGTTGAAGACCGAGCTGTTCAGCGCCGTCGCCATCTCCGTCGCGCCGGGCGCGACCTGCATCGACAGGTGTGCCGCCGCCGGCGGGACGAGGCTGAAGGTCGTCCCGAACAGCAGCATGCCGACGATCGCGGCTCCGGGTGTGACCCCGAAGAGCTGGAGCAGCAGGAGGAACGCCGCGACGCCGGCAGCGCCGCCCGCCAGCGTGAGCCACGGCCACCGGTCCAGCACGAGGCCCGCCAGCAAGGTCCCGGCCAGGCCCGCGGCCCCGCTGGCCAGGAGCAGCCCCGACAGCCACCGGTCGTCGAAGCCGGCCACCTCCAGCAGGAACTGGGTGATGAACGTGATCCACGCGAAGGCGCCCGTGACGAGCAGGAGCGTGACGGCGAGCAGCACCACGAAGCGCCGCCGGTCGGGATGCGTGCCGCGCGACGTGTCGTCCCTGGCCTGCGACGCGTGCGGCATCGTGAACAGGATCGCCGCACAGGCCACGGCGCTGATGAGCGCCATGACGAGGAAGGGGGTCCGCCACGTGGTCAGCTGGCCGAGCCAGGTGCCGAACGGGACGCCCAGCATGGGACCGAGCGAGTTCCCGATCGTCAGGCGGGCGATCATCCTGCCCCGCACCTCACGGGGGAACATGCTCGCGGCAGCGGGCATGACGATCGCCCAGAACAGCGCCTGCCCGAGAGCCGTCACGACCCGGGAGGCCAGCAGGTCCGGATAGCCGACGGCGAACGCGGACCAGACCAGCCCCGCCGCGCAGACCGCCGTCGTCCCGGCGAGGACGACGCGGCGGCCGAACCGCCGCGTCAGGTGAGCCAGCGGCACGGTCGCGAGGACGACGACGACCGCGTACGCCGTCACGAGGAGACCGATCTGCGACGTGGTCCGCTCCAGGTCCCGGGCCATGATCGTGAGCAGGCCGCCGGGCAGGTTCTCCGCGGTGACGAACATGAACGCCGAGGTGGACAGCGCGATCAGCGCGACGACGGCGCGTCGCTGCGAGGTGCCTCGTGGCGGCACGGATCTGGGGGTCAGGGCGTCGGGTCGCATCGATTCGATAGTCTCGCACGAGCGCAACCGTTTTTTCCCCGCGCGGCCGGCCGGTGAAACGCCATAAAAGGCGGGCAGTCCAGCAAAGGTGGCGGGATTCCGCCTCTCGTCATGGCGGGATTCCGCCTGTTTTGTTTTGACTCTGAATCCAGTAGTGTGCCGCACGCAACATTCCTGAAACGGATCGGTGATTGAGTCTCCGCTCGGACGTCGAGGTCTGAACAGGTGACTCGGTGCCAACACCTCCGGTTCGGTCGGACACCCCGGTGCATGCGGGGTCCGGACCTGCTCGCGGCAGCCAGCCGTGGCAGGGCCGCGACCCCTACGTACCGCTGTGCCCGGCCTGCCAGGACCGGAGGACTCACACCCCGGAGGAATCCATGAATCCACGAATCAGCGCAGCGGGCGCTGGCGCGGCACTGCTGCTCACGGGTGCTCTCGTGCCGGCAAGCGCCGCTGCCGCGCCGAGCGCGGCGGAACCGGATCCGGTGACGCTCGCTCAGCAGCGGGAGGACGACCGTCCTGACGCTCTCGCCGACAAGCAGCGGGAGCGGAAGCAGCAGGCGGTCGAGATGGTCGCCACCGGCGAGGCGAAGGTCACCACGCGTGGCAAGGGCTCGAAGAAGTCCAGGGTCGTCAGAATCGCGCCGGGCGAGTACGTCGAGTACGGCGCCCAGGAGACCTCGCAGCTCTTCTCGATCCTCGTCGAGTTCGGTGACGGCGAGGGGTCCTCGCACTTCCCCGACTCCCCGGCCGGGCCGCTGCACAACGAGATCCCCGAGCCTGCCGCGAGCGACAACTCCACGTACTGGGAGAGCGACTTCTCGCGCGACCACTTCATGGACATGTTCTTCAACGGTGACGCCAACGACGAGTCGTTCCACGACGTCTACGACGAGATGTCCTCGGGCCGCTTCGACCTCCAGGGTGACGTGTCCGACTGGGTCACGGTGCCGAACCGCGCGTCGTACTACGGCGGCGGCAGCCCGGCGGGTGACGAGACCGGCGAGACCATGACAGCGTTCGTCCAGGACGCCGCCGACGCCTGGTACGAGCAGCAGATCGCGTCGGGCAAGACGCACGACGAGGTCGTGGAGTACCTCCAGTCCTTCGACGTGTGGGACCGGTACGACGTCGACGGCGACGGCATCATCAACGAGCCCGACGGCTACATCGACCACTTCCAGGCCATCCACGCCGGCGAGGGCGAGGAGGCCGGCGCGCCTCCGTGGGCCATCTGGTCGCACCGCTGGGCGGTCAACCAGGGCGGCCTCGGCACCGACGGCCCGGCCGATTTCGAGAAGCTCGGCGGGATCAAGATCGGTGGCACCGACCTGTGGATCCGTGACTACACGACCGAGCCCGAGAACGGCGGCCTCGGGGTGTTCGCGCACGAGTTCGGCCACGACCTCGGCCTGCCGGACTACTACGACACCTCCGGCGGCGAGAACGGCACCGGCTTCTGGAACCTCATGAGCTCCGGCTCGTGGATGGGCCACGGCGACGGCCACATCGGCGGCACCCCGAACCACATGGGCGCCACCGAGAAGATGTTCCTCGGCTGGCTGGACTACGAGACCGTCGAGGCCGACGCGTCCGGCAGGGTCGACCTCGGCCCGTCGTTCCACGCCACGACGCGGGCACAGGCGGCCCTCGTCAACCTGCCCGACGGCACGGAGACCATCGAGGTGGGCGTCGACCCGATCGACGGCAAGTACGCCTACTCGGACACGGGCAACAACCTCAACGCCACGTTCGCGTCGCCCGAGTTCGCGGTGCCTGCGGGCGGTGCGCTGTCCGCCCAGGTCGACTACGAGATCGAAGAGGGCTACGACTACGCCTTCGTCGACATCACCACCGACGGCGGCGCGACATGGACCGCGCTGTCCACCAGCGAGTCGTCCGACGAGGACCCGAACGGCACCAACCCGGGTGGCGGCATCGACGGCTCCTCCGGCGGCTGGGTCGAGCTGACCGCCGACCTGTCGGCATACGCCGGCGAGACGGCGCAGTTCCGGTTCCGCTACACCTCGGACGGCGGCGTCAACGAGCGTGGCCTGGTGGTCGACTCGGTCACCGTCGGTGACGCGCTCGTCGAGGACTTCGAGGACGCGTCCGACTGGACCGGCGACTTCAAGATCGCGACCGACGGCTCGTACGAGACCTCGTACTCCCACTACTACCTCGCCGAGCACCGCGTGTACGGGGGCTACGACGTCACGTTGAAGGAGGGCCCGTACAACTTCGGCTGGAGCCAGTCCGACCCGAACCACGTGGAGCACTTCCCGTACCAGGACGGCCTGCTGATCTGGTACGTGAACGGCCTGTACGGCGACAACAACACCGCCACCCACCCGGGCCACGGCCAGGCGCTGCCCGTCGACGCCGACGCCACCCCGCTGAAGTTCTCGGACGGCGCGGTCGCCCGCAACCGGATCCAGTCGTACGACGCGACGTTCGGCCTGCAGCGCAAGGACCGCCTGTCCCTGCACAGCGAGGCCGGCGACGCCCCCGCGACCCTGCGTACCCCCTGGTGGTCGCGGCAGTCCCGGACGTTCGACGACAGCGACCCGTACGCGTACTACGACGAGTCCAACCCGGGCCACTCGGTGATCGTCGGCGGCACGGGTACCAGCATCAAGGTGCTGTGGCAGAACAGCCGCAACGGCCACATGAAGATCAAGGTCGACCGGTCCTGATCACACCCTGATCTGACCGCTCGATGATGTCGGCCCGCATCCTCCACCAGGAGGGTGCGGGCCGACGTCGTCCTCGACGGGACGGCCGCGCGACCGTGGCCGGCCTGCCGGGTGTACCCGTCGTCGAGCGGCATTCTGCCGCTGGTCACCCCGCGTTCACCGGGGGCGCACTACCGTGGGGCCGCAGATCCCCGTCACCCCTGAGGAGCACCCATGCGCCGCCCCGTCCTGCGCGTCACCGGCCTCGTCGCCGCCGCCCTCCTGGGCAGCGGCGGCACGGCCGCCGCCGTCTCCAGCCCCGTGCCCGACGACGCGGGCGACGTCCGGCTCAGCCACGCGACGTCGTCGTCCCCGAAGCACGAGAGGCTGCGGGTCGCGACCTACAACCTGTCGCTGAACCGCGCCGCGGAAGGACAGCTCGTCGACGACCTGTCCGACGGCGAGGACGCGCAGGCGCGGACCGTCGCCGAGGTGATCCAGCACGCGCGGCCCGACGTCGTCCTGCTCAACGAGTTCGACCACGACGCCGCCGGCGAGGCCGTCGACCTGTTCCGGGAGAACTACCTCGAGGTCCCGCAGGGCGACGCCGAGGCCGTCGAGTACCCGTACGCGTTCGTGGCGCCGTCGAACACGGGCGTCCCCAGCGGCTTCGACCTGAACAACGACGGCACGGTCGGCGGCGGGGACGACGCGCTGGGCTTCGGGGAGTTCCCCGGCCAGTACGGGATGGTCGTGCTGTCGAGGTACCCGGTCGACGCCCGGAACGCGCGCACGTTCCAGGGCTTCCGCTGGCAGGACATGCCGGGCGCGGCGCTGCCCACGGACACGGAGACGGGCGAGCCCTGGTACACGGACGAGGAGCTCGACGTGCTGCCGCTGTCGAGCA
This sequence comes from Myceligenerans cantabricum, assembly GCF_054777735.1. Classification (NCBI taxonomy): domain Bacteria; kingdom Bacillati; phylum Actinomycetota; class Actinomycetes; order Micrococcales; family Promicromonosporaceae; genus Myceligenerans; species Myceligenerans cantabricum. Next base: position 97,146 of record NZ_BAAHAJ010000014.1, read on the forward strand.
AGTCGCACTGGGACGTCCCGGTGCGGGTCGGCCGCACGACGGTGCACGTGCTGGCCGCGCACCCGACGCCCCCGTCGTTCGACGGCGCGGAGGACCGCAACGGGCGCCGCAACCACGACGAGATCCGCTTCTGGGCCGACTACGTGACCGGCGGCCGCGCGGCGTCGTACATCTACGACGACGACGGCGGGCGCGGCGGGCTGCACCGCGGGGAGTCCTTCGTGATCCTGGGCGACTACAACGCCGACCCGGCCGACGGCGACTCGTACGACGGCGCCATCGGCCAGCTGCTCGACAACCGGCGGATCCAGGACCCGGCGGCCTCGTCGGAGGGTGCGGCCGAGGCGGCGGAGCTCCAGGGCGGCGCCAACACGTCGCACACCGGCGACCCGGCGCTCGACACGGCCGACTTCGCGGACACCGCGCCCGGCAACCTCCGCGTGGACTACACGCTGGTGTCCCGCGACCTGCGAGTGCGCGGCGCGAGCGTCTTCTGGCCCGCGCAGGACGACCCGCTGTCCCGCCTCACGGGCGAGTACCCGTTCCCGAGCAGCGACCACCGCCTGGTCCGGGCGGAGCTACGTCTCAGGTGATGCGCCCGTCCCGGTATGACGACGGCGCCGACCCGGCAGGAGCCCGCCGGGTCGGCGCCGTCGTTCGTCGCGAGAACGGCCCGCGGGTCAGCCGTCCTTGTTGACGTCCTCCGCGAGGGTGCCGAGGTACAGCGAGATGACCTTCGGGTCGCTCTGGAGCTCCCGGCCGGTGCCCGTGTACGCGTCCGTGCCCTGGTCCAGGACGTAGCCACGGTCGCAGACCTGCAGGCAGCGCCGTGCGTTCTGCTCGACCATGATCACGGACACGCCCGCCTTGTTGATCATGCGGGTCCGCAGGAACGCCTCGTCCTGCCGCACCGGCGACAGCCCGGCGGACGGCTCGTCGAGCAGCAGCACGGACGGGTTCATCATGAGCGCCCGGGCCATCGCGACCATCTGCCGCTCACCACCGGACATCGCGCCCGCCCGCTGGGCGCGCCGCTCCCCCAGGGTCGGGAACAGGTCGACGATGAAGTCGAACCGCTCCTCGAACGACTTGGGGCGCAGGTACACGCCCATCCGCATGTTCTCCTCGACGGTGAGCGAGGGGAACACGTTGTTCGTCTGCGGCACGAACCCGACGCCGCGCTGCACGAGCGCGTTCGCCTTCATGCCGGTGATGTTGTCGCCGCCCAGCGTCACCGTGCCGGACGTGACGTGCACCAGCCCGAAGATCGCCTTGAGCAGCGTGGACTTCCCGGCACCGTTCGGGCCGATGATCCCGACGAGCTCGCCCTTGCCGACCTCGATCGAACATCCGTCGAGGATGTTCACGCCGGGGACGTAGCCCGCGACGATGTTGTCGGCCTTGAGCAGCAGCTCCTTGTCGGCGGGCAGGCCGGTCGTCCTGCCGCCCGGGTCCGTCACGGTCGTGTCGGTCATCGCTTCTCCTCCTCGGCCTCGAGCCGGGCCAGCACCTCGGGGTCGAGCAGCGAGTCGTCGCCGAGGTCGGTGTCGTGGTGCGCGCCCAGGTAGGCGTCCACCACCGCTTGATCCTGCATGACGGACGACGGCGGCCCCTCGGCCACGATCCGGCCCTCCGCCATGACGACGACCCAGTCGGAGATGTGCCGCACGGCGTGCATGTCGTGCTCCACGAAGAGGACCGACATGCCCTCGTCACGCAGCGTCTGGATGTGCCCCAGCAGCGACTGCACCAGCGCCGGGTTCACGCCCGCCATCGGCTCGTCGAGCATGATCATCGTCGGGTCGGTCATCAGCGCGCGCGCCATCTCGAGGAGCTTGCGCTGGCCGCCCGAGAGCGACCCCGCGAACTCGTCGGCCATCTTGTCGAGCTTGAACCGCTCGAGGATCTCGAGCGCCTTCTCCCTGTTCCGCAGCTCCGTGCCCGCCCACAACGGCTGGATCAGGGAGGCGAACATCCGCTCCCCCGGGTTGTGGCGCGCCGCGAGCAGGACGTTCTCCAGCACGGTGAGGCGCGACAGCGCCTTCGTCAGCTGGAAGGTCCGGACCATGCCGGACCTGGCGACGCGCGCGGCGCTCTTGCCGGCGATCGGCGTGCCCTCGAACGACCACGAGCCCTGGTTCGGCCTGTCGAACCCGGTGAGCAGGTTGAAGAAGGTCGTCTTCCCGGCACCGTTCGGCCCGATGAGCGCGGTGATCGCGCCCCGCTCGACCTCCAGGTAGTCGACGTCGACGGCGGTCAGGCCGCCGAAGTGCCGCTGCACGGACTCCGCCTTCAGGATCGCGTCGGGCTTTGCCACGCCGACCTTCGGCTCGAGGTGCGACAGGTCGCGGCCGGCCCGCTTCGCGGTCTCGCTCACAGGCTCGTCCTGTCCGACGACGGGCTCGTCGTTCACGTTCACGGTGTTCTCATCGGACATCGAGGGCCAGCTCCTTCTTGTTCCCCAGGATCCCCTGTGGTCTGAAGATCACGATCAGCATCAGGGTCACGCCCACGAGGATGCCGCCGATCTGTTCGACCGTGTTCGAGGCGATGTAGTCGGACATCCCGGTCCGCATGCCCACGCGGAGCAGCATGTAGACGAAGAAGAAGAGCATCGCTCCGAGGACCGGGCCGAACAGCGTGGCCGCGCCACCGAGGAGCATGACCGTCCACACCCAGAACGTCATGGTGCGGCCCATGGCATCCGGTGCGAGGTTGCCGGGCAGGATATAGACCATGCCCGCCAGCGCGCCGAACGTGCCGCCCAGGACGAGCGCCTGCATCTTGTAGGCGTAGACGTTCTTGCCGAGCGCGCGCACGGCGTCCTCGTCCTCACGCACGCCCTTGAGCACGCGGCCCCACGGGCTGCGCGTGAGCAGCCACACCAGCACCAGCGCGACGACCACGAGGCTCCAGGCGAACAACCGGGTCCACCAGGAGTCGGAGCCGTTGTTCAGGTACTCGAGCGGGCCGATCATGGTGCGCCCGTCCGGCAGGAACGAGAGGTCCTGGAAGGACCCCTTGTACTCCGCACCGCGCAGACCGGTCGAGCCGCCGGTCCAGCCGAACAACGTGGAGCGCCCCGCCATGCGCACGATCTCCGCGGCGGAGATGGTGACGATCGCCAGGTAGTCGCCACGCAGCTTCAGCGTGGGGATGCCGAGGAGGACGGCGAACAGCGCGCCCGCGGCGAGCGCCACCAGCAGGGCTACCCAGAAGGGTGCGCCCGCGATCGTCGAGACGCCGAAGCCGTAGGCGCCGAGCAGCATGAACCCGGCCTGGCCGACGTTCAGCAGCCCGGTGTAGCCGAAGTGGATGTTCAGGCCGATGGCGGCGAGCACGTAGGCCGCGGTGGCCGGCGCGATCAGCTCCCCCAACGCCTGGGTCAGGATTCGAATCAGTTCTTCCATGACGAGACTCCCTTCAGCCGATCCGCTCGCGACTGCCGAGGATGCCCTGCGGCCGGACCAGGAGGACGAGGATGAGGATCAGCAGCGCGGTGGCGTAGCGCAGGTCGCTGGGCAGGACCAGGTTGCTCAGCTCGACCACCAGGCCGATCAGGATGGATCCGACCAGCGCACCGAACGCGGTGCCGAGACCACCGAGGGTCACCGCGGCGAACATCAGCAGCAGCAGCTGCACGCCGAGGTTCCAGGTGAAGGAACCGAACGAGATCCCGATGAGCATTCCGGCGAGCGCGGCGAGCGCCGTCGCCGAGACCCAGACGATCCGCACGACGACGTCGGGGTCGATGCCGGTGGTGGCGGCGAGCGCCCGGTTGTCCGCGACCGCCCGGATCGCCCGGCCGATGCGCGTCCTGGTGAGCAGCAGCGCGATGACGACGATGACGACGAGCGCGACGGCCATCGAGATCCACGACGCCCTGCTCAGCGTGATGCCCGCGATGTTCAGCGGCTCGGGGTTGCTCGTCAGGATCCGCATGGCGCGGCCCTGGTTGAACATCTGCATCACGTACTGCAGGGCGAGCGAGAGACCGATCGTGACCAGCATGAGCTGCGCGGCGGGTGTGCCGCGGCGGCGCAGCGGCCGCCAGACGATCGCATCCTGCAGCAGGCCTGTCGCGCCGCCGATCACGAGGATCAGCACTGCGCTGAGCCAGATGGGCAGGCCGAACTGGTTGATGAGGAGCCAGGCACCGATGGCACCGATGACCACCTGCTCGCCGTGGGAGAACGAGGAGATGCCGGTGGTGCCGAAGATCAGGCTGAGGCCCACGGAGGCGAGGGCCAGCAGGAGGCCGAACCGGAGGCCGGAGCCGAACTGCTGCCACACCTGCCCGAACGACGGGGCGCCGGAGACGGAGACCTCTTCGTCCGCGAGCCCTTCGGCGTCGCCCGTCACCTCCCCGGGCGCGGCCTCGGTGTCACCGTCGTCCGCGGGGGTGCTGCTCTCCTCGTCGGAGCCGTCCGCCCCGGGAGCCGGGCCGGCGCCGATCGTGAACGCGCCGCGTCCGGTCCCGCCGGTCTGGGCACGGATCTCGCGTTCGGCCGGGTCGGCGTGCATGCCGTCGGGGAGCGTGTCGGGGTTCACCGTCAGCGTGTAGGTGCCGCGGGACGGCACCTCGATGGAGACCGGGCCGTCGCCGGTCGTGGTGACGACTGCCTCGAAGTCCTCGCCGACGATGGAGACCTCCACGTCGGCTACGGGCTCGAAGTCGTCGTCCTGCACGATCGGCGAGACACACACGGTGCTCGCGTCGGGCGAACAGTCAGTCGCGATGTCGTCGGTCGCCGCTCCCGCAGGCACGGCGAACATCGCCGCTCCCGAGATCAGCGCCGCGATCGCAGCCAGCACCACGGCGAGGAGGCGCCGTGGTGCTGTCGCGATCATCGGTCGGTCGGCTGTCATGTGCCGGGTCCTCCGTGGTCTTGGTGCCAGATGTCCGAGGGTTGCTCGAACCGTTCGAGGAACGCGGGGTTCAGGAGCACTGAACGGCCCCTGAATCACGAGCAGTTACTCAACAGTTCGGGAAGTGTAGCGGCGGCGTGTTTCACATCCTTGACTCCGCGTGACACCCCTCGGTTACGATTCAGCATCCTCTCGGTCACCCTTCCATCAAGCGGCTCACCTTGCCCGATTCGGGCGCCAGGGCCCACGCACCATCCCCCGCGAACCGCAATACTGGGCAAATGACCTCCAGGCTTGCACGGCTCCTCACGGTCCTGGTCCTCCTCGCCACCGCGGGGTGCGGCGGCCAGGCCGGTACCTCCCGCCCGTCGTCGTCCCCCGGGCCGGGAACGACGGCGCCGTCCCCCTCCAGCACGACGTCCGGCGGGACGGCGGGCCCGTCGTCCGGACCGACCGCGTCGGAGCCTTCCGCGCCGCCTCCGCCGTCGGGCAAGACGCTGCTGGCGGGCATGACGCTGGAGGAGAAGGTCGGGCAGATCATCATGGTCGGGGTACCGGTGAGCGGCGGGCGCGAGGCGTCGGCCGAGGCGATCCGCCGGTACCACGTGGCGAACGTCTTCCTGCACGGCCGCACCCAGGCGGGGCAGGGCCCGGTGCGCAACCTGGTGGCGGACTTCCGGGAGATCGGCGTCGGCGCGAACCCTCGCGACCCGCTCATGCTCGTCGCCACGGACCAGGAAGGCGGAGCCGTGCAGGTGCTGCGTGGCAACGGGTTCAGCGACATGCCGAACGCCGTGGACCAGTCGGCCATGCCCCCCGCCGAGCTGCGCAGGAAGGCCGCGGTCTGGGGCGGGGAGCTGGCCGAGGCAGGCGTGAACCTCAACCTGGCGCCCGTGGTGGACCTCGTGCTGGCGGACTCCGCGGCCTCGAACGCACCGATCGGGGCGGTCGGGCGGAACTACGGGTACACGCTGGACTCCGTGATCGCCGGGTCGGTCGCGTTCGGGCAGGGGCAGCGCGACGCGGGGATCGCCACCACGCCGAAGCACTTCCCCGGGCTCGGCATGGTGACCGGGAACACCGACACCGCCACCGCCGTGACGGACACCGTGACCGGGCCGGACGCGAAGTCGGTCGAGGCGTTCCGGAAGAACGTCGAGGCAGGGAGCGAGTTCGTGATGATGTCGTCGGCGATCTACGCGAAGATCGACGCCGACCGGCCCGCGGTGTTCAGCCCGGCCGCCGTCGACCTGCTGCGCGACGACCTCGGGTTCGACGGCGTCGTCATGACCGACGACCTCGCCGCCGCGACCCAGGTCCAGGCCTGGGACCCGGGGGAGCGCGCGGTGCTGGCGGTCGAGGCCGGCGTCGACCTGGTGCTCGCGTCCGCGGACCCGACGACGGCGGCCCCCATGGCACAGGCCCTGGTCGAACGCGCGAAGGCCGACCCGGACTTCCGGTCCCGCGTCGACGACGCCGCGGCGCACGTCCTCACGGCCAAGTCCCACCTCACGAACTGACGCTCCCGGGGCAGCACCTCCCGGAGCGGGGGTACCGGCTGGGCGGGAGGTGCGCCCGGGCCGAGGCAGGGCCGCAGCGGCAGGCGGCTGCCTCGGCGGGGATCAGTCGGCCAGGCCGAGGACCTGGAGGATCCAGGCGTGCTCGAAGGCGATCTGCTCCCACGCGGCATAACGGCCCGAGACACCGCCGTGGCCCGCCTGCATCTCGATCTTGAGCAGCGCGGGAGCGCCCGCCGCCCGGAGGCTCGCCACCCACTTCGCCGGCTCCACGTACATCACGCGCGTGTCGTTGAACGACGTCGTGGCCAGTACCTGCGGGTAGTGCGAGGCGTCGTCGGGGACGTTCTCGTACGGGGTGTACGACTTCATGTAGGCGTACACGTCGGCGTCGTGCAGCGGGTCGCCCCACTCGTCCCACTCGGTGACCGTGAGCGGCAGCGACGGGTCCAGCATCGAGGTGAGCGCGTCGACGAAAGGCACCCCGGCCAGGACACCGCCGAACGCGTCGGGCGCGAGGTTCAGGGCGGCGCCGACCAGCAGACCGCCGGCGGAGCCGCCGTCGGCCACCGTGCGCTCGGGCGTGGTCCAGCCCGCGGACGCGAGCCGCCGCGCGCAGGCCACGAAGTCCGTGAAGGTGTTGCGCTTGTGGTCGAGCTTGCCGCCGTCGTACCAGTGCCGGCCCATCTCACCGCCGCCGCGCACGTGCGCGATCGCGAACACGACGCCGCGTTCGAGCAGCGACAGGCGCGGGATCGAGAAGTACGGGTCGAGGGACATCTCGTAGGCGCCGTAGCCGTAGAGCAGCACGGGCGCCGGAGCGGCCGGGAGTCCGTCGTCGCCGAGCGGCACGCGGTCCTTGCGCCAGACCAGCGAGATCGGGATGCGCGTGCCGTCCTCGGCGACCGCCCACTCCCGGCCCTGCGCGTACTCGGCGGAGTCGAAGCCACCGAGCACCGGCGTCTGCTTGAGGAGGGTGCGGTCGCCGGTCGCGACGTCGTAGGTGAAGACGGCGGAGGGCGTGACGAACGACGTGTACCCGACCAGCAGGTTCGGCTGCTCCCAGGCACCGACACCGGCCCCCACCGACTCCAGGTCCTCGCCGAACGTCATCTCCTCGAACTGCCACGGGACGGCCCCGAACTCGTCCAGCCGGAGGATGCCGCTGCGGCCGATCGCACCGCGCCGGTAGTACAGGACCAGATAGCGCTGGGAGGCAGAGACTCCTTCGAGCCGCACCTCCTGGTCGTGCGGCACGACGACGTCGCCCCAGCCGGCCGCGCCCTCGGCGCCCGGGACGTCCGTGACCGTGAGCTCGAAGTTCTCGGCGCCGTCGTTGTGCAGGACCAGGAGGACGTCGCGGCCCGGGGCGCCGTCGTCGGCACCACCGCTCCCCGGAACGGGCAGCACCGCGTGCTCCACCGAGTACTCCACCCCGTCCTGCCGGGGCCGCACGCAGCGGAACGCCCCGGCCGCGTCGGCGGCCTCGAGGATCCAGCACTCGCTCGTCACCTTCGAGGCGAGCTCGATCATCAGGTACTTCTTGGAGCGGGTGACACCCGCGCCCATCCAGTACCGCTCGTCGGGCTCCTCGAACACCATCACGTCGTCGGCCCGCGGCGTGCCGATCCGGTGCCGCCACAGGCGGTGCGGCCGCCAGGCCTCGTCGACGGTCTGGTAGAAGATCTGCTCGCCGTCGGGCGCGAAGAAGGCGCCCGGCGCGGTGCCGGGGACCACGTCGTCCAGGTCCTCGCCCGTGCGCAGGTCGCGGATGCGCAGCGTGTAGCGCTCGTCGCCCGTCGTGTCGACGGCGTAGAGCAGGAGCCACCCGTCCTCGGACACGTCGAACGTCCCGAGGGAGAAGAAGTCGTGGTCGGCGGCCTCGATGTTCTGGTCGATCAGCACCCGCTCGCCGGGCACGGGCTCGCCCGGCTCCAGGACGCGCGGCGTCCAGTCCTCCGGGTCGCTGACCTCGTAGCGCGCGTGGATCGGGTACTGCTTGCCCTCCTCGGTGCGGGAGTAGTACCACCAGCCGCCGTCACGCGACGGGAGCGAGAGGTCCGTCTCCTGGGTGCGGGCCTTGATCTCGTCGAAGATCGTCTGCCGCAGGGGGGCGAGGTGTTCCAGCCGTGACGTCGTGTACGTGTTCTCCGCCTCGAGGTGGGCGACGACCTCCGGGTCGTCCTTCGCGCGCAACCACTCGTACTCGTCGGTGAACACGTCACCGTGAAACGTACGGGTGCTCGGGCGGCGGTCCGCGACAGGCGGCGTGACGGTCTGATCCACGCAGAGCAGCCTAGTCGCCGGGCCGCGCGGTCGTTGAAGAATCCCGCGACCTGGCGAGCGCCGCGGCGAACGCTTCCACGTCCGCCTCGGTCGTGTCCCAGGAGCACATCCAGCGGACCTCGACGCGGTCCGGCGTCTCGCCGTCGGCCCAGTCGTAGAAGCGGACCCGCTCGCGGGCGGCGGCCGCCGCGCTCCGCGGCAGGGTCGCGAAGACGACGTTCGCCTCCGTGGGGTGCGTGACCCGGACGACGCCGGCCGGCAGCGCCCGCTCGATCTCCGCGCGCAGCCGCGTCGCCATGGTGTTGGAGTGCCGCGCGTTGCGCAGCCAGAGAGGTTGGCCGCCCGACGCCCCCGGGCTTCCCGGCTCCCCCAGCAGCGCCAGGAGCTGCGCCGAGACGAACCGCGCCTTGGAGGCGAGCTGCATCGTCTGCTTGCGCAGGTAGGGGATCGCCTCGGCGAGACCGGCACCGGACTCGCCGTCGAGCACGACCACTGCCTCGCCGATCATGCCCCCGTTCTTCGCCGCGCCCAGCGACAGGAGGTCCACGCCGACGTCCGTGGTGAGCTCCCGCAGGCCCGTTCCCAGGGCCGCCGCCGCGTTGGCCAGCCGGGACCCGTCGACGTGCACGAGCATCCCCAGGTCGTGCGCCGCGGCGGCGAGCGACCTCAGCTCCTCGGCCGGGTAGACGGTACCGAGCTCGGTGGACTGCGTGAGGGACAGCACGGCGGGCTGCGCGCGGTGCGGGTTGCCGAGATCACCGGCCCAGGCCCGCAGCGCGTCGGCGGTGATGCGGCCGTGGACCGACGGGCACGCGAGGAGCTTGAGACCGCCGACGCGTTCGGGCGCGCCGTTCTCGTCGGTGTTGGCGTGCGCGACGTCGCTCAGCACCACCCCGCCCCAGCGCGGCGCGGCGGCCATCAGGCTGATCACGTTGGCGCCGGTGCCGATGAGCACGGGGAACGCGACGGCGGCCGCCCCGAAGACCTCACGGGTGCGGGCCTGGAGCCGCTCCGAGGTGGCGTCGTCGCCGTAGGGCACGTCCGGCCCGTCGTTGGCCGCCATGATCGCGGCCATGACCTCGGGATGGACGGGGGCGTAGTTGTCAGAGGCGAAGTGCAGCACGTTCCGATTATCGGCCCCTGTCCCCGGCCCGGCGGACGAGCGGCGGCCCGGGTGGCCTTCCGTGCGGAAGGTCACCCGGGCCGTCGTACAGCCTCAGGCCGGGAAGATCAGCTGATCGAACCCTCGACCGCGTTGACCCACTCGATCGTGTTGTCCGGCTGGTACTCGTAGACACCGATGAACGCGGACGACGGGTCGTTGTCCTCGTTCAGCGGGCCGATGCCGGAGACGCCGACGTAGTTGATCTCGTCGCCGTTGTCGAGCGCCTCGACGCCCTCCTCGAAGGAGGTCACCTCGGTGCTCCCCTCCTCGGCACCGGAGACTGCCTTGATGTTCTCCGAGATGGTCGCGCCGTCGGTGGCCCCACCGCGGACCGCGGCGAGCGCGGCCAGGATGGTGGCGTCGTAGGACTCGGGGCCGTACGAGTAGTCGTCGAGCGGCTCGCCCTCTTCCTCCTCGTAGTAGTCCGAGAGCTGGTCGCGGAACTCGTCCTCGGCCTGAGCGCCGGGGATCGTGCCGACGACACCGGCGAGCGTGCCCTTGTCGAAGTCACCCTCGTACGACGCGGTGTTGCCGTCGCAGAAGTAGGTGGTGCCGTCGAACTCCCAGCCCTGGGCCAGCAGCTCGGCGACGATCGCCTTCGTCTCCTCGAACGCGATGATGCTGATCGCGTCGGGCTCCTGGGCGAGCAGGTCGGTCACCTGCGCGGCGAAGTTCGTCTCGCCGGGCTGGAACTCCTGGCCGTCGCCGGTGGCGCCGTAGACGATCTCCTTGCCGCCCTCTTCGAGCGACTTCTGGACGTTGTCGCGCAGACCGAGGCCGTAGTCCTCGTTCTGGACCAGGAAGCCGACCTTCTGGTGGCCGTCGTCCTGGATCAGGCTGCCGAGCGCCGCGCCCTGCACCGTGTCCGGCGGAGCCGTACGCGCGAAGAACTCGCTGTACCCCGAGAGGCTGTCGGCCGTGTTGGCCGGGGAGATCTCCATGATCTCCTGCTCCGCGAACTTGTCGACCACGCGCAGCGACACGGCCGACGAGGCCGCACCGACCACGACGGAGACGTCCTGGTTGATGAGGTCGGTGGCCGTCGAGTCCGCGACGGAGAAGTCGGTGGTGTCACCCGAGTCGCCCGGGACGAGCTCGACATCGCTCCCGAGCACACCGCCCGCCGCATTGATGTCCTGGATCGCCAAGCCGACGCCCGCGACCTCGGGCGGCCCGAGGAACGCGAGGGTGCCGGTCACGGGCAGGATGGTGCCGACCTTCAGCGGCTCGTCGGAACCGCCGCCGGTCGTGGTCGAACAGGCCGTCAGGCTGAGGCCGAGGACCGCGGTGAGCGCAAGGCCTCGGGCGGCCGTGGAACGTCGAATCATGCTCATTCCCTTCAACGGGAGTAGATCTGCGTGACGTGGCACCTTGCCTCGTCGTGCCGTCGAACGTAGCCATGCTGTGTCACACGAATGTGACGAGCGCCTCCACGGATCGGATCGTTACGGTGATGTGACCTGGTCGTGACCGCGCAAACACCTTGGAGCGAGGAGCCTGGCTCCGGCCAGGACCGCGCCGGCCCCAGGTGCTCGCTGCGACCCTGGCCGATCGGCGAGCAGCCCTCCACGACGATCCCGTGCTGCTCGGCCGCGGCGACCGTGGCGGGTCGGCGGAGCGTGGGTGATGCTCCACCTGGTCCACGACCGGGTCGACGACGTCGAGACCGAGCTCGGTGCGGCCGGCGTCGAACGCCGCGACGACAGCCTCGTACGTCTTCCGGGAGCTGGAACACACACAGTCCGGCCTACGGGATGGCGTCGCCGTTGTTGAGGATGATCTGCGAAGCGCCCATCACGACCTTTCTACTACGCGGCACCACGTTGGTCGTCGGCGGTTCAAGATTCGTCCGTCACATCGCCTGCCATGCACGGGATCCCTGTGTAGGCTTGGATGTGTTGCAGTGCGATCGTTCTTCCAAGAGATGACGACGACACCGTGATTGACCGCGATCCCGAAGGCCGGGGTCGTCACCTCTTGCAAGGAGCAAGCATGGCATTCGGAACCGTCAAGTGGTTCAACGCTGAGAAGGGCTTCGGCTTCATCGCCCCCGACGAGGGTGGCAGCGACGTCTTCGCCCACTACAGCGCCATCCAGACCAACGGATACCGCACTCTGGAGGAGAACCAGAAGGTGGAGTTCGACGTCAAGCAGGGCCCGAAGGGTCTGCAGGCCGAGAACATCCGCCCCGCGTGATCTGACTCGGGTCTCGACCCGACACACGAAGGGCCCGGCCCCCGATCGGGGGCCGGGCCCTTTCGTCTGCGGCGTCAGAAGTCGCCGCCACCGCCGAGGTCGAAGCCGCCGCCGTCGCCTCCAAAGAAGCCACCGCCGTCGTCCCCGCCACCGCCGAACAAGCCACCGAAGAACCCGCCGCCGTCACCGCCGTCACCACCGGCGTCCGCGGCGGACGCCTCGACGGCACCCGCGTCACCGGCGTCGGCCCCGGCGTCCGCACCGGACTCCTCACCACCGGCACCTTCCTCGGATGCTCCCGAGTCCTCTTCCGCGCCGGCTTCTTCCGCGCCGGCCTCCTCGGCTCCGTCCGCCTCGGCGTCGGCCGCGTGCTCCTGGGACGGGTCGCCGAAGGTCGGGCCGAACAACGCGTTCGCCACGGCGGAGCCGATCACCACGCCGGCGACGGTGCCCAGCAGGCTCGAACCGAGCATCGCCCCGAACGACGGGCCGCCGAAGCTGCGCTGCAGCGTGCCGGGGTCGCGCATCTCGGCGCGGGTCGCGGTGCGTGCCAGGTCCCGCGGGTCGTCCGACGCCGTCCGCTCGTGCTCGGGAACCTGCGAGTTCAGCTCCTCCAGCACCTTGCGGCGCTGCTCGGGAGTGAGCTTCTCGAACGCCTCCGCATGAGCCTGCTCGACGGCGTCCGGCGGAGCCGTGCGCAGCATGTACTTGTAGCGGTCGATCGCGACCTCGTCCGGGGTGCGGTTCCCGGCCTGCTGCGCCGGCTGCACCTGGGGCGAGTACGACGCACCCTCCTGGTGGGGCGTCGGCTGCGCGCCGTACTGCGGCGCTGCGGTCGGAGCCTGACCACTCTGCGAGCCGTACGGCCCGTACTGCTGGTAGGGGTCTTTCGGCTCACGGCCGAGAAGTCGGTCGAAGAAGCCCATGTCTTCCCTTTCGTCGCGCGGTCACCGGTTCAACGCACGCCCTGCCCGACCGGTTCCGGCTCGGGAGGGCATTGTCAGTCAGCACTGGTAGACCAGTGGCATGTTCCTTCTGGAGCCGGGGCGTCCCGAGACGATCGTGCACTCCGCCAGCGATCTGGTCCTGGCGGGCGAGTGCGAGTTTCGGCTGCTCCGGCGGCTCGACGAGCTGCTCGGCCGGATCCCCCGGCGTCCGCGCGACGAGGACGAGATGCTCGCCCGCACGGCCGCCCTCGGTGACGAGCACGAGAGCCGGGTCCTCACGTCCTACCAGTCGCGATATGGGGTGTCCACGATGGCGGGCGGGGGTGTCGGCGGCGTGGTCAGCGTCCCGGTCGCACGCCGCATGTCGTACGACGAGCTCACCGCCGCGCACGAGCGCACGCTCGCCGCGATGGAGCACGGAGCCGACGTCGTCTTCCAGGCATCCTTCTTCGACGGCCGCTTCCACGGCCGGGCCGACTTCCTGGTCCGCGACACCGGGCTCGACGCCCCCCGGGGCGAGGCGGCCCGCCCGCGGTACGCCGTGTACGACACCAAGCTCGCGCGCCGCGCGAAGGTCCGTGCGCTGCTCCAGCTCGCCGCGTACGCCGACCAGCTGATCGCGGCCCGGATCGACCCGACCGAGCGGATCCACCTCATCCTCGGCGACCGCACCGAGACGCACCACGACCTGGGCGACGTGCTGCCCGTGTTCCGGCAGCGCAGGGAACGGCTGCTGCGGGTCCTGCACGAGCACGTGTCCGACGACGCCCCGGTGGCCTGGGGCGACAGCCGCTGGCTGGCCTGCGGGCGCCTCGGCGTGTGCCAGGACTGCGCGGAGGCCGCGGCAGCCCGTCACGACGTGCTGCTGGTCAAGGGCGTCTACGAGCGGCAACGGACCAGGCTCGTGGAGGGCGGGATAACCACGATCGACGCCCTCGCGACCGCCCCCGAACCGCCCCACGGCATGTCGGCCGGACGGTTCGCCGGGCTCCAGGAGCAGGCCCGGCTCCAGCTCGGCCTGGACGACGGGCACGGCTCGGTCGCCCTGGAGGGCGGTACGGACGGTGACGGCACCGACGGCGCACGGCTGCGCTGGAAGATCGTCGACCCGGGGCCGATCGCCCGGCTGCCCGAGCCCTCACCGGGGGACGTCTTCTTCGACTTCGAGGGCGACCCGCTCTGGGAGGAGGCGCGCGGCTCGGGCGAGCGCACCACGATGGGGCTCGACTACCTGTTCGGCTGGGTGGAGCGTCCGGCGTCGCCGGACGAGAGGCCGCCGTTCACCGGCCTGTGGGCGGACGACCTGACCGCGGAGCGCGACGCGCTCGTGCGCTTCGTCGACCACGTGAACGCCCGGCGGGCCGAGCATCCGGGGATGCACGTGTACCACTACGCGCCCTACGAGAAGACGCACCTGCTGTCCATCGCCGCGCGGCACAGCACCTACGAGGACGAGGTCGACCACCTGCTGCGGGACGGGGTGCTGGTCGATCTCTACGCCGTGGTGCGGGCGGCGGTGCGGACCAGCGACCGGTCGCTGTCGATCAAGCGGCTCGAGCCGCTGTACATGCAGGACGACCCGGCGCGGGAAGGCGTGAAGAACGCCGCTGCCTCGGTGATCGAGTACGCGGAGTACGCGCAGGCGGTCGTGGAGGGGCGGGCCGACGCCGCCGAGGTCCTGCGGGGCCGGATCCTGGAGTACAACGAGTACGACTGCCGCTCGACGTTGCGCCTGTACGAGTGGTTGCGGTGGGCGGCCGGCGAGGTGCTCCGTCCGGCGCCCCGTGCGCAGGCGGCGGCCACCGACGCCGACGGCGAGAGCGCCGCCGCGGTGGGAGAGGCCGCTGTCGCGGCGGAGGGCGCGGGCGAGACTCCCCGCCAGGCCGCACGGCGGGAGGCGCGCGCACGACGGGCCCGGCTGGCACAGGAGATCCGGGAGGTCGTGGGCGAGAGCGCCGAGCGCCGGAGCGACAGCGAGCAGGCGCTGGCCCTGCTGGGGGCCGCCGTCGAGTACTACGTGCGGGAGGACAAGCCGTTCTGGCAGGAGCACTTCGGGCGCCTGGAGCTGCCGGTCGACGAGTGGGCCGGGCAGGGAGCGACCTTCTGGGTGGAACACGGACGGGTCGTCCGAGAGTGGGAGATCGAGAGCGGGAAGCAGGCCCCTTCGCGCGAGGTCGAGCTCGTGGGACAGATGCTCGACCACTCCCGCGTCGAGGACTCGGCGCTGGTGGCGGGTACGGCCGTGCACGTGCTGTACGAGCAGCCGGTACCGCCGGTCGTACGGGACCTGCCCGAGCGCGCCGTGCGAGGCGCGCACGGCGGGGGCAAGATCGTCGAGACGCGGAGCGGGGCTGCGGACGACGTCGTCGTGCTGCGGGAGCGGCTGCGAAGGGACGTGGACGGGCACGAGCGGCTGCCCGTCGCGCTGACGCCCGGGCCCGGGTTCGGGCACGGGCCGCAGGAGCAGGCGGTCGAGGACATCGCGGCCGACGCCCTCCGAACCTGGCGCAAGAGCCGGGAGCTGCCGGCAGGGGCAGCCATCGACCTGCTGGAACGGCGGCCGCCGCGGCTCGTGGGAGGGCGTGACCTGCCCCTTCTCGGGTCCGGGTCCGGGTCCGGGTCCGCCATGGTGGACACCATCGAGCGCGTGCTGCGGGATCTCGACCGGTCCTACCTCGCCGTGCAAGGGCCGCCCGGAACCGGGAAGACACATGTCGGCTCGCACGTCGTGGCCCGGCTCGTGGCCGACGGGTGGCGGGTCGGCGTGGTGTCCCAGTCCCATGCCGCAGTCGGGAACATGCTGCGTGCCGCCGTGGACAAGGCGGGAGTGCCGGTCGACGTCGTGGCCAAGAAGAGGCAGGAGTCCGGCGCCTCGTCCAGGCGCGGCCTGCCAGGCGGCGGCGCCCGGGGCGGCTCGCCCGCACCACCCTGGCAGGAGCTGAGCGCCGACGCGCTCGCGGACTTCGCCACCCGGAGCCCCGGCGGATGCGTCGTCGGCGGGACCGCGTGGGACTTCGCGCACGGGCGGTGGCCCGCCCACGGGCTCGACCTGCTCGTGATCGACGAGGCCGGGCAGTTCTCCCTGGCCGACACGATCGCCGTCGCGCGGTCAGCCGAGCGGCTCCTGCTGCTCGGTGACCCGCAGCAGCTGCCGCAGGTGACGCAGGGTCGGCACCCGGAGCCGGTCGACTCCGCCGCGCTGGCCTGGCTCACCGGGGCCGAGCCCGTGCTGCCCGAAGACCTCGGCTACTTCCTGGGCACCTCATGGCGGATGCACCCGGAGATCTGCCGCAAGGTGTCGGACCTCGCCTACTCCGGGCGCCTCGACGCCCATCCCGCGGCCGCCGGACGCTCGCTCGCCGACGTGCCGCCCGGCGTGCACCACGTCACCGTGCCGCACGACGGCAACCGGCTCTCCTCCGCCGAGGAGGCCGCCGAGGTCGTGCGGCAGGTACGAGCGGTGGTGGGACGCACGTGGTCCGACCCTGCGCCCGGGCACGGCCGGGACGGCACGTCCGGTCCGGAAGCCGGCGATCAGGGCAACCGGCCCCTGGAGCAGGAGGACGTCGTGGTCGTGGCCGCGTACAACGCGCAGGTGCACGTGGTGCGGCGCGCCCTTGGCGAGGCAGGTCTGGAGCGCGTACCGGTCGGTACTGTCGATCTCTTCCAGGGGCGCGAGGCGCCGGTGGCGATCCTGACCCTCGCGGCGTCGTCCTCCCAGGACGTCTCGCGCGGCATGGGCTTCCTGCTGTCGCGCAACCGCCTGAACGTGGCGGTGTCCCGCGCGCAGTGGCGAGCCGTGGTGGTCCGCTCTCCCCGCCTGACCGACTACCTCCCCGGTGATCTCGAGTCCGACGGCGTGCGCCACCTCCTGGACCTCGGCGCCTTTCTCCGCCTCACGTCCGACGACGGTCCGGCCACCTGATGCCGTCCTGTCGGTCGTCCACATGATGCCGCCGGGCGCGCTGGTAGCCCGGCCGCCGGCCCTCCGGCGCCCTGCCCGCCGACGCGCGAGGCAGCCGGGGCCACCCACGGGCGGACACGATCGATCGTCGTGGCTGATGGACGGGGCAGGGTAGCGTATGACCACCTGCGGCTGGGCGAAATGTCCGGTCCGGATTCGGGCCCTCTGGCGCTCTCGGCGCCCCATGCTTCATAGTGGCCCCGCATCGACGTTGAAGGAGAAACCATGGCCGTGCGCTTCAACCCGCCCCCGGGCTGGGAAGTGCCCCCGGGATTCCGACCCGACGCCAGCTGGGCACCCGACCCCTCCTGGCCGCCGGCCCCGCCCGGCTGGGAGTACTGGGTCAGCGAGCCGGGCCCCGCATCGCCCGCCGTGCAGGCGCCGCCCGCCACCGAGCCTCCCCTCGCCGGACCGACCACGCCGCCGCCCATGCTCGACGCCGGTCCGCACGACCACACTCTCGACGGGCCCCGGGACCGCACGTTCGACGGACCGGGCGACCCCGCGTTCGACGAGACCATGCGAAGGGTCTCCCCCGCCGAGCTGCCCGGCCAGGGTCCCGACGCCCGCGGCCCTGGAGTCCCCGGACTCGACGAGACGATGATCCGCCCCGCGGCCGGCGAGACGATGATGCGTCCGGGCCCCGACGAGACGATGATCCACTCGCGGCCCGACGAGGCGACGGTCGTCACCGGTCCCGGATTCGACGTCCCCGGTGGGCCCGGTACGCCGGGCGGCCACGGAGCTCCTGGCGGTCCCGGCGTTCGCGAAGACATGAGCACGATGGCGATCGAGGCCGTGCCGCCGGGCGGCAGGCCCTCTCCGGGTGGAGCGATGCCGGGCGGGCCGATGCCGGGCGGGCCGGTTCCGCCCGGCCAGGCCCCGGGCTACGGGGCGCCCGGATCGCCCCTGCCGGGCGGAGCGATGCCACCGGGCGGACCCGGGATGCCCGGGCAGGGCATGCCTGACGGGCCGGGAATGGTCGGAGGCCCGGGTGGCATGAACGGCCCGGGTGGCCACGGAGCACCGCCCTCCGGCGGGCAGGAGGCGAAGGCCTCCGTCGCCGCGCTGGGGCAGAGCCTGCTCGGTTCGATCAAGAAGCTGGGCAGCAGGGGCGGACCGAACGAGCCGGCGACGGCCCCGGTCGGTGCAGGCGGCTCGGGCGGTCACAGCGCTCCGATGCCGTCCGGCCCGGGCATGCACGGTCCCGGTTCTCCCCCGCCCCCCGTCCGCCCCGGCGGCCCCACCGGGGGAGGCGGCGGACGGCAGTCTCCCGGTACTCCGCTCCTGATCGGCGTGGGCGTCGCCGGCGCCGCGCTGGGCGTGATCATCGGCGTGTTCGTCACCGCCGGGCTGCAGGCCGACGCGAACCAGGCGATCACCGACGCCGAGCAGATCCAGGCGGACGTCACCGAACAGCGCGAGCAGCTGGACGAGGACCTCGCGCAGCTCAAGGCGCAGCGCGACGAGGTGGCCGAGCGTGAGCAGAAGCTCGGCAAGCGCGAGTCGGAGCTCACCGCGGCCAAGCAGGAGTGGAACGACCAGAAGGAGCAAGAGGAGCAGGAGCAGCAGGACGACTGGGAAGACGAGTGGGAGGACGACGGGAACGGGAACGGGAACGGCGAGGGAAACGGCAACGACGGCGGTTTCACGTTCTTCTTCACCTGCGACGACGTCCGCGCGGCGGGCCGCGCTCCGCTCCACGAGTCCGACCCGAGCTACCGCTGGGACCTCGACCCGAACGGCAACGGTCAGGCCTGCGAGGACGGCGAGTAGGAGCCTGCGGCACCGGCGAGCGGGACGCCTGCGCCAGGAGCTGGGCCCCAAGGTGAACGGCCCGGGACAGGACCCCAGATTCCTGTCCCGGGCCGTTCGCTTGTTCCCGCCGGAGGAACCCAGACTCCGACGGGAAGTTCATTGGCCGGCTCCCTCAGGAGCCTGGCAGGTTCACTCCTCCGGAGTCGCCTCCGAAGACACTGTCCGAACCCCCGTCGTCGGACTCGCCCGACGAGGCGTCGCCGTCGACCGTCGTGGCGACACCATCGAGGATCTCCTCGAGGAGCCCGCCCACACCGTCGCTCAGGGTCTCGATCGGCCCCGGTGAACCACCCGGTTCCGGGTCGCCCGGTTCGGACGACGAGCCGGAGCCGTCGGAGGCTCCGGGGTCCGGGGTCGCGGAGTCGCCCTGCGCGGGAAGCTCGATGAGCCCCCGCTGCAGGGCGACGGCCGCCTCGGTCAGGTCGATGAGGCAGAGGTGCCACGCACCGGCGGGGACGCCGTCGGGCACCGTGCCGAGGTTCTTCTCCGTCATGCCGGACGAGGCGGTCCACTCGGCGTCGCTCCGCGTGGCGACGCACGTCTCCATCGCGGTGACGGCGGGCTTCGACGGGGCATCGGCCATGGTCTGGCCGAGGCCCTTGACCAGGTCAGGAAGCTCGACGGCCGTGGGCTTCCCGACGGTGCCGTGTGCCGGGTCGTAGGTGACCGTGCACTCGGGCGACGTCGTGCGACACCACGAGGCACCCCATGACTCGCCGCCGCCGGAGTAGACGAACCCGCGCGGCGCCACCTTCCGCACCTCGACGACCCGCAGCCACACGGCACCGTTGCCGAGCACGTCGAACGGGGCGATCGACACGGAGGAGGTCGCCGGGTCACCCTTGACCAGCGGCTTGTCCAGGACGAGGTGCTGAGCACCGCCGTTGCCGCCGGACGTGAGGCCGAAGACCAGCGAGGAGGCGCCGTCAGGCTGCCGCACCATCGCGTCGTTGGTGACGCCGTCCCAGAGCAGCCTGCCCGCCTTGCCGCCGTCGGCCCTCGTGCGCAGGTCCAGGTCGGTGCCCGAGAAGAGACGGAGGCCGGTCCACACGGTGTCGCCGTCCTGGGTCCCGAGGTCGACCTCGGCGAAGAAGCGCAGCCCGTCGCCCCACGCGCCGAGCCCGAGGTCGACGACGGCGGTGTCCTTGTCGGACATCACCGTGACCGGCTTCGTGACCTGTCGTACGCCGGGGCCGACCTCGACGACCTCGGCGACCTCCTCGGGGATCGCGGTGGCGCCTGCCCCGGGCCCGGTCGGACCGGGCGTGTCGGCGGGCGCGACGTCGAGCGGCTGGTCCGGGGACTCGACCGACGACGACGGCGACACCTCCACGGGCTCGTCGCTCCACAGGCCGGGCACCCCGGGAATCGCGCCGGCCGCGCCGAAGCTCGCGGTGCTCAGCACCAGGCCGGCCGCGGCGGCATAACCGGCACGGCGCGCCGTGTGCTTGCGGCGGCTGGACCGCAGCACGGCGTCGACGTCGAGCGACGAGCTGCCGGCGGCGTCGAGCGCGGTGCCCCGGAGGCGGGTGAGGAACTCCTGGTCCGACATGTTGTCGCTCATCGGAAACCTCCCCGGGCCTCGAGGATGGTGCGCAGCTGGGCGAGCCCGCGCGACGCCGTCGACTTCACCGTGCCGAGCGGCATGTCCAGCTCGCCGGCGACCTCGGTCTCCGACAGGTCGAGCAGGTGGCGCATCACCACGACCCGGCGCTGCTTGAGCGGCAGCTGGAGGAGGGCACGGACGACGGCGTCGCGGTCCTCCACGGTGCGGGTGCTGGACCGCGTCGTGTCTCCCCGGAAGCCGTCGCCGCTCGCTGCGGGCTCGTTCAGGAGGTCCTCGGGCCCCGCCAGCACCTCGCGCCGCGTGCGGCGCCAGGTGTCGATGCGCAGGTTCGCGAGGATCCGCCGGGCGTACGCGAGCGGTTCGCCCTGCCGGGCCTTGTGCCAGTGCCGGTAGCAGCGTTCGAACGTCTGCTGCGTCAGCTCCTCGGCGCGATGCCGGTCGCCGCAGAGCAGGAACGCCATGCGGTGCAGCGGGTCGCGCGCGGAGCGCATGAACTCGGTGAACTCGGTGTTCTTGTCGTTCGCCTGCGTGTTCTCCGCGCGGGCCGGAACGGGTCGTCGCGCACTGCCACGCGTTGTCGCGTGGCGAATCTGGGAACCCACGCGGCCCGAGGCTACGGCATCTCCGGGCAAATCGCCGGAACTGGTGGTTTCACGAACTGAATTGACGTGCTCACCATCCTGTGCCTGGTCGGCTGCGTGATGGGCCACCGCAGCGTCGTCGGAGCCTTCGGTGCCTTCCCGGGATGCCGCCGCCCCCTGCGCGGCGGCAACTCCCATCGGTGCGCCGGCCCACGGCACACCGTGCGACGCCCATCCCTCGGCGAGGTCCACGGCGACGCGCACATCGCATCGATGTGCGGGAACGATGACAGCACGCGTGCACTCGCACGCGTCGCGCCTGGGAACGCCCACGGCATGCGCCAGGGGCGGGACAAGGACTGTCACGAACTGAACACGCACCGGGCTCCACGAAGGTTCCAGACAGTTTCACGAATTTTGTCACGACGTCGGACCGGCCGGCCCGACCGGCCGCGGGGACACCCGTCTTACCGTCTCGTGACGGCACCCGGCGCACGCCGCCGTCGCCGCCACCCGCTCCCTATGCTGACGGGATGCCACGCGTCCTGGTCGTCGACGACGATCGCACCGTCGCCGAGGTGGTCGTCGCCTACCTCGAGCGTGCCGGGATCATCGCCGACCATGCCGCCGACGGGCACGCCGCCCTGTCCGCCGCCGCGGCGGACCCGCCCGATGCCGTCGTGCTCGACCTCATGCTGCCCGGGCTCGACGGGCTCGAGGTCTGCCGCCGGCTCCGGCACGAGCGGCCGGACCTGCCCGTCCTCATGCTCACCGCCCGCGGCGAGGAGGAGGACCGCGTCCTCGGCCTGGAGACCGGCGCGGACGACTACGTCACCAAGCCGTTCAGCGCCCGCGAGCTCACGCTCCGGGTCCAGGCCCTCCTGCGCCGGGCAGCACCTCTGCCGCGACAGGAACACCCGGACGGCGCGTCGGGCACGGCGGACCGCAGCCCCGCCGGCGGCCTGGCCGACGCGCCTTCGGCAGGTGGTGCCGCGCCGACGGCCCTCGCGCACGGGGACAGCGCCCGGGCGGAGAGCGACGCCGCCCGAGCGGAGGCGGGCCGCCGGCGCGGCAGCCCGGGCGCGCGGACGGCAGGCTCGGGTGCGCGGATGGCGGTCCCGGCCGGCGTGCTGCGGGACGGGGACCTCGTGCTCGACGCCGCCGCGCACCGCGTCACCCGCGGCGGCCGGGAGCTGTCGCTCACGGCGCGCGAGTTCGACCTGTTGCACTGGTTCCTCCGCCACCCCGGCCAGGTGCACGACCGCCCCGGCCTCATGCGCCAGGTCTGGGGCTGGGAGTTCGGCGACCAGTCCACGGTGACCGTGCACGTGCGGCGCCTGCGCGAGAAGGTCGAGGCTGACCCGTCCGCCCCGGTCCGCCTGGTCACGGTGTTCGGGGTGGGGTATCGCTGGGACGGCCCCGCCGATCCGGGCACGCGCGCCGGAGGCCAGTCATGGACGACGTGATGCTGGAGGGCGTGGCGCTGTCGGCCGGGGTCGCGGCGACGGTCGGTGCGGCGGGTGCGTTCGGCGTCTTCGCGCTCGCCCGGCGACGGGCCGGGGTCGCCGCGGTGCTGGCGCCCCTCGTGGTCGTGGTGTCCGTCGCGGCGGGCGTGTACGCGAGCGTGCGCGCGATGTTCCTGTCCGACAAGGACTCCGCGACCGTGCTGCTCCTGCTCACGGCCGCGATCCCGGTCGCGCTGGGGGTCGGGCTGGTGCTCGCGGTGCGGGTCTGGCGGATGGCCGCGGAGGCCGCCGCCTCCGGCGCCGCCCTGGAGCGGGACCGGGAGATCGAGGCCGGGCGCCGCGAGATGGTCGCCTGGGTCTCGCACGACCTGCGCACGCCGCTGGCCGCGGTCCGCGTGCTGTCCGAGGCGCTCGAGGACGGCGTCGGCGACCGGGTCGAGACGGTGCGACGGATCCAGGCGGAGAACCGCCGGATGTCGGGCATGGTGGACGATCTACTCGCCCTGTCGCGGCTCCAGTCGCCTGCTCTCGTGCTGCGCACGCAGCCCGTCGACCTGCGCGACCTCGTGTCCGACGCCGTCGCCGCCATCCGCCCGCTCGCCGACGCGCAGGGCGTGGAGATCGTCGAGGCCGACGGCGGAGGCGCGGTGGCCACCGTCGACGCCCGCGAGGTCGCCCGGGCCGTGAGCAACCTCCTGGTCAACGCCGTCCGCCACACCCCGCACGGCGGCAGGGTGACCGTCACGGCGCGCACCCTCGCCGAGGCGGCGCGCGACGGCCAGAGTGCGCCGGCAACGGCCCGTCGGGCCGAGGACTCCGTCGTGGCCGTGCAGGACGAGTGCGGGGGGATCGCGGCGGCCGTCCTCCCGCGCGTGTTCGACGCCGGGTGGCGCGGGACGCGGGCACGGACCCCGGAGCGGGCGGCGGAACGTCCTGCCGCCGGAGCCGCGACCACCGGTGTACGGACCGACGCCGGCGCCGGGCTCGGACTGGCGATCGTCCGAGGAGTCGCCGAGGCCCACGGCGGGGCCGCGACGATCCGGAACGCCGGCGCGGGGTGCGTCGCCGAGCTGCGGCTCCCGTCGACGCCGGGGACGACGCGCGAGGCCTGACCCTTCTGGAGCGAACACTCCTGGCGTGAGCCTTCCGGCCGATGGATGATCGGGGGCATGAGTGCACAGACTTCACCCGAAACGAAGCCCCGGGAGGAGTGGACCGGTCAGGTCGGGTTCATCCTGTCGGCGATCGGGTCCGCCGTCGGGCTCGGGAACATCTGGCGGTTCCCCGGCGTGGCCTACGAGAACGGTGGTGGGGCGTTCCTCCTGCCCTACCTGATCGCCATGCTCACGGCGGGTATCCCGATCTTGTACCTGGACTACGCGATCGGGCACAGGTTTCGCGGGGCGCCCCCGCAGGCACTGCGCAGGATCAGGCGCTGGTTCGAGACGCTCGGCTGGTACCAGGTGGCGATCTGCTTCGCGATCGCCGTGTACTACACGGCCGTGATCGCGTGGGCGCTGAGCTTCTTCTGGTACTCGTTCGACCTGCGCTGGGGCGACGACACGACGTCGTTCTTCCTGGAGGACTACCTGCAGCTGGCCGACGTCGGCGGCGCTGACCCCTGGTTCACGCTCGACTTCGTGCCCGCGGTGCTGGTCCCGCTCGTACTGGTGTGGGTGCTGACCATCCTGGTGCTCGCCGCGGGCGTCGCGCGGGGCGTGCAGCGGGTGAACTTCGTGTTCATGCCGCTGCTGATCGTCGCGTTCGGCGTCCTCGTCATCCGCTCGCTCACCCTGCCGGGCGCCACCGACGGCCTGAACGCCCTGTTCACGCCGGACTGGGGCGCGCTCAGCAACCCCGACGTCTGGATCGCGGCCTACGGGCAGGTCTTCTTCTCGCTGTCGATCGCGTTCGGGATCATGATCACGTACGCGTCCTACCGGAAGCGGCGCGCGAACCTCACGTCCCCGGGCCTCGTGGTGGCGTTCGCGAACTCCGGCTTCGAGGTCTTCGCGGGGATCGGCGTGTTCGCCGCCCTGGGGTTCCTCGCCGGACAGGAGGGCGTGGCGTTCGGAGAGCTCGAAGGGATCTCCGGGCCGATCCTGTCGTTCGTGACGTTCCCCGCGCTGATCTCCGAGATGCCGGCGGGCGCACTGTTCGGCGCGCTGTTCTTCGGGTCGCTGGTGATGGCCGGGTTCACCTCTCTCGTGTCGATCCTGCAGGTGGTATCGGCCGCGTTCCAGGAGAAGCTGGCGATCTCACGCCGCCGGTCGGCGCTGACGATCGGGGGTGTGGCCGCCGTCGTCTCCGTCCTCGGGTTCTCCACGACGACGGGCCTGATCGCCCTCGACACGCTCGACAACTGGGCCAACAACATCGGCATCGTGTCGTCGGCGATCTTCATGTGCGTGCTCGTGCTCTGGGTCGCGCGGCGTGGTGAGGAGCTGCGGTACCACCTGAGCTCCGTGTCGACGCTGCCGGTCGGGCGCTGGTGGACGTTCTGCGTCGGGGTGCTCGCACCGCTGGTGCTGGGGTGGATGCTGGTCCTGCGCATCTGGTCGCTGCTGACCGACGGGTACGAGGGCTACGCGCCGTGGTACCTCGGCGTCGTGGGCTGGGGCGCCATCGCGGCGTTCGTGGTGTTCGCCGTCGTGCTCACGCGGTTGCCCTGGAGATCCGCGGCCGACGCCTACGAGGTGTGGCCCCGCTACGACAAGGGAGGTTCCCGATGAACCCGAGCGCGATCGCGCTGCTGGTGGTCTCGCTGGTGATCCTGTGGGGCGGGCTGGGTGCGAGCATCGCGATGCTCGTCGCCCGCCCGGAACGCACGGAGTGGCCGGAGGGCGGGGCCGGCGACGACACGGACGTCTGAGATCCGCGGCGGCTACACCACGGGCAGGACGTCCGTGAGGTAGCCGCCGCGGAACGTCCCCGTCGGGTCCAGGCGGTTCGCCAGGTCGGCGAAGTCCTCGAAGCGGGGGAACATCGCCGCGACGTCCGCCGGAGAGGCGACGAAGATCTTGCCCCAGTGCGGGCGGGCGCCGAGCGGGAGCAACACGGCCTCGACCTCGCGCAGGACCGCGCGGACGGCGTCGGTGTCGCGCCGCCAGGTGAAGTGCAGGGCGACGGTGTCGCCGTCGAACGGGCTGAGCCACAGGTCGTCGCCGGCGACGGTGCGGATCTCACCGACGAGCAGCAGCGGCGCGACCTTCGGACCGAGCCCGCGCATCGCCTCGATCGCCTCGGCGGCGCGCTCGCGCGGCACGAGGTACTCGGACTGGAGCTCGGCGCCCGTCGACGGCTTGTGCTCCGCGCGGAAGTGCGGGAGCCGCTCGTGCGCGGGGCCGGGCACACCACCCTGGGCGGTGCACGCCGCGGGGTCCTCGCCGGCCAGCATGTGCATCGGCCCGGGGGCGTCCTTCGCACCCAGGCCGAGCAGGACTTCCCGGGCAGGACGGCCGGTCTGCCGTCCGGAGCCCGCTCCGTCCTGGGCACGCCGGCGCGAGGCGGCGTCCACCCGCGACTTCGACCAGACCTGCGAGACCGTGTCCTCACCCCAGCGGGTGAAGGCGCTCACCGAGTAGGCCGCCCCGGTGATCGCGTCGAGGTTCGCGAGCAGGGCCTCCCACGGCAGGCCGACGACGACGTCCTGACGCACCTCGAAGGCCGGGTCCGTGGCCATCTCGACGCGGGTCACGACGCCCAGCGCCCCGAGCCCCACCACCGCACCCGGAAAGTCGGCGTCGCCGCGGCGCAGGGTGCGGGTCGCGCCGTCGGCGGAGACGAGCTCGAGCCCGACGACGTCGCTCGCGAGGCAGCCGTTCGTGTCACCGGAACCGTGGGTCGCGGTGGCGACCGCGCCGGCGAGGGAGATGTGCGGCAGCGACGCCATCGTGCGCAGCGCCCGCCCGTGGTCCAGCAGCGCGACCGCCGCCTGCCCGTACAGCAGCCCGGCCCGCAGCGACGCGACACCGGTCACGGGGTCGACGACGGCGGCCGGGCGGCCGTCGTCGTACGCGTCGAGCAGGACATGGGTGCCGGTGGTGTCGGCGATGTCGCAGAAGGAGTGCCGTGAGCCGAGCGCCTTGACACGGTCGGCGCCGGCGACGAGCTCCGCGAGCTCCTCCGGCGTACCAGGCCGGGCGACTGCGGCCGCCGAGTACGTGAGATTGCCTGCCCAGTTCACGCTGACATCGTTGTGCACCGGACCAGACTGCCACGCGCCACGGCGAGCCCCTGCCCCGCGTCCACCGGCTGATCCGCCCGCCCCCGACCCACGCGCGACCCCCGCTGCGTGCGCGGTGCCGGTCGGGTCGCGTCCGGCTCGTCCGACCGGGTGCACTCAGCGGGGGTCACGCGTCAGCGGAGGTCACGCGGGAGGGAGGTCAGGCCGTGGCCTTTGCCTCCGTCGGGAGGCGTTCCGAGATGCCGACCATGTCCAGGACCCGCACGACCTCCGGCGACGGCTCGCGCAGGGTCACGGTCGACCCCGTCTCCTCGCCGAGGACGAAGACCTGGACGATGAACGCGACCCCGGAGGAGTCGATGAAGGTGACGTCACGCGCGTCGACGATGACGGGCGCAGGGTCGGGACGGGACGCGAGCGACGCCATCGCCTGGCTGGCGGCCTCGCGCAGCTGGGCGTCGACCTCGCCCCACAGGGTGAGGATCGAACCCTCGTACACATGTCGGCAGGCGATCCCGGAGCCGGGGCGTCCGGGCTCTGTTGCAGGGTCGGAAGAGCTCGGGAGAGAGTCCATGTCTTCGTACACTCCGTTGTCAGTGCTTCGACCGATATTTGACGTGCCCTTGCCGCAAATTCACCTCGTCGTGATGCACAGGGCACGAATCCCACAGGGTTCGAGTCTTCCCCTCGACGACCGAAGAGTCCAGCCCTGAGCGGTTACGTTCACGTTGCGCGAAGTCAAGATCAGGTGACACAGCGCCAAACGAGTCACAACGCCCGACAGTTCCCACCGTCACCGTCTTCTTCATGGTTCCTCCGAGCGTTGGTCAAGGTCTTGCCGGAGCAAGCCGCTCCCTGAGACCACCACATCGCCGCGCCTTTGTCACGCCCACGGTGGAGATCGACAGAGAGAGCCCGCACCCGGGCGATCCGGTCGCCGGCAGTCAGGCGAGGGGATCTTCGCCGTCGAGGCCGGCGTGGCCCGGACGTCTGCGGCGGACGATCTGTCGCGTCAGCACCACGCCGATCAGGCCGGCCAGGGCATCCGTACCGCTCGGGAGCTTCTCCGAGGAACCGGACGACGTCGACGCGTCCGGCTCGCCCTCGTCGTCGGCGCAGGGCTCGTCAGTGTCGGGGTCGTCGGCATCATCGGTGCCGGAGTCGTCCGTGCCGGACTCGCCGGTGCCTGAACCGTCCGTTCCGGAGTCGTCCGTGCCCGAGTCGTCAGTATCGGAGTCGTCGGTGGCGGAGTCGTCGGTGGCGGAGTCGTCGGTGGCGTCGTCGTCCGTACCCGGTCCGTCCGTTCCGGAGTCGTCCGTGCACGAGTCCTCGTCGCCCGGGGACGGGGACGGGCTCGGTGCGCTGGGTGACGGCGACGGGTCGCTCGGCGACGGCGACGGGTCGCTGGGTGACGGCGACGGCTTGGTGGGCGAGGGCGACGGGCTCGGCTTGGTGGGCGAGGGTGACGGGCTCGGCTTGGTGGGCGAGGGTGACGGGCTCGGCTCGTCCTTGTCGGAGCCGCCCCCGGGCTTCGATGGCTTCGAAGGCTTCGGCGACGAGTCGTCGCCCTTGCCCGACCCGCCCGCACGGTCGGCCGTGTCCTTGTCCTTGTCCTTCGAGGCAGAGGACTTGTTCCTGGCCGGGGTCGTGGCCGGACCGGCGCCGGGCTTCGGGTCCTCGCCGATGACGACGTCGGACACGTCCGTCATGCGGTTCGGGATGGCTCCCGCGGCGAAGAACTCGAAGTGCCACGGCTCGGGCTTCGAGCCGTCCAGGCGGGCCCAGACGGGGTTGTCCCAGCCGTAGTCGGGTCCCTGCACGCGGAGCCAGGCGTACTCGGCGCTCCGGCCCGTGCTGATCGGGTTGCCGAGGTCGACGGCGATCCCCCACCCGTGCTTGGACGTACCGGGGATGGCTGCCAGGTCGGGCTTGAGTGCCCGCAGGCTGACCTGCTGCTCGTACGCCCGGTACGAGTCGGTGATCGGGATGGGGGTGCCGAACCGCTGCTCGTACTTCTCGCTCAGCGCGGTCAGCCGCTCGGCGGCGTCGCAGCGCAGCAGGTGTCCGGGCGCGAACTCGAGCGGGCAGAGGACGTTCGTCGGGATGCGGCCGTTCGCGAACCCGGCCGTGGACAGCCGGAACGCCTCCACGACCGACTCGAGGTCCTGCCGCAACGGGTCACCGGCGCCGCCGGCGGGCACCGGGGCGACGACGAGCGTGTCCGCCATCGTCGGGTCCATGAGCAGGGCCAGCCGCTGGGCGGCCAGCACGACGTCGTGCCGCGTCACCAGCGAGTCGTGGTCGCGCATGTCCGTGGGGGTCTCGGCGGCGGGGAGATCCGTGCCGGTCCCGTCGTCGCCCACAGCCGTGCCGTGCGGTTCCGTGTCGCGCTCGGTGCCGTGCGCTTGCGCGCCACGGGCTCCCGTGCCGCGCTCCGCGTCACCCGCCGTGGCCGCGTCGCCGCTCTGCGCGCCCGTCTCTGTGCCGGTCTGCGCGTCGCGCTCCGGGCGGTCCGCCGCGACGCGCTCGTCCTGCCCGAGGTCGTCCGTGGGCCGTCCGCTCACCTCACGGACGTTCGAGGCCGGCGTGGCGGGCATGTCGATGCGGTCCTGCGGCTCGTCGTCCACGTCCGGCCGGTCGGTGCCGGGCACCGCCACCTCGACGTCCTGGGGCACGCCGACCATGGCCCCGGTGCGCGGGTCGAGCACGCCGGTCGCGAAACGGAGCGCGTCCTGCTGCGCCTGGTAGGTCGCGTACAGCATGCCGAGCTCGGCCGCGGCCTGCGCGATCTGCGGGTCCAGCGACGCGCCCTGCTCCGCCGCGAGCCGGTGCGCGCGGTCCAGCACCGCGAGCGCCTGGTCGATGGTGACGTTCTCGCCGGAGACGACCGCGACGGGTGCGTCGGCCGAGCCGTCCGCTCCCTGCGCCGCCTCGGACGATCCCGCGCCCGGCAGGCTCCCGCCGAGGCTGAACAGGATCCCGCCGGCGACCACGCCGGCCATCGCGCCTCGCAGCAGCTCGCGCCGGTGCGCGCGCAGGAAGGCCACGCCGGAGATGCGGGACCACAGGCCCGGCCGGGGTCTGGTGGGTACGGCGGCCCGGGGCGCCATGGGCTCGGGCGCCTCGTCGGCGCCGTCGCTGCCACCTTCGCGATGAGAATCGCTCGGGCTGCTCATGGACACACACCCTCCGTCGATCCTTAGCCACTACAACCTTTTTGTCCTGCGGGTACGCATCCTTGCATGCGCCGGACACCGAGCGGGAGCCCTTGGCCGAACTTCGCCCGGGTGGACGCCCTCCTGCGCTCCCGGGCCCGCTGTCGATCGTGTCACCGTCCTCCGCACCGATCAAGGGCAGGGCGGCCGCTCTTCGCGCACGTCGGGCCGCTCTTCGCGCAGGTAGGCGCCGGCGCGGGACCGGACCGGCACGGGCTCCGCCGGCCCCTCCGGACACCCGTCAGCGCAGGGGTCCGACGGCCTGCCCGGCCGCCGCCACGAGCGCACCGGTGGTGACCAGGTCAGTCACGGCCTCGATCTCCGGGGCGAGCACGCGGTCCGCACCGGGCCCGTCCACGGCCCCGCGGACGACGTCGTGCACCGCGCGGGTCCCCGGGGCGATCCGTTCCGGGCCCCACGGTGCGCCGCCGGGCTGTGTCCCGGTGCCGCCCGCTCGCTCGACGAGGCGCAGGTCGAGCGCGCGGCAGGCGGTCATGACCTCGATCGCGAGCACGCGCGCGAGCCCGTGGACCGCCGTGCGCAGCTTGCGCGCAGCCGCCCAGCCCATGGAGACGTGGTCCTCCTGCATGGCCGAGCTCGGGATGGAGTCGACGCTGGCGGGTGCTGCCAGGCGCTTCAGCTCGCTGACGATCCCGGCGGCCGTGTACTGGGCGATCATCAGCCCGGAGTCGACGCCGGCCTCGTGCGCGAGGAACGGCGGCAGCCCGTCGTTGCGGTGCTTGTCCAGGTGCCGGTCGGTGCGACGCTCGGAGATGCTCGCGACGTCGGCCACGGCGATCGCGGCGAAGTCCAGGGCGTAGCCGACCGGGGCACCGTGGAAGTTGCCGCACGATTCGACCCGCCCGTCCTGCGTCACGACCGGGTTGTCGATCGCGGACGTGAGCTCACGGTCCGCGACGCTCGCCGCGTGGTCCAGCGTGTCCCGTGCGGCGCCGTGCACCTGCGGGGCACAGCGCAGGGAGTACGCGTCCTGGACGCGGGTGCAGACGGGCGAGCCGTCGTCGTAGGTCTCGCGGTGGCTGGCCATGATGCCGCTGCCCGCGAGCATCTCGCGGAGGTTCGCGGCCGACGCCCGCTGCCCCGGGTGCGGGCGCAGCGCCACCAGGTCCTCGGCGAACGGGGCGTCGCTGCCGAGCAGTGCCTCGACGCTGAGCGCCGCCGCGATGTCCGCGCTGGCCAGGAGGTTGCGCAGGTCGTGCAGGGCGAGCACGAGCATGCCGAGCATCCCGTCCGTCCCGTTGATGAGGGCGAGCCCTTCCTTCTCCGCGAGGGTGACGGGCGTGATGCCGGCCTCGGTCAGCGCGTCGGCGGCGGGCCGCAGCGGCCCGGGGACGACGACGGCCGTGGCCGGGCCGGGCGAGCTCACCACGCGCACGTCGCCCTCGCCCATGGCCGCGAGCGCGACGTGGCTCAGCGGCGCGAGGTCACCGGAGCAGCCGAGGGACCCGAACTCGCGGACCACCGGGGTGATCCCGGAGTTCAGCATGTCGGTGTAGACCTGCGCCGTCCCCGGGCGGACACCGGTGCGCCCGGTGGCCAGCGTGTTGAGGCGGAGGAGCTGGAGGGCGCGGACCACTTCGGTCTCCACCTCCGCGCCCGCGCCGGCGGCGTGCGAGCGGACGAGGCTGCGCTGCAGGTCGCTGCGGCGTTCCGGGGGGATGTGGGTGCGTGCGAGGGCGCCGAACCCGGTGGAGACGCCGTAGTGGGGGCGGACGTCGTGGGCGAGGTCGTCGATGATCTGCCGGGTCGCGGCCATGCGTGCGTGGGCGTCGTCGGTGATGGTGACGCGGGCCCCGTGACGGGCGACGGCGACCACCTGCTCTGCGGTGAGCGGGTCGCCGGTGAGATCGACGGTGGTCAGATCAGCGCTGGTCGGACGGGCGCCGGCAGGAGTCGCCGGCCCGGGCCCCGGGGTCGCCGGGTGGGCCGTTGCGTGTGACGTGGTCATGAGGCCCAGTCTGCCGCGTCGTCGGGCGTGGTGACGCGGTTGCCCCGGGGACTACTAACCTGGCGCTGCCTATACCTGATACATCACAATATGGCCGACCGATGGGACGCAACGGTCCTAGCTACCAACCACAGGACCCTATGTGGTCCCCCGTTCGAGGAGCACCTTTCGCATGACCTCCCCTGACACCGAGACCAACACCCCCGAACCCACGAACAGCGAGGACGACACCGTCGCCTCGAAGATCTCCGACGCCCTCACCGAGGCGACCGAGAGCGACGCCACGGAGACCGAGGAGGAGTACGAGGACCCGAACACGGTCGTCTTCAGCCTGGTGGGCTTCTTCATGGCCTACATCCCGATCGTCGGCGTGATCGTCAACGGCGTCGCCGTCGGCCGGGCCGGCAAGGAGGGCTTCGACCTCTTCCTCGCCAAGTGGGGCCTCGTCCTGGCGATCGTGTCCACCATCGGCTCGCTGGCCCTGGTGGGCCTCGGGTTCTGGCTGGGCATCGAGGCCGGCCGCTCCGGCATGTAGGACGGACGCGGCGCAGGTGGGCGACGTCCGGCGGTCACGCCGACCCCTGGCCGCGCGAGCGCCGCGTCCGCAGCGCCCCCGCCGACCCCGCGGCTCGGGGTCGGCGGGGGCGTTCTGCTGCACGCGTGCTCCGCGGCAGATCCGGCCTGCGAACTGGGCGTCCGCCGGATCCCGGGTACCTCACTAGCCGTGCAGAATATCCATATTTTTCACCCATAGGTCATCGGAACGACACACGGCGGGACCACCATCGGGAACGGCAGAGCACCTGCACCGTTCTCGGAAGGGACCCCCAATGACGCAGCCCCGTCCCGCTACGACGTCGCCCACGAACCCGCGCACCCTGAGCGGGGCCCGGCTCCGGGTCGCGCTCGGCGCGGCCCTCGCCGCACTCCTCGCCGTCGCCACGGTCGCGGTGCCGGAGGACGCGCAGGCCTACCCGCCGGACATCCCGTCCAAGGAGCAGGTGCAGTCCGAGCTCGACGGGCTCACGGTGCAGCCCGAGAGCGACGGGGACAGCTACGACCGCGACCTCTTCCCGCACTGGAGCAACCAGGGCGACAGCTGCAACACGCGCGAGGTCGTGCTCCAGCGCGACGGCGAGGGCGTGGAGGTCGGCAGCGACTGCTACCCGACGTCGGGCAGCTGGACCAGCCAGTACGACGGGGTGACCACCACCGACCCGTCGGAGTTCGACATCGACCACATGGTGCCGCTGGCCGAGGCCTGGGCGTCCGGCGCGAGCGCCTGGACCACCGGCGAACGGGAGAGCTTCGCGAACGACCTGACGGGCCCGCAGCTCATCGCGGTGTCGGCGTCGTCCAACAGGTCCAAGAGCGACGGCGACCCGGCCGAGTGGGTGCCGCCGCTGGCCGCCAAGCGCTGCGCCTACGCGAAGATGTGGATCCACACCAAGTCCCGCTGGAACCTCACCATCGACTCGGCGGAGAAGGCGGCCGTCCAGGGCTACCTGAGCACCTGCTCGTACTGACCGGTCCGCGACACCGCGGGGCCGTCGACGTTGCCGGGGAGGCAGGTCCGCGGAAATCACCTTGCCGGTCCTGGGACAATGAGGGGTTGTGAGTACCGAGCCTTCCTCCGCCCCCGTGCCCGACGGCGACCGAAGCCGCCCGGGCGGGCACCGGAACCGCGGCCGGGGCTCGGGCCGGCGGCGTTCCGGCAACCGCCGACCGCAGCACGCCACCCAGGTCTCGACCGCCCAGCTCGAGGCGGCGGCCGCGAAGCGCGCGGCCGTCGTCGTCCCGCCGATCGCGTACCCGGAGCAGCTGCCCGTCTCCGCCCGGCGCGACGACATCGCCCGGGCCATCGCGGACAACCAGGTGGTGGTGGTCGCCGGCGAGACCGGTTCCGGGAAGACCACGCAGATCCCCAAGATCCTGCTCGACCTCGGACGCGGCCGCAGCGGCCAGATCGGGCACACGCAGCCCCGTCGGATCGCCGCGCGCAGCGTCGCGGAGCGCATCGCGGAGGAGCTGGGCACGAACCTCGGCGACACCGTCGGCTACCAGGTGCGGTTCACCGACAGGTCGACCGAGAACACCCTCGTCAAGGTCATGACGGACGGCATCCTCCTCGCCCAGATCCAGCGGGACCCGAAGCTGCTCGCCTACGACACGATCGTCGTCGACGAGGCCCACGAGCGGTCGCTCAACATCGACTTCCTGCTCGGCTACCTGGCCCGGCTGCTCCCGCAGCGTCCAGACCTGAAGCTCATCATCACCTCCGCGACGATCGACTCCGAGCGGTTCGCGCGCCACTTCTCCCCCGCCTCCCTGGCGGAGGGCGGAGGCGCGCCCGCCGCCGTCGTCGACGTCCTGCCCGGTCAGGCACCCGTGGTCGAGGTCTCGGGGCGGACATATCCGGTCGAGGTGCGGTACCGCCCGCTCGTCCCGGAGGACCGGCAGACCGGGGCCGACGAGGACGGCGACGGCGAGCACGGCGCGCCGCGCTCCCGGGCCGGCGGGTCCACCCGGGGCACCCGTGGCACGCCGGGCGCGGGTCACCCCCGCGGCGGCGCCACAGGCCGCGGGACGAGGTCTGCCGAGCGCGGCGGAGCCGGCCGGAAGGACGAGAAGGACCTGGTCACGGGGATCGTCGAGGCCTGCGACGAGCTCGGCCGCGAGGGACCCGGCGACATCCTCGTCTTCCTCTCCGGCGAGCGCGAGATCCACGACGCCGCCGACGCCCTCGCCGGCCACCTGCGCGAACGGGCTGCGGACCCTCGCCACCCGCAGTACACGGAGATCCTGCCGCTCTACGCCCGGCTGAGCAGCGCGGAGCAGCACCGGGTGTTCCAGCAGCACTCGCACCGGCGGATCGTGCTGGCCACGAACGTGGCAGAGACGTCGCTGACCGTGCCTGGCATCCGGTACGTCGTGGACCCCGGGACGGCGCGGATCAGCCGCTGGTCGAAGCAGACCAAGGTGCAGCGGCTGCCGATCGAGCCGGTGTCGCAGGCGAGCGCGAACCAGCGCGCGGGCCGCTGCGGCCGCGTCGCGGACGGCATCGCGATCCGGCTCTACTCCGAGGACGACTTCCAGAGCCGGCCGGAGTTCACCGAGCCGGAGATCCTGCGCACCTCGCTGGCGAGCGTGCTGCTGCAGATGGTGTCGGTGGGCGTCGCCGAGTCGCCCGACGACGTCGCCCGGTTCCCCTTCGTCGAGCCGCCGGACACGCGCGCGGTGCGCGACGGGGTGCAGCTCCTGACGGAGCTCGGCGCGCTGGAGCTGTCCGACGACGGACCCGGGCGCGGCGGCTCCGGGCGCGCGGGGGGCGGGCACACCCGGCTCACACCGGTGGGCCGCCTGCTCGCGCAGCTCCCGATGGACCCGCGGCTGGCCCGCATGGTCGTGGAGGGCGACAAGCTCGGCGTCGCGCGGGAGGTCGCGATCGTCGCGGCCGCGCTGTCGATCCAGGACCCGCGCGAACGGCCCGCCGAGCAACGGGAGCAGGCGGACCAGCAGCACGCGCGGTTCCGCGACCCCGGCTCGGACTTCCTCACGTACCTGAACCTCTGGGAGTACGTGCGGGAGAGGCAGCACGAGCTGTCCGGCTCGGCGTTCCGCCGGCTGTGCAAGTCGGAATACCTCAACTTCCTGCGGATCCGCGAGTGGCAGGACGTCGTGGCGCAGCTGCGGGAGATGAGCAAGCCGCTCGGGATCGACATGGCCTACAAGCCTCGCAGGACCCCGTCCGGCGAGCAGGCCCCGTCCGCCGCGGCGGTGGGCTCCACGCGTGCGGCACCGGCCCGGCCGGCGGATGCGGCAGAGACGGGAGCGGCCACGTCGTCGGCCGCGAGCTCCTGGGACGGGGACACCATCCACCGGGCGCTGCTTGCCGGGCTGCTCTCGCACATCGGCATGCAGGACACCGGAGAGGTGAAGGCGTCCGCCGTCGCGCACCTGCGGGGCGAGGCGCGCGAGCGCGCGATCAAGCGCGCGACGAAGCAGGCACGCAACGAGTACGTCGGCGCGCGCGGGGCACGGTTCGCGATCTTCCCGGGGTCGCCGCTGAGCAAGAAGCCCCCGGTGTGGATCATGGCCGGCGAGCTGGTGGAGACGTCACGGCTGTGGGCGCGCGACGTCGCCCGGATCAAGCCCGAGTGGGCGGAGGACCTGGCCGGGCCGCTCGCGCGCCGCACCTACTCCGAGCCGCACTGGTCGACGAAGCGCGGCGCCGCGATGTGCACGGAGAAGGTGCTGCTGTACGGGGTGCCGATCGTCGCGGACCGCACGGTGCTGTACTCGCGCGTCGACCCGGAGGCCGCCCGCGAGATGTTCCTGCGGAACGCGCTCGTCGAGGGCGGGTGGACCACGCGACACCGGTTCTTCGCCGAGAACCGGCGTCTGCTCGACGAGGCGGGCGAGCTCGAGGCGCGGACCCGGCAGCGCGGGATCGTCGCGTCCGAGGACGACCTCTTCGCCTTCTACGACGAGCGCGTCCCCGACGACGTCGTCTCCGCGGCGCACTTCGACAAGTGGTGGAACGCGACGCGGCGCGATCAGCCCGACCTGCTCACCTTCACCATGGACCTGCTCGTCGGCGACGCGTCCGTGGACACCGACGCGTTCCCCGAGACCTGGCCGCAGGGCGACCTGTCGCTGCCGCTCACGTACCAGTTCGCGCCCGGCTCCGGGGCCGACGGCGTCACCGTGCACATCCCGGTGTCCGTGCTGCCGCGCGTCGTGCCCGACGGGTTCGACTGGATGGTGCCCGGGCTGCTCGAAGAACTGTGCGTCGCCACCATCAAGTCCCTCCCCAAGCCCGTGCGCCGCGACCTGGTGCCAGCGCCCGACTGCGCCCGCGAGATCGCGGCGTGGCTGCGCGCCGAGCTCCCGGCCTGGGAGGACATGACCCGTGCCGGCGACATGGCCGAACCGTTCACCGCCGCCTTCTCCCGCGCCGTCCTGGCGGTGCGCGGGATCATGGTCCCGGACGACGTCTGGACACCGGAACGGGTGGAACGCCTCCCGGACCACCTGCGCATGACGTTCCGCGTCTTCGAACCGCGCGGCTCCGGGGACGACGCCGGACGTGGCGACGCGGGACCTGGCAACGACGGACCTGGCAACGACGGACGCGGCGACGGACGTGGCGACGGCCGGCGCGGGAAGCAGGGGCGCGGACGGAGCCCGGGACGCAGCGCGGGAAGCGACGCCCGGGACGACGGGAACGCCGTCGTCCTGGAGGAGTCGAAGGACCTCCTGGTGCTCCAGCGCAAGCTGGCGAGACGCGCGGAGTCCGCGGTCCGCTCGGCGGTCCGGGGCGCCGTGGGCCAAGCGCTCGCGGAAGCCCGGGCGAACGCCGACGCAACCGCTCCGACGGCCACGACGCCGCCTCGGGACGGTCCCGCCGGGGCAGCGCGTCCCGGCGCGGTGGGGCTGCCACGCGAGCCGGGGGCCTGCGCGGGGGCGGGGGCGGCGGCCGGGGGTGGCCCTGGTGCCCCCGGCGGCCCAGGTGGCCCAGGAGGCCCAGGAGGCCCAGGAGGCGAACGGGCCGGGAGCGGCACGGGAGCCGCGGACGGAACCCTCGTGGCCGAGCGGGAGGAGCTCGTCGGGTGGCCCGAAGGGCTGGACGGCGGGGTGCTGCCTGAGGTCTTGGCCACGGACGTCGGCGGTGGCGTCGTCGTGCGCGGGTACCCCGCGCTCGTGGCGGAGCGCGGGCCGAAGGTGCAGGGCAAGCCGCGGGCGACCGTCGTCGCCCTGCGCATCCTGGCGGACGAGTCGGCGCGGGACGCAGCGCACGCCGCCGGGGTGCGGCGCCTGCTGCTGCGGGCCACGGCGCTGCCGACGGCGCGGATCACGTCGCGCTGGTCGGCCACGCAGTCGCTCACGATGGCGTCCAGCCCGTACCGCGACACGGACGCGCTGGTCACGGATCTCCAGCTGGCCGCCGTCGTCGGCCTGACCGTTCCGGACGGCGAACGGCGGTACGACACCCCGCCCGACGGGCCCGACGCGGCCACGATCCGTGGCGCGGCCGACTTCGAGGCGGCGCGCGATCACGTGCGGCAGCACCTCGAGGACGAGGTGTACCGGGTGGTCGGGCACGTGGTGGCGGCGCTGTCGGCGCACCGGGCGCTGGAGGGCGAGATCCGGAACCAGTCCAGCCTCGCGCTCCTCCAGGTGCTGCAGGACCTGCGCGAGCACGCGGCAGGGCTCGTCCACGACGGCTTCGTGTCGGCGACGCCGCCGCGCCGGCTGCCGCATCTGGTGCGCTACCTGCGCGCGGCGTCGCACCGGCTGGCGAAGGCGAGCGAGAACCCGCATCGCGACGCCGACCTCGCCTGGCGGGTCGGCGACGTGACGCAGGCGTGGGAGAAGGCGCGCGCGACGTACGCGGCCGGCACCCCCGACGCGGCGCGCGCCGCGGAGCTGGCGGAGATCCGCTGGATGCTGGAGGAGTTCCGGGTGAGCCTGTTCGCCCAGCAGCTGGGCACGGACGGCCCGGTCAGCGAGAAGCGCATCCGCAAGGTGCTCGCCCCGACAGGCTGGTGACGGACCGGTCCGGCACACGATCGGCCGGTCCGGGAGTGATCGGCGCGTCGGTCAGCGGTCGGTCCGTCCGTGAGCGATCGGCAAATCAACGTGCCGATCACTCACGGACGGACCGACCGCTCACGGGAAGACCGATCGCGGACCGGTCATCATGCGGACGCCGTTTCCTGTGGAGCCCTGGCGGGCGCGTGAACGTCGTCAGTCGTCGTTGGGCATGAGGATCCAGAAGATGATGTAAGCCAGGACCTGCGGGCCCGGAAGCAGGATGGAGGCAACGACGAGCACGCGCAGCAGGGTGGCGTTCCACCCGAAGCGCCTCGCGATGCCTGCGCACACCCCGGCGATCATGCGGCCCTGGCGAGGGCGAGAAAGTGTCTGCGTGGTCATGACTCCACGCTATGCCGCGCAGGTGCCCGGCGATATCGGGTAGTCCCCCGGTTCTCCCCTGATCTGCCCTCCGCCTCCGGGGGGACATCTGTCAACCTCGGAGGGTGACGGCCCTGCCGGGCCGGGGCCTCGCAAGAGATCGTGCGAGGCCCCGGCCCGACTCGGCGCGCGGCCGGGCCGCCGGGTCATCGAACCGCTGGCCCGCCGGCCCACCGGCCCACCGGCCCATCAGCGGAACAGGCGCCGGGCCCTGCCGAGGTCCAGGAAGACCGTCTCGCCCGTAGCGTCCGCCAGGGCGTCGTTGTCGGTCACGGCGTAGACGTGGCCGTCACCGCCGATCGTGAGGCCCTCGAGCTTCTCCTGGGTCCAGCCGTTGGTCGCCCGCAGGGCCGGGAGGACGTCGATCGTCAGGTCCTTCTCCAGCATCGCGACCTCGCCCGGAGCCGGGTCGGTGGCCGGCAGGTCCACCGTGTACACGGCCTTGAGCGCGGCGTCCGGCCCGTTGAGCTTGTCTCGCTCGACCACCGCGAGCGTGTCGCGGTCGACGGCGGTCACCTCGGACAGACCGATCCAGTCGCCGTCGGCCGACGGCTCCTCCAGCTCGTACCCGAACCAGGTCCACTCCGCGCTCGCCACGTCGTAACGTCCGATGCGGGCGTAGCCGCCCAGGCCGTCGTCGGAGGTCAGCCCGCGCTGGAGGGCGACGAACAGGTGCTCGCCGTCGCGATCCGTGACCCCGGTGACTCCCTCGAGACCCCACTTCCCGAGGCCGGCGGCGACAGCGTCCGGCAGCGCGACCTGCTCCCGCACCTCGCCGTCTGCCGAGACCCGCACCAGCGCGTTCTCCGCGCCCGTCCTGCCCTCCGAAGCGATCCAGAACCCGCCGCCGGCACGCGCGGGCCGCGCCCAGATCCCCTCGGCGTCCAGCCCGACGGGCGCTCCCGCGTCGGTCACCGTGAGCTCGCTGTCGATCACCGCGGGGTCCGGCGCCGCCGTCCCGTGCCCGTGACGGCCGCGCCGACCGTCGTCCAGCCGCAGGGAGTAGATCGACGTCGGCGTCTTCGCGGAGTCGCTCACGGTGTACAGGCGGCCGGCGGCCTCCGGGTCAGCCGACAGGGCGCCGAGCGCCGTCCACCCGATCGGGGTGCCCGGGGTGACGTGCCGATCGCCGCCCCGGCCCGCCGTGGACGCCCCGGCCGTCCCGCCCACGTCGGCGGACACGATCGACGGGAACGTCACGGACGAGGAGTGCGCGTGCGAGCCTCGCCGGCCCGTGGCGTCGGCGCGATCCGTCCCGGTGTCGCGGGCGTACCGCCGGCCCGTGCCGAAGACGGTGACGGCCGACCGGACGCCGTCCTCGGCGGAGTCCTCCTCGGACGACACGATCAGCAGGTCCCGCCCCGGCACCGGGAGCAGGCCCTCCGGGCCGTTCGTCGTCGCGAGAACCTGCACGAAGCGGGGCAAGGCGGCGTCGGACACGTCGTAGACGGCCACGAAGTTCGACCGCTCCGACCCGACGAACGCGTATCGCACGCCGTGCAGCTGGCCGACCGCGAGCCCTTCGATCTCGACGCCCTTGTTCTCGGTGCGGCCGTCGTTGTGCAGGCCGACGCGCGCCGCCAGGTGCTCCAGCGTGTTCCCGGCGTCCCAGGCGACCTCGCCGGTGGTGGCGTCGAAGACGGACCAGCCGCGCGTGCCGCCCTTCCAGTCGCCCTCGTTCGCGGTGGCGAGGTGGGTGTCGTCGATCCAGGCGATGGCATCGGGCTCGCGCGGCGCCGCGTCGAGCGTGCCGGTGAGGTCGATCGCGCCGTCCTCGACCGTGTCGACGCCGGTCAACGCCTGCTCCCCCGCCGAGAACGCCGACGTCACCTCGCCCGGGGCGATGTCGACCAGCACGATCGCGTTGTTCTCCTGCAGGGAGACGGCGGCGGTCGTGCCGGCCGGGTTGATCGCCACGTACTCCGGTTCGGGGTCCTGCGGGGTGTCCACCCCCGCGTCCGCGAGCACCGGGAGGGCGGAGCCGTCGGGCGCGGTGAGCGGGACACGGCGAGCGGTCCAGCCGGCGGGGTCGGCTCCCGGGATGTCGATGACCTGGACGAACCCGGCGGGCGCCTGGGGCAGGTCACCGTCGTCGCCGTCCGGGGCGTCGTCAGCGGGGACGTCCTCGTCGCGCTCGTTCTCGATGGCGACGACGGCGTGCGTGCCGTCGGGCGTGACGGCGACGGAGTCGGGCTGGCCGCCCAGGTCGATCGAGCGGACCTTGGTGCGGGTCGCGAGGTCGACGACGTCGAGCCGTCCGCTCGGGTTCGTGGGGTTCTGCGAGGTGTTGACGACGACGAGCACGTGGTCGCCCACCACGGCGACGGACGTCGGCTCGTCCTCCGCGTCCCCGAGCTCGGCGAGGCCGAGCGAGCCGAGCCCGCGCGGGGCACCCGGGTCGGAGATGTCGAGGAAGCCGATACGACGGCCGGCGGCGTCGGTGTACACGACGGTGCGGCCGTCCTCGCTGACGGCGGAGATCTCGGCGACGGTCTCGTCGGCCGGGTCGACGTCGGCCGGCACGTTCTGGAAGACCGGGTAGGTGGAGAGACGCTGGAACGCCGTGCCGCCGGCCGGGCCGAAGGTGGCCGGGCCGAGGGCCGAGTCGCGGGCAGGCAGCTGGTGGGAGGCCGGCGACGGGGTCCCGGGGACGACGGCGGACGCGGGGGCCAGCACCGTCAGGCTGAGCGCGAGGGTGGCACCGGAGGCGATGAAGGCCACGGTGCGTCGCGTGCGAGGTATGGGGGTAGGCACGAGGTCAGGCTGATGGGGCGGGGTGGCGGTCAGGCCGCCGCCGGGCATCCGGAGGGTGTCGCGCGGATGAACTGGAGCGCTGGCCGGCCACCCCAGGTCAAGAGCCGGCGGACCACTCTGACGTTCCTCGCCGGAGGGGGCCGCCAGGTGGCGCGTGCTGCTCCGTGACCGGCCCGGTCATGGTGTGCCCGACGATGCTGCGAGCGCGGCGATCGACCTCCGGAGCTCGGCCGCGGTGTCCGGGACGGAGTGGTGCGCACCGTCCCGCACCACGTGCCGGCCGCCCACGATCGTGTCCGTGATGTCGGCGGCCGTCGCCGCGAAGACGGTGTGACCGAGCAGGGACTCCGGGGTCCATCCGGCCATGCGGACCGAGTCGAGCGACACCACCGTGAGGTCGGCCAGGTCCCCGACGCCGATCCCGTCGTCCGCCCGGGACCAGCCGAGCGAGGCGTAGCCCTCGCCTGTTCCCGCCCGCAGGAGCGCCGTGGGCGACAGGTGCCCCCTGCCGAGGGTGCGGACCCGCTCGTCCAGCTCCAGGCCGCGCACCTCCTCGAACGGGTCGACGACCGCGTTGCTGTCCGAGCCGACGGCCAGCGGAACCCCTGCGGCCACCAGGTCCTCGAGCGCCGGAGCGCCGTCCGCCAGGTCGCGCTCGGTGGTGCGGGTGACGCAGGCGCGGGCGGAGGACTGCGCCAGGTGTGCGACGTCGCCGGCCGTCAGGTGCGTGGCATGCACCGCCGTGGTGCGCGGCCCGAGCGCACCGTGCACGGCGAGCAGCTCCGTCGGCGTGCGGCCGTGCACGGCGAGGCAGTCGGCGTTCTCCTGGGGCTGCTCCGACAGGTGCGCGTGCAACGGTGCGCCGTGACGTTCCGCCCAGGCCGCGACGGTGCCGATCGCCTCGGCCGGCACCGCCCGCACGGAGTGCACGGCAGCACCGACCCGGACCGTGCCGCCGGGCCGGGAGGCTGCCAGGGCCTCGACCCGGGACACCCAGCCGTCCGCGTCGTCGTCGCCGAAACGCTGCTGGACGCCGGACAGCGGCGTACCGTCGACTCCCGCCATGAGGTAGCAGGTGTCGAGGAGGGTGAGCCGGATCCCGGCGTCGGCGGCGGCCGCGACCAGGGCCTGGCCCATGGCGTTCGGATCCGCGTACGGCCGCCCGCCGGGGGCGTGGTGCAGGTAGTGGAACTCGCCGACGACGCCGTACCCGGCCAGCACCATCTCCGCGAAGACGGCCCGCGCCAGCCGGTGGTACGACTCCGGGTCGAGCCGCTCGGCCGCGCGGTACATCTGCTCCCGCCAGGTCCAGAACGACCCGGCCGCGCCACGGCCGCCTCCGGCGGGCACCGTGTGCGTCCTGCCGCGCAGGGCGCGGTGGAACGCGTGCGAGTGGGCGTTGGCGAAGGCGGGCAGCGTGAGTCCGCGCAGGCGCGTCGCCCCGGCCGGCGGGGCGGCGACGTCGGTGGTGACCTCGGCGACCCGCCCGCCCTCGGTACGGATCACCACGCCACCGGCGGCCCGGTCACCCCCGACCCAGGCCTGCTCGCACCACCAGCTACCCATCCTCCACCCCTCCCCTACTGCCCCTGCCCGCCGATCCGCCGTCGGCACCTCTCCTGGCGACAGCACCACGGTGCGTGGTGGCTGCGGTCCCACGACGCAGCATGGCGTCCGCGGCGCCCGCGCGGACGGTGGTCACCGGGGGACGCGGACGCCGCGTGCTTCCGCGACCTCCGTGGCGCGGTCGTAGCCGGCGTCGACGTGGCGCAGGACGCCCATGGCCGGGTCGTTGGTCAGGACGCGCGCCAGCTTCTGGGCCGCGAGCGGGGTGCCGTCGGCCACCGAGACCTGGCCGGCGTGGATGGACCTGCCCATGCCGACGCCGCCGCCGTGGTGCAACGACACCCAGGTGGCGCCCGACGACGCGGCGGTCAGGGCGTTGAGCAGGGGCCAGTCGGCGATGGCGTCGGAGCCGTCGGCCATGGCCTCGGTCTCGCGGTACGGCGAGGCGACCGACCCGGCGTCCAGGTGGTCGCGCCCGATCACGAGCGGAGCGCTGACCTCGCCGGACGCGACAAGGTCGTTGAACGCGAGACCAGCCTTCTCCCGCTCGCCGTACCCGAGCCAGCAGATCCGGGCGGGCAGGCCCTGGAACGCGATCTTCTCCTGCGCGCCGCGGATCCAGCGGTGCAGGCGGTCGTGGTCGGGGAAGAGGTCCAGGATGGCGCGGTCGGTCGCGGCGATGTCCTTCGGGTCGCCGGACAGGGCGGCCCAGCGGAACGGGCCCTTGCCCTCGCAGAACAGCGGCCGGATGTAGGCGGGGACGAAACCCGGGAAGTCGAACGCGCGCGAGTAGCCGCCCTGGCGGGCCTCGTCGCGGATGGAGTTGCCGTAGTCGAACACCTCGGCCCCGCCGTCCTGGAACCCGACCATCGCCTCGACGTGCCGGGCCATGGACTCCCGCGCCCGGTCGGTGAAACCGGTGGGGTCCTTCTCCGCCTCGGCGGTCCAGTCCTCCAGGGCCACGTCGGCCGGCAGGTAGGACAACGGGTCGTGCGCGGAGGTCTGGTCGGTGACGATGTCGATGTCCGCACCCCGCGCCAGCAGGTCCGGGAACACCTCGGCGGCGTTGCCGACCACTCCCACCGAGTAGGC
Source organism: Myceligenerans cantabricum (assembly GCF_054777735.1). Taxonomy (NCBI): domain Bacteria; kingdom Bacillati; phylum Actinomycetota; class Actinomycetes; order Micrococcales; family Promicromonosporaceae; genus Myceligenerans; species Myceligenerans cantabricum. Next base: position 141,282 of record NZ_BAAHAJ010000014.1, read on the forward strand.
GCGTCCCTCCGCCTTGGCCGCGAGCGCCCGCGCGACGCCGTCGTCGACGGAACCGGCGACCTCGTCGAGGTAGCGGTGCTCGACGCGCCGGGCGAGGCGTCCCCGGTCGACGTCGACGATCAGGCACACTCCCCCGTTGAGCGTGACGGCGAGCGGCTGCGCGCCGCCCATGCCACCGCAGCCGGCGGTGAGGGTGAGGGTCCCGGCGAGGCTGCCGCCGAACTTCTTCTCGGCGACGGCGGCGAACGTCTCGTACGTACCCTGGACGATTCCCTGAGTACCGATGTAGATCCACGAACCGGCCGTCATCTGCCCGTACATCGTCAGGCCGAGCTGTTCGAGGCGGCGGAACTCGGGCCACGTCGCCCAGTCCCCCACCAGGTTCGAGTTCGCGATGAGCACCCGGGGCGCCCACTCGTGCGTGGTCAGCACGCCGACCGGCTTGCCGGACTGGACCAGGAGGGTCTCGTCCTCGCGCAGGTCGGTGAGGGTGCGGACGATGGCGTCGTAGGCCGGCCAGGAGCGGGCGGCGCGGCCGGTGCCGCCGTAGACCACGAGGTCGTCGGGCCGTTCCGCGACGTCGGGGTCCAGGTTGTTCATGAGCATCCGCAAGGGGGCCTCGGTCTGCCAGCTGCGGGCGGTGAGTTCGGTGCCGCGGGTTGCGCGGACTGTGCGTGCTCCGTCCATGGGGCGAGGTTACGCGGGCGACGGCGAGGCGGGAGCACGGGCACGCCTCGGGGCGCGGGTCGAGGCGCGGGTCGCGTCGGTCGCGTCGGTCCCGGCCGGCGCGCCGGCGCGGAGGTGCGGGACTGCCGTCGGCAGGCGAGGAAGGGCTGCGCCCGGCGGGCAAGGGCTGCTGCCGGCGAGCCGGCTGGCGGCGGACCTGCCATAGCGCTCCGGCGCGATGTGGACAAGGGGCGCCGATGGGGAGCCCTGCCCATTCCCCGTCGTCCCCGACTCTGGTTGAGTTCCCCGTGTTGCGAGCTGGAGGCGACCCCGGACCGGGTGCTGGGTCCGGGCAGCCGCCTCCGACCGGCCGGGTCGAGACCTTGTCTCCCCGGCCGTGGGTACCGAGGGGCACGACGCATTCTTCCGGCGTCGTGCCCCTCGGCTTGTCACTCGCGGTCCCGGTCGGCCACCACGATCCGGCATGCCGAGGGGCACGGCAGCGCCGGCCTCCGCACGGCTCTCCATGGGGAGGTCTCCCCATTCCCGCGGTACCGGGTGCGCTGCTTGAGTTCCGACGTCAGGAACGGGCTGCCGTTCCGGGGAGACGCCACCGCGGCGGACACACAACCGTCCCAGGAGGACAGCTGTGAGCGGAACGATGCTCGGTGCCGACGTCGAGGCGCTGCGTCTGCTGGCCGACCGGATCGATCAGGGAAGCGAGTCGCTGGACGACGTCGTGACGACCGTCGAGTCGGCGATCCCGGACCCGGGCGGCTGGAACGGGCCCGACGCCGAGGAGTTCCGCGCAGAGTGGGACGGGCTCCACGCGGCCCGGCTCCGGGAGACGGCGACTGCCCTGAGCGCGGTCGCCGGCAGGGTCCGCGAGAACGCCACGGACCAGGAGACGACGTCGGACGGCTTCTCCGGGGTGGGCGGACCGGCTGTGGGCGGACCTGGCGTGCCGGGCGCCGCACTGGGTGGGGGTCCGGCCGGGGCCGGGATCCAGCCGGTGTCGTTCACCGTCGGCCCGGACGGACAGGGCGCGGACGGCGGTGACGCCGGTGCGGGTGACAGCGGCCTGCGTGACGGCGCCCGTGACGCCGCCACCGACGACGACAGCGCCCACGAACACGGCTCCGACGCGTACCCGCCGCCCGAGGTGGAACAGACCCTGGAGGCGGAGCCGCCGTCGGCCCGTACCGCCTTCGGGGCGTCCGACGGCCTCGCAACCGCACACCGCCTACGACGTGGACGGCCGCGGGACGTTCTACACGGACGGCTCAGGACGTGTCACGCACGTCGAAGCCGACTACGGGCGCACGGGAGACCTGAACTACGACCTCATCGAGCCGCAGCCCGCCACCACCTATGTCGTCGGCGACGACCACGTGTTCGTCACCGACGACGCGGCCCGCACCGTCGAGGTCCACGTGGCGGATCTCGAGCTCGGCGACGCCGACCGGTCGTCGAGCATCCAGCAGCGCATCGGCGACCTCGGCGGCGACGGGTACGACGGCGGTCACCTGGTCGGCAACGCGTTCGGCGGCGGCCCGGAGGACATCAACCTCGTGCCCATGCTCGAGGAGGTGAACCGCGGGGCCGGCGACACCTACTACACACTGGAGACGCGCCTGCGGGAGGAGCTGGACGCGGAGCCACCACCGGACGTCGAGCTGCACCTCTTCCCCGAGTACAGCGGCGAGAGTCCGGTGCCCAGCACGATCGCCGTCGAATACTCGATCGACGGTGAGGCCGAGAGGAAGGAGTTCGACAATGTCTGACATCCCGGCAGAGCCCGACGAGCAGGTACCACCGGCGGTCCGTCAGGGTGAGCTCGTCCAGGAGATCGCCCGGGCAGTCGCCCGGAGCGCGTCGGTCGACGCCGCCTGGGAATCGGCGACACTACAGGTCCGCAGGCTGGCGCCGTACGGGGAGACGAAGATGGTGGTGGAGGGCCCGTCCGGTGAGGACCGCTCCCGGCTGCCCGACCGCTCGACCAGCAGGCTGGTCAAGGAGCTGCGCGACGTGATGTACCGGCCCGGGGCCGGGACCTGGCTCTCGATGGAGCTGACGGTGCGCAGGACGGCAGGAACCGAGGGGCCGACGACGGTGGACGTCGCCTTCAACTTCGACGACCCGCCCGCCTGGAGCGACGCCCCGAGGCCGCACCTCTACGCCAAGGACCTGCACAAGTACCCCCGCGACCCGGACAGCACGCCGCCCTGGCTCCAGGCGGAGCTGGCCGCCGCCCAGGGCTGACGTCGGATGGTCCAATGGAGCGTGAGCTTTGAAGAGATGTGGCGCGCGCTCCTGCCCCTGGGCCGGTCCGCCCGCACCGGCGGGTACTTCCGGCAGCCGTTCCTGAGCGCGGAGCGCGAGGCGGCCGCCTGGTTCGAGGAGGCGGCACGGGTCAGGGGACTCGACGTGGAGTCGGACGGCTTCGGCAACACCATCGCCTGGTGGGATCCCGACGCCGGCGGCGCGCCGCCGGGCCCCCGCCGAAACGCCGTTCTCACCGGGTCGCACCTGGACTCCGTGCTGGACGGCGGCGCGTTCGACGGGCCGCTCGGCGTCGTCTCCGCCCTCGCCGCGATCGACGTGCTGCGGGACCGCGGAGTCGTGCCTCGCGTCCCGCTCGGCATCGGCGTCTTCGCCGAGGAGGAAGGTTCCCGGTTCGGACTCGCCTGCCTCGGGTCACGTCTCGCGACCGGGCTGACGAGCTGGACCCACGCGCGCGAGCTCCGCGACCGGGACGGGATCGCGCTCGCCGACGTCATCGCCGGGAGCGACGCCGGGAGCGACGGCGGGAGCCTGCTCGACGGCGTCTCCTGCTTCGTCGAGCTCCACTGCGAGCAGGGCCGCGACCTGGTGCTGCGCGACGACGAGCCGGTCGGTCTCGCGAGCGCCATCTGGCCGCACGGCCGCTACCGGTTCGACTTCTGCGGCCACGCCGACCATGCCGGCGCCACCCGCATGGCCGACCGGCGAGACCCGATGCTCACCTACGCCGCGACGTCGCTCGCGGCCGACACCGCAGCCCGCTCCCGCGACGGCGTCGGCGACGCGGTCCGGCGGGCGACGTTCGGACGCCTCGACGTGCGACCCAACGGCACCAACGCGATCCCGTCGCGGGTCAGCGCCTGGCTGGATGCACGCGCGTCGACCGGCGACGAGCTCGCGGAACTGCTCGCCGAGGTCGAGCACACCGCCCGCGCCCGGGCGGCCGACGACGGGACGACCCTCGAGGTGACCACAGAGTCCGTCTCGGGCGAGGTCGTCTTCGACCCGGCCCTCACGAGCCGCCTGGCCGGCGCGCTCGGCAGCGGGACGGCCGCGATCCCCGTCATCCCGACCGGAGCCGGGCACGACGCCGGGATCCTCCAGCAGGCCGGCATTCCGACCGCGATGCTGTTCGTGCGGAACGAGACCGGCGTCTCCCACTCGCCGGAGGAGTCGATCACCGTCGCCGACGCGCTCGTGGGCGTGCAGGCTCTGGCGGACACCCTCGCGAACCTGATCACGACCGCGCCCGCGACGGCCTCCCCCGAGGGAGCCACGCGATGAGCCTCCTCCTGACCAACATCGGCGAGCTGGTCACCAACGACCCGGTCCACGGTGCCCCCTCCTCCCCCCGAGAGGGTGGCCCGGCCGGGGAGAGCACCGCCTCGGCAGGGAGTGGTGCCGGACACCTGCTCGGGATCGTGCGGGAAGCCGCCGTGGTCGTCGACGACGACGGGCTCGTCGCGTGGACCGGGGCCGCGGCAGCCGCGCCCGCCGCGGACGAGGTGCGCGACCTCCGGGGGCGCGCCGTGATCCCCGGGTTCGTGGACTCGCACGCGCATCTCGTCTTCGCGGGTGACCGGGCCGCCGAGTTCGAGGCCCGCATGACCGGCGCTCCGTACACCGCGGGCGGGATCCGGACCACGGTGGAGGCCACGCGCGCGGCGCCGGACGAGGAGCTGCTGGCGAACGCCCGGCGTCTCGTCGCCGAGATGCACCGGCAGGGCACCACCACCGTCGAGATCAAGTCGGGGTACGGGCTCGGCGTCGATCAGGAGGCACGGGCGCTGCGGATCGCGCGCGAGGTCACGCCCGAGACGACGTTCCTCGGAGCGCACGTGGTGCCGCCGGACACCGACCCGGCCGAGTACGTCAACCTGGTCACCGGCGACATGCTTGACGCCTGCGCCCCGTACGCCCGCTGGGTCGACGTGTTCTGCGAGCGCGGAGCGTTCGGGGCGGACGCCGCGCGCACGATCCTGGGCGCGGGGACCGTCGCCGGCCTCCAGCCGCGGGTCCACGCGAACCAGCTCGGACACGGGCCGGGCATCGAGGTGGCGTGCGAGGTCGGCGCGGCCTCGGCGGACCACTGCACGTTCGCCTCCGACGACGACCTGCGGAACCTTGCGGACTCGGGCGTCGTCGCGACGCTGCTCCCGTCGATCGAGTTCTCGACCCGGCAGCCCTACCCCGACGCGCGCCGGTTCCTCAGGGCCGGCGTCACCGTCGCGATCGCCACCGACTGCAACCCGGGGTCGGGGTTCTCGTCGTCGATACCGTTCGCGCTGGCCCTGGCGGTACGGGAGATGCGGATGTCCCCCGCGGAGGCGTTGTGGGCGACGACGGCCGGTGGCGCTGCGGCGCTGCGGCGGGACGACGTCGGGTGGCTGGGCCCCGGGTCACGTGCGGACCTGGCGGTGCTGGACGCGCCGTCGTACCTCCACCTGGCGTACCGGCCGGGCGTGCCGCTGGTGACGGCGACGATGCTCGGCGGGGAGTGGACCTGAGACGCCCGGGACACCTGCGTCCGGTCAGTCCGGCCGGACCACCAGGCCCAGGGCCTCGATCAGCACGGTCGCCTGGTCCGGGGTGATGATCGCGCCGCCGAGCGTGGCGGTCCGCGGGTCCAGCGACGACAGGTCGCTGCCCACGAGGGTGGCATCCGCGAGGTCGGCCAGCTCCAGGTCCGCGCCGGACAGGTCGCAGCCCGTGAACACGGCGCCCCGAGCCTGGAGCTCACGCAGGTTCGCCTCGCGGAACCTGGTGCCCTCGAACCGTGCCGAGCGGACGTCAGCCCTGGTCAGATCGGCGAAAGACCAGTTGCCCCGGATCGCCTCGAGCAGGTCCAGCTTGGAGTTGCTGAACACCGAGCCCACCATCTTGCAGCGTTCGAACGTCACGTCGAAGAGGTTGCAGCGGTCGAAGACGCAGGCCGTGAACGCGCACTCGGTGAACGACGCCGCGTTGAACTTCACGCCCCGGAAGATGCACTCCTCGAACGTCGCGCCGACGCCGGACGCCTCGGTGAGATCGACGTCCACGAAGATGACGTCATTCCACCGCCCTCCGGAGAGGTCACGCGCGTACCAGTCCTCGCCGTCGACCCGGCCGACCGCCTCGATGTCACCCATGCCGGCGACCCTAACCGGGCTCTCCGACATCGAACCGCCACGATGCGCGCCAGCCGCTCAGGCCAGGAGCGTGCCGGAAGCGGACATGGTCGAGAAAGCATTCCGCCGACGCCCTCCACTCACGCCAGCAACGGGCGCACCTCCTTCCCCAGGAAGGCCACCAGGCCCTCCGGGTCCGGCTCGGACTCCAGGGGCTGGACGTTGATCGTGTCCGCGCCCAGGTCGGCGAACTTCCGCAGGCCGTCGGCGATCTCCGCGGCGGAGTCGCCCCAGACGCAGTACTCCTCCGGCTCGTCGGGCAGGTCCCAGGTGGGCAGCCAGTCCCGCACGCGCTGGGCGGAGTCGGGTCCGGTGGCCGCCGCCACGGAGATGACGATCTTGAAGTCGTCGGTGCGCCCGGCGTCGTCGTACGCCTGCTTCACCGTCTCGACGGCGGACCGCAGCCTGGTCAGGCCGTTGCCACCGTCCAGCGCGACACCGTCGGCCACCTCACCGACGAGCTTCAGCGTCTTGGGGCCGGTGGCCGCGCTGATCACCGGCGGGGTGGCGGCGGGCGGCCAGTCGAGAGCGACGTCGTCGAGCGTCACGTAACGCCCCGCGACGTTCAGCCGATCCCCCGCGAGCAGCCCTCGCAGGGCGGTGGCGTACTCGCGCAGCAGCGTGAGCGGCGACGACACGCGCGCCCCGACCTGCTCCATCCAGCTCTGCACCCCGTGCCCGACGCCGGGCTCCAGCCGCCCCGGGAACATCCCTTCCAGCGTGGCGATCTCCATCGCGGTCAGCGCCACGTTCCGCAGCGGCACCGGCAGCACGCCGAGCTGAACCCGGACGTTGGCCGTGCTGGCGAGGATCGCGCCCGCGGCGGCGATCCCGGTCTCCTTGAAGCAGTCCTCCCAGAGGCAGATCTCCGCCAGGCCGGCGTCGTCGGCGGCGCGGGCGATCGGAAGGTACTGCTGTGGCGAGAAGGTCGGTAGAAGTGCGCACCCGAGTGTGGTCATGCATCACAGGCTACGCAGGGTGACTGACAGCGATCCTGCGGTCGGCCGGGGGCGTGAAAGCGCTACCAACGGCACGGCACGTACCCTGCCCGGGGCGGTGCGGTGCGGCAATGAACCACCCCGGTCAGGGCGCGGTTCCGCTACTTCCGGACCCGCTTCGAGATCAATGCGACCAGTGCTGTCACGCCGACCGCGAGGCCGACGATGACGATCGCGATCACTCCGACCGCGATCAGGCCAGTGCTGTCAAGTGCAAACATCTGCAAGCCTCCTTTGGCTGAACGGCCGGACTCTAGCACCCCGACGATGCTCACAACGAGTGCCGGGAGACCCGTTACTCGGCGGTAAGTCGCCGTTTTCGCCCACTCGGTGGCGGCCTCAGGACACGGTCTACGCTCAACTCATGTCGGTCCTCCGCGAGCTCCGCGCGCTGCTCGCCCGCTCCGGGTTCCGGAAGCTGTTCGCGGTGCGGCTCGTGTCCCAGGCCGGCGACGGCATGTTCCAGGTCGGGCTCGCGAACCTGCTGTTCTTCTCGCCGGAGTCGCAAGGCAGCGCGCCCGCGATCGCCGGCGCGTTCGCGGTGATGCTCGCGCCGTTCACGCTGGTCGGGCCGTTCGCCGGCGTCTTCCTCGACCGCTGGCAGCGACGGCAGGTGCTCGTGGTCGGCAACGCGGTCCGCGTGGTGATCACGGCGGCCATGGCGGCCCTCATGCTGTCCGACGGCGTGTCCGGGTGGATCTATGTCCTCGGGCTCGCGGCGCTGAGCGTGAACCGGTTCCTGCTGGCAGGACTGTCGGCGGGGCTGCCGCTCGTCGTCGAGGACAAGAAGCTGCTGCTCACGGCGAACGCCCTGACACCGACCCTCGGCGCGGGAGCGGCGTTCCTCGGCGGGCTGGCCGCGTTCCTGGTGAGTCAGGTCGCAGCCCCTGGACGCCTCCAGGAGGCGACCGCCCTGACGTGCGCGGCGCTCGTGGTGGGGTGCGCGTCGCTGCTCGGGCTGCGGCTGCGGAGGGACGAGCTGGGCCCGGTCGCGCCGGCGGCCGGCCGGATGGGGCGCGAGGTCGTCATCGTCGCCCGCGGGCTCGTCGACGGCGCGCGCTACCTCGGCGCCCGGCGCACGCCCGGGCAGGCGCTGCTCGCCATGGCGACGCACCGGTTCTGCTACGGCGTGGTGTTCATCGCGTCGATCCTGATGGCCCGGAACCTGCTCTCCGACCCGGGTGACCCGGCCTCTGGACTGGCGGTGTTCGCGCAGGTGGTGGGGGCCACCGGGGTGGGAGGCGGCGTCGCGATCGTGGTGACGGCGTGGCTCGGGCGGCGGATGGCACCGCAGAGCTGGATCGCGACCATGCTGGTCGTGGCAGCGGCGTCGCAACTGCTGCTGGTTCCCGCCGAGCCCGGGCTGATCCTGATGCTGACGGCCGCCGCCCTGCTGGGGATGGCGGCGCAAGGCGCGAAGATCGCCGTCGACACGATCGTGCAACGGGACTCGACCGACGAGTTCCGCGGCCGGGCGTTCGCGTTCTTCGACGTGCTGTACAACGCGGCGTTCGTCGGGGCCGCGGCCCTGGCGGCCGCGGTGGTGCCCGACGTGGGCTGGTCGCCGGGGCCGTTCGCGGTGCTGACGGGGATCTACCTGCTGACAGGGCTGCTGGTGGGGCTGCGAGGCGCCCGCGAGGCGCGGGACGTGGGCGCGCGGGTCTGACCCTGCGGGTTGCCCGGCTGCGGCGCGCGGGCCTGACCCGGCCTCGCGAGCTCGACGGTGTCGCGGGTGCCCCGCAGCGCACCCGCGACCGCCGTCGGGCCCCCCGGTACCCCGGGGCCTACAGGTTGCGGTCCGCGTAGACGGTCAGCGCGTCGCGGACGAAGGCCGCGCGCTCGGTCCCGCCGTAGTTGGCCGCGAAGCGCTCGTCCGCGACGTACAGTTCCGCGAGCCCCACCAGGTACTCCTTGGCCGGCGCGCCCGTGCCGTGACCCGGGGTACCCGGGATGCCGGCGAGCCAGTCGGCGTGCTGGGCGGCGATGTCCTGCGCCTCGCTACCGGCGGGGTCGAGGCCGGCGGACGCGCCGTCGACCCACGCCTGCAGGAGCGCCGACAGCCGCGCCTTCCACTCCCGCTGCTCCTCCGTCCCGAGGGCGCGCCACCAGGCGTCGCTCTGCGAGTACGCCTCCTTGCCCCAGCGGCGCTCGACCTCCTCCTTGTGCTGGGTGTGATCGAACCCGTCGAACATGTCTTCCGCCATGATGCGGTCTCCCTTCTCTATCGCGTCGATGGTCCGGTCGAGGCTGGCCAGCCTGCGTTCGACCAGGTCCCGCTCCGCCCGTAGCTGCTCTCGGTGCGCGGTCAGCGCGCGGGCGGCGTCGGGCTCGGAGCGGAGGGCGTCGCCGATGTCGGCGAGCGCCATGCCCAGGTCGCGGAGCAGCAGGATGCGCTGCAACCGGACCAGGGCGTCCTGGTCGTACCGCCGTGCACCGCCAGGTGCGCGGCCCGCGGGCGCCAGCAGTCCGACCTGCTCGTAGTGCCGCAGGGTGCGGCTCGTGGTGCCCGCGATCCGGGCGATCTCCTGGATGGACCAGCTCATGACGGCGACTGTAGAGGTTGACGTAGCGTCAATTTCAAGTGGGACGTCGAGGACGCCGGTCCTCAGGCGTGCTCACACCAGGGCCCGCCCGGCGACCGCCGTCGTACCGTGAGCCCGTGGACAGCTCCCTCATCCTCCGGTCCGTCCTGCTCTTCCTCGTCGCCGCGGTGTTCGAGATCGGCGGCGCCTGGCTCGTCTGGCAAGGGCTGCGCGAACAGCGTGGCTGGCTGTGGGTGGGGTTCGGGGTGATCGCGCTCGGGCTGTACGGCGTGGTGGCGACGCTGCAGCCGGACGCGAACTTCGCGCGCATCCTGGCCGCGTACGGCGGGGTGTTCGTGGCCGGTTCGATCGCGTGGGGGATGGTGGCGGACGGCTACCGGCCGGACCGGTGGGACGTGGCGGGCGCGCTGATCTGCCTGGCAGGTATGGCAGTGATCGTGTACGCCCCCAGAAATGACGCATGACCTGCGGTGATGTTGGCCTCGGCTGTCTGCCGCGCGGTTGACACCACCACCCTGCCGCGCGAGGATCCGCGCGTGACCACCGACGCCTTCGTTGCGGCCAGTCTCGAACGCTTCCTCCGCGCGCAGGGCCGTGACGGCCTCGTCGAGTTCCTGGCGAACAACCCGCTGATGCACCTGAAGATGCACCAGTCGTACGAGGCCCTGGTGGACGACGCGCTCCACCCCGAGACGGTCCACTTCGGGCTCGACCGTCTCTCGACGCCGCACGCCCAGGTCCTCGAGGTGCTGCTCGACATGCGCCCGTACGCCACCCGGAGCGCCGTCGTCGAGCACCTCGGCAGGACGACGGACCCGGCCACGTCTCGCGAGCAGCTCTCCGATCAGGTCGCCGAGCTGCTCGACGACCTGATCGCGTACGCCTACGCGTGGCCCGTCGACGTCGCACAGTGGGACACGGACCCCGACGGCACGCTCCTCATCGTGAATCCCGGCTTCGACCCCTGCACCATCGGGTCGGTCGGCACCGGCGGGTTCGCGGTACGGCCGCCGGAGTTCACGGTGCCGGCCGAGACCCCCGTCGACGACGACGCCGCCGGTCGCGACCTCGGCGCTGCGGCGGACGCCGCGCTCGCGATCTGCCGGCACCTCGACCGCGAGCCGCACCCGCTGCGCGGCCCCGACACCGAACCGGACGAACGAGCCGCGGTGGTCCGGGCGGCCGGGGTCGACGTCCGGCTCGGCGAGCTCGTGTTCGGCGCGCTGCACGCCTGGGGCGAGGTCACCGTCGACGACTCGACGCGCCCGACACGCCTGTGCGCAAACCCCGACGGCCTGTGGACCCGCGTCTCGCGCACGGCGTTCGCGAAACACCTCGGAGCGCAGTGGTTCCGCGAGTACAACCTTCCGGAGATCCCGCTCCGAACCATCCTCGACTCGGTGCCGGACGGCAGCCGGATCCTCTCCCCCGACGCCCTGCGCAGCTTCTACGAGTGGGCACACCCCTTCGACGACGACGGCGACTCGTCCGCGATCCCGCTGTACCTGGAGATTGCCGAGGCGGTCGGCATGATGCAGAACGGAGCCGTGACGATGTACGGGCGCGCGATGATGCGCGACCGCCGGCTCGCAGGCGCCGCGGTGGCGAGCCTGCTGGGCGCCGACCCGGCGCCGCTGCTGCTCGGCGACGACCTGACGGCGACCGAGGTCGGCGAGGTCTCACCCGAGCTGGTCCGCCTCCTCGACCTCGCCGCCGACCGACGGCCGGAGCCCGGGCCCGTCGTGTGGCAGTTCTCGGCGGACTCGCTGGTGCGTGCGGCGGAACAGGACCTCACACCCGAGATGGTCCGGAAGTCGCTGGAGCAGGCGGTGCAGGACGAGATCCCGCTGGCGCTGGACGAGCTGATGAGCGCTGTTCAGAACGGGGAGCCGACCGATCCGGAGGCGGAGCTGGTGCTGTGGGAGTTCCAGATCTCACGGATCCTGGCGTCGTAGAGGACAGCCCGAGGACGCCGACGACACACCGCTCGGCAGCCATCCCGCTGAGCCTCGGCGGGTGAACCTCCTCTTCGAGATCGGCGGCTGGGTGGGATCCGCGCTTGTCGTCTGGTCGCTCATGCAGGCGCGCGTGCCGCGTTTCCGCTATCTCCTCCACGTGCTTCACGTCCACACCGACGACATCGCCGAGCACGCGCCGCAGTTCCGTGCCGAACCGAGCGCCGACGAGCGGCGTCGTGCCTTCCTCGTGCAGCGCAGCGACGAGACCGTGGGCGTGAGGGATGGCGTCGGGGGCGTCCTGCTGCCGCATCGCGAGCCCGACCTATGGCACAGCCGTCGTACGCCACCACCGAACCGGCCCCCTACTGCCCCACCCGTCCGTCGATCGCCTCCCGCAGCAGGTCTGCGTGCCCCAGGTGCCGGGCGTACTCCTCGATCATGTGGACCAGCACATCCCGCACGGGTAGCTGCTCGCCGCGGCGCGGCACCGTCGCGCCCAGGTCTTGCTCGGCAAGAGCGTCAAGCCACGCGTCGGCCGACGTTACACGGTCCCGCCACGTCGCCCATGCCTCCTCCACGACGGCCGGGTCGGCGACGGCGCCGTTGAAGTCCGCGTCGTCGTCCTCGGGGGTGTCGTAGATCTGTTCGACGTCGGGCTGCTGCCTCAGCACGCGCTCGAACCAGTGGTTCTCCACCTGCGCCATGTGCCGCACCAGCCCGAGCAGTGACATCGTCGACGGCGGCACCGAGCGCCGCGCCATCTGCTCCGCGTCGAGCCCTTCGCACTTCATCTCGAGCGTGAGGCGGTAGTGCCTGAGGTAGTGCGCCAAGGTCTCCCTCTCCCCCACGGGGCCGGCGAGCGCGTCGCGAGGGTCCTGGCCGCCGTCGACCCAGTTGTAGGGGTCGGAGCCCTGGGTCCAGCGTTCGGGAGTCGTCGTCATGGGGGCAGCCAACCGTGGCGCCCTGTCAGGAGCAAGCTGTTACACCTGCTGCTGATAGAGCAGCCCGTACCGGTCGATCCGCCAGAGCTGTGCCATGAGCAGGAGTACCGTCCCCGACACGAGCGGCCACAGGTCCAGCGCAACCAGCCCCCAGGCGATCAGCCCGAAGCTGCCAAGGCCCGCCGCGACCAGGATTCGGGTGATGACGAGATGCTCGGCGGGCACGTCGCCGGCGACGTGCTGCTGCTCCCCGTAGATGCCGCGCGACGCCCACGACGTCGGCCCCACCGGCCCGAACACCCGGACGTTCAGCCAGAACAGCCACACCGCCACGACCGCGACGCCCACCAGGCACCACCACCCGATCCATTCGCGGCTCCACACCGCGAGCTCGAGCGCGGGGATCGCGGCGAGCCGTGTCCACACGCTCCAGGGGTTGGCGTGGCGCTTCCAGGCGTCGTCGGTCATGCCGTGCGCGGCGGCGACGACGTCCTTCACACCCATGTCGGGCCTCCTCGAGAAGATCGGGTCTGCGTTCGTGCCCGACGGCGACAGCGAGCGCAGGAGCACCGCCGGGTGGCCGTCGTCGATGATCAGCCTACTCTGCATTCAGAGACTTCTGAACACTCTGCCAGAAGGTAGAGTGTGTGACGTGGAAGCACAGCACGACACGCTGCGGGATGCCGCGGAGAAGCTCGCCCTGACGCTCGCGGAGGGCGGCATGCAGAGGTCGACGGCACGGGTCCTCACCGCGTTGCTCTATACCGAACAAGACACGATGACCCCCGCAGACCTGCGGGAACAGCTGCAGATCAGCTCGGGTGGGGTGTCGGCGGCGGTGAAGCAGCTCCTGCCGACCGGGTTCATCGAGCGCGTGCCGGCGCCGGGTAGCCGGCGGGACCACTACCGGTTCCGCTCGGGCGCATGGGCCAGTCTGATGACGAAGCAGAACGCGATGCTCACCGTCATGACTGACGCGGCTGCGGAAGGCCTCGCCGCAGCACCGGAGGCATCGGCGACGGCGGACCGCCTCCACGAGATGCGCGACTTCTACACGTACATGTCCGAACAGATGACGCCGCTCGTGGAACGCTGGCGGACGGAGTACGAGGCACGGCGGAATGCTCGGACGTAGCTGATAGTGGAAGTCGTGCCACGGGGCGCCCGGCATGTGATGAGCTCAGTCACCTGACACGGGCCGGTCGGGCGGGCGCTGAGAACTCCGCGAGAGTTATCCACAGGCCGCCCGTGCGCCGAGACGGGGGTGCCGATAGCGTCTGAGAGCGTTGCATATCCGCAACGGTCCAGGTGGACGACGCACTCAGGGGGTTCCATGCGATCGATGGTCGAGCGCGGCCAGCCGGTAGCGCCGCATGCCGATGTCCGAACTCTGGTGTGCGGCGCCGTGGTCGCGGCAGCGTTCGCCACCCTCGCCGCCTGCGCCGGCGACACGGACGCAGCCCCCTCGCCGATGACGCCGCCCCCGGTCGCCTCCGAGTCCGCCACGACCGACGCGCCGGTGACCAAGCCGGAACGCCCAGCGGCGATGGACCGCAAGGGCCCGAAGGGCGCTGCGGCCGCGGCGGAGTACTTCATCGAGCTGTACCCGTACGTGATGGCGACAGGGGATACGGCCGAGTTCGAGTCGATGAGCCATGAGGCTTGTGGGTTTTGCTCGGATGCGCTCGAACAGGCAGAGTCGATCCGGGAGAATGGCGATCGGTGGATCGGTGGCGAAGTCAGCATGGATATCGCGCGGATCTACGACCGAGACGCGCTAACTGGAGTGCTCCCACTCGACGTCGAGATTGACCAAGCCGCCGGGAAGATCATCGACGTTGAAGGGGAGACACTTTTTGCGCAGGATCGTTCTGTCGACGTCTACCGCGCCGAAATGGGTTTCCGCAACGGCGCTTGGCAGGTTGTCGAGCTTGTCCTTCAAGGTGATGGCGAGTAATGCCTTCGCGATCAACGGCCACCGGCATCGCATTGATCACCGTCGCAGCCTGCTTGCTTTGGCCAACCAACCTTGCGGTTGCTAGCGACCGTGACTACACGTTCATCCGGGGCGGCGCCGCTGGCCAGGAGGTCAATGTCGAAGCGTTCCGAGACACCCCCACACAGCCCGCACCGCCTTCCAGCAGCGAAGACTCTCCTGCCAACAATCAACCCGCCGTCGCCCCACCGTCCACCCCGTCCTCACCGGGCCGCGGCGAACCCGTAGACCCGAACACCCGCCATTGGCGTGCCACGCCGGAGCTCTGCCAGTTCTCCGATCTGCCGTCCGCCGCGTCGGCGCTGCGTGCCGAGTGCGAGGACGACGGGCAGCGACGTCCCTACGAGGGCGCCGACTGCACCGGCGACCAGGAGGTTCAGAACGCTCTGTTCGAACAACGGCGGACAGGCGATGGGTGGACCGAGCCTGAAGTGGTGGAGGAGGAGTCGTGCGTCGACCCGGCGGGCCGGGCAGCAGCACAGCAGGCCCAGGGCCAGCAGCGCCGACAGGTCGATATCCCCGCCGCGGCCGCCCGCGCCTTCCGCAACATGGCCATCGAGCCGAGCGATCTCAAGGTGCAGCCGCCCAACGGCTGGACCCTCGTCAACCTCGACACCATCGCCTACGCCGAGGACGAGCCCCGCGTGCTCGACACCAGCCTGTTCGGCATCCCGGTCAGCATCCGCGCGGTCCCGGACACCTACACCTGGAGCTGGGGCGACGGCGCGGCGGACAAGGGCACCGATCCAGGCGCACCGTACCCGGACCACACGGTCGCGCACGCCTACGTCACTCCAGGTGAAGCAACCATCACGCTCACCACCACGTGGCGCGGGCAGTTCCGCCTCCCTGGCGACCCGGCGTGGCGTGATGTCCCGGGGCAGGCCACCACGGATTCGTCGTCTCCTCCGATCGAGATCCGCGAGGCCCGCACCCGCCTCGTCGAGGACCTGAGCTACTGACCACCTCTCGCGTCCACCGTGCGCGGCCACAGTGCTGGCATTCCGCACCCCCCATTAGCAACCAACGGTTGCAATCATCCAGCCCTCGGGATAGCCTCACTGCAACCACTAGTTGCAGGAGGTATTCATGAGCACCCAGGAACTCGGGACCATCGAACGCGAGCTCTACATCGAGGCCGCGCCCGAGACGGTCTTCGACGTGGTGAGCAGCCCGGAGCACCTCAAGGAGTGGTGGCCTGACGAGGCCCGCTACGATCCCATGCCGGGATCCACCGGGGAGATCGTCTTCGGGGACCCGGACGCGGACGGTGGAGTCGTCGCGTTCACGGTCCTCGAGGTGATCCCGCCTCGCACCTTCTCGTTCCGCTGGACGCACCCGGCTGCCGAGCTCGCGACGGAACGAAACTCGCTGCTTGTCACGTTCGCGCTGACGCCACGCGAGGGCGGCACCCTGCTGCGGATGACCGAGACCGGCTTCCGCGAGATGGGCTGGGAGATCGCGGTCCTCGAGGAGCAGTTCCAGGAGCACATCGAGGGCTGGGACTTCTTCCTCCCTCGCCTCACGCGGTACATCACGACACTGCAGACCCAGCCATGAGCTCCGCCCGGGGCTCTGGAACCTCCGCGCGGGTCGACGACGCGCTCTGGTCCGCGATCGGGGACCCGACGCGGCGCCAGATGCTCGATCTCCTCCTCGCCGACGGAGGTGGCAGCGCGACCTCGCTCGGCAACCAGCTGCCGATCACCCGCCAGGCCGTTGCCAAACACCTGGGCGTCCTCGACCGTGCCGGGCTGGTCCGGGCCACGACGGCCGGGCGGGAGAAGCGTTATCGCGTCGACGACGCCCAGCTCGCTCGCGCGGTGGCGCAGCTCTCCTCGGTCGGATCCGCATGGGACGCACGACTCCAGCGGATCAAGCAGATCGCCGAGGCCGTCGAACGCGCACCACAGGACAAGCAGCGGAACGAGGAGGACTGACGGAGGCGCACGGGCTCGGCACGGCGGCGTGCCGAGCCCGAGTCTTCCCAGTCCAGCGCATCGGGAACGATAGTGTTCCTTGGACATCCCCGTCCGTCGCTGGAGGTCCCTGTGGGAGCCATGCAGCCCGTGCACCTGCTCGTCCTTTTCGTGATCGCCGCCATGGGCGTGGCCGTCCTGGTGACCGTCGTCGTCCTGATCGCGCTGGCAGCCACCCGCAGTACGCGGCCGGCACCCTTGGTGCTCCCGCCATCGGCGCCGCAGCCCTCATCTACCACACTGACCGAACTCGCGGCCCTCCACGCGCAGGGCACGTTGACCGACGCGGAGCTCGCAGCAGCAAAGCGGAAACTGCTCGACGTGTAGTTCCAACAACCCACAGCCGTGCGAGGCTGGTCCGGTGACCTCGACCTTTACCGCAGACAACCCACAGGCCCGGCTCGACGAGCTCCCCTGGCCGTTCCGGACCGAGCGTCTCGTCCTGCGCCGCTGCACCGCCGACGACCTGGCATCCATGTGGAAGTACCGCAGCCTCCCGGAGCTCTCCCAGTGGACTTCGTGGCAACCTGCCGACGAACAGGATTGGCGCAGCTACCAGGGCGAACCCACCCGCATGGCCCGCACGCTCGTGTTCGAGCACGACGGCGCCATCGCCGGCGACCTCATGCTCCTGATCAAGGACGCCTGGGCACAACGCGAGGTGGCTGCCCGGGCTCACGGCGCCCAGGCGGAGCTCGGCTGGGCGATGGACCCGGAGTTCGGCGGCCGGGGCCTGGCGACCGAGGCCGTGCGCGAGCTGATCCGCATCTCCTTCGCCGAGCTCGGCCTGCACCGCGTCATCGCCAGTGCCTTCGCCGCGAACGAACGCACCTGGCGCCTCATGGAACGCGTCGGCATGCGTCGCGAGGTCTACGTGGTCAAGGAATCGCTGCACCGCGACCTCGGCTGGATGGACGGCATCGAGTACGCCATGCTCGCCGACGAGTGGAATGCCCGCGCGTGACCCGGTTCGGTGCCGTCGACGTCCACTACCTCCCTGACGGTGGAGCGCGAGCTGCCCTCATCGTGTGCCCGACGGCGGTCTTCAGCGAGGTGATCGAGGAACACACCGCCGAGGTGCGGGAAGTCGCGGAGTACCGACCCGGCAACTTCTACGAGCGCGAGCTGCCACCGTTGAGGTCGTTACTGTCCGGCTCCGGCGCCCGACCCCTCGACCTGCTCGTCGTGGACGGTTACGTCACCCTCGACCCCGACGGGCGGCCCGGGCTCGGCGCGCACGTGCACACCGAAGGACTCGCTCCGGTGGTGATCGGAGTAGCGAAGACCCGGTTTCGTGCCGCCACCCATGCGATCGACGTCGTCCGCGGTACTACATCGAAGCGCCCGCTGTTCGTCACCGCCGCAGGAATGGCTCTCGATCACGCCGCCGACCTGGTGGGGCAGATGGCCGGCTCCGCCCGCTACCCGGATGCACTGCGAAAGGTCGACCGTCTGGCACGGTCGGGCTGACCGATCAGAGCACCCCGGGAAGAAGCTCGCTCAGGAACGGACCGTCGTAGGCAGCGCGCCAGGCGAAGAACGCCGGAATTGCCACCGCGAACGACGCAAAGCCGAACCAGTCCGACGGCGCCACGCCCTCCCGGTTCTGCCGGTGATCATGGCACCGCTGCATCACCCCGACAGCGGTTCGGCGACAGCGCAGGACTTCTCCGTTCCGTGCCTTCTTCCGATTCGGCGCCCCGCACTGCGTCGTCGCTGCCAGGCCCATCGCGACCGGGCCCACGACGATCAACGCGAACCAAGCGAGTGGTGACATCTCGGATTGAGCCCCCTGTTACGTGATCTGACCAATTCTGACTGCGATTACGTCTGTGCGCCGAGAAGCGCTAGGTTGTTCGAGTAGCCCACGGCCTCGGCATTCCCCCTTGCTTCCGAGGCTGTGGGCTACTTGCGGCAGAAATCGCGCGCGGTGCGGCGCCGTCGGCCGGTAGTCGGACGATCTGACCGACCGCCCTCACGCACTCCTCGACACGACCTCCGCACTTCAGTCGAGGATCGCCTGGGTCTCGCCGATGCGGATCTGGCTTTCGTTGCTCTGCGGCGGGACCTCGACGGTGCCGGTCTGGTTGCCGCCTTGCCACGTCACGGTCCAGTAGGCGGTCGCCGTGAGCGTGAGATTGCCCGGGTGGGCGTTGAAGTCCGGCGGGAAACCGCAGGTCGGGCTAGGGAGCTTCGAGTCGCGGCCGTCGTACGGGGTGCCACCCGCGTCCGCACCCGAGCAAGTTACCGTCGCAAGGTCCTGACCAGCGCGACTGATGGTCCAGACCGTGCGGTCGAGGGTGCCGGTCGCGCTGACCGAGAGCCCGCCGTCCGCAGCCCACCGAGTGATCGGACCAGTCGTGTTCTCGGCACGGTTCACCACCCAGAGCCAGATCGGCAGACCGAGCTGCCCCATGGCGTTCCCGTTCGACGACGTCGGCGGGGGTGTGCTGCCAAGGATGCCCATGTCGAGGTTCATCTGCGCCACAGCGCGGCGAGCGAGTTCTTCGGGTGACACCTGCGGGGCGTCGGGCGGTCCGGGGGCCCACTCATAGGTCGCCTCATTGCAGTTGTTCCCATTCACTGCACAGGCATATGGGGTGCACTCCACGATGACACCGTCATCGTTGCCGTCCCAGATGGGCTCGCTCTTAGGCGGCTGGTCAGGTGCCACGCGTACGTAGCAGGTCCCGTCCCACGAGCCGAAGTCTGTGGTGCAGTCAATGGTACGTCCTTGGAAGGTGCAGGTGCGGTCTCCGCCACTGTCGCCTCCACCATTTCCACCTCCACCCCCACCAGACGGTGGGTCCTCCTCACAAACTAATTTCACGGTTCCATCGGGCAGAGGCACCTCAGTGCAATTTGCAGGAGGGTCTGCCACAGCTGAAGGCGCTGCGCCGCCAACGAGGAGGGCAGTTACGAAGACGACCGAAAGAGCCCGCCTCAACATGTTCGCTCCTGGTCAGGCGACTCGGCGATGAACGCCCACTCGTTACTCTTGCCCTGGTTCCGCATTTCGTAGGTGAACATATAGCGGGTAGGAGCCGACGCGTCGCGCGGGATCAACTTGTCGCGACGATCGAAAGTCTGAACCTCACTGAAATCGAGACATGCATCTAACGTGATCTCTTCGAAGCCGGCTGTCGCCGGGGTGTAGTTGGAGGCCTTTACCGACACCAGCTCGGCTGCACCCTTGGTATAGACCCCTTGCTCGCGGAAATCGTCGTAGACCTGACCTGCGGCAACGCGCGTCGCTCGCGTACCCCAGAAGTTTTGGAGTCGGTTTTCCCACTTCTCATACCCGTTGTTCGCCACGCTCGCAGTAGTCGCGTAGTACTCCTCGAGACGCGCCTTCGCGTCCGCGATGTTCTTGGCCTTGATCTGCGCCGGCGTAGTCGGCTTCGGCGTACCGGCAGGCTTCTCCTCGCTCGTGTCCGCCGTCGTCGGCGAGTCGGAGACCGAGGGTTCCGGGGAGGCGGACTCCCCCGGGCCGGCGCCGAGGGCGCCTTGGACCCATCGGCCGTCTCCCGGGCCGTAGGCGAGCACGAGGCCCACCGCGACCAGCGCGAGCACGCCAGCTGCCGCCGCGCCGACGCGCAACGGGGTACTCAAGCTGTTCGGCATCCTGGGGCCTCCGGCAGGGATCGGGCGGCTTGTCGGTCGTTCTAGATCTAGTGTCCGTGCCCTGTGCAAATGCGCCACACGGGCACCCCGTACAGGGTCCAGTAGAAGACCGATGCCAGGCAAGGGCGGAGGCGTGATACTTCACAACATCTCGCCAAGAGCGGACAGACCAGGCGTGCACACCCAGCAGCATCAAACGACAGTTTTCCACAGCCAACGTTGCAGATCGGCACCCAAGATGCGACCGGGCTAGATTGCTATGACGATTGCTGCATGACGATGACGACCACCCGTCCTGTCGGCGTGGAGCCCGCCGGCTACGCCGAGTTCTACGAGTCCCTCCGCACCCGTCTGCGCGAGAGTCGGCTGCGCGCCGCTCGCGCCGCGAACGTCGAGCTGCTGCTGGTCTACTGGCGCACCGGACACGACCTCGCCCAGCTCGACGGGAGGAGCGGCTGGGGTACCAAGACGGCGGAACGCATCTCCGAGGACATCCACCGCGACTTCACGGCCAAGGGATGGACCTCGGACGATGTGCTGCGCATGCGGCGGTTCGCCGATGCCTGGCCGGACTCCGACACGATCCTGCGGGGGTCCGTCGGCCTGCTCCCCTGGGAACACATCACGGTGCTGCTCGATCGACTCGAGACCCGCGAGGACCGCGACCGCTACGCGGCCAAGGCGGTCAAGCACAACTGGTCCGCGAAGACGCTCGCGCACGCGATCGAGGCGGAGCCCCGCGGGCGGCTGACGGAGAGCATCGTGGCCCGGCGGACCGACGTCGGCCTGGGGCTCCAGGCGTGACCGGGCTGCCGATCCGACACGCCCGCCGGCGGGACGGCAACGGCACGAGCCCGGAGCCGGCCGGGTACGACGAGTTCTCCACCGACCTCCAACGCCGTGTCAGCGAGAGTCGTCACCGGGCCGCGCAGCACGTCAGCGCCGAGATGATCCGGCTCTCCTGGCAGACGGGACGCGAGATCCTCGCCCGGCAGCAGCGGCACGGCTGGGACGACGCGACCGTGGACCGCGCGGGCGCGCTCGTGCGCCGGGAGCTGAGGCCCTTGGAGAGCCTCGACGTCGCGCTGACCGGCCGCCCCGCCGAGGGACGTCGGCCGAGGGACGGACTGCGCGTCGCGGAAGCCCTCGAAGACCTCGAGGCGCTGAGCACTGCGTACCTGGACATACCGCGGTCGGAACGGTCGGCACAGTACTGCGCCGACGGATTCCACACCTACGACCTGTGCGTCCGGGAACTCCTGGGGGCGCTGAGGGAGGAGACACCGTAGGTCGGCGTGAGCACCACCACCGCCACCGTCGGCGTAGCGGATGCTCTTCCCCGCTCGTCGTGCTTGAGTCGTACCGCGCACTCCCCCCGTACCCGGCCGCGCCCGACCGCGGCTACCGACTCATGGGAGCGAACCTTGCCCAGTCCGAGCAACCTTGTGCCCGCCCGCGCCCGGCGCCTGACCGCCGTGCTCGTCAGCATCTTCCTCGCGGTGGCAGGAACTGTCGTCGTGGCGACGCTCCCGGCGACGGCCGGGCCGACGGCCGAGCTCCAGTCCGTGAGCGTGCACCAGAACCGCACGATCAGCATCGTCGGTTCGGGGTTCACCCCGGGCGGCGAGGTCACGTGGGACCTCCACGACCCGGACGGGAATGCCGTGTCGAGCCAGACGGCCCGCACCGACGACGACGGCAAGGTGTACCGCCAGGTCACTCCGACCACGAACATGGTCACCGGCTCCTATGCGCTGAAGATCACCGATGGCGCGACGGGCGCCTCCGCGAACGTCGCGCTCCAGATACTTCCGGCGGCAGACGCTCCGCCGCTCTCGGCGTCGCTCAGGACGGAACCGAACGCGGACGGTACGACGACGATCCACGTCTCCGGGCTGCCCCGCAACCAGGCGGCGGAGTTCGCGCTGGCGCGCGAGGGAGTGTCCGGCCTCTCCCGCATCACCCCGTTCGACGTCGCCGACGACGGCACTGCGAGCCTGTCGATCGACTCCCGTGACCTGGGCGAGGGCACCTGGGTCGCTCTCCTCGACGCGGGCAGGGGCTGGTTCACCGACGGCACGACCTTGGCGCCACCGCCGTCCGGCCCGTACGTGTACTTCCAGAACGGGAACGCAGAGCTGCACCAGGACCGCATCACCGGGATCTCGGCCTACAACCTGGGCGATCACCGCAGGGTCACCTGGAAGGTGTATGGCCCTGACGGGACCGAGGAAGGCAGCTGGAAGGGCACCCCGTCCGACGGAACCGACGCCCAGTGGCTCGCCGCGACGTCGTCGATGGAACCCGGTACGCACACCGTCGAGGTGCTGGCGCAGAACGTCCTCGGGACGAACACCATCGCGTCGGCGACGTTCGACGTGCTGCCCGCGGCCGACGCACCGTCACACCAGTACGACGTCCAGGTGAGCAGCGACGAGATCGAGGCCGGCGACCCCCTGCCGGTGGCGGTCACCGGCGGCGGCGTGGAGGCCGGCCTGATCCCGGTTAACGCGATCACCGACAGCTCCGTATCCACGGACCTGGGCGAGCCGGATCAGATCGGGAGGCGAACGGCCGTCCTCCGAACGGATGCGCTGCCGCCCGAGTTCGAGCGCTTCTACGTCGCCGTCCACGACGGCGACTCCTGGCACCTCACCGGGACGGAGATCTCCGTCGGCGCTTCGGGGCTGCGCGCCGCGCCGCGCGCCCCGACCGCGTCAGATCTGTCCGGCCAGCCCTGATACCGACGCGACATGCAGCTTCTTCGTGCGCCACTTGCTGCCGTCGTACTTCGACGCGCCGCTCTCGAACAGCAGGTAGACCTTCCCCTGGTAGACGGTCATCCCTTCGGCCATCGGCGGCGCCTGGAAGCAACGGGACCGCGCCTGCGTCTTGAGCAGCACCTGGCGCCGCGCCCACGAGGTGTCCCGGGAGAGCCGGCCGTCGGTGCCGAAGTCGTAGCGTCACATCCAGTCGCGTGAGGACGAGTTGGACTTCCCCGCGTGCAGCTCGCCGTTGTGGACGGACATGAAGCTCGCGGCGTAGCCGAGGCTCCGCAACGTGCTGTAGCAAGTCACGTACGGCATGTGCCGCCGTTCCAGTCGTGCCACGTCGCCACCGGCGGCGGCAGGGCTGCCCAGAGCGTGCCACGGGGTCGCCCGCCCGGAGGAGGTCCCCGCGGCGCCGGCGCGCCGGACGGCTCGGTCCGGTACCGCCCGGCGCCGCCGGGGTCAGCGCTTCCTGCCGGCCGCGTCGATCTCGCTGATGAGCTCTTCCGTCTCCGGTTCCGGGTCCATGTCGAGCTGTTCGAGGTGGTCGCGGAGGCGATCGATGAGGCGGCCCGCGGCGTCCATGCGGCCGCTCGCGTACTCCGTGCGGATGGAGTTGCGCCAGGAACGCTCGTCCGCTGGGTCGGCGATCCGCCCGACCCGCGACGCGGCGCGCGCGATGCTCAGATCGCCCTCGGACAGACCGCGGCGCGACACTTCGTGCGCCACGTCGACCACGCCGGCGGCCATCTCCTGCATCAGCACCTCGGCCCACACGTACTTGCGTGGGGGCGTGTCCTGGAACGGCACCCCCCGCACGAGCTCGAGCGCGCGGCGCAGGTCGTCCAGCGACGTCGTCGTCAGGTCCGGGCCGACCAGGTCGCAGAACAGGTCCCAGTCCGTCGTGACGCCGCGCAGCCGGTATCCGGCCTTCTCCTGGTCGACCTGCGATCCGTCGTCAGTGGACCAGTAGCGCGGCAGGTACTCGAAGCCGTAGGCGTCGGTGCCGAGCCAGCGCCGCGCACGCGACACGGCACTCCGCCGGGTCGCGAGGTTCGGGTCCCGCGACGGCCACAGCGCCCGCGAGATGTCCGACCCGCGGGCCCCGGGATTGAACGCCAGGTAGGCGACGAGCTCCATCGCCTGCCGCTGATGACTGGCGGGAAGGTCCGTCCCGGCGCACCCCGCCAGCTCGACGGACCCGAGCACCCGGACGACCGGCGTGCGCGCAGGATGCGGCTCCACCGGAACCTCGAGCGCCTCGTGGACGACGGCGGCCGTGGTGCCCGCCGCGCCGGAGGGGTCGGTCGTGCCGTCACTCGCACCGTCGGTCGCGTCCTCGTCGGGGGCCGCCACCCAGGGGTTGGGGCCGTCGCCGTCCCACCCGGGGCCGCTGCCGCCGGGCCCCGGGCCCGGACTGGCGGGTACACCCGGTGATGCCGGGCTCGTCACCGGCTCGGCAGCCAGGTCGACCGACGCGCCCGTCGAGCCCGACGCGGGGCGGATGTCCGCGGTTCCGCCGACGCCCGCGCCGACCTCGACCGCAACCTTCTCGCCCACCGGTGCCTCCACGACATCCCCTGTGACTTCCGTGTCCGTGTCCGTACTGGTACTGGCGATCTCGTCGAAGTCCGGAAGGATCTCCGGCTGGACCAGCTCCGGCTCCTCCGGAGAAAGGTTCCGGGCCCACGCCGGCCCTGCGACCGGCTCCGGATCGCCCAGCAGATCGAGCGCCTGGAGGTAGGTCGCGGCGTCGAGCTGCTGCGGGCGAACGGCGATGTACGCGGGCACGAGCACACCACGCGCCTTGTCCCCGCCCGTGAGCTCACCGGTCAGGTCGAGCATCCATTCGCCGATCTCCGAGCACGACGTCACCGCCGCGATCCCGACGCCCGGTACCCGCTCGACGAGGCCCTCGAGCCGAGTGCGCTCGGCGGTGCCCAGCGACTCCCCGACCAGGAGGATCTCCGGGGTCCAGGCGTCCATGGCGAGCCCCCGGCCGCGGGCGTCGGACAGGTCGGCGGCGCCCACCTGCACGAGGGTGCGGTTCACGTCAGCCGCCCGGGCCTCCAGCTCACGCACGATCCCCGCGACCGACGGGACGTGGCGGATGCGTCCGGTGTCGACGACGCCGGTCAGGTCGCTGAGCGCACCGACCACCGTGACCTGCAGGTCGTCCGCCCACAGCGACGTCGCGAGCTCGACCGCGAGCGCGGCCAGCGTGGCCTGGGCGGCGTCGTCGGAACCCCGGATGTCGAGGCAGCCGATGTTCTCGAGGTCGACCATGAGGTGCGCGTTCTCGTCGTCGTGCCCGAGCGTGACGAGCGACGGGTAGGGCGACTCCATGAGGTCAGGGGTCGCCTTGTCGCTGGCCACGGCCGGGTTCTCGCCGGCGGGGAGCTGCCAGACGTAGCGGTCCGTGGTGCTGACCCAGGGAGCCGGGAGCTCGGCGGCACGGTCGAGGTAGAGCTCGATGAACTCGCCGGACTTCAGGCGGGCGACGCGGACGCCGGGCAGCGGAAGGCCGCGTTCGCGGTGCCAGCCGGCGAGGGTGCGCAGGGCGACGTCGACCTGCTCGCGGCCGAGCCGGTCGGAGACGGCGCGCAGGTCTGTCTCGAGCTCGGCCGACGGGGTGCCGGCCGTCGGCATCCCGATCCGCTCGCCCGGCTTGCGGCTGCGGCGCGCGCGGGCGCGGCGCCCGGCGAGCAGGGTGAGGATCCCGGCGGCGAGGAGGCCGCCGACGCCCGCGGCGGTGCGCACGTCGAAGGCTTCGAGGATCTCGTCGGAGAGGCTGGCGTCGACGATCGCGGCGCTGACGGCGGGATCGGGATCGGTGGCCGTGAACCCTGGAGGAGCTGGAGGAGCCGCCTCCTCGGGCGCGGCGACGCTGTCGCCCGCGTCGGCGGGAGATTCCGCGATGTCGGGGGCGGGCTCGGCGCCGGCCTCCAGGGTGGGCTGGCCGGTCAGGTCGTCCGGTGTGACCTCCTGGTACGCGGGAGCGTCAGAGGTCGCGTCCTGGGCACCGGCCGCTTCCCCCGGAGCGTCGGGGCTGCCCCGGCCCTCCCCGGGTGCGTCCTCGGCGTCCCGTTCGGTGCTGCTGTCGACGGCGCCGCCGGGCGGGACGGCGGCAGCGGCCGTCTCGTCGTCGGATGGGGTCTCGGCCGCTGCCCCGACAGGTGCCTCGTCGGCCGGGGCCGCCTCTCTCACAGGCTGGTCGTCGGAAGAGGCGCCCTCGCCGATCGGCTCCTCGACGCCGGGGGCGGGCTCGTCGATCTCGGGGGTCTGAGTGTCCGACTCGTCGACCTCGTCGAGCGGCGGCGCGTCGACGTCGGGGGTGCGCTCGGGCTCGGGCTCGGGTTCGCGGTCAGGCTCGGTCGTGTCGTCCGGGGCGCCGGTGCCGTTGGACGTCTCGTTCGCCGTGCCGACGGACTCCTTCTCGCCACGCTGCACGCCACGGGGGACCGGGTCTGCCTCTTCCTCGGCAGCGCTGCCGTCGGCGGCGGATCCGTCGGCCGGGACCTCGGCGGACGGGCTGTCCTCCTCGACGACGCGCTCGCCCTCGACCGGCTCCTCGGCCTCGTCGCCCGCCGACGCGGAGCCCTCTGAGGCAGCATCGTCCTCGCTGGTGTCACCGTCGTCGTCGGACACGCTCCCCTCGGCAGCGGAGGCACCACCATCGGCGGCGTCCGTCGCGGGGTCCTCGCCGGCCGCGTCGCTCTCGCCCGACTGGTTGGGTGCGTCGGTGCCGGCCGCCGAGTCGTCGGTCTCCGGCGCAGGCTCGACGTCGGAGACCGTCTTCTCCGCCTCGCCCTGCCGCGGAACGGTGACTCGCCAGCCCGGGTGGATCAGGTCGGGGTCGGTGATCCGGCGTCCGTCGGGCTGTGTCGTCGAGCGTGACGCCTCGTACAGCTCCGGGTACTTCGTCCCGTCCCCGAGCTCGGCCTCAGCGATCCCCCACAGGGTGTCGCCGCTCTCCACGGTCACGTCGTGCTCGGAGCCCGCCGCGGTGTCGGAGGCCTGCTCCGCCTCGCCGGCGGCCCGTTGCACGCCCGGCCCGCCGGCGTCGCCGGGCAGTGTCAGGATCCACCCGGGCCGCACCCAGTGCGAGCCGTCGAGCGCGTGGCCGTCGGCCTGCTCCGCCCCGTAGTTGAGGTGGGCCACCTCCTTGAACCGGGTGCCGTCGCCCAGCGTCTCCTGGGCGATCCGCCACAAGGAGTCACCCGGCCGCACCGTGTAGGTCTTCGTGTTCGCGTCCGACGACGCCGCGCGCGCACTCGCCGCCTTCGTCTCGGCCCGCGTCTTGGTGGCCTTCGGCGCCGACGCCACCTGTCCCACCGGCGCCGGTCCTGCGCGAAGGTCGGAGCCGGCCGCGACCGCACGCCCGTCCACCGGGCCGCCGCTCGGTCCGTCGGCGTCCGGCGAGGCCGTGTCGCCCGGTGCGGACTCGAGGACGTCGGCAGCGACCGCGTCCGGGGACTGGCCGTCGACCGGGTCCACCACCTGGGAGCTCGCGACCGCCTGCCCCGCGCCCGGTGTGCTGAGCACCATCGCCACGACCGCGCCGACCAGCACGGCGGCGAGGCGCTGCTGCAGGCCGAGCCCGCGCAGGTGCGGCGCCCGCACCCCGCGGGCCGCGGCGACGAGCTCGACCAGGACCGCGATCGCGAACGTGGCCCAGGCCAGCCAGCCCACCACCGTCACCAGGCTGAGCAGCACGTCGCCGCTCACGTCCGGCGAGGACATCACGGAGACGAGCTTCGCCCACGACAGGTCGCCGTCGAGCAGCGGCACCCCGAAGACCCACAGGCCGATCGGGATACCGACCACGAGCACCACGAGCACGATCGCGGAGAACAGCCCGCGGATCACGCGCCCGGCGACACTGCGGGCGCCGGGCGCGGGACCCTCGTCCGAGGCGGAACCGGGCGTCTGGGACGCTGTTGCCGCTGCCTTGCGTTCAGTCGTGGTGCTCATCAGGATCCCTCCTGTGTGATACCGCGCACGGCTCTGGCTTCCGCGGATCCCTCCGCGGACAGTGAGCGGATGCCGATCAGGGCAAGGAACTTCGTGTCATAGGTGACGGTGGTGCTGACACCGATGGACGCGTTCTGTACGTAGTCGACGCGGCCCGTGACGCCGGCCGCGCTGAGGTGGTTCTGGGCGGCGGCCGCGGCCGCGGTCGCGTCGAGCCTGGGCGGACGGCCGTACTGCGCCTCGGAGATGTCCTGCTCCTGCGCGCCGGCACGCGCGGCCTGCTCCGCCGTGTACTGGGCGTGATCGGCTGCCTGGAGCCGACCACCGCCGTCGACGACGAGCCCGATGGCGATGATCAGTGCGGGCAGCAACCCGGCCACGAGGATGTTGACCTCGCCGCGCTCACCCCGCCCCGCACTCCGTCGCCTGCACGAAACGGGCCGGGTCCGGACGTCCGGGCCCACCCCGTACCGCGCACTCGACCCGGGCAGCGTTCGACGCATGTCAGCCTCTTCCCCGGTAGGCGTCCAGGACCGACGTGCCTGTCGCGTGCATCTCGCGGGCGCCCGGCGCGCCGGGAAGGCCCAGGTCCGACAGCGGCACGATGCACGACACGTCGACGCGCACCTCACCCACGGTCCCGAGGGGCAGGGCGAAGGCATCGAGGACGGGCACGACCGTCGTCGTCGAGCAGGACACACCCGAGTTGTCCAGGGTGCTGAGCGCGGTCTGCGACGCCGACGTGTGCGCGGCAGCGACGGTCCGGCTGATCGACGCCGACCGCGCCGCCTCGTTCGCCGCCGACTGCACGGCGCCCTGCGCCAGGACCATCCGGCCCGCCATGAGCAGCAGCATCGCGATGAGCAGCACCATCGGGAAGATCACGGCGGTGTTGATCGCGATGTTGCCCTGTTCTCCGGAGCCGCCGGGCTGAGCGCTCATGGGCCCACCGCCGGGGTGAAGCGCTCGATCGGACCGGTGGCCGTCTGCGCGACGCGCAGCCCGCGGAACCCCGGCACCAGCGACGGCGCCAGGCCCTCGACGGTCGCCGTCGCGACCTCCTCGCCCCGTTGCACCACGACGTCGACGGAGGCGAACACGTCCCGGCCCCGGTTCAGCCGCGCGGAGGCCTCGACGTACCCGTCCGCCTCGGTGGCGTTCTCGAGCCGCGCGGCCTGCACGGCCCCGTTCGCCACGGAGCGCGCCACGTTCTGCGCGTGGAAGTAGATCGCGCCCTGCACCATGCCGAAGATCAGCAGGAGCACCACCGGATACGTGATCACCGTCTGGATCGAAGCAGCACCACGTTCCCCAGCCGCGACCGACCGGGTCGACGCGTGGTGGGGTATCAGTCCGGACGTGCGTCCATCGGTCACGGACCACCCTCCTCCAGCCGCGCCATGTAGCGCTCGACGAGCCCCTGGATCGCGATGCCGAGACCGACGGCGATCCCGAGGCCCACGACGGAGAGCACGACGACCTCGATCGACTCGAGGCCGGCGTCGTCGGGGAGGCCCTGGCGGCGGGCCGCGACGCGGCTGCGCAGCTCCGCGCTGCGCTCCGACAGGCGCGCGGCGGCGCGGCCCGTCAGTCCGCGCGCCTCGGTTGCGCGCAGGTGTGCCCGGACGACGACGCCCGACGCCGTTGCGCCGACCCGTCGGCCGGACTGGTGCTGTTCAGTGGACATGGCAGCTCCTGGGGTGCTCTCGAAATCAACAAATGGGCAAGATCGGGTTCGTGTGACACGTGCGACACGAGTCTTCGCGGAAACTCCGCGGCTGTGAACCCCTGGACACGATCCGTCGAGGGCTGTTCGCCCAAGGCGTCACCGGTCGCACGGCGGAGGCCCGGCGTCGAGCGTCCGCGGCACGGACCGCGTCCGGCCCCGGAGCCCCGGAACACGCGGCCCGCGGTGCGGACCGCGAGGTCTGCGGTCATGGCAGCTGCTGGAACATCGTCACGCCGATCGGGAAGATCAGCATGATGAAGTAGATGAACACGGTCAGGGTCCCCGGCACGGTCATGCGGACCGTCGCATCGTGCGCGATCTGCTGCTCGACGTCCAGCTGCGCGTCACGCATCGCCGCTGCCTTGGACTGCAGCTGGTCATGGATCGACGACCCCTGCGTCCCGGCGAGCTCGACGATCGACGCCACCTCGCCCAGCGCGTCGACCTCGACCTCGCTCCCCAGGTCCCGCAGCGCCGTCCAGGGCGGCTCGCCCTCCCAGCGCCCGCGCTCGAGGGCCTCCGCGATGCGCCGGAACGGCCAGGACTGGGCCACCTGCGCGGCCGCGAACGTCGCCTGCGTCGCCCCCGCGCCGGAGATCCGCTCGATCGCCAGCAGCTCCAGGTACGTCGACACGGCGCGCGTGAACTCCTGACGTGCCTTCCTCGCCCTGCTCCGCGCCTCCAGGTCCGGAAGGAACCAGGCACCGACAGCCAGCACGAGCGCCGCCCCGAACGGCAGTCCCACGGGCAGCCCGAGGTTCAGCATCCCTGCCATCAGGCCGATGAACGGCACACCCACCAGCACGACCACCGCGCCCAGCGCCTTGGACCCGTAGTGCTCGGTGGCGGTCTTCCCGATGAGGTCCAGGTCGGCCGCGGTCGGCCCGGCGCGCACGAGCAAGGGAAGCGGCAGCCGACGCTGAGCCCAGGCCCCGAACCGCTGGGTCACCTGTTCGGTGCGGCTCAGCCCGGAGTCGTCGTCGTCGGGCACCTCGATCGACGCGAGCTTGTCCTCGCCGCTCATCCGGTCGAGCGCAGACTGCAGCCCGGGCTGCGTCGGCACGAGGGCCCGGATCACGAGCCAGAGGCCCAGCCCGGCGATCGCGCCCGCGATCGCGGACGGCCAGATGCTGCCGAGGAACATCACGCGCCTCCCTCGTGCGGGAGGAACCGCGGGATCGGCTGCCCCATCGAGATCCGCCGCATCCACAGGAGGCACCCGCAGTACGCCCCGAACAGGGTGACCGCCACGATCTGCCCGACCGGGGAGTCGTACCCGTCGAGGTACCCCGTCATCGCGGTCCCGCCGAGCACGACGAGCGTCACCACCGTCACCCAGCGGACCGTCGCGCGGCCGGTCGCGCGCTCGGTCTCGATCTCGCGCCGGGCACGTGCCTGCGCGGACAGCGACTCCGCGAGCTGCTTGAGCGCGGGGGCGACGGCGCCGGTGCGGTTGTCGGACTCGAGGACCAGCGCGGAGGCGATCATGTCCGACGAGTAGTCGTCCATCTCGTCGGCCCAGCGGTACAGCGCCGGCTTGATCGGCTGCCGTGCCTCCAGCCGCGCGACGAGCCGCGCCAGCGACGGACGGACGGAGGGCGCGGCCGACGGCAGCGTCGCCGCGATCCCCTGCTCCAGCCCGACGGCGCCACCGCTCAGCACCCCGATCAGCGAGCGCACCCAGGCGGTCAGGTCGATGAGCTTCTCCACCTCGCTCGACTGCGTGGTGGTGCGGAACAGCGCCGGCAGCCCGACCACCATGACCGGCACGATCACGGCCAGCGACCACCAGCCGGTGAAGATCCCTGCCACGAGTCCCAGGCCGGCCGTGATCAGGACGGTCTTGCGCTTCGAGTACAGCGGCCCACCCTCGTCGAGCCCGAACAGCCGCAGCAGCCCGTCGAAGGGCCTGCCCGACGACGACGGCGGTCGCGGGGTGTCGTCACGCCTCAGCAGCCCGACGACGACGAGCCACGCCCCGATCCCGACCCCGAGGCCGGCGGCGACGGCGAGAAACGTGGTCACGTGACACCCCACAGACCCTCGTGGAAGTTGAGCAGGTTCCTGTCGAATCCGGCACCCTCCAGGTCGGCGAGGAACGACGGCGTGTGCGCGGGCACGGCACGGCCGTCCGGGCCGGGTCGGAACACGTCGGTGATCGCGACCGGGTTGCCGGCCTCGCCGCGCGTCACCTCGATGACCTCCGAGACGTACCGCGTGCGCCGCCCGGTGGTTGGGTCGATGTCGACGCGGAGGAACACGATGAGGTCGATCGACTGCGCCACCTGCCGGTACGCGTACGTCTCGCTGAGAGTGCTGTCCTGCACCGCCATGCCGACGAGCCGTTCGACGACGTCGCGGGCGCCGTCCGCGTGCACGGTGGAGAGCGAGCCGTTGCCCATCTGCATCGCCTGGAACATGGAGACGATCTCCGGGCCGCGGACCTCGCCGACGATGACGCGGGAGATGTTGTGGCGCAGCGACTCGTACACGTTGATGTTGGTGTCGATCTCACCGACCCGGCGCCCCGCCGTGTTCATCTCCCCCGATCCCTCGCGGGTACGGAGCGCCACGACCCGGCGATGCTTCGCCGGCTCGAGGTGCAGGTAGAGCTCGTAGTCGGTCTCGATGGTGGCGACCGACTCCCACGGCGAGAGGCTCGCGCAGAGCGCACGGAGCAGCGTCGTCTTGCCGGAGCCCTGGCCCTGGCCCGAGACCACCACCGACTTGCGCGCGCGGACCGCCGCCGCGAGGAACTCCTCCAGGACGGTGTCGACGGTCCGGGTGCTGCGCAGCACGCTCAGGTCGACGGACTGCAGGCGCTGGAGCCGGATGGTCACGCGCGGAGACGGCACCACCCAGCCGACCGCCGCCAGGCGCACACGGCCCGGCAGGTCCAGGTTGAGGAACGGGTTGGCGCGGGTGAAGGAGCGCTCGTTCGCCGGGTCGCGCGCGGCGAGGAACTGCAGGAAGTCGATGAGCTCGGCGTCCGAGTCCGCGATGGGCTCGGTGTAGACCCGGCGCCCGTCGCCCATCAGCATCAGCACGGACTGCGTGCCCGTGATCTCGATGTTCTCGACGTCCGGCGTGTCGATGAGCGGCTGCAGGCGACCGAGCCGGAACAGCGCGTCGAACAGCGCGCGCGTGATCTCGACCTGGTACTCCGCCGTCCACGGCCGTTCGCCGCCGGACAGCATCGCGTCGTTGTGGTCCCGGACCACCTGCTGGATGAGCTCCTGGCCGAGGGCCTCCCGCTCCTCCTCGTCCAGCTCGCGCGCCGCGAGGGCGTTGGTGAGCCGGGACGAGACCTCGCCGCGGAGGCTGTTCACCTGACGCCAGAACTCGGCGTCCCGGATCCCGCCGGGGTTCGACGCCTCGAGCGTCCGGATCTGCCGACCACCGAGGACCCAAGGGTCCGCCCCGCCCGAGCCGTTCCCGGCCGGCTGACCGACGTGCTGTGCGGCACCCTCCGGCGCGGCGCCGTGCCCGGGTGGACCGCCGGGAACCACGAACTCGGCGGTGCCAGGACGTTCGGCGGGAACCTGACCGCCGCGGTGCGGGAGCGCCTGGGGGCCTTCCCCCGCCCGCGCGGGGTTCGCGGCCGTCCAGGGGCCGGCGTTCGGGCGGCGGCCGCCCGGCTGGACGTCGGCCGGACGTCCCGCCGGGTGTGCGGGACGGCGACCCGCGGCCACCGCGCCGACCGCACCGCTCAGGCCCGCCGGGGGGGTCGTGGCGCCCTGTCGCTGCCCCGCGCCGTCGTACCCGGGCTCCGCGGGCTCTGCCCCGGGCGGCCGGCGGAGCTCCTCCGGCCGCCGCTCGGATCGTGCGTCGTCGCCGCCGAAGATCGGCAGGCCCTCCAGCTCGTTCGGTCTGGCGTTCATCGCCCGACACCTCCGGTCGCGCCGTTCACCCGCGCACCCGTCGAGAAGCGCTCCCGCCGGACGGCCGTACGTTCCTGGACTGCCGCGATCACCGGGCCCGCACTCCGGACCAGGGCCGACGAGCCCCACTTGCGACCGGTCGGCGAGCCGACCGACAGCACCTCGGCGTTCACCGGGTCCCACGCGATCGAACCGACGGTCCCGAGACCGAGCGTCCGGGCGATCTCCTTCGTGTCGTACGGCCGGCCAGGCCCGATCGTCAGCGCCGCGAGGTTCGTCAGGTCGCGCGCCGCGGCCTCGATCACGGACGTACGCGAGCGCACGAGCTCGCGGGTGACCGCGATGTCCGGCAGGCGCGAACCGGTCGTGAGGACCACCTGGTCGGCGAGGCGGAGCAGCGGCTCACGGTCGTCGCGCCCGGCCGGCCCGAGGCGCCCGAGGTCCACGATCACGTCCATGCCGCCGCGTTCCAGCGCGACGAGCTGGTTCGCGAGCGCCCCCCAGAGGTTCGCCACCGACGGCGCCAGGTGCGGGGACACGATGCCCGGCAGCACCTTCTTGTCCTGGTTGTTCTGGACGAGCGTGAGCGTCTGGTCCCACAGGGACGACTCGAGCTCGCCGTGGCTGTGCGCGATCGCGAGCCGGCTCAGCCCGCGGTCGTGCGCCAGCTGTCCGCGGAAGTACCCCGCGAGGATCGAGGCGCCCGAGAGGTCCGCCTCCACGAGCAGGACGGGGCGGGGCCAGGAGATCGCGAGCACGAGCGCTGTCGTGGTGGTTCCTGGCGAGCCCTTCGCGTTCGCGAGTGCGACGAGGGCCACGGGATCACCCGTCCCCGTTGGTCGCCGAGTCACCGGCGGCGGAGTCTCCGACGCCGCCTTCGCCGTTGGCGCCGCTGCCCTGACCGCCGCCTCCGGCCGGGGCGTCTTCCCCGCCCGCCGGGGCGTCCCCGGCGGCCTGCGACGTGTCGAGGACGAGGGCGACCCGTCCGGTCGCGGCGCGCGCCGCGAGCGCTGCGGCCTGGTTGTGGGCGACCTCGACGTCGACGACGGTCTGGTCGCCGATGGCGGCCGCGTGCGAGGTGACGACGACGGCCGGGATGGCGAACGGCTCCTCGACGGGCGCGTCGCCACCGTTGACAGGAGTCTCGATGACGCGCACCGGGTCGCCCGAGCGCAGCGGCGTCCCGGCCGGCATCTGGTTCGGCGTGAGCGCGACGCCGACGATGGAGTGGCCGGCGTCCGGTCGCAGCGTGGCCTCGTAGCTGGTCGCGGTGAGCAGGGACCCGGCGAGCAGGTCGGCGGTGGCACGCTGTCCGACGACGTCGTCGAGCGCGGTCGCGTCCACGGGGTCCAGCAGCGTGGGACCGGTGGGCAGGTCGACGCTGGTGAGATCGCCCGCGGCGATCTCCTGCCCGCGCGGGACGTCGGCCGTGACCGCCAGGACCTTGTGCGTCTGCCCCAGGGTGGTCGTGAGGTAGACGGACGCGAGGATGCCGAGCGCGACGAGGGCGATACCGAGCGCGATCACGGCAGGCCGACGACGACCGCGGGTGGGTTTCGACGGGGCCGGAGTCTTGGGGCCGGCCGCACGTGCGTCCTTGCCACTGGCCGGCGGGCTCGCGGTCCCGCCCACGCCGGTGCGTCTCGCACCGACGCTCGTCTCACTGCTCACTTGCTGTCCCCTCCCGGTCGTGTACTCCCGCAAGCAATCCTCGTGCACGCGGGCGAACCCGGCAGGTTGAACGGTAGCCGGACAACTCCGGGCAAGGGAAGGTCAAGCACAGTTCACATGCTGTGGAGATGCCCTGGATGTCGGGTAAACACCGGAAGGGGCCCTGACCTGGGAAAACGATCCGGGTGACGAGTTTTCACCCGGGCCTCGTCCGGCTTGGCCGTCTGTCGACCGAACCCGCCGGACGCGGGAGCTCACGATGCGACATGGGGGGCCGCCGACTGGAGGCGGACGACCCCCCATGCCAAGGGACGGGGCTTGTGTGGAAACCCCCGAGAGTCACGCACCCCCCAGTGGTTCTCCCGATGCCGTTCCACGGCCCTCGTCCTTCCGCCCGTCCGGTGATCCCCCAGACAGACCCCCGGTGCGGACGGCTTCGGCCAGCCTGCGAACCGCACGGCTCGCGCGCTGGCGAAGTGTGTCGTGCGAGATGCCGAGCTCGTCGGCAACCCGCTTCTGGTATGTACCCCGCCCGGTGCCAAGCTCGGCATACTCGGGCAGCTCTGGATCCGGAGCGTAGACGCGTGTGAGGAGGGACGCCTCTTCTGTTGTGATAACGCGGACGTCGATCCCCCAGGCGATCACGTCGAGGACCTCTCCGGTCGCTCCGAGCGACGCGCTGGCCAGCGAATACACCGCCG
Organism: Myceligenerans cantabricum; assembly: GCF_054777735.1. NCBI lineage: Bacteria > Bacillati > Actinomycetota > Actinomycetes > Micrococcales > Promicromonosporaceae > Myceligenerans > Myceligenerans cantabricum. The sequence continues at coordinate 177,164 of NZ_BAAHAJ010000014.1, forward strand.
TTGACCCCTGCTCCTCCGGCTCCGGGCGCTCGAGGTGCGGCAGCACCGCCGCATCGGTGGGGATCTCCTCGACCCGCGCGCCGCGGCTGACGCGCGTACCGCGCGCGAACGGAGCCCGGTCTCCCACGACCCGGGTGAGCGTGTGGCCCTGGAGCCGCATCGCCACCCTGTCGACACGGTCGAGGTCGTAGGTGCAGATCGCGTCCCACATCGCCGCGGCCGCCTCCTGCTCCAGATCCTGCATGTCGCGGTAGTGGCGACGCGAGCGGCGCACGATGGTGCGTACCGCCGGGAGCATGCACTGCAGCACGGCGCGGCCGGCGGCGAAGCTCCCGTCGGCGTGCTCGACGAGGAGCGCGTGCAGCACGGTGTCCGCCTCGTCCGCGGTGAAGCGGACGGGCCTGCCGTCGGCGAGGCCGGAGAGCTGCGGGAAGCGGCGTGAGAAGCGGTCGATCTCGTCCGCGAAGGATCGCGTCGCCACGAGGTCCGCCCAGTCGTGGTCGAGCTCGGTCATGAGCGTGCCGGAGGCAGATGGGGACATGCCTGGCATGGACGTGACTCCTCGGATCTCTGGGCGGCGAGGTGCCGGAGCGCTGGTCAGCGCCTGGTCATCACCTCACCGGGGGACTGTTGCCCGCTACTGTTGCCCGCAGATTTACACTTGATGTGATCTGGGTCACATTAACGACTTGATGCGCAATCTTGGGGTCACACGAACCGCTGGCGACCCATTTGTTCGAGGTGACGAACACAGAGAGAAGATGCAGAGCAGGACGAGACGAGACCCGCACCGGTGACTGGGAGAAGCGAGATGAGCAAAGAGCCAGCCCCCGAGCTCCACCACGATGATGTGACCATGGAGCTCCTGCGCGACACGGCCGAGGTGCACGCCGTCCGCGGAGAGGTCAAGCCGGTCATCGAGGCACTGGTGGCCGCACTCACGCAGGACCCGCTCGGCAACGACGACACCGCGCACCAGATCGCGAACGCGCTGGAGAACCCACGGACGCGCAGCGCCCGCGCCGCACGTGCGCGGCTGGCGCGCGACCTGTCGAACGGCCTGCCCGACGAGGTGCGCACGCGATGACCTCACTCCTGACCGGGCGGCGCGGCAAGAAGCGCCCGGCAACGCCCACGGCTCTCCCGGCGCATCCCCAGCGCGCCGCGGACGGCCCCGGGACGCCGTCGTCGGAGAACCCCTGGCAGATCACGCAGGACGGATCCGCAGGAGCGCAGCCCGGCCCGACTCCCCCGTCGGACGATGCCGCGCCGCCGCAGGTGGTGGAGTGGTCGCAGGGCCCGGCGCTGGCCTCGAAGGCGTGGACCGCCCTGCTCGTGCTGGCGCTGGCGACCGGCCCGATCGCCCTCGTGTGGACGGTGCTCCGGCCGGCGCCCGAGTCCGGTGTGTCCGGCATCTCGACCGCCGACCAGGCGGCGACCGCGGCTGCCGGAGAGCGCGCGGTGGAGCTGACGGAGACGTGGCTGCGGGCGGATCGGGACGACCAGGCGCTGGTCTCGTCGCTGACCGAGGCCTCGGTAGGCACGCTGCCGGCCACCGGCCTGACGATCCGGGACAGCTCGGTCGCCGAGGTGCGGCCCGGGGAACCGGGTCCGTCGGGCACGACGTGGATGGTGACGGTCGGCGTGGACGTCGCGGAGCCGGCGCCGGGCCAGGCCGTACCCGCGAACGACGAGGGTTCGGGTGAGGGCTCGTCCTCCCGTGACGGCGGGTCCGGGGGGAGTTCCGAGGAGGACGCCGAGGAGCCCGTGCTCGTCTGGGTCCGCCGCTACTTCCAGGTCCCGGTGACCGTGCAACAGCCCACGGACGAGGACGAGCCGCTCACGGTGGCCGCTCTGGCGCTGCCCGCTCCGGTGTCGGGTCCGGCGTCGTCGGCCGACATCCCGGGCCTCGACTACCCGCGCACGATCCCGATCACGTCGGCCGCCGGTGAGTCCGTGGCGGCGTTCCTGGGCGCGCTGGTGGCGGGCGACGGTGAGATCACCCGCTACGTGCAGCCCGGCGCGAAGATCGATCCGGTCACACCGCCGCCGTACACGGAGGTCTCCGTGACGTCGATCGGCGGCTCGCACGACATCACCGACAACCCGGCCGACGGCGAGGGCACCCATGCCCTCGTCACGGCCGAGCTGACCCGTCCCGACGGGGAGAAGACCACCGCCCAGTACGTCCTGACGCTCATCGCGCGGGACGGTCGCTGGGAGGTGTCCGGCCTGGACAAGGCCGTCCGCACCGAGGTCGCCGGTCCCGGCGAGTCCGGTACCGAAGTAACCCAGTAGCAAGGAGAGGGAACCATGTTCACCGAGATCATGATCGCTGCCCCGGAAATGACCGCGGCAGCCCAGACGGTTCGTGCCGACGGCTTCCTCGACCTCATCACCGTGAAGTCCGAGGAGGTCAAGGCTGCTATTGAGTCCGTGACGTTTGTCGTCGTCATCCTCATGGTCGTCATCACCGCGGTGAAGACGAAGATGTCGATCGCTGCGATTCTCATGTCGGCGATCGTCGGCGGCATCGTGCTCTGGCTGGTCAACGGTGGCATCAACGTCACCAAGGACCTGACGGACGAGGAGTTCAGCATGCCCGCGGTCGTCAGTAGCACCACGGTCTGACACCGGCACGCACGAGGGGGTAGGACCTGGTGGACGAACCCGAGCTGGAGACCGCGAAGTTCTACACCCGCGCTCGGCGCATCCCCATGCTGGTGGGGAAGATGCCGAGCGGGGGGCGCATCTGGGGCGGCCCGTACACGATCACGCAGATCGGCGCGGGCGCCCTGGTGGGCTTCGTGCTGTGGAAGACGGCCCCGCTGTGGGCCCACCTCGGTGGGTTCATGAACGTGATCCTCGCGGCGGGGATCGTGATCGGCGCGGTGTGGCTCACCGGCAAGATTCCCAGCACCGGCCGCAACCCGGCGACGTGGGTGATGGACGCACTGAACCTCACGACGAACCCGGGGCGGATGTCGGGCGGACGCCTCGCGGTCCCGCGCCCGCGCCGGATCAGCCATCGGGTCATGGTGCTGCTGCCCGACGGAGACCGCGCGGCGCGGCTCGCGCGCACACGTGGGTGGACAGGTCCGGACCTGGTGCCGGTGGACGACGTGGACCGGCATGAGGTCGCCACCGGGACCAACGAGACTCCCTTGCCCCCGCTCACCCCGACGGACCTGGTCCGCGGCGACGAGCGGGACACCGCGTCGCTGACCGGCGTCGGCGAACTTCTCGCAGGCAAGCTCCGCAGGAAGGACGGCTGATGCTCAGTCACATCTCCGCCCTGACCGACGGCCTCATGTGGACCCGTTCCGGGACCGTGTGGGCCGTCTGGCGGGTGTCACCCATCCCCTACGCCTACCAACCCGACGACAAGAAGCACGCCGCGCGCCGGCACCACACCGCGCTGTACCGCGCACTGCGCGGCGAGTCGCTGCACCTGGGTCTGGTCGCAGCGACGGACCCGGTCTCCGTGGTGGAGGCGATGGTCGACGGCGTGGACGTGGCCGAGCACGAGGCGTGGGCCGCGGAGTGCAACGCGACCCTCGACTTCCTGGAGCAGATCGAGATCGGACGGCGGGTCCACTGGATCGCCGCGCCGCTCGCCAACCCGGGTGCCAAGGCGGTGCTGGAGCCGCTGCAGGCGAGCTGGGCGTCGCTGAAGGACCAGCTGATGCTGCCGCGCGCGGTGCCGTCGAAGCACGCGATCGGCGAGCGTGCCGCGCAGGCCGAGGCGCTGCGCAAGGAGATGCCGGGCGCCTTCGACCCCCGGCCGGCGTCGGTCGCGGAGATGGCCTGGATGTTCGGCCACGCGATGCAGCGCGGCCTGGGCCTGGACACGGACGTGCCGGTGCACGGGTCGCTGGACGCCGAGCTGCACCTGACCGGCTCCTCCGTGCTGCCGGGGATCCTCGTGGACCCTGCCGGGCAGACGGACTCGGCCAAGCGGCTGACCCCGATGCAGATCCTCAAGCGCCCCTACGTGAAGGTCATCGACCCGGAGAACCCCGACCGGGCGTCGTACCAGTCGACGCTCGTGGTCAGCGACACGCCGTCGGGCGGAATCGTGTACCCGGGCTGCGAGTGGGTCGGCCGGGTGGACGAGTCGAGCGTCCCGTGCGACTGGGCGATCCGGATGACCGTGCGGTCCCGTGAAGAGGTGACGGGCCGCAACCGGCGTGCCGTGCGCACCCTGAACGACCAGTTCGACCAGCGCTCCGAGGAGGAGCGTGCCGGGTCGTCCCTCGACAGCACCGCCCGCGCGCTCGGCGAGTACCAGGCGGTGATGGACGCCGACGAGCTCGAGGTCGAGGTCGACGCCACCACCATGTTCACGGTCTCCGGCCCGACCGCCGAGCAGGTGCTCGACGACGCCCGCGACCTCACCAAGTACTTCGCCGCCATGCAGTTCAAGCTGCGCAACGACCCGACGGTGCAGCCCGCGCTCTTCGACGCGACGCTGCCCGGCATACCGAACCCGCGCGCCGTGCGCGAGTACTCGCAGATCACCACGGCGCGCTCGTTCGCGGCAGCCGTCCCGTTCGCGACGACGGACCTGGGCGACACCTCGGGCTCGCTGTTCGCGCTGGAGATCAGCAACGGCGCCTCGCGCCCCAACCCGGTGTTCGTCAACCTGGGCGGCGCCTCGGACAAGCTGGACGTGGCCCTCGCCATGGGATTCGTCGGCGAGCTGGGATCGGGCAAGTCCGTCTCGATGAAGTCCGTCGCCATGGACAACGTGGACCGCGGAGCCACCCTCATGGCCGTCGACCACACGGAGATGGGCGAGTGGGGCATCGCGGTCTCGGAGATCCCGGGATCTCAGGTCGTGGAGATCTCGGAGGACGCGCAGCGCTCGCTCGATCCGCTGCGGATCCTTCCGCCGGCGCAGGCACCACGGGTCACGCGGTCGTTCCTCACGGTGCTGCTCAGCGTGCAGACCAAGTCCGAGCAGAACGTGCTGCTCTCCAAGGTGCTGCAGCCGGGTTACATGACCCGGCACGGCATCCGGTCGCTCGGCTCCCTCGCCCGGCACCTCGAGACCGACTGCGAGTTTCCCGGCGCCCGGATGCTCGCGGACGAGATGCGGATCTTCTCCGAGCTCGACTTCGGGAGCGCCGTCTTCGACGACTCCGTCCCGCCCGTCGACCTCGCCACGCCCGCGATCGTGCTGCACACGCACAAGATGCAGCTACCTTCCCGGGCCGACATGGAGCACGGCCACCTGTTCGCCGAGCTCAAGGCGGAGAAGGTGTTCGGCCGGGCCGCGTTCGCGCTGATCGCCGCGCTGGCGAGGTACCGCTGCTTCGCCGATCGCCGGCGGCTCGACATCTTCGCGGCCGACGAGGCGTCGAAGACCATGTCGTCGCCCGAGGCCGCCGAGGAGATCGGCATGTTCGTCCGGGACGGCCGCAAGCACAAGGCCGCCCTCCTGCTCGGCAGTCACGACGCCGAGGAGGACTTCGGCAACGAGGTGGTCCGCGGCCTCATCCCGTTCCGGGTGCTGCTCCGCCACCGTGACGAGAACCTTGCCCGACGCGGCCTGCGGTGGTTGCACGGTCTCCCGCCGGACGCCGCCGTCGACCCCCAGCTCGTCAAGCTGATCACCGAGGGCACCGCTCCCGTCGTGGACTCCGCCGTCGGCGTGCCCGAAGAGCGCCGCGGCGAGTGCCTCGTCCGCGACTTCCAGGCGCGCTACGGCCGGACCAAGGTCATGGCGCCGCTCGTCGAGAACCGTGCCGAGACCGTCAAGACGACCCCCACCAGCTCGACGGGATCGGTGGTCCGCTCATGATCGGGGCGCTCGTGGACATCGCGGTCCAGAGATCCGGTCACGCCGGGACCGGTGTCGTCGGTTCCGTCCTGCGCACCGCCGACGACGACGGCTCCTCCGCCGGAACCGCCGGCCTGCGCCTCGAGGACACGAGCGGCGTCTCGACCGACCGCTTCGTGCTGCAGTGGGACACCGGCTCGGCGTGGAACCCGATGAACGTGGACTCGGAGATCTTCTCCACGCTCGCGGGCATGTTCTGGTCCTGGTACCGCGACATCGTCGCCGTCCAGATCTGGGTCCTGGACTGGGTGCTCGGCATGGACTGGCTCGACTACGTGCTGTCCCCGCTGGCCGGCCTGAGCCTCATCGTCCAGGGAATGATCTCCCAGATCGGCCTGCTCAGCCTGACCCTCATCATCCTGGCGTTCGTGGTCGGGTTCTGGCTGCTCAAGGGCCGGTACGCGGGCGGGTTCATGGAGCTGATCATCGGCTGCATCATCGCGGCCCTCGCCACGGGATTCCTCGCCGACCCGATGGGCACGATCGGCGGCGACCGCGGCATCATCATGCAGTCGCGCGACGCCGGCATGGACATCGCCACCGGTTTCGCCACCGAGGGCGCCTCGTTCGAACGCGACGCCGCGGTGATCCGGGAAGGGCTCAAGGGCCAGCTCGTCGACACGCTGATCCGCACGCCGCACCAGATCATCAACTACGGCTCGATGATCGACGACACACGCTGCGAGGGAACGTACACCGACGCGGTCGGGACGGAGGACGCCGTCGAACGGATCGGCGACTGCGACGACCGGTACGCCGACGCCGCCTCGCAGATCGACGCGCCCAAGGTGGTCTCCACCCTGAGCCTGCTGAGCACCGGCTTCGTGTTCCTCCTGCTGAGCGTCGTGATCGTGGGCGGGACGCTGTTCGCCGTGGTGCTGCTGGGCTGGTCGGCGATCAAGCTCCTGTGGCAGCTTCCGGTCGGTGTCGTGTCCAGCGGCACGCGTGCCCAGCTGTTCCGCACCTTCGCGAGCATCGGGCTGGGCTGCATCCTCGTGGCGATGGCGACGATGTTCCTCGTCGCCTGGATGAAGATGCTGCTCGGCTTCTACGACGCCACCGACGGCATGCCGTTCCTCGTGCGGCTGTACCTGTTCAACACGCTCGTCGTCGCTGGTGCCGTGTTCTACGTGCTGATGGGCACGAGCGTGCGCGCGGGGCTGCGCGGCCTCGCCGACAAGCTCGCGGCCGCCGGCGTCCCGTCCCAGGTGGGCGAGCCACAGGCGATGCCGTGGGCGAACCAGGCAAAGTGGACCGAGCGCTACAACAAGGCGAAGGACTGGGCAGGCATCGGCCTCGGGCCCGTGCCCGCCACAGGCGCCGGGTCCGGTGCGGGAGGCGAGTCCGGCAGTTCCGGTGGCGACGGGACCACCGCGGGCGCGAGCCCGGCGGGGATGGACCTCGGCGGCCGGGCGGGAGGCGGCGCCGCAGGCACCGCGGCGGCCGGCGCCGCAGGTGCCGCCGTCGGCGCGGCCGCGGGTGCTGCGGCCGCCGGCAGACCCGACGGCGAGCCTGCCCCGGCCGACGGCACCGACGGTCGCACACCCGTCCCGACCGACGGTCGCTCCGCCGGCGAATGGTCCGAGGCCGCGAACACCATCCGTGAGCAGGACCGCGACGAGGTGCCCGCCGTGGTCGGTGGCCAGGAGCCGGGTTCGGACGCCAACATGCACGACAAGCACACCGACCAGCTCCCGCCGCGTACCGAGTCGGAGAAGCTGCGCGACCGCATGACGAACGCGACCCGGGCGGCCACGCGAACCGGCCTGCAGATGGGTGCGGCGGCGGCCACCGGCGGCACGGCCGCGGCGGCGGTGGGCGGGTCGCGCGCCCTGGGTTTCGTCCGGCGGGCGAAGAAGGTCGGCGGCGCCGTGCGCAGCGGCGCCCGGGCGGTGTCGAACCACTACCAGCGCCGGGCCGACCTGGAGCGGCGACTGGGAGGTGGCCGTGGTGTCCGTCAGGGCGGTGCTCCGGGCGTGGTGTCCTACCCGAGCGCCCGTGACCTGCGAAGGATGGGGCGCTGATGCGTAAGGTCGTGCTCGGTGTGGTGGCCGGCGTCGTCCTCGTGGTCGCGGCATGGATCGGCTGGCCCCGCGACGACGCCGGCGGCGAGGCCGACGAGTTCGCGAACCGGTCCGGGAGCACCGTCGAACAGGACGCCGGGAGCGGCGAGGGCACGACACCGCCGGGCGGCGAGGGCACGGACCCGTCGTCGGACCCGGACGGCGATGTCGATCCGGGCGACCCCGCGCTCGAGGTCGTCGAGGAACCCGAGTTCGACGCCGACGAGGAGCCGACGGAACAGGTCGAGGCGACCTGGGACGACGACGTCCGGGCGGCCGCACGCGCGGCGGCGACCGCCACGCTGACCGCGTTCTCGGACGCCGACCGGTCCGCCGACGCCTGGTGGAAGGACCTGTCACCGCTGCTCACGCCACAGGCGCGGGCTGTCTACGAGGACATCGACCCGCGGAACGTGCCGGTGCGCGAGGTGACCGGGGCCGCGAAGGTCGCCGACGAGTCGTCGACCCTGCTCACCGAGGTCACCGTGCCGACCGACGTCGGCGCCTACACCGTCATGCTCGTCCGGGCCGACGGTGGTTCGCCCTGGCTCGCGGAGCAGATCAGGCCGCCGTCGTGAGCGGATCGCAGCCGGTGGGCCGGGGTGGCCGGCTCGCGGCCAGGGCGCTGGGCAGGGCCGCACGGCGGGCGGCGAGGTCGGGCAAGGCCCCGAAGAAGAACGACTCCACGAAACGGGCGATGCTCGTGCTCGGCGTGCTGGGCGCGGCGGTGCTCGCGCTGCCTGTCGCGCTGGTCGCCATGGTGGTGCTGATCGCCGGGATGGTCGGCGGGCAGCAGGGCGCGGGCGGTGCCGGGTGCGGGATCTCCGGCGCGGTGGTGGTCGCCGAGGGCACGGACGGCGGGGAAGGGGCCGAACAGGTCGCCGCGGGCGGGTTCACGGGTGAGCAGCTGCAGAACGCTGCCGTGATCCTGCAGGTCGGGGCCGAGCGCGGGGTGCCCGCGAAGGCGCAGGCGATCGCTGTGATGACGGCACTCGGTGAGTCGGGCATGCGGAACCTGACCTATGGCGACGACATCGTCGGGGTGCGGAACCCCGACGGCTCCCTGACGTCCTCGATCGGGATGTTCCAGGAGCAGAAGTGGTTCGGGACGACGCAGGAACGGCTGGACCCGGTGGCTTCCTCGGGCCGCTTCTACGACCGGCTGCTCGCGGTCGAGGGCTGGCAGGCGATGGAGCCGACCATCGCGGCGCACAAGGCGCAGCGGAACGCCGACCCCTACCACTACGCACCGCAGTGGGACCGGGCGATGCAGGTGATGCAGCTGGTCAGCGGCGCGGACGAGCAAGACCTGGAGGCGCTGTCGGCGTCCATCCAGGGGGCCTCCCCGGGGGCGCCGTGCCTGAGCGGGTCGATCGGTCAGGCCGCGGTGAGTGCCGGCGGGTGGGCGAACCCTGCCGTGGGGGCGAAGGCGTCCGGGTACGGGCCGCGCAGCACCGGGATCGTGGGAGCGTCGCGGTTCCACCAGGGGCAGGACATCTCGGCGTCGTGCGGGACCCCCGTCTACGCGGCCGCCGCCGGGCGCGTGGTGATCTCCGGCGGAACCGGCTGGGGAACGGGAAACACCATCCGGATCGAGCACGGGCTCGGGCTCGACTCGACGTACGGGCACCTGCTCACCGGGACGAACGCGGTCAACGTCGGGGACGTCGTGGAGGCGGGACAGCAGATCGCGTCGATGGGCGGGGACTCCCGGATCGACCCGGCCGGGGCGGGCACGTCCTCGGGTTGCCACCTGCACTACGAGGTGCGGATGAACGCGCAGGCCATCGATCCGGAACCGTTCATGGCCCAGCAGGGCGTGACGCTGGGGTCGGCCACGCCGGCGCAGGTCCCGGAACCGATGGAGCCTGGCGAAGGCCCTTCGGACGACCCCGCCCAGGCAGCTCCCTGACCCGGACCTTCCGCCTCATCACGAAACCTCCGGCGACGACCGATGAGTTCTGCTCGTGGCGGACGTCTCCAGTAAAGAGGTCGCTTTCGCGGGCGGGAATACCTGACCATGGATGTGCGTCGTACTGACGTAGGTCGTGCGCAAGGGTGCTCGCGGTCTCGGCCCCCCACATTTTTTGCTCCAGAGAGGGACCCCGACATGAGCGCACGAACCGATACGATCGACGGGATCGACGGGAGTTCTCCGGCCGCGCCCGGGGGTGCGGCCGGAGTCGGGCAACCGGAGCACACGGTGAAGCCGCCGGCAGCAGGGGCGGCGATCAAGCTGGCACCCGGACACTTCCGGGTCATCGCCCTGCTGATGGTGTCCGCGTTCACCGTGATCCTCAACGAGACCACGATGACGATCGCGCTCCCCGAGATCATGGCCGATCTGGGCATCACGGAGACGACCGGTCAGTGGCTCACCACAGCGTTCATGCTCACCATGGCCGTTGTCATCCCGGCCACCGGCTATCTGATCAACCGGTTGGGCACGCGGAACGCCTACATCCTGGCGATGTCCGTGTTCACCACGGGGACCCTGCTCGGTGCGATCGCGCCCAGCTTCGGGTTCCTGGTCGGCGCGCGGGTCGTGCAGGCGATGGGCACCGGGATCATGATGCCGCTACTCATGACCACGATCATGACGATCGTCCCGCCGCAGATCCGCGGCAAGGTCATGGGCAACATCACGCTGGTCATCGCCCTGGCTCCCGCGACGGGGCCGACCATGTCGGGCGTCGTCGTCGACCTCGCCGGGTGGCGGGCTGTGTTCGCCGTCGTCGTTCCGGTCGCCCTGATCGCCCTGACGGCGGGGATCGTCTGGATCCGCAACGTGTCGGAGAAGGAAGTCCACCCGATCGACCCCCTGTCGATCCTGCTCTCGCTGGTCGGCTTCGGCGGCATCGTCTGGGGCCTGTCCGAGCTGGGCGAGTCTGCGAACGGCGCGGGCGTCGTGAACCCGTACCTGCCGCTCGGACTCGGGGTCGTCGCACTCGGTCTCTTCATCCGGCGTCAGCTCTCCCGGCAGCGGACCGACTCGGCGCTCCTCGATCTGCGCACCTTCCGCTCCGGCAACTTCCGCGTGGCGGTGGGGATCATGGCCATCGCGATGATCGCCATGTTCGGCGCGATGATCCTGCTGCCGCTGGTGCTCCAGGAGGCCCTGGGCTACTCGGCGACCTGGGCGGGGCTCGTCGTCCTGCCGGGTGGTCTGGCGATGGGGCTGCTGGGTCCGGTGGTCGGCCGCCTGTACGACAAGCACGGCCCGCGGCCCCTCATGGTGCCGGGCCTGACGGCCGTCGCGGCCGCGGTCGCCCTGCTCGCGACGATCAGCACCGGCACCCCGCTGTGGTTCGTCGTCATGGCGCAGCTTCTGCTGATGGTCGGCCTGAGCTTCACCTTCACGCCGCTGTTCAGCTCGGCGATGGGCGACCTCGCCCAGCACCTGTACTCGCACGGCTCCGCCACGATCAACACCGTGCAGCAGGTCGCGGGCGCGGCGGGCACGGCACTCTTCGTCGCGCTGATGACCATCCGCTCGACCACGCTGGAGGACGACGGCGCGTCAGCGGCGGAAGCTCTCACCGGTGGCGCACGGCTGGCGTTCACGGTGGGCGCCGCCGTCGTGGTCGGCGCGATCGTCCTGGCCCTGCGAATCAAGCGGGTCGAGACGGAACCGGCTCACTGATCCCGGCGGCGGATCCGGTGACCCGGCCGCCCACACCCGCGATGCGCCGGCTGCTGCCCAGCAGCCGGCGCATCGCGCGTTCTCGGGTGTGCAGCATCTCAAGCAAGGGCTTGCCTTCGTGTCTACACTTCGGACATGACCGAGGTACGGGTCTTCGCCGGTTCGACGGGTCAGCGCTTCGCCCAGAAGATGTGTGCTGACCTCGGTGTCCCCTTGAGTCCGGTCGAGATCAGCCGCTTCGCGAACGACTGCCTCCAGGCGCAGCTCATGGAGAACTGCCGCGAGCGCGACGTCTACCTCGTGCAGCCCGTCATCACCCCCACGCAGGAGAGCCTGATGGAGCTGCTGCTGATGATCGATGCCGCGAAGGGCGCGTCGGCGCGACGCATCACGGCGGTCATGCCGCACTTCGCGTACGCGCGTTCCGACAAGAAGGACGCCCCCCGCATCTCGATCGGCGGCCGGCTCGTCGCGGACCTGCTGGAGACGGCCGGCGCGGGCCGCGTCCTCACCATGACGCTGCACGCCCCACAGGTGCACGCGTTCTTCCGCGTCCCGGTGGATCAGCTCAACGCCCTGCGGGAGCTGGCGTCCCACTTCACGTCGAACGACCTGTCGAAGACGACGGTCGTCTCTCCCGACCTCGGCAACGCCAAGCCGGCCAGCGCGTTCGCCAAGATGCTCGGCGTCCCGGTGGCGGCGGCGGCCAAGGAACGTTTCCACGGCGACCGCGTCGAGATCACGTCCCTGATCGGTGACGTCGCGGGCCGCGACATCATCGTGCTCGACGACGAGGTGGCGGGCGGCACGACCATCACGGCGATCCTCGACCTCCTGCGGGAGCACGGCGCCCGTTCGGTCCGCATCGCGTGCACGCACGGGATCTTCGCGGGCAACTCCCTCTACCGGATCGCCGACGACCCCGACGTCGTCGAGATCGTCACCACGGACACCGTCCCGTCCACGGAGCTCGTCGCCCATGACAAGCTCACCATCATCACCGTCGCCCCGGCCTTCGCCGAGGCCGTCCGCCGCATCCACTCGGGCGAGTCGGTCAGCGCGCTCTTCGACCCCACCCACGTCTGAGGCCGGCGGTTCCGTCGGCCGGCGCCACCGGCCCCGGGCCGCGGGGACCCGGGCCGGTCGGCGCTCTCACCCGTCGGCCCGCTTCCCCCACCACTTCTTGAGCTCCTCGGTGGCGACCTCGACGCCGAGGGGACCGTGCTCCATCCGCAGCCCGAGCAGGTGCTTGTACGCCTGCCCGATCTCGCGTCCGGGTCCGATCCCGAGGATCTCCATGATCTGGTTCCCGTCGAGGTCGGGCCGGATGGAGTCGATCTCCTCCTGCTCGCGGAGCGTCACGATCCGCTGCTCGAGGTCGGTGTACGCGTCGGACAGCCGCTTCGCCTTGCGCCGGTTCCGGGTGGTGCAGTCAGCGCGGGTCAGCCGGTGCAGCCGTTCGAGCAGCGGCCCGGCGTCGGTCACGTACCGCCGCACTGCCGAGTCGCTCCACGCCCCGTCGCCGTACCCGTGGAACCGCAGATGCAGCTCGACGAGCCGCGCGACGTCCTTCACCACCTGCTTCTCGTACTTCAGCGCGCGCAGCCGCTTCGACACCAGCTTCGCGCCCACCACCTCGTGGTGGTGGAACGACACTCCCCCTCCCGGCTCGAACCTCCGCGTGGCGGGCTTGCCGACGTCGTGCAGCAGCGCGGCGAGGCGCAGCACCAGGTCGGGGGCCGGTACGGCCCCGTCGGGCCCGGTCTCCTGCGCGATCGCCTGGTCCAGCACGATCAGCGAGTGCTCGTACACGTCCTTGTGCCGGTGATGCTCGTCGATCTCCAGCTGCAGCGCCGGGAGCTCGGGCAGCACGTGGTCGGCCAGCCCGGTGTCGACGAGGACCTCGAGCCCGGCACGCGGGTTCGAGGACGTCACCAGCTTGCTCAGCTCGGCCTGCACACGCTCGGCCGAGACGATCTCGATCCGCCCGGCCATCGCGACCAGCGCTGCGAGCGTTCCTTGTTCCACGTGAAACGACAGCTGTGCGGCGAACCGTGCGGCACGCATCATGCGCAGCGGATCGTCGTCGAACGAGCGCTCCGGCGCGATCGGCGTGCGCAGCACCTTGCGCGCGAGATCGATCAGCCCGTCGTGCGGGTCGACGAACGTGAGGTCCGGGAGGCGCACCGCCATCGCGTTGACCGTGAAGTCGCGGCGCGAGAGGTCGCCGTCGAGCGACCTGCCGAACTCGACCAGCGGCTTGCGCGAGTCCGGGTCGTACCGGTCGGTGCGATAGGTGGTCACCTCGACGACGACGTCGCCCTTCCGCGCGCCGATCGTGCCGAACTCCTTGCCGATGTCCCAGTGGGCGTCGCCCCAGGCGGCGAGCAGGTGCTGCGTCTCGTCGGGGGTCGCCGACGTCGCGAAGTCGAGGTCGTTGCTCGCACGGCCGAGGAACGCGTCCCGGACCGGACCGCCGACGAGCGAGAGCTCGTGCCCCTCGGCGCGGAACACCTCGCCGAGGTCGATCGCGGCCGGGGCCATCTCGGTCAGTACGCCGAGCGCGCGGCGCAGCAGATCCAGCTCGGGCTTGGCAGAAGGGGTTGACACGAGCACCGATTCTCCCAGACGCGGCACACCGGTGGCAGAGCCGACCGGGATGCCGGAGCAACGGGTCGGGACGGGCCCGCCCGGCGCACCGGCACGGGGCGCGCGGGCGCCGCCGTCGGCAGGTCCGCGCGCCCGCCCGAGCAGCGCCCGCGTGATCTGGATCGCCACGCGCAGTCGGTAGTGTTGGGGCATGTCCACCCCAGCGCCGGCCGGCGACCGACCCATGGGTCGCCCCGACGTGCCCACACCCCCGGGTGGGGCTCCGCTACGGGTGGACCCGTCACGCGCTGTCGCGGTACCGTCCGCGACCGCGCACCTCCCCGTCGTCGACGAGACCTCCGCGGGCGGGCTCGTGCTCCGCCGCACCCCGGAGGCCCCGCCCGGTTCCGCCGGGTTCGATGCCGCGGTCCTGCTGCGCCGCAACCGCAACGGACGGCTCGAATGGTGCCTCCCGAAGGGCCACCTCGAGGGCGAGGAGACGCCGGAGGAGGCCGCCATCCGCGAGATCGTGGAGGAGACCGGCATCCGCGGCTCGATCCAGCACGACCTCGGCGTCATCGACTACTGGTTCACGGGCGAGGACCGCCGCGTGCACAAGGTGGTGCACCACTTCCTCCTGCGTGCCGAGAGCGGCGACCTCACCGTGGAGAACGATCCCGACGGCGAGGCCGAGGACGCCGTCTGGATCGGCATGGACGACCTTCCTGGCAAGCTTTCCTACCCGAACGAGCAGCGACTGGCCGCCGTCGCCGCGGAGCGCCTGGGTTCGTCACCCGAGCTGCTCGCGGCCCTGCGATCCGGCATGTCCCACCTGGAGACACCAGACCACCCATGACGCAGCAGCACGGTGCCCCGCGACGCCCTACCCGCATCACCGCGGGAATTCTCACCGCGTGCCTCACGCTCCTGGGCGCCCCCCTGCCCCTGAGCACGGCATCCGCCGACGACGTCGGAGCGAGCCCGGTCTCGACGAGCCCGACCACCGGGTCCCGGGGCACGTCTCCCGCCACCACGACCGCCGTCGCCGCCAAGAACGGCGAGACCGACCCGGTCTCGGTCGACCTGCAGAAGATCTCCCCGACGGTCGCCCAGGCCGGCGACCAGGTGAAGGTCGCCGTGCGGGTCACGAACAACACCGACGCGGCACTGACCGGACTGGAGGCGCGGCTCGCCGTCAACGCCGTCGCACTCACGCAGCGCTCGGTCCTCTCCCAGTGGGAGTCCCTCGCCCTGGGCGACCGGGTCGGCGGCAGCGGCCCCGGCCCGAAGAACCTGGGCACGCTGCAGCCCGGCGACTCGAAGTCCGTGCAGCTCACCTTCCCCACCGCCACCTACACGCTGCAGGGCTGGGGCCCGCGCGAGCTGTCGGTCGAGGTCGGCGACGCGACGGGCCGGCGCGGTGTCCTGCGGACGTTCCTGATGTACGACGACGGTGTGGCGACCGCCCAGAATCCGATGCGGCTCACGGTCGCCGCCCCGGTGACGTCCGGGATCGTGGATCCCGCGGACCTCGAGGGCGCCCAGCTCCGGCTGGCGCAGGACGCCGCCGAAGAAGGCCGCCTCGACGAGATGCTCCGGGTCGCGCGCACCGGGATGGTCTCGCTCGCCGTGGATCCCAACGTGCTGGGCCTCGCGGGGTCCGCCGGGGACGAGGACCTGCGCGCCTGGGGCGAGGAGTTCCTCTCGGCCACCGAGGGGACCAGCACCTACGAGCTGCCCGCCTGGGACCCGGACATCGCCGCGCTGGCTCACGCCGACATCTCGCGGGGCCGCATGCGTGGTTTCCTCGACACGCCCGTCGTCGACGAGTGGGCGACGCCGAAGTGGTGGGGCAAGAACCTGGCATGGCCGGCGCGCGGCGTGGCGGACCGCACCACCGTCGCGGCCGGGACCTACGCCGACCGGCCGAACATGATCCTCGGCGGCGGGACGTTCGCCCCCACCTCGCTGGACGTCGCGAACGCCCGCGCGGACGTGCAGCTCCAGGACGGCACCGCGCGAACCGCCGTCGCTGACTCCGTCCTCAGCGACGTGTTCACCGGCGCGACCGACGTGGTGGAGGCGTACGACGCCGCCGCGGCGGCCGCCGCCGACTCCGGGGAGTCCGGGGAGTCCGGTACGGACGCTTCCGCGAGCCCTGCCGATCCCGCACCCGCGGGTGCCGCCGGGGCGCAGCGGATCCTCGCCGAGACCGCCGCGCTCGTCGCGCAGAACCCGGAGGCTCCGCCGCACGCCCTGATCGCCACCGACCGCGGGTGGTACCCGGACGCAGATGCCGTCGACACGGTCCTCGCAGCGCTGGACGCCGCCTCCTGGGTCGACCTCGCTCCCCTGGACCGCCTGCTGGAGGCGGACGCGCCCGCCGTCGAGCGCACGCCCCTGGAGGACGACAAGGTGACGAAGCGGGAGCTCGACGTCCACGAGGTGGGCCGCATCGACTGGATCCGCACCAAGATCATCGACTTCTCCTCCATCGCGGACGACCCCGCCGAGCTGCGCCGCAACTCGCTCCGGCACCTGGTCGCCCCGTTGTCGGTCGCCTACCGCACCGACGCCGAGCAGCGGCAGACAGCCGTCGAGGACGGCATCGCCTACACGCGGAAGCTGCTCGACGCCGTCACCGTCATCCCCCGCGAGGAGATCAACCTCATCTCGGACCGCGGAGACCTGCCGGTCCGCGTCCGCAACGGCCTGGACACGGCTGTGACCGTGACCGTCCTGCTGCGGCCCGACAGCCCGCGCCTGACCGTGTCGGGCCCGGTGAGCGGCACTGTTCCCTCGGGCAAGGAGATGGACCTGCCGATCCCCGTCGAGGCGATCGGGTCCGGCGACGTGACCGTGACGTCCCAGCTCCTGGCGCCGTCGGGCGTGCAGCTCGGTTCCGAGTCCTCGTTCGAGGTGCGGGTGCGCGCGGGATGGGAGGAAGTCGGCACCTGGATTGCCGCCGGGCTGGTCGGGCTACTGTTCCTGGCAGGAATCTGGCGTACCGTACGGCGCGGGCGCTCCCCGAACCGTGCCACGGTCGAGGACGTCGAGGCAGCAACCGGTGAGATCGAAGCCGCGACCGAGTCCACGGCCGACCTCGTTCCCTCACCGGCCGACGCCACGCAGCGGACGGACTGACATCCCGGGGCCTGGCCCCGGACGGACGGGAAGAGAACCCCACATGACCTCACAGGCCACCGGCAGCCGTGGACTAGGACGCAGCTCGCTGGTCATGGCGGCGGGGACGGCAGTCTCCCGGCTGGGCGGGCTCGTCCGGAACATGGTGATGGTCGCGATCATCGGCAGCACGGGGCTGGTCGCCGACGCGTTCGACGTCGCGAACAAGCTGCCCAACGTCCTCTTCGCGATCCTCGCGGGCGGCATGCTCAACGCGATCCTCGTGCCGCAGATCGTCCGCGCATTCCAGGCGAAGAACTCCCAGGAGCGGCTCGACAAGCTGCTCACGCTCTCGGGCGTGGGGATCCTCGCGCTGACCGCGGTCCTGACCGGGGCGTCGTCGATCATCGTCTGGCTGTACACGGACGGATGGACCCCGGAACAGCTCGCGCTGGGCACGATCTTCGCGTTCTGGTGCATCCCCCAGCTCTTCTTCTACGGCCTGTACACGCTGCTCGGGCAGGTGCTCAACGCCCGCGAGCAGTTCGGCCCGTACATGTGGGCGCCGGTCGCGAACAACATCATCTCCATCATCGGTTTCGGGCTCTTCTGGGTGATCTACGGGAGCGCGCCGGAAGGCGGCATCAACGACGTCAGCTCGTGGGACACGCCTCGCACCATCCTGCTCGCCGGTACCGCGACCCTCGGCATCGCCTCGCAGGCGCTCGTCCTCCTCGTCCCACTGATGCGGTCCGGGTTCACCTGGCGGTTCCGCCTCGGGTATCGCGGGATCGGGCTGCGCTCGGCCGGATCTGTGGTCGGCTGGACGTTCGCCGCCGTCGTGCTGGAGCAGCTCGGCGTCCTGTACCTGACGCGCGTCGCTTCCCGCAGCGGCGCGGAGAACGCGGTCACCGGCGAGCTCGCGAACGCGGCAGCCGGTAACGCCGCCTACACGCAGGCGCTGATGATCTACCTGCTCCCCCACTCCCTCGTCACGGTCTCGATCGCGACGGCCCTCTTCACGGGCCTGAGCAGGGCGGCGGCCAACGGCGAGACCGACAGGGTCCGCTCCGACCTCTCGCTCGGCATGCGCACCGTCGGGGTCTTCACGGTCTTCGCCACCGCCGCGTTCACGGTGCTGGCCGCGCCGCTCACGGCGATGATCGTGCCGACCGCGGGTGCGGAAGGTACCGCCGCGATCGCGCCCGTGCTCGTGGCGCTGTCGCTGGGCCTGATCCCGCTGGGCGCGATGGTCCTCATGAAGTGGGTCTACTTCGCCTACGAGGACGGCCGCGGCGTCTTCTGGATCACCGTGCCCGCGACCATCGCGCTGGTGCTCGGGCTGTTCGTCGCACAGCTCTGGCTCCCGAGCGAGCACTGGGTGGTCGCCGCCGGCGCCTCGTTCGCGCTCGCCAACTGGGTGACGTGCATCCTGCGCACGCGCGGGCTGCGCGGGATGCTCGACGGCCGGATGGACGGCCGCCGGATCCTGGTGCTGCACGTCCGGACGCTCCTGGCGGGGGTCCTGGCGGCGCTCGTGGGCTGGGCCCTCTACCAGTGGGTGGGTGGCTTCGGCGCGATCGACTTCGACCACGGTCTGTTCGGCACGCTCCTGAGCGGCCTGTGGATCAGCGGGCTGTGCGGCCTGACGATGCTCGTCGTGTACGTGGGGCTGCTCCGGGTGTTCCGCGTGCGTGAGCTCGACACCCTCCTGGTCCCGATCCGCCGGCGCCTCGGGCGCTGACGCCGGGGGCCCGCGGACTGCGGGCGCTCCCCCTGCCCGGCCTGTGCACGATCGGTCGTCGTGCACAGGCTGTGGATGAACCTTGCTGGATCGGCGGATTGTCGGCATTCCCGCGTAGCATGGGCGGGCAACAGCCCGCCGTCGTCGACGACGACGCTTCTGATCAGCAAGGGAGGCCAGAGTGAGCACGCCCGGACCCGGTGCCGTCCTCGTGGACCGCTACCGCCTGGGCTCCAAGCTCCGCTCCGACCTCGCCGCCGCGGACGTCTGGGAGGCACAGGATCAGGTGCTGGGCCGTCAGGTCCGGCTGACCCTGGTCTCCGACGGCTCGTGGGCCGCCGGCACGCTCGATGCCGCGCGCCGCGCCGCGGTGGTCTCGGAGCCACGGCTCACCCGCGTCCTGGACGTCGGCACCGCCGACGTCGGTTCCTACGTGGTGACGGAGCCCTACCCGGGCGAGACGCTCACCGAGATCGTGTCGCAGGGCCTCGTCGACGAGCAGCAGGCCCGGGCGATCGCCGGTGAGGTCGCGTCCGCGCTCGCCGTCGCGAACGCCCGCGGCGTGCACCACTGCGCGCTGCGGCCCGAGGCGATCCGCATCGAGCGGGACCGCGTGGTGGTCACCGGGCTCGGTCTCGACGGCGGCCTGGCCGGCACCGAGACGCTCGGTCAGGCGTCTGCCAGGTCGGATGCGCAGGGCTCGCTCGCCCTGTTCTACTACGCGATGACGGCGCGCTGGCCGGGCATCGACCTCGAGGCCGCCTGGATCACGAAGGACACCGTGATCCCGCTCCCCGCACGCCGGGACGACGACGGGGCGGTCGCCGCGCTGTCGACTCTCGTACCGCACGTCGACCCAGCGGTCGACGCCCTGATCAGCCGGACGTTCGCCGCGTCCGTCGAAGAGAACGCCCCCAAGACCCCGGACGACGTCGCCGCCACCCTCGAGCCGTGGGGCGAAGTCTCCGTCCTGGCGTCGTTGCCGGCGTTCGTCCAACGGGAACCAGAATCTACCGAGCCGTCGGTGCCCCCAGCGCCACCGGTCCGGAGGCCGGTCGTGACCGGCCGCATCGCCAGAGCCGAGGAGGCCCCCGCCATGTCATCAGTCCCTCCCGAGGGCGTACCCCCGGGGTACTCGCCCCACTCGCCCGTGCCGCCACCCCCGCCGGAGTACCAGGCGCAGCAGCAGACCGCCCAGCAGACTGCCTATCAGCAGCCTCCCCAGTACGCCCCGCAGCCGGGCTACGACCCGCAGCAGTACCCGGTGCAGCCGGGCTATGAGCAGCAGCAGTTCCCGCCGCAGGCGTACGACCCGCAGTACCCGGCAGCCCCCGGCGCGTACGCACCTCAGCCGGGTTACGAGCAGCAGTACTACGACCAGAACCAGGGATTCCCGACCCAGCCCGCGCCGAAGCGCGGTGGCGTGAACCCCACGCCGATCGTGCTCGGTGTCGTCGGCGTCGCCGTGGTCGCCGGCCTGATCTGGGCGATCGTGGCGATCCTGTCGCCGGCGGACGCCCCGCCGGTCGCCGGGTCCGACGCGACGAACAACGCCGAGACGGAAGAAGAGGGGGCGGGCGACAGCTCCGCCCCGGCGAAGGAGTCGCAGGCACCGGAGGCCCGGCCGGTGATCACCGGTTCCACGCTCGTGGCAGCCGACGGCGCCCCGGTCGACGGCGAGGAAGCCGATCATCCGGAGGCGGCGGCCCTCGTGTCCGACGGCGATCCGACGACGTTCTGGTTCACTCGCACCTACACCTCACCCGACTTCGGCGGGTACAAGGGCGGCACGGGCGTGGCCCTCGCGCTGCAGGAGTCCGCGGCCGTCTCGACCATCGAGCTGTCCACGAACAGCCAGGGCGGCAACGTGCAGATCCGGGCGACCACGCCCGAGGACCCGGCCGGGGGTCAGGTCGTCGCCGAGGGACCGGTCTCGTCGAGCACCACGTTCGACCTGGAAGAGCCGGTGGCGGGCAGCTCGTTCGTCATCTGGTTCACCGCGCTCCCGGAGTCGTCGCCGCTGGACGGGAACCCCGACCTGAAGTATCGGGTCGAGCTGAACGAGGTCACGCTGAGCTGACCTGCCACACATCCCGGCGAAGGGCCGTCCTGCAGGGGACGGCCCTTCGCCGTACCCGGCGCCGGCATATCGGATCGCGCGTTGCATTGATAAACTTCAATATGGACGGTGTCGAGCCTCACCCGCCCGGGGGGCAGGATCTTGCCGTCGGCTGGAACACTGGAAGCCCCATCCGTGTTGACCCGGGCGAGACTCGAGGAGATGACGTTGACCGAAGAGCAGACCATCCACGACGTGGTGATCATTGGTTCCGGCCCCGCCGGATACACCGCGGCCGTCTATGCCGCGCGCGCAGGCCTCGCCCCTGTCGTGCTCGCCGGCTCGGTGACGGCCGGCGGTGCCCTCATGAACACCACCGAGGTCGAGAACTTCCCCGGTTTCCCCGAGGCCGTCATGGGTCCCGACCTCATGGACAAGATGCGTGAGCAGGCCGAGCGGTTCGGCGCCCAGGTGATCTGGGACGACGTCGAGCAGGCGGAGCTCTCCGGGGACGTCAAGGTGCTCACCACCGGGCTGGGCGACGTGTACCGCGCGCGTTCCGTCATCCTCTCGACCGGCTCCGCGTACCGCGAGCTCGGGCTGCCCGACGAGAAGCGCCTTTCCGGTCGCGGCGTCTCCTGGTGCGCGACGTGCGACGGCTTCTTCTTCCGCGACCAGCACATCGTCGTCGTCGGCGGCGGGGACTCCGCGATGGAGGAGGCAACGTTCCTCACCCGCTTCGCGTCGAAGGTCACCGTGGTTCACCGCCGCAACGAGCTGCGCGCGTCGAAGATCATGGCCGACCGCGCGAAGAACGACCCGAAGATCGAGTTCGCATGGAACAGCGAGGTCATCGGGATCGACGGTGCGGACAAGGTCGAGTCCGTCTCGCTGCGCGACGTCCTGAGCGGCGTGCAGCGTGAGCTGGACGCGACCGGCCTGTTCGTCGCCATCGGGCACGAGCCTCGCACCGACCTCGTCAAGGGACAGGTCGAGCTCGACGAGAACGGCTACATCCTGGTCGAGGGTCGCTCCACGCGCACCAACCTGCCTGGCGTCTTCGCCAGCGGGGACGCCGTCGACCACATCTACCGGCAGGCGATCACGGCGGCCGGCACCGGCTGCGCCGCCGCGCTCGATGCGCAGGCGTACCTCGACACTCTGAACGACGCCCGTACCCCGGCCGCCTGACGGCCTCCGCAACGCAACACCCGATCACCCTGAGGAGCAGACCATGAGCACCGTCAAGGTCACCGACGACACCTTCAAGAGCGAGGTTCTCGAGTCCGACGTCCCCGTACTGGTGGACTTCTGGGCCACGTGGTGCGGCCCGTGCCGCATGGTCGCGCCGATCCTCGAGGAGCTGTCCGAGGAGTACGGCGGCAAGATCAAGATCGCGAAGCTCGACACCGACGAGAACCCCGAGACGATGATGGCGTACGGGATCCGCTCGATCCCGACCCTCAACGTCTACCAGGGCGGCGAGGTCGTGAAGTCGATCGTGGGCGCTCGCCCGAAGCGCGCGCTCGTTGAGGAGATCGACGGCGTCCTCACGTCGGCCGGCGCCGCCGAGGGCACCGCCTGACCGCACTCCGTGGCCTCGGACGAGGCAGTCTCGGACGAGCTGGAAGGCCCGGGTCCCGATCCAGAAGAGGATCGGGACCCGGGCCTTCGGCATTCCGCGTCGGCCTCTCGTGCCTCGCCGCACCGGGTGCGGCCCGGGGCACCGAACGGTCCCGCGCCGGAGTCCTGCGGAGCCCGCTCGGGTCCGCAGGCCGCGCTACTCGGAGTCTTCCGAGGTCTTCAGGAGACCTGGGTCTCCCGGGGACAGCACGCCGAGGATGCGGTTCAGGTCACCAACGTCCGAGAACTCGATCGTCATGCGTCCCTTGCTCTTGCCGAGCGCGACCTTCACGCGAGTCTCGAAGCGGTCGGACAGTCGTGTCGCGAGCTCGTCCATCGCCTCGGTGCGCGCTCCCGGCCGCAGCGGCTTGCGCGCCTTGCCGGCCTTGCCGGCACCGTCGGTCATCATGACGAGCTCTTCGGTCGCACGGACCGACAGACCTTCGGAGACGATGCGCTGAGCGACGCGCTCGATCTCCGCGCCGTCCGTGAGGCCGAGCAGTGCACGCGCGTGGCCTGCGCTCAGCACACCGGCAGCGACGCGACGCTGCACGAGCGGGGGCAGGCGGAGCAGTCGGAGCGTGTTCGAGATCTGCGGCCGGCTGCGCGCGATCCGCGTGGCCAGCTCCTCGTGGGTGCAGCCGAAGTCGTCGAGCAGCTGGCGGTAGGCCGCGGCCTCCTCCAGCGGGTTCAGCGCCGCGCGGTGCAGGTTCTCCAGGAGCGCGTCCCGGAGCATGTCGCCGTCCTCGGTGTCCCGGACGATCGCCGGGATCGCGTCGAGACCGGCCGCCTGGGTCGCACGCCAGCGGCGCTCACCCATGATGAGCTCGTAGGCCCCCGGCTCCTCCTTGTCCGGACGGACCACGATCGGCTGCAGCACGCCGATCTCCCGGATCGAGTCGACGAGCTCGTCGAGCTCGCCCTCGTCGAAGACCGTGCGCGGCTGCCAGGTGTTGGGGCGGATCGCCGCCGGGTCCAGCTCCGCGAACCGAGCGCCGGGGACGGGGACGAGCTCGGCCTCTGTTCCACGTGAAACATTCGCATCGTTGTTCCCGAAGAACGCCGTGTCGATGGCCGTCTCACCGGACGCGGCCTCACTCGCCACGGAGAGACGCCCGCTCGCGATCGCGGTGTCCCAGTTCTCTGCGCTGTGCCGGCCGTTGCCGCGATTCTTCGACTCACCGTTCGCGGCCGGGGAGACCGGATTTGACGGGATCGACGAGTCCGCCGACGCCGCTGCCGCGCCCGCAGTCGCCGCAGATGTTGCCGCTCCGGTCTCCCCCGCCGCCGACGACGCCGCGTCTGCGCCTTCCGGCGTCTCCGCAGGGCTCTCGGGTACTTCGACGGGCGCCGGCGTGCCTCCGGCCTCGTGCGCGGGCTCGTCCACGGTAGGCAGCGTCGCAACGGCCCCGCCCGCCATCGCGTCACCCTCTTCCCCCTCGGGGCCGGTGGGGATCAAGGCACCAAGGCCTCGGCCAAGCCCTCGCCTCTTTGCGCTCATCGGTTCTCCTCGTTGGTCTGCGCCGTCCGCCGGCCTTTCACGGGCCGCACGCGCTCCGCCCGGTTCAGGGCTGGGCCTCCTGCATCTGCTGCATCTGCGTCTGCCGGCGCGGACTGGATGCGCCCTGCCCGCGCTCGGCGAGCTCCCGTGCCGCCTCAAGGTACGCGAGGGCACCGGTCGACGTCGCGTCGTAGGTCATCACCGTCTGGCCGTAGCTCGGAGCCTCCGAGATTCGGACCGAGCGCGGGATCGTGGTACGGAAGGTCTCGGCCGGGAAGTGCGACCTGACTTCTCCCGCCACCTGCTGCGCAAGGTTGGTTCGGCCGTCGTACATGGTGAGCAGTATCGAAGACACCCGAAGCTCCGGGTTCAGGTGCGACCTGATCAGGTCGATCGTCTTCAGCAGCTGGCTCAGTCCCTCCAATGCGTAGTACTCGCACTGGATCGGGATGAACACCTCACGGCCACCCACGAACGCGTTGACGGTCAAGAGCCCGAGGCTCGGCGGGCAGTCGATCAGCACGTAGTCCATCTGAGGTTCGCCGGCGGCCTCGCGGTCGACGAGGAACCGGTCGACGGCCTTCCGAAGCCTTGTTTCACGTGAAACGAGAGAGACGAGCTCAATCTCGGAGCCAGACAGGTCGATCGTCGCGGGAACACCCCAGAGACTCTCGATGTCGGGGCACTGCTGGATCGTGTTCGCGAGGAGCTCGTCCTCGACAAGGATCTCGTAGACCGACGGGGTGCCCGCGCGGTGCTCGATGCCGAGCGCCGTGGACGCGTTGCCCTGTGGGTCGTTGTCGATCACGAGGACGTTGAGCCCGGACATCGCCAGGCCGGCTGCCAGATTCACCGTGGTCGTCGTCTTGCCGACGCCACCCTTCTGGTTCGCGACCGTGATGACGCGCGTGCGGGTGGGCCGGGGAAAGGTGCGACCCTGCAGTTCGATGCGGCGCCGGGCGTCCATCGCCAGCTGCGCTGCGAGGGGGGTGGATTCGTCGACGGCGGGAACCGAAGCGATCAGAGCCTCTCGGCGCTCATCATCGCCGCCGTACCCGCCATCCGTGGACTCTGGATTCGAGGGCACGCCGTCCTCGAACGTTTCACGTGAAACGCCCGGGACTTGGAGCCCTTGCACAAAGATCGGATCGGTCACGTTGACACTGTAATCCGTGGACGTGTCGCTGTGACCGGACTCGCATGAAGTTTCTACAACATCGCCTGAAGTGCCCGACTGATCTCGGCCGCCGTACTCGTCGGCCTCGTCCGGCGTCACCCGGACCGCGGTCACCTCCGCGGCTTCCTCCAGCGCGGCAGCCATGTTCACGATATTCGTGGACTCCCCCGCGCCTGTTCCTCCCGTCAGCGCCACCTCGTCCCCCTCGTCGTCGCCCGTACCATGTCCGTCCGACTCCCTCGCGCCTCCGTCGTCCTGTCCGGACCTCACCTCACAGGCGCCGCCCTGCTGCTCCTGCTCTCCGCTCGCACCGCGCGCATCGTCCTTCTCAGCAAGGTCCCGCCCGCCCGAGTCCCCGCGCTCGTCCTGCTCGCCACCGGGACCGGGGACGGCTGACTCGTCGATCTGTGCGCCCGGGACGCCCCGCCGCTCATCGCCAAGGGGTGTCTCGCGGGGGGCCGCCCGGGCAACCCCGGACTCCTCCTCGACCACCGCCCGCATCGGGCCGGCCGCTGCCGCTGCCCGCTCCGCAGTACTGAGCGTCCCGGTACTGAGCGTCCCGGTACCGAGCGTCCCGGTACCGAGGGAGAACCTGGAGAGCTCTACCGTCCCTGGAAGCCTTCCGGGTGGAGGTGGAGCAGCCGCCGGTACCTCGTTCGGCTCCCACGCGGCGCCCGGGTCGTCGAGGCGGCCCGGCTCGGTCGCGACGATCGATTCGGAACCACTCGCACCGCGGGCCACGGCCGAACTCACTCGGGGGGCATCCGTGTTCGCGGAATCGACGGCGCGCGGCGGCCGTCGCCGACCGAACAGCTTCTTGAACCATCCCCGGAGTGAGACCACGCACTCACGCTAAGCAGTCCGGTGCCCCACCCTGCCCCGAAACGCCGACGCCGACAAACACCGATAACACCTGGCAGCCTGTTTCACGTGAAACGTCCGCGCGCGGCGCTCCGATCACCCGAGGCGCTTCATGCGGTCCAGCACGCCAGCCACTCCGTCGAAAGTAGCTCGCCACTCTTCAGGCGCCAGCACCACGATGACTTCGTCCGCACCCGCCAGTGCGTACCTCTCAGCGATCTCGACGACGCCCGCCCCGCCGGTGACACGATCGGGGCGAATCTGCAGCGTCCGCCGAATCGACCCCGGATCACGGTCCACCTCCAGGCAGTGGGCGTCGAGGACGGCCGAGAGTTCTGCAAACCTCTCGGGCGACTCCCCAGTGCAGTTCCACGCGTCCGCATACTTGGCTGCGATGCGAAGAGTCCGTTTCGGCCCGCCCCCCCGATCCAGATCGGTGGATGTGGTCGCTGGACCGGCTTCGGCTCCGCGACAGCGTCCCGCACCTGGTAGTGCTCGCCGTCGAGCGTCGTCCGTTCCTCGCTCCAGAGGGACCGGATCACGCGGAGCGATTCCTCCCAGCGATCCATCCGCTCTCGAACCGGGGGCAGCTCAAGTCCGAACATCTCGTGCTCTCGCTCGTTCCACCCGGCACCGATCCCGAACTCCAGCCGCCCATCGGACAGGTGGTCCACGGTCACGGCCAACTTCGCCAGCATCCCGGGGTGCCGGTAGGTGTTCCCAGAAACCATGCATCCGATGCGCACGCGAGAGGTCTCTCGAGCCATCGCTGCCAGCATCGCCCAGGCGTCGAAGATCGTCCCGCTCTCGCCGGGTCCGAACGCCATGAGGTGGTCCATGTTCCACACCGAGTGGAACTCGGCCTGGTCGGCCAACCTCCAGAATGCGACGAGGTCGTCGACCCCGACGTTCTGAGTCAGCTTGATCCCCACACGAAGCGCCATGCTGAGACTCTCCCGTGCGCCCTCCCGATGCGCAACCCTCCCCCGAGCATGCCGCTTCTCGCTGCCGGACTCTCCACGTGCTGCGCCATCGACCGAGCAACGCCGTCTCCGTTTCACGTGAAACGCGCCTCGACCCGTTTCACGTGAAACAGGCCTCAGCGAGCCTCCGGACCCGGTCCCTTCCCGGACCGGGTCCTACCCACCGGGATCACGCTCCGCTGATGAACCTCGCTGATGAACCTCTGAACCTCGCACCCAGCGACAGCAGGAAGCCCGCCGTCGCCGCGACCTCGCCCACTGATCCCGCCCTCCAGAGGGATGCAACGAGACCATCTCCCCATCGACATCGGGATGATCAGCCCGGCGTCATGCATCCCGATCGCCATCGAGCGGAGCGCCACGACGTTGGCCCGCCCCCTCAGGCCGAGGCGGACCGCGCCCGCCCGGGTTAATCCCTTCGGCTCCCGCCCTCCCGCCCTGGCGACCCGGCACGACAGTGCACCCCGTGCCGGCCGCTGAGCCTGGCCTGCCGAGACGTGAACGAGCGCGAGCTGGCCGGGACGGTCACCGCAGCCTTCATCCCTGGCTCACGTGATCCCTGTTTCACGTGAAACGAGTCCGCCGCCTTACTTCTGTCGCCGAAGCCGCAGCACGGTCGTCGTCTCCACACCAGGGACCGTCTCCCCCGGCAGGACCTCGGGCTCTCCCGCGCCGAACTTCCGCAGCACCTTCCGCGCCCCCGCGAACTCGTCCCGCGCGTTCCGCCCCTTCAGCAGAACCATCTCTCCACCCACTCGGACCAGCGGCATCGAGACTCGCACGAGCTTCGACAACGCCCCCACCGCCCGCGAGGTCACGGCGTCGGTCTCGAACGCGCCGTCGTACTCCTCCGCTCGCCCTCGCTTCACCACCACGTTCGACAGCTCGAGCTCCTCTGCCACCTCCGTCAGCCAGATGACCCGCCGCTCCATCGGCTCGACGAGAAACACCTCCGCGTCCGGACGCATGATCGCCACGACCACTCCCGGAAGACCCGCACCGGACCCGACGTCCGCCACCGAGGAGGCGCCCGCCAGGTACGGCACAACCGCGGCCGAGTTCAAGATGTGCCGCTCCCACAGCCTGGGCACCTCCCGCGGGCCGATCAGCCCGCGGAGCTCACCCTGGTCCATGAGCAGCCGCGCGTAGGCCCGCACCGTCTCGTACCGCTCCCCGAAGTACTCCCGCACCGCTTCGCTCTCGCCGAGGGTGTCCGCGTCCAGCGCCTGTTCGTCCATGTTCTCCACGCACTCAGTCTCCATCACTCCGCTCGGCCCCGTGCACTGCGGGCGCGACGAACACTGCGGGCGCGACATCGGTGACCATCCCCGCGGAGAACTACCCGGGAATGACCGAGGGCTGGTGCCCATCTGCGCACCAGCCCTCGGTCATGCACCGCCCGGCCCACCGGCCGGCGTCGTATCACTCCACGGCACCGGCTGCTTCCGCCGGCGCCTCGGACACGGAGTCCGCAGCGGCGGCGGACTCCCTGGTGTCCCCGGCATCCGTCACGGTGTCCGTCGTACCACCGGCCGCCGCATCACTCGCCGGACGGTCGGCCGCAGCCACCGCGACGCCTTGCTCCGTCTCCGTATCCGTCTCCCCAGTCACGGTCTCCGCGGTCACGGGGTGGATCACGACATACCGGCGCGGTTCCTCACCCTCGGAGTCGCTGATGAGGCCGGCCTCGGCGACGACGTCGTGCACCACCTTGCGCTCGAAGGCGTTGAGCGGGTCGAGCGACACGCGGTCACCGGTCTCCCGGACCTCTGCGACGGCGGCCTCACCAAGCTTCACGAGCTCGGCGCGGCGTTCCGCGCGAAAGCCCCCGATGTCGAGCATCAGCCGGGACCGCTCCCCCGTCCTCACCTGGACGGCCAGCCGGGTGAGCTCCTGGAGCGCATCGAGGACCTCGCCGTCCCGGCCTACCAGAGGCTTGAGCTCGTCACCGCCCTCCTCGGACAGCACCTCGACGGCGGCCCGGCCGAAGCGGATGTCGAGGTCGATGTCGCCATCGAGATCGGCGATGTCGAGCAGCTCCTCGAGGTAGTCGGCCGCGATCTCGCCCTCTTCCTCGAGGCGGGCAGTACGGTCGCCGGGTTCGGCCGCGCCGACAGTGGACTCGCTCATCGCACTCCTCCTACTTCTTCTTCCGCTTGCCGGACGGCGCGCCGCCGGCTGTCTTGGTCTTCGTCTTCGCCTTGGCCTGCGTGCTCGCGGTCGGCGTGCCGTTGGCGTCGGCCTTCGCCGAAGCGTCCGAGCCGGCGGCCGGGCCCGACCCGGATGCCGCATCCGGCGAGCTCTCCGCCGCATCGCCGTCGCCCGACGAGTCCTCGGCCGGCGCCGACTGCGCCACCGCCGCCGCCTCACGGGGCGCGCCCTTGCGGCGGTCCTTGCGCTTCGGCTGAACCCGCTGGCCGCGAGGCTTCGGCTCGAGCACCTCGACGACCTCCTCGGGGATCGGCTCGCCGCGCTTGAGGGCCCGCTCCTTGGTCTTGCGCGCCTTGCGCTCCTGCATCTCCTTCTCGGCGCGCGAGCCGGGAGCCGGCATCCGCTTGATCGTGTAGTACTGCTGGCCCATGGACCACAGGTTCGTGACCGTCCAGTAGATCAGGACACCGACCGGGAAGTTCACGCCCGAGATCATGAAGATGACCGGCAGCATGTAGAGCATGATCTTCTGGGTCTGCGCCATCGGACCCTCAAGCGCCGCCGGCGGCATGTTCTTCATGGTCAGCTGGCGCTGTGTGAAGAAGGTCGTGGCCGACATCGCGATGATCAGGCACGCGATGACGATCTTCGACGTGACCGAGGAGTCCTGCATGAAGATGTCGGACAGGTGCGCGCCGAACAACGTCGACTGCTCGATGTCCGAGGCGACCTCCTGCGAGATCGGCGTCAGCGGTTCGCTCTGGCCGTCAGCGATCGGCTTGAGCCCTCGCAGCACACTGAACAGCGCGAAGAAGATCGGCGACTGCAGCAGCAGCGGCATGCAGGAGGCGAACGGGTTCGTCCCGTGCTTCTTGTACAAGTCCATCGTCTCGCGGGTCATCGCCTCGCGGGACGCAGGGTCGGTCTTGCCCTTGTACTTCTTCTGCACGGCCTGCAGCTCGGGCTGCATCATCTGCATCCCGCGCGACGCCTTGATCTGCTTGAAGAACAGCGGGATCAGCAGGATGCGCATCACGATCACCAACATCACGATCGCGAGCACCCATGCGATGCCTGGGCCGTCCGGCAGTCCGAGGAACGTGAACAGCTCGTGCGAGCCGACCATGATCCAGGACACGCCTTGCTTCAGCCAGACCCAGAGGAAAAAGTCACTCATCGGTCTCAGTCACTCCTGATTGTTGCGGAAGTCGGGGGCTGGGTGCCGGTGCCGCTGCCCGGCGCCCGCGCGGGACGGCCCTCGGCCGTCGTCGTACGCGGACCAGTTGCACGAGCGGTGCTCAGTGCGTGTGCGGCTCAGCGTGCACGGCCGCGTCGTCCTGAGGGGCGTGTGCCCGACGACGGTCGCGCGCGGGCGGGACATCATCGACCCCGCCCAGGCTCCAGGGGTTGCAGCGCAGCAGCCGCCAGAGCGCGAGACCCAGCCCGCGGAGAGCGCCGTGACGGCGCAGCGCGATCACGGCATACCTCGAGCACGACGGATAGTACTTGCAGGTGGGACCGCTCATCGGCGAGATGAAGGCCTGGTACACCCGGATCATCCCCACCAGCACGATCACGGGGATGTCGCCGAGACGTCCGCCCGACGACTCGGGACGGAGTGCCGCGATCCGGAAACCATCGGTCCAGGAGGTCATGCTGGGGTCCCGCCGTTCGTGGGGTTCGTCGGCTCCAGCTCCGGGCCGGCCTGGCCGGCACTCGTGCCGGCCCTCGTCTCCGCCAACGGTCGCCCGGCCCCGCGGGTTCCCCGCGCTGCCTTCTTGATCGCGCGGGTCAGGCACGCACCCAGGTCCTCGTCGAGGTCCTGGTACGAGGCAGCGGCCGACGACGGGAGTGCCCGCACCACGACGCACGCTCCCCCGGGCAGGTCGGCGACACGGCCTGCGGCGGACGCCCGGATGCGTCGCTTCACCGCGTTGCGGCGCACCGCGTTGCCGACGGCCTTGGAAACGACAAGACCGACCTGTGGTGGGTTCTCCTTGCCGTCACCAGTGCTGGTGAGGAGGTGAACCACCAAGGTCGGTCGTCCTGCACGCGTGCCGCGGCGCACCGTCCGTTCGAAGTCGACGGAACGGCGCAGTCGGTGCGCCGCTGGCAGCACGATCAGGCGGAGAGCTTGGCGCGGCCCTTGCCGCGCCGGTTGGCGAGGATCGCGCGGCCGGCGCGGGTCCGCATGCGCAGACGGAAGCCGTGCGTCTTGGCACGACGGCGGGTGTTCGGCTGGAAAGTCCGCTTGCTCACGAGGTACTCCTGGAAGACGTCGGGAAGGGCACAGCCTGTCCTCGACGAGACGAGTCGATGCAGGGGCGAGTGCCGATGCAGGGTTGGTTCTTGCGGTCCGTGCCGACGAAGTGCCGACACCAACCGGGCTGCCGACCCGAGGCCCGGTCCCGCAGCCCGGCTCATCACCGGCAGCGGGCGCGCGAAAGTACCTGGAACGGCTGTCTGACGTTACGCTTCCGGGCCGCCTCCGGTCAAACGCGCCCGGGGCTCCGACGGTGTCGCGCCGACCACAGGTGCGCTGCGCACAGCGGCACGACGGAGAGCGTGAGGCTGGCTGTGATAACCCTGGTCCACAGTATCCACAACCTGTGGACAACTGTGTGGACGGTGCCTCATCATGGCAGACTCCGAGAAGTCCCCACGCGACGAGGAAGCCCTCGGGCGGGACGGGCCTTCCACCCGAGATCCAGCGAAAGTCTCGCGCCTCCGCGCAACGCCGACCCGTAAGGAAAGACCGTGGCCGACCCGGACGACAACCTCGCCGATGTCTGGGCAAAGGTGCTGAACACGCTCGGGGCTCGTCCCGACATGAGCCCGCGGCAGCTGGCCTTCATCCGGCTGGCGAAGCCGATGGCCGTCGTCCACGACATGTTCTTCATCGCGGTTCCTCACGAGCAGACCCGCGCCTACCTCGAGACCGCGGTCCGCGACGAGCTCTCGTCGGCGGTGTCCGAGGCGCTCGGTCGCGACGTGCGCTTCGGCATCACCGTCGACCCCGAGCTGAGCAGCTCGGCACTCGCCGGCCCTTCGCAGATCTCGCACGCACCGACCAGTCTCACGGACGAGGCCCCCGAGCCGACCGAGGCGCAGATGCCCGTCGCTCCCCAGCCGGCACCGAAGCCGTCCGGCGAGCCGACGCGGCTCAACCCGAAGTACATCTTCGAGACCTTCGTCATCGGCTCGTCCAACCGGTTCGCCCACGCCGCGGCGGTCGCAGTCGCCGAGGCACCGGCCAAGGCCTACAACCCCCTGTTCATCTACGGGGACTCGGGACTGGGCAAGACCCACCTGCTGCACGCGATCGGGCACTACGTCCACAACCTGTATCCCCACATCCGCGTGCGCTACGTGAACTCCGAGGAGTTCACCAACGACTTCATCAACAGCATCGGCGAGGGCAAGGCCGGCTCGTTCCAGCGCCGGTACCGCGACGTCGACGTGCTCCTCATCGACGACATCCAGTTCCTGCAGGGCAAGGAACAGACGATGGAGGAGTTCTTCCACACCTTCAACGCGCTCCACAACGCCAACAAGCAGGTAGTCATCACGTCCGACCTGCCGCCGAAGCAGCTCAGCGGCTTCGAGGACCGGCTCCGTTCCCGCTTCGAGTGGGGCCTGATCACCGACGTCCAGCCGCCCGACCTCGAGACCCGGATCGCGATCCTCCGCAAGAAGGCAGCGTCCGAGCACCTGGACGTTCCCGACGAGGTCCTCTCCTACATCGGCTCGCGCATCTCCACGAATATCCGCGAGCTCGAGGGGGCGCTCATCCGCGTCACCGCATTCGCCAACCTCAACCGGCAGTCCGTCGACCTCACCCTCGCCGAGATCGTCCTCAAGGACCTGATCACCGACGACGACGACACGGCGGAGATCACGCCGGCGGTGGTCATCGCGCAGACCGCCGCGTACTTCGGGCTCCCGATCGACGACCTCTGCGGAACGTCGCGCTCGCGTGTCCTGGTCACCGCGCGCCAGATCGCCATGTACCTCTGCCGCGAGCTGACCGAGCTGTCTCTGCCGAAGATCGGCCAGCAGTTCGGCGGCCGCGACCACACCACCGTGATGCACGCGAACAAGAAGATCGCCGGGCAGATGGCCGAACGGCGATCCACCTACAACCAGGTCACCGAGCTCACCGCGCGGATCAAGCAGCAGCACCGCGTGTCCTGACGCATCTCCTGGTATCTCACGCGTTCACCGAACGCTGCTTCGCGCCATCTTCTACCCACATGGTGCACCTGCCTGTGCACCCTCCTGTGCACAGGCCCTGGCCTGCAGTGATGCCGATCCGGCACGCCTCTGTCCACATCTCCACAGGCCTGTGGATAGCGATGTGGACAACTTCGCCCCTGTGGATAAGGCTGCATCCACAGCTTTGTGCACAGCCAGAACCGCAGGATCTCGCGGTCGTCTACCCTCTATCCCCAGGGCTGTGGACAGAACCTGTGTACGACGGCGGTTCAGGGCAGCACATGGGCGAACACCCCTGTGGACGAACCTGTGGAAGACGTGTGGACAACTCCCCAAAACCTGTGGGCGGCGAAGCCCGAACTGTGGATGGCCTGTGGGTAAAAATCGGCCGTCCACATGTGCCCCTAGTTTTCCCACAGTTCGGTCCACAAGCTGTCCACAGCACAACACCAAGGCTGACCTGCGGAAACCAGGGTTATCCCCAGTATCCACAACCCCTACTACGACGACTACTGATATTGAAGAAGGGGAAATCAACACGCCTTCATCAGGCTGAGCGGCCCGCACCAACCTGTTCGAACATTAGTGCTAAGTCGTGCTCGAGGGCAAGCAAGTGTCCACAGAGCCCCGATCCCCGTCGTCAACGTCAGTGACCTCGCGTAGGCTCTGGCAAGTACGGAACGAGGCTCTGCGAGGGAGATGCACCGAATGAAGTTCAGGGTCGAGCGTGACGTGCTGGCGGACGCCGTCACCTGGACAGCTCGCACGCTTCCGACACGACCCCCGGCACCGGTCCTCGCCGGTGTGCGCATGGAGGCAGACGCCTCAGGCATCCTCAACCTCGCAAGCTTCGACTACGAGACGTCCGCCCGTTCCGAGGTCGCCGCAGAGGTCTCCGAGCCGGGCACGGTCCTTGTGTCGGGCCGGCTGCTCGCGGAGATCTCCCGGGCGCTGCCGAGCAAGCCCGTGGACGTCGCGCTCGAAGGCAGCAAGGTCGTCGTCACCTGTGGAGCGAGCCGCTTCACGCTGCTGACGATGCCGGTCGAGGAGTACCCCGCGCTGCCCGCCATGCCGGAGCTCAGCGGGACGGTCCCCGGTGAAGCCCTCACGGCCGCCGTCGCTCAGGTGACCGTGGCCGCGAGCCGTGACGACACGCTGCCCCTCCTCACCGGAGTCCGCGTGGAGATCCAGGACGAGAAGATCACTCTGCTGGCCACGGACAGGTACCGGCTGGCGCTGCGCGAGCTGACCTGGACGCCCGCGACGCCCGGGTTCTCCGCGGTCGCGCTCGTCCGGGCGCGCACGCTCAACGACGTGGCGCGCTCCCTGGGTGCCGGCGGTGGCGCCGTGAACGTCGGGTTGTCCACAGGTACCGGTGTCGATCTGGTCGGCTTCGAAGCCGGCGGCCGCCACACGACCTCCCAGCTCGTCGACGGCGACTACCCGCCGGTCCGGCGGCTCTTCCCGGACAGCTCGCCGATCCACGCCGTCGTCGCGACCGCGCCGCTCATCGACGCGGCCAAGCGAGTGAGCCTCGTCGCCGAGCGGAACACGCCGATCCGCCTCTCGTTCAGCGAGGGCCAGGTCGTGCTCGATGCCGGTCAAGGGGACGACGCACAGGCGTCCGAGGCCCTGGAGGCCGTGCTCGCCGGCGAGGACATCGCTGTCGCGTTCAACCCGCAGTACCTGCTGGACGGTCTGGGCGCCCTCGGCACCGACTTCGTCCGCCTCTCGTTCACGCACCCGAACAAACCGGTCGAGTTCACCGGGCAGGACTCGCTCGACGGCGAGGACGACTCGACCTACCGTTACCTGCTCGTCCCGATCCGCTTCACGGGCTGAGCTCCGCGCCGGGTGACCGCGCGCCCCTCGCGCGCCCCGGCGTCGTGCGCCGTGCCTGTGGAGAACTTTTCTGGAGGAAAACATGGTCAGCCACATCGGCCTGGTCGGTCTCGGCAAGATGGGCAACAACATGCGTGAGCGGCTCCGCCGCTCCGACATCGACGTCACGGGGTTCGACCCCCGGCCGGAGGTCTCGGACGTCGCGACACTCACCGACCTCGTTGCTGCGCTGCCGTCGCCGCGCATCGTGTGGGTCATGGTCCCGGCCGGCGGCCCGACCCGCGGCGTGGTCGACGAGCTGGGCGGGCTGCTCTCCGAGGGCGACATCGTCGTCGAAGGCGGCAACTCGCACTACGTGGAGGACCAGGAGCGCGCCGCCGAGCTCGCCGAGCGCGGCATCGGGTACGTGGACTGCGGCGTCTCCGGCGGGGTGTGGGGCCTGGACAACGGATACGGGCTCATGTGCGGTGGCGAGGCCGCCCACGTCAAGACCGTCATGCCCGTGTTCGACGCGCTGCGTCCCGAGGGCCCGCGCGAGGAGGGCTTCGTGCACGCGGGGTCGGTCGGCGCCGGCCACTTCGCGAAGATGGTCCACAACGGCATCGAGTACGGCCTCATGCAGGCCTACGCCGAGGGATACGAGCTCCTTGCCGCGAAGAAGGACGTCGTCACCGACGTGCACGGCACGATGAAGGCGTGGCAGCGCGGCACCGTGGTCCGCTCGTGGCTGCTCGAACTGATGGTCAAGGCCCTCGAGGAGGACCCGGGGCTGGCCGACCTCGACGACTGGGTCGACGACTCGGGCGAGGGGCGCTGGACCATCGACGAAGGAGTGGACAACGCGGTTCCGCTGCCGGTGATCTCGGCCGCGCTGTTCGCCCGGTTCGCCTCGCGCCAGGAGTCCTCCCCGGCGATGCGCGCGGTCGCGGCGCTGCGGCAGCAGTTCGGTGGCCACGCGGTGAAGAAGGCCGAGTAGACCGCTGTTCGTCTCGCACCTGAGCCTCCACGACTTCCGCTCGTACGCGAGCGTCGACGTGGAGCTCGAACCCGGGGTCACCGCGTTCGTCGGGGCCAACGGCCAGGGCAAGACCAACCTTGTCGAGGCGGTGGGATATGTGGCCACCCTCGGCTCGCACCGCGTCGCGTCCGACACTCCGTTGATCCGTGCGGGGGCGACGCGCGCGGTCGTGCGTACGCGCGTCGTGCGGGGTGACCGGGCGAGCACGATCGAGCTGGAGATCACCCAGGGCAAGTCGAACCGGGCGCGGATCAATCGCGGCCAGCCCGGCCGGGCTCGTGACGTCCTCGGGATCCTGCGCACGGTGCTGTTCGCGCCCGAGGACCTCGCCCTGGTCAAGGGCGACCCGGACGGCCGGCGCCGGTTCCTGGACCAGCTCATCGTGCAGATGGTCCCCCGGCTCTCGGCCGTCTTCTCCGACTACGACCGGGTGCTGAAGCAACGGTCGGCACTGCTCAAGTCGGCGCGCGCCGTTCGGCGTTCCGGCGGTGCCGACCCGGCGGCCCTGGCGACGCTCGAGGTCTGGGACGGCCGGCTCGTGGAGCTCGGCGCCGAGATCGTGTCGCTCCGGCTCCAGCTCGTCGAGGCGCTTCGGCCGGTCGTCGGGGCGGCCTACGAGGCCGTCAGCGAGGGCAAGGGCGAGGCGCATCTGGAGTACCGTTCGTCATCCACACAGCCTGTGGATAACTTTCGGGAAGGACGCTCCTCCGAGGGCTCGGTCTCCGGTGGATCGGGCGCCCCGCCGACGGTGTCGGACCGGTTAACTTCCGGGTCCGGATCGCCGTCGGACGCCTCTGCGGGCGCTTCCCCGGAAGGGCCGGTCGGCGACGACACCGACCCCGCCTCGGTGCCGCGCATCCGGGAGCAGATGACCGCCGCGCTCGCCGAGGTGCGGCAGCAGGAGCTCGACCGGGGGGTGAGCCTGGTCGGCCCGCATCGCGACGATCTGCTGCTCACCCTCGGCGGTCTGCCGGTGAAGGGATACGCGAGTCACGGGGAGTCGTGGTCCTTCGCTCTGGCCCTCAGATTGGCGTCATTCTGGCTGTTGGGAGGGGTTGCGGGGTTCGGCGGACCCCCGCCGTCGGCCCCCGCGTTCTGGGATCCGGACCACGGTACGGACGCGGATCCCGTCCTCATCCTCGACGACGTGTTCGCGGAGCTCGATACCCGCCGTCGGGAGCGTCTGGCGGAGCTCGTGCTGCCTGCCCGGCAGGTGCTCGTCACGGCCGCGGTGCCCGAGGACGTGCCCGCATCGCTCAGCGGAGCGAGGTTTCACGTGGAACCAGGAGTGGTCACCCGTGAGTGACGAGAGGGTGTCGCGGGTGCGAACCGACGACGACTCCGGGAGCCGCCGGGAGGGCCCCCACACCCCCGAAAGTTATCCACAGAAAGCTGTGGACAACGGTGCGGAACCTACCGGTACGGACGACGTCGTCGAGCTGTCCGTGACACCGCCCGAAGAGGTCGCGCGAGCCGCTCTGAACCGCGCCAAGGCGGCCGCTCGGGCGAAGGGACTCCGGCCCGGTTCGCCCGCCCGACGATCCCCGCTCGCCGAGCCGCGCAAGGAGACGAAGGGGCCGAACGCGCGCGACCCACAGTTGCTGGGCTCGGTGGTCGGCCGCTTGCTGTGGGAGAAGGGCTGGACGCAGGACGTCTCGGTCGGGGGCGTCGTCGGACGGTGGCGGGAAGTGGTCGGCGACGACGTCGCGGAGCACTGCACACCCGTCACGTTCGAGGACAAGGTGCTGGTGGTGCGGGCCGACTCGACCGCCTGGGCGACGCAGCTGCGGCTGCTCGTGCCGAACCTGCTGCGGCGCATGGCCGAGGAGATCGGCGAGGGCGTCGTCGAGGAGGTGTCGGTGCTGGGGCCGGCGGGACCTGGCTTCCGCCGCGGGCCGAGGTCGGTCCGGGGACCGGGCCCACGCGACACCTGGGGCTGACGGGCGAGCGGTACGGCCGCGGGGAGTGGCGCCGGCCGGGCCAGGGGCGGCGACGCCTCAGCCGGAGCGCCCGGGGCGAGCCAGGTCAGGCCACCGGCGGAGTAGCACGGGACAGCGGTACTCGGCCGGACCGACGGCACTCGGCCGGAGCGTCCCGGGACAGCGAGAGGGCCCGCCCGGATGACCGGACGGGCCCTGCACGCTGCTACCTGCTACGACCTGCTGTGGGGTCGTGTCAGTTCCTGGCCATCCGCTTGCGGGCCACGACGAGCGCGACACCGCCGCCGACCAGCAGGAGGGCGAAGGCCGCGGCGCCACCGACGGTGGCACCGGTGGCGGCGAGGACCGGGCCCTCAGGCTCCTCCTCGGCGACCGGCGTCGAGGGCTCCGGCGACGGTGCAGCCTCGGTGGGCTCCGACGGGGAGGGCTCGGGGGTCGGGGCCTCCTCGCACTCCTCCTCGACGAGCAGCAGGTCGGCCGGGAACAGCGCCGAACCGTCCTCCTGCGGCATCCAGGCGCCGAGGTCCTCGATCCACTCGTAGTTGTCCGAGGCGAGCGCGGCGACGACGCCGGCATCGTTCTTGGAGTAGGTGAGAGCGTCGGTGTTCTCGGGGACGACCACGTCCTCCATGGTCACCGCGCAGCCGGCGACGACCTCCGGAGTCGCGGGCGAGGCAACCTCCTTGCTGGGCGGCTCGGCACAGGCCTCGACGGTGCCGTCGTCGGCGTAGTCGTACTTGTCGTTGTCGTACGCATCCACGGTGACCGACCACGTGTGGTCGACCGTGTCGTCCTCGAACGGGTAGTGCTTGACGAAGTCGCTCCAGTTGTTGTTTCCACCGGGGAACTCCGTCGACTCGGCGACCTCGCCGTCGATGACGACCTCGATCGAACCGCCTCGGTACGACTTGAAGTCGACGTTGAGGCCGCTGCAGTCGGCGTTGGCGTTGGGGATGTGGGCAGATGCTGCGGGGGCCATGGCGACCATCCCACCGAGCATGACAGCGGTGAGAGCACCGCCGGCGAGAAACTTCTTCACGGTGTCATCCTTCAAAGTTGCGAACATGATGCTGGGGGGCGCATACGAGGGTCGTGTGGGATTAGACCAGAAACCCGCCGAAAAAGGAAATAGTCCCCAGGGCTCAATCATTTGGTGACTGTCTCCACACCGTGCCATGACTGATTGCGGATGATATGCCCGGCGCAGTACAGAAAAGAAGGAGGCGGGTGCCCGACGTCGGGCACCTGACCTCGCTCACATGACCTGCGGTCATGGAACGTCAGCCGTGGAGCGTCCTGCACCGCAGCCCCAGGAGCACGCCGCGCCATGCTGTTCCACTCGGCGTAGAAGCAGCCGCCCGTGACGCCGTGGTCACGGGCAGGGCGACGTCGCCGTACGTCATACCGCAGGAGTCGACGGCCGGCTCGACGCGGAAGCAGCCGAGAGTGAGGTTCGGGTCCCTCCCGGCGAGCGTCCGCTCTACGGCGACAGCACCGCGCCGCTCACGGCCGGCCCGGCACCGGCCAGCACTGCCCATGTCTTCTTCGTCACATGCTCCTCGGGCCTCTCGCAGCGCGTCCGGGGCGGTCCGCGCTCACAACTGCGTGAATCTAAGCAGCATCTAAGCCCCTCAAATACCATATTTCATTCGATAAGCGCATCACAATCTGGTAACCACACGTATTTCACCCGCTCGAAGACCCTGTGGAGAGTTGTCCACAAGCCGCTGAGAATCCGATGTTTTCCGCGCTCTGGCGGTAGACTGACGGGGACAATCACGCCGAGTCAGGACCACTCCTCCAACCCGGCGTGCGCCTGCAAGACGAGGAGCTACCCCGCCCGTGACAGAGCGAATCGACGGCGGCTACGACGCCGGGAACATCACCGTCCTGGAAGGCCTCGAAGCCGTTCGTAAGCGACCGGGCATGTACATCGGCTCAACCGGCGAGCGCGGGCTGCACCATCTGGTCTACGAGATCGTGGACAACGCTGTCGACGAGGCTCTCGCCGGGCATGCCAGCACCATCGACGTCACGCTGAAGGCCGACGGCGGCGTGCGTGTCGTCGACGACGGTCGCGGCATCCCTGTGGCGATGCACCCCACCGAAGGCAGGCCGACCCTTGAGGTCGTCATGACGATCCTGCATGCCGGCGGCAAGTTCGGCGGCGGCGGCTACGCGGTCTCCGGCGGCCTGCACGGCGTCGGCATGTCCGTGGTCAATGCGTTGAGCACCCGCTTCGTCTCGGAGGTCGTCCGGGACGGGTTCCACTGGAGGCAGGAGTACCGGGACGGCGGCGAGCCCACCAGTGACATCCAGAAGCTCGCCCCGATGTCCGACGGCGAGGGCACCGGTACCACCCAGACCTTCTGGCCCGACGGCTCGATCTTCGAGACCACCGAGTACGACTTCGAGACCCTGCGGTCCCGCTTCCAGCAGACCGCGTTCCTCAACAAGGGCCTGCGGATCACGCTGACCGACGAGCGTGCCGGTCACGCGGGCAACGAGGACGAGGTCACCGGCCAGATCCCCCAGGTGACCCCGGACATGCTCACCGAGGGCGACGTCGCAGGCACGATCACCACCACGGAGGGCGACCATTCCGCCACGGACGGCGAGCCCGACGCGGCGGGAGACCCGGTCGCGCGCACGGTCACGTACAAGTACGACGGCGGTCTTGTCGACTACGTGACGCACCTCAACTCGGCGAAGAAGGTCGACCTGGTCCACCCCGAGGTCATCTCGTTCGAGGCCGAGGACGAGGGCAAGAACGTCTCGGCGGAGATCGCGATGCAGTGGACCAGCGCGTACAGCGAGTCCGTGCACACGTTCGCGAACATGATCTCCACTCCCGAGGGGGGTACGCACGAGGAAGGCTTCCGCACCGCGCTGACCAGCCTGGTCAACACGTATGCGCGGGACAAGGCCATCCTCAAGGAGAAGGAGGAAAACCTCACGGGTGACGACATCCGTGAGGGACTCACCGCGGTCGTCTCGATGAAGCTGAGCGAGCCGCAGTTCGAGGGGCAGACGAAGGCGAAGCTCGGCAACACCGAGGCCAAGACCTTCGTGCAGCGCGTGGTCCGTGAGCAGCTCACCGACTGGTTCGACGCCCACCCCATCGAGGCCAAGGACATCATCCGCAAGGCGATCCAGGCCAGCCAGGCCAGGATGGCGGCACGCAAGGCTCGCGAGGCGACGCGGCGCAAGGGGATCCTGAGCAGCGGCGGCATGCCCGGCAAGCTGAAGGACTGCCAGTCCCGGCGTCCGGAGGAGTGCGAGGTCTATATCGTCGAGGGTGACTCGGCCGGCGGTTCCGCAGTGCGTGGTCGTAACCCCCACAACCAGGCGATCCTCCCGATCCGCGGGAAGATCCTCAACGTCGAGCGCGCGCGGCTGGACAAGGCGCTGTCGAACCAGGAGGTGCAGTCGCTGATCACGGCGTTCGGCACCGGGATCGGCGAGGACTTCGACATCAGCAAGCTCCGCTATCACAAGATCGTGCTGATGGCGGACGCCGACGTCGACGGGCAGCACATCTGCACGCTGCTGCTGACACTGCTGTTCCGGTACATGCGCCCGCTCATCGAGCACGGCCACGTGTACCTGGCGCAGCCGCCCCTGTACCGGCTGAAGTGGTCGAACGCACCGCACGACTACGTCTACTCGGACCGGGAGCGCGACGCGTTCCTGGAGTCGGGGCTCGCGCAGGGCCGACGGATCCCGAAGGAGAACGGCATCCAGCGCTACAAGGGTCTTGGCGAGATGGACTACTCGGAGCTGTGGGACACCACCATGGATCCGGAGAACCGGACCCTGCTCCAGGTGACGATGGACGATGCCGCAGCCGCGGACGAGATCTTCTCGGTGCTGATGGGAGAGGACGTCGAGTCCCGCCGCAGCTTCAT
The DNA here is from genome assembly GCF_054777735.1 of Myceligenerans cantabricum. Lineage (NCBI taxonomy): Bacteria > Bacillati > Actinomycetota > Actinomycetes > Micrococcales > Promicromonosporaceae > Myceligenerans > Myceligenerans cantabricum. The sequence goes on from NZ_BAAHAJ010000014.1 coordinate 219,449, forward strand.
CCAGCGCAACGCCAAGGACGTGCGGTTCCTCGACATCTGAGCGAGCTCGCGAACCCCGCAGGACGTCCTCATGGCGTCGCCGCGAGGCGCGAGCGCGCAACCCGGCCACCGCGTGACGAGGGACCGGGGAGACAACAGCACGCCGTCGGACGGCGTGGGAAGGAAGAGACGTGACGGACGAGACCCCCGGCGTGGAGGACCTCCCCGACGGCGTCGGCGACGCCGCGTTGGCCGTGCACCACGGCCGTGTGGAACAGGTCGACCTGCAGCTCGAGATGCAGCGCAGCTACCTGGACTACGCGATGAGCGTGATCGTGGGGCGTGCCCTGCCCGACGTGCGGGACGGGCTGAAGCCCGTGCACCGCCGCGTGCTGTACGCCATGTACGACGGCGGGTACCGGCCGGACCGCTCCTTCAGCAAGTGCTCACGTGTCGTCGGCGACGTGATGGGCAAGTACCACCCGCACGGCGACTCGGCGATCTACGACACCCTGGTCCGCCTCGTGCAGGACTGGGTGCTGCGCTACCCGCTGGTCGCCGGCCAGGGCAACTTCGGCTCCCCCGGCAACGACCCGGCGGCGGCCCCGCGATACACCGAGTGCCGCATGGCCCCGCTCGCGCTCGAGATGGTGCGCGACATCGAGAAGGCCACCGTCGACTTTCAGGACAACTACGACGGACGCACGCAGGAGCCGACGGTTCTGCCGGCGCGCTTTCCGAACCTGCTGGTCAACGGCTCGGCGGGGATCGCGGTCGGCATGGCCACGAACATCCCTCCGCACAACCTGCGGGAGGTGGCCGACGGGGCCAAGTGGTACCTCGACAACCCGGGCGCCACACGGGAGGAGCTGCTCGAGGCGCTCATGCAGCGCATCAAGGGGCCGGACTTCCCCAACGGCGCGCAGATCCTGGGCCACAAGGGCATCGAGGAGACATACCGGACGGGCCGCGGCTCGATCACGATGCGCGCCGTGGTGACCGTCGAGGAGATCCAGAACAGGATCTGCCTCGTCATCACCGAGCTGCCGTACATGGTGAACCCCGACAACCTCGCCGTGAAGATCGCGGACCTGGTCAACGACGGGCGCATCCAGGGCATCGCCGACATCCGGGACGAGACGTCGGGCCGCACCGGCCAGCGCCTCGTCGTCGTGCTCAAGCGCGACGCGGTCGCCAAGGTCGTCCTGAACAACCTGTACAAGCACACGCAGCTGCAGGAGAACTTCAGCGCGAACATGCTCGCGCTGGTCGATGACGTGCCTCGCACACTCAGCCTCGACGCCTTCATCCGGCACTGGGTGACGCACCAGATCGAGGTCGTGCGGCGTCGTACCGAGTACCTCCTCAAGGAGGCCGAGGACCAGATCCACATCTATGTGGGCTACCTCAAGGCGCTCGACGCGCTCGACGAGGTCATCGCCCTCATCCGCCGCTCCCCCGACGTCGACGAGGCGCGCACCGGGCTGATGGAGCTGCTCGACGTCGACGAGGTCCAGGCCAACGCGATCCTGGCGATGCAGCTGCGGCGGCTCGCGGCCCTCGAGCGGCAGAAGATCCTCGCCGAGCACGCGAAGCTCGAGGCGCTGATCAACGACTACCGCGACATCCTGGCCAGGCCCGAGCGGCAGCGGTCCATCGTGGGGGAGGAGCTGGACGAGATCGTCGGGCGGTACGGCGACGAGCGCCGCACCACGATCCTCCCGTTCGACGGCGACATGTCGGTCGAGGACCTGATCCCCGAGGAGGAGATGGTCGTCACGATCACGCGCGGCGGCTACGCCAAGCGGACCCGCAGCGACAACTACCGCCAGCAGAAGCGCGGCGGCAAGGGCGTGCGTGGGACCCAGCTACGCGAGGACGACATCGTCGACCACTTCTTCGTCACGACGACGCATCACTGGCTGCTCTTCTTCACCAACCTGGGCCGGGTCTACCGGGCCAAGGGGTACGAGCTGCCCGAGGGGGGCCGTGACTCGAAGGGCCAGCACGTCGCGAACCTCATGGCGTTCCAGCCCGGCGAGCACATCGCGCAGGTGCTGGACATCCCGGACTACGACGCTGCGGACTACCTGGTCCTGGCCACGCGCCGGGGCGTCGTCAAGAAGACCCGGCTCCAGGAGTACAACTCGCCCCGGACCGGCGGACTCATCGCGATCAACCTGCGCGAGGACGACGAGGGACACCCGGACGAGCTGGTCGCGGCGCGTCTGGTGAACGCGGACGACGACCTCATCCTCATCTCGCGCAAGGGACAGTCGATCCGGTTCCACGCCTCCGACGACACGATCCGCTCCCTCGGCCGTGCCACGTCGGGCGTGACCGGCATGAAGTTCCGGGACGACGACGAGCTGCTGGCGGCCCAGGTGGTGACGCCCGGTACCGACCTCTTCGTGGTCACCGAGGGCGGCTTCGCCAAGCGCACCCGGATCGACGAGTACCGGGTGCAGGGCCGTGGTGGTCTGGGGATCAAGGTGGCGAACCTGGTGGAGGCTCGGGGAGACCTTGTGGGGGCGCTGGTGACGGATGCCGACGACGAGGTCCTCGTCATCATGGAGCGTGGCAAGATCGTGCGGAGCGCGGTGGCCGAGGTGAAGCTCACCGGTCGCAACACGCAGGGAGTAACGTTCGCGAAGCCCGACAAGGGCGATCGGATCATCGCCGTGGCGCGGAACGCGGAACGCAATCTCGAGCACGAGGATGCCGATTCCGAGGACGGCCCCGACGATTCGACGGACAGCGGGAATGGTGCGGACGGCGTTACGGTGGACGGTGAACCTAGCCCCGACGACGTTTCGAGCACCCCAGAGCACGACAGCACCGGACGCGAGGACAGCTGATGACGAGCAGCAACGACACCGGACAGGGCCCCGGATCGGCGACGACAAGACTCGACGGCGAGCTGGAGAAGACCCAGGTCCGGGACAGTGCCTCGCAGGGTAAGGAGCCGTCGGACGACACCGACGGTGCAGCGTCGAACGAGACGTCGGCCGAGGATGCAGCGGCCGGCACGGAAGCGACCGAGGCGTCCGCGAGGAGCGACGACGCCGAGGCCGAGAAGCCGGCAGGGGGAACGGTGAGCGAGAAGGTCGCCGACAAGGCGAAGCAGGATGTTCCGGAGGCCGCCCCGGCCGAGGCCCCGGTGAGGAAGACGCCCGCTGCGGGCGGCGCGGCCACACCCCCGTCGGAGCCGGCAGAGCCGGCGGAACCGAAGCCGATCCCGGGTGGAATCTGGCGCTCGGCGTACGAGGCGGGTGCGTCCGCGCCGTCGTCCCGCTACACGACGGAGCAGCAGCGTCCGGGGTCGAACGGTAGGCCCGAGAAGCCGGGGCCGGGGTCGAACGGGAGCCCCGAGAAGCCGGAGTCGGCCTCGTCGCTCGGTTCCGCCATCGACAACGTGTCCGCGCCGGCGTCCGCGGAGACTGACATCGAGGACGCCACGAACCCGCGGAACGTTTCCCGCCCGGCCGCGCCGCCGAAGCCGCCCAACCCGCCGAGCGAGGCGTGGCAGCGTGTGCCGGCCTCGGAGGCGGGCGACCTGCCGGTCGTGCGCGCCAGCGCCGGTGAGACCCCTGACGAGCCCGGCGCCGCCGTGCGGCAGGGAGCGGTCAAGGCTGCGCAGGCTGCGCTCGCCGCCGCCCGCAACGCGGCGAAGAAGGTGTCCTCCTCGACGATGCCGGCGGAGACCGCGGTCCCCGTGGAGGAGCCCACGGCCGCTCCGCCCGCTCCCCCGGAGATGCACTACACCGCGGGGAGCGTGCGCGGCACCGCGTCCGCGCCCGTCGAGGAGACCGTCCCTGTCAGCCCGGTGGGCCGCCCGGAGAGTGACACGACCCCCGGCCCCGCGCCCAGCATGACGCCCCGGGCGAGCGGTGGCCCGCGGCGGGTGCGGCTCGCGATCTCGCGGATCGACCCCTGGTCGGTCATGAAGCTGGCGTTCCTGCTGTCGGTGGCGGTCGCGATCATGACCGTCGTCGCGACCGTGGTGTTCTGGTCGGTGATCGACAGCCTCGGCGTGTTCGACAAGATCCAGACGTTCGTGACCGACGCGATCGGCGACGAGACCAACTTCGACGTCATGCAGTACGTCGAGTTCGAGCGGGTCGTCTCGCTCGCCACCCTCGTGGCCATCTGCAACGTCGTCCTGCTCACGGCCCTCGCCACGATCATGACGTTCCTGTACAACATCACGGCGGCCCTCGTCGGCGGCGTGCACATGACGCTCACCGACGACTGACCGCACCGACTCGGCGTCGCGCGCTCAGTGAACGGCGCCGCCACGTCGTCCCGGCGGACATCACAGCACGAACTTCGCCGGATCCACGATTTCAGTTTGGGACAGAGCCCTTCGCTGGGGTAATGTCTGGGTGCTGCCAGAGAGCGGCCGGTCCAACCGGCCGGCCCTCCTAGCAGCGACTCGGGGCTATAGCTCAGGCGGTTAGAGCGCATCGCTGATAACGATGAGGTCCGAGGTTCAAGTCCTCGTAGCCCCACTCGACGGTAGGCGGCGTGTGCCCTTTGGGGCCACGCCGCCTACCGTCGTTTCTTGTGGGGCGCAGCCCTCACGCCCCGCCCGGGGCGCAGGTGAAATTGTTTGGCGGAACGAGGTCATTCTGGGGTGAGGATTCACCCGGTCCGCGTGTACGTAATTCCCAGTAGGCTTCTGGGCCCATTTCTCTCTAGATCGGTGACAGACCGGTAACCCCTCCCTACTGTGGGAGCGCGTGCATGGCCTAGATGCCCTGTGCGCGTGAGGCAGAGACGCCTCGCGGGTATTCAAGAACCGAGGAGGTTCAGATGTCATCGTCCCGGAAGTTGATCGGAACCGTCGCTGCAGTGACGTGTCTCCTGATTCCCTGGGCAGCTGCCGCTCAGGGTGCGCCGGAGGCCGGTCCCGCCGCGGACGGCGCGCAGGCTGCAGCAGTCCCGGACACCATTCCCCTGACCATCGCCAACGACTCGGACCGTGGCGGCGAGGTGTACCTCTACGTGCTGGGCGAGCAGAACGGCCAGCAGGGCTATGCCGATGCCCAGGGCACGTTCCACCCGTGGCCCGACGCCGGCGAACAGCCTGAGCCCGCTCCGGACGCGTCCATCGCCGGTCCCTCGCAGGGCGGGTCGAAGACCATCCAGATGCCGAAGCTCTCGGGCCGTGTCTACTTCAGCTACGGCCAGAAGATGACCTTCCAGGTCGTGCTCGACGGGCGACTCGTGCAGCCGGCGGTCCAGAACCCGAGTGACCCCAACCGGGACATCATGTTCAACTGGACCGAGTACACGCTGAACGACTCCGGGCTGTGGATCAACAGCACCCAGGTCGACTTCTTCTCCGCGCCGTACCAGACCGGCCTGCGCACCTCCGACGGCGAGGTCCTGCACACCGGCATGCTCAAGGAGAACGGCTTCTCGAACGTCGTCGACGCACTCGCCGGAACCCCTGGCTGGGACGGGCTCGCGCAGACGTCCGGCGACGGCTCCGTCCTGCGCGTGATGTCCCCGGGCCACGCGATCGGAACGGGCCAGATCAGCTCCGACGTGATCGACTCCTACGTCGACCAGGTCTGGTCGCGCTACTCCGGCGCGACCATGACGGTGGTGCCGTACTCCTACGAGCCCGACACGAAGTTCTTCGGGACCGTCTCCGGCGGCACGATGACGTTCACCGATCAGTCGGGCGCGCAGGTCGCCACGTTCCCGAAGCCGTCTGCCGAGTCGATCTTCGGCTGCGCCGGTGACCTGGCCGCGCCGAACAACGACGTGGGTGCTATCGCTCGCACGCTGTGCGCCGGGTTCCACCGCTCCACGTTGCTCGAGGGCGACGTGCACCCCGGTCCGTCGAAGGACGTCTTCTACCAGCATGAGAAGACGAACTACTACGGTAAGTACATCCACCAGCAGATGGCGAACGGCCAGGCGTACGCTTTCGCGTTCGACGACGTCGAGAACCAGGAGTCCCTGGTGCACGACGGCAACCCGACCGAGGCCTTCATCCAGCTCGACCCGTTCGCGGGCGCTGCCACCCCGATCGCCGGGACCAGCGGCGGCGGAGACAACGGTGGTGGGGACAACGGCGGCGACGACGGTGGAGACGACGGCAACCCGCCGGGCACGGCCCTGCCGGAAGGTACCGGAACGATCCTCGCCAGCAACGACATGTGCGTCGACGTGCCGTGGGCGGACGCCTCCGAGGGCAACCCGATCCAGATCGTGAACTGCAGCGGGAACGACGCCCAGACCTGGACGCGCTCGGGCGGCACGATCTCCGCGCTCGGGATGTGCCTGGACGTGGCCGGCGGCGGGACGGCGGACGGAACCGCGGTCCAGCTGTGGACGTGCAACGACACCGGTGCCCAGGAGTGGACCTACGACGCCGGGTCGAAGCACCTGGTGAACCCGCAGTCCGACAAGTGCCTCACGGTGAAGGACGGCACGATGCAGGACGGCCAGAAGCTCGAGATCCGTGCCTGCAGCGGTGCGGCCGAGCAGTCCTGGACGTTCGGCGCCTGACGTCACCCGGACCTGGCGGGCTCGGCCCTGGGCCGAGCCCGCCAGGTCTCGCCCAGAGGCGCGTGGGGCCTGTTCCAACTGGTCGTAGCCGCCGGAGATGTGGGATCGTGGAACGCACGAGGGCCGTAGACGTCGGTCCGTCGTTCACTGACCACGGAGGAACTCGTGAAGAAGTTGCTCGTCCTGATTCTGGCTGCTGGTGCCGGGTACGTCCTGTGGCGCAAGCTCAACGAGGACGCCGAGGGCCGCGACCTCTGGTCCGAGGTCACCGACACCGTCGAGTAAGATATGCGGGGCGCCGGCTGAGGCGTCTCGTCCGGGGCCATGGCGCAATTGGTAGCGCACCTGCTTTGCAAGCAGGGGGTTAGGGGTTCGAGTCCCCTTGGCTCCACCTGGTGAAGGCCGTTGACCCGCAGGTCAGCGGCCTTTTGCGTTCCTCGCGAGGCATCGACGAAAAGAGCGATGCGATGAGGATGACACGGTTCCTGACACGATTGCGGCGCCCAGCGTTGCCCGTGGACGACGTCAGTTGCGGGCGGGGCTTGGTCGGCGCCGGACTCGTGATGGGTATGAGTACGACGCCCGGCGACCGGAAGCACCACCGGCTGGACCGCACTCCGATGTGGACGCTGGAGGAGTTGTGCGCGTTCGTGCGGACGACGCCGGCCACCGTCCACACCTGGCGGAAGCGGGGTACCGGGCCGCGGGCGTACAAGGTCGGGCGGCACCTGCTGTTCGCGGAGTCGGACGTAGCCGCGTGGCTGGAGTCCTGCGCGGCGGCGGCCGAGGCGGACGCCCACGAGACTCGCGGTGAGCGGGGCTCCGCTGGCGACGGGTCGGGGTGGTGACCCATGGGCAAGCAGAAGCTGGAGCCAGGCGAGCACGGCGAGATCTTCCTGAAGGAGACCAGCCCAGGCAAGTGGCGTGGACGTACGCGGTTGTGCCTGTGGGACGGCACAAAGACGTCGGTCTCACGCAACGCGACCACAAGCGACGCGGCGCGGTTGAAGGTGCAGCGCGGCGTGGTCGAGCGCCTCAGCGCCGCCCGGGGCTCGGAGGATCTGAAACCGACGTCGAAGGTAGGGCTGGCATGTCGCCAGTGGATCGACGAGATGCGAGAGCGCACGACGTGGCCGAACCCGCCGCTTCGTCCACAGTCTGTAGACGAGTACGAGCGGGTGATCGACAACCACGTGATCCCGGAACTGGGCAAGCGGCGGCTGAACGAGCTCACCCCGGCGTCGTGCCAGAAGCTCCTGGACTCGATCCTGAAGAAGGGCAAAGGCGGGAAGAACAACATGATCACCACCACCCGCCAAGTCCGGAACGCGATGAACCAGGTGCTCGATCGCGCCGTGGTCCACGATGCGCTGCGGGACAACCCGATGCGCAAGGCGATCGCGCCGTCGAAGGACAAGCCGCGGCCGAAGGCGATCACTGCCCCGGACGTGGGCCGTCTACGGGCGGTGGTGCGCGGGTGGGAGAAGTCGCGGGAGGACAGGTCCGGGCCGAAGCCGACCGGGCACCTGCGCGTCGCGGTCGACGTCATGTTGGGTGCCGGGCTGCGGATCGGAGAGGTGATGGCGTTGTGCTGGGGAGAGGTGAACCTCTCCCCCGACGGCCTGCCGACGATCGCCGTGGAGGCCACCCTGACCGACATCAAGGGGCAGGGAGTCGTGCGGCAGGACAGGCCGAAGACCGACGCAGGGGCGCGCGTCATCATCCTTCCGCCCTTCGCCCTCGAGGCGCTGAACTCGATCCGGCCAGCCGAGACGACCGCCGACATGCCGGTCTTCCAGGGACGGCTGTTCAAGGACGGCCGGAACGCCGGCCGCCCGGTCTCGACGCACAACATGCGGCGGATGCTGCGCGCCGCGCTGGACTGGGCAGGCATGAAGGGCGAGGTGCATCCGCACCTGCTGCGCTCGACGGTGGCGACTCAGGTGGCGCGCAAGATGCGCGCCGCCGACGCCGCCGCGCTGCTCGGTCATGCGATCGATGCGGGGATCACCGGCAGGCACTACATCGAGCAGCTCCGGCTGGCGCCAGACACGTCGGCGGTGCTGCAGACCATGGTCGAGATCGGGGACGAGGAAGCCGCGCGGGAGGCGGCCGACGACACGGCCAGGTCTGCGGGTGCGCTCACCACAGTCGGGACTGCTCGCCGCTGACGGCATCACCCTGTGCTCCGCCGGTGGTCTTGCGGCGGCGGAGCGCAGGGTGGCGTTTGTGGAGCGCGGCGTGGACGGCGGTGCACAGGTGGTCGAAGCGTTCGGTGGTGTGGTGCATGCGTGCGAGCTCGGCGGTGCTGGCGTTCTCGGCCAGGGCGTCGGGATCGGCGTGGTCGATCCACTCGCCGAAGGCGGTCAGCGCCTCGGCGAGTGACCGCTCGGTGCTCGGCGTTGCCACCGTCTCGTCGTCGGACGTCGCTGCTTGGCGGCGTCGGCGGGGCTGAGCGAGCGCGGCACGGGCGACGGCCGCCAGGTCGGCAGGGTCGACCTGGCTGCCGTCCTCAGCGGGCTGGTCGGCGGTGGCTTCGTGTTCGGTGATCGCGGCGCTGATCTTCGCCCATTCCTTCTGGGCGGAAGCGTTCCCGGCGGTGACGTTGTCCCAGGCGGTCTTGGCCATGGCGCGGATGTGGGCGGGCAGGTCCGGGTCTTTGCGGGCGTCCTTGATTCGCCCGGCGTGTTCGAAGCGGGTGTACGAGTTGGAGCCGGTGACCATCTGGGCGGCTTTGGCGCGCGATTCCCCATGACGCCCCGGTACATGGAGTGCCTGGTCGGACGGTCCCGCCGAATCGGCGGCACCGAGGTTGCCTCTTTTGCCCCCACCCTTCACGCCGCTCTCGTCGCCGCTGCCTGCCGAGGCTGGCGCGGCGTGGAAGCGGGTGGCGCGCTGCCGGAGGGCGGCTTGTTCGGCTTCGAGGGACTTGTACTCGCGGTACAGCTCTTCGGCGGTCTCCAGCGGCAGGGGTTCCCGGACGGTGTTCTCCTCGTGCTCGGCGATCACGTCCCGCAGCCCGGCCGAGGCGCGGCGCACATACACGGGCACGCTCTTCCACCCGAGTGTCCGCACTGCTTCGAGGCGCCGCCACCCACACAGCAGGTACCCGTCCGGGGTGACGGTCAGCGGGCACAGCAGCCCGAGCCGGTCGATCGAGTCGCGCAGGGCTTCCAGGTCCCCGACCTCTCGGCGATGTCTGAGGCCGACGATGATCGAGTCGACCGCGCGGTCCAGGCGCAGCCCGTCACCGGTTGTTTCATCCGACATGGCAGGCCTCCTGCGGGGTGAGGTGACGTGGCGGTGTCAGGTCGTGCGCGTCCTCGGCGATCACCTGGTACGGGGTGTCGCCGGCAAGGAGCCGGTGCAGCAGCCCGTCGCGGGCCGGGGTGCCCAGCGCGACCGCCACGAGGCGGGTCCAGGTACGCCGGTCGACGTCGAGCACCGCCAGGGGCTGGCGATCCTTGCGCAGCCGCTGCCGCGCAGCCTCCACGCCGCCGGCCTCGGTCAGGGCCGTGGTGATGTACTCCAACCCGACCCCGGCGACGTCGATCGGCCAGCCGACCGCTGCCAGGACCGCGAGCGTGTTCGTGGCGGCGGTGCGGACTTGGTGGACGACGGCGGCCGTGGCCGGGTCGAGATCGCCAGACGCCGGTTCCGGGTGCGTGTTCGCGAGGGCGAGTTCGAGCCACGGAGCCCGTCCGCCATCCGCGGACGTCGTGGGCGAGGCCGGGTCGCCGATGCGCAGGGCCGAGGGCAGGTCGGTTCGGGCTGCCAGGCGACGGGCCCGGTCCCGGGAGCACAGGAGGTCGTCGGCGCGGGCTTCTGCCCGCAGAGTCCGGGCCACGGCGGTGGTCACCACCGCCCACGGGTTGCGCGCCTGCCGTACCGCCGGGGTGCGCAGCGCCTCGAACGCCGCCACCGCAGCGTCATGCGAGGTCAGGTAGTGCTTGCGGGCCAGGTGCTGGTACCGGTCGGCGCAGAACTGCATCAACTCCGCCGCCTCCGGATCCGACGCCCACGCGGCAGGACCCGCCTCGGCGAGACGCGAAAGCAGAGCCCGCAGCCCATCCGGCGTGGCGAACCTTGGACCGGTGTCAGTCCCCTGGGTGCTTCGGCGGTTGCCGCCAGCACCCGTGCCGTCGTCGTCGAGGCGCGAGGGAGCTTCGGCTGGCTGTGGTTCTGGGAGGCGGTCCGGCCCAGCATGCCGGTCCGCGCCCGTGACCTGGTCGCTCATCACCGTTCGGTTCCCACCCGCCCCGGCCCGAGCGGACACGCTCAGCCGACACGTGCGCACTACAGGAAACATACTACCACTACTGCGCAATACATGCGCAGGGATGGTCTGTCTCTTGCGGATTCGCGCGTTCGGCGTAGTCTGGCGTGTATGCCACGCCTACCGACGCCGGGTGCTTCGGAGCCCGACCAGCCGGCCAGCCCGCAGCCCGACGCTCTGTCCGTCGATGCCGTCTACGCCCAGGCCAAGGCGCCTGACCCTGCCGCGTGGGCGAGTGACTGGACCGCGGGCATCGGCAGGCGGCTGCGGGCCGCGCGCCTTGCCGCCGGGCTGTCCACCCAGCACGTCGCCGAGAAGACCGCGGACCTGGGCTATCCGATGGCGCGCGCCAGTATCGGGAACCTGGAAACCCGGCCCCGGGAGAAGATCTACCTGCAAGACATCGCCGTGCTCGCCGCCGCGATCGGCGTGGCCCCGGTCGAGATCCTCTACCCCCTGGAAGTCACCACCGCACCGACCCCCACACCCACCCCGGTCGGGGTGATCCAGCGCGGCGTGCTGAAGAACACCAGCATGCATGTCCTACCCGGCCGCACCGAACGCGCCACCACCGCTGCGGGCTGGTTCACCGGCGGATACGGACGCGTCATGGAAGCACGCCTGGCCGCGATCACCGCCTACGGCAAGTTCGAAGCCCGCTACCAGCTCTTCGTGATGCTCAACCAGGAACAAGCCGCCGGAACCCTCGCCTCCCGCACCGAGTTCGCCGGCCATCCCCAGCCCATCGGCTACATGAGCGTGCTGTGGATGGAGATGTACGACCTGGCCAACTGGGCACTGGACGCTATCCGCACCCACGACAACCTCGCCATGAGAACCGGCGATCACCGGCCCGCGGTCACCGACAAGGAACGCATCCTGGTTACCGAGGTCGCCGACCTCCGCCCACCCGACTACATCGAAGACCCCCGCCAACGCCGCTACGTACAAGGCGTACTCACCATCGGCGCCGCCGAACCCGGCGGCATGCCGTACTACCTCCAAGACCTCGACGACCCCTGGACACCACCCGACCTCACCCGACCCACCGCCGCCTACGAACCGAGGCCGATGCCGGAGCTGCGGCAGCCAACCGCGGACACGCCGCAGCCGCCGCGACAGCAGCGCAAAACACCGTCACCTCCCAGCGGCCCGCCACGCCAGTCCCGAGGCGGGGGTAGGAGCGGGCCCGGGCTGTGAGGCCGACGCGGTCAGATGCGCGCCGGCGAGAGCACCCGGGCGGCATACCGCGCGTCGGTAGGGGACGTGGCGCAGCGGAATCCCGTGTCGTCGTCGAGCATCGTGGCGTCAGCGTCGTTGAACGTCGCGGGCGCGGTTCGGGTAAAGGGGCTGGTCCACGCGCCGCCCTTGAGTTCGTATCGGCCGGCCTCGGACTCAGTGGACGTCCATTCCCAGGTGTTGCCGCACAGGTCGTAGACGCCGTAGCTACTGACGCCGGAGTGGTAGCGGTTCACGGGTGTGGTGGATCGGATGCCGGATTCGCGGCTGTTGCACTTGGCGGGTGTGGGCTGGTCTCCCCACGGGTAGGTATCGCCCTGTGGGCCGCGCGCCGTCTTCTCCCACTCATGTGCGGTGGGGAGTCGCTTGCCTGCCCACCGGGCGTACGCGTTGGCGTCGTGCCAGGTGACGTACACGACGGGGTGATCGCGCAGCGAGAGAGGGGGCGTGTGGCCGGTCCAGTGCTGCGGCGGAGGATGACCCGCGTCGGCGACGAACCGCTCGTAGTCCGCGTTGGTCACAGGCCGCACGTCGATCAGAAATTCCGGCAGCCGAGTGGGGATGTCGTCAACACCGGTCCGGAAGACGCCGGCCTCGACCACGGCCATCTCACGTCCGTCGGCCGGGTGCTTGACGATCCGCGGGCCGGAGAACACATCTTGCGGCACCGGCGGCTGGGGGACTGAGCTCACGAGCCGCGTTCCGTTCGATGGCGCGACATCGGTCAGGAGTGTGTCGAAGCGGGCATGGACGTCCGCCGGGGAGCGGATCAGGCTCGTGTCGAGGGCGGCCTGGTTCGCCGGGCGGATCCGGATGTCGGCTCCCCGGGACTCCCAGGTGGACACGGTGCGGTCGCTGACTCCGAGATGGTCGGCGAACTCGGTCAGGCTGCGACGTTGCGCGTGCCGGAGCGCCCGTACCTCGATGCCCGTCCACTGCTCGACGTGTGCCACCCGTCCCCCTCTGCTGGCCAGGGGAAAGACACTATCGAGGACACCCCCGGATGACGAGGAGAATCACTGTCGGGCGGGGTCGTGCGTGCCGGGGCGTCGTCTACGTCCTCGGCAGAACCCAGCGGCCCGAGGAGATGGTCACACGGGCTGCGGCGCGATCCTCGCGTAGTCCTCGCGCAGGGTGGCGATGATGGGGTGCTCTTCATCGAAGGCGTTGTCGTTGATGCGGGCGATGGCCCGTACGCCGACCGCAGCGTTCGTCGCGAACGCGGTCGGGAACCCTGTGGCCTCGTCCAGGTGGACTGCTCGGTGCTCGCCGGGGCGAGTCGCGCGCAGGAGGTCCATCGTGACACCCGCGAGGACGTTGGCGTCGGGCCAGACGATGTCCGTGCCGTCGAAGAAGCCGACGTTCCAGGTAGCGCCCTCGCTCACGAGCCCGTCGGGGGTGGTGAACAGGACATCGTCGTGCCCGGCGAGCCGGGCGGCGCGACGGTGGGCGATCGTGGCGAACAAGCCGGTCGACTTCACCTCGGGCAGGTCGCGCTCGTAGACGCAGGTGCGCACATCGAGTGGCGTCGACGTGAGCGGCCCCGCCGGACGGGTGGTGACCAGGATGCGTGCCTCGGTCGCGTCCTCGGGATGCCCGAGATTCAGGTCGGGGTCGTAGGCGGTCACCCGGACCACGACCGAGCCCGACGCCGGAACCGCGCGCCGGACCAGCGCGCGCACGTGATCCACGTCGAGGTCGACGTCGAACAACGCCTTGGCGTCCCGGGACAGCCGCGCCAGGTGCAGGTCGAGGCCGCGGACGCCGCCGTCGTCCACGCGCATCGAGGTGAAGTGCCCGTACGACGTCAGTGCGAGCGACTCGAGCTCGGCCGCAGTGACCGGCGTTCCGTCCAGTTCCGCCACCATGCCCACAGTCTGCACCGCAGACGCCCCGCGAATGACCGTGTTCCCAAGGCGTGGGCCGCAACTTCGGCGGAACTTCAGTGCTACTTCAGCAGGAGTTCCTACCTCGAACGGCAGCGGCGAGATTGAATCTCTGACACCGCAACGCAGCAGCGCACCACGCTGTTCTGCGCGGCCACAGCTGATCACAGCGCGAGGGGAGGGCACGTTCATGACCAACTGCCAGGTAGACGCGACCCCGACAGAATCCACGCGACGCATCGCGGACCCTCGCGTGGACACAGCGATCGACCAGACGTTCATCGACCAGATTCCCTCCATCGTCGAGGCGCTCTTGGGCGACGTCGAGGATGTGCCCTTGGCGAGACGGCAATGGGTCTTCTACGGGAGCTTGCCGCTCGGCGCGGGACGGGGCAGTAGTGACTTGGATGCCTTCCTACTGCACGACGGCGGATCGGGCCATGCCGCGCATCGCAGGGACGGGACCTGGGGCTCGACTCCGGTGACGATCTACGTCCTGTCGCACGACGAACTGGCCGATGATGGTCGGACCGGCCGCTTCGGTGGCTACTTCGCGCTCAAGCTCTTCAGCCCGTTCGTGTCCACCGGAAGAGAAAGCGAATCAGACCTTGCCGATGCCACCGCGCGGTTCCTCGGGCCGCTGAGCGCGTCGGTCGCTGATGGGTTGTCCACCGGTCCTCGGTCATGGACCAGCGATCAACTCCTTGGCCAGGCATACCTGGCATTCCTCGACCTGTATCCGGACTTCGCCGGCTACATAGCAAGACTCTTTCGCGACGCGGCCCTGACCAGCCGAGTCTGGGCGTACCAGCGTCGCATCCACGTCGCCGCGCTCCGTGGTTCGGGCCAGATCGTCCCTGCCGGCGACGGACTCTGGAGGTACTCGACATCCCCGGTCGCCGACCCGGACCGGTATCGGTCGCACTGCACGGCACGGTTCTGGGCGTTCGGCGCCGTGTGCCATGACGCGGACCCGAGCTTCCCGGACCTGTACTTCGGCAAGACCGATGCGCACGCTCCCCAGACAGAGCAGGAGCGGGCTCGATCATGCCTTTACGAGATCGCGGCCGGGCGGGGCGCGCGATGATCGATTCCCTCCCCGAGTGGCACGCTGAGTGCAACCGCCGGACCGCCGCGGCGGAGGCCGGTCGGACGAGGCAGTTCGGTCTGCATCCGGTCCACGAAGAAACGCCCGCATCGACCGCCACCAAGCGGTTGGAGCTGCCCGGAGAGGTCTGGGCCTGGCAGCAGGTCGGAGCGGGAATGCCCACGGACGTGATCCCTGTGGTCCGGGTCGGGTTCGCAGGCTCCCGGCTGCACCTCGGACACATCGGGCTGGCGCGGACTGCTGCACAACTCGCATCGAACGGCACGAGGGTGCTGCTCTTCGACGCCACAGCGACGGGAAACTCGATGACCGAAGGCTTTCGCAACGCGCTGCACACCTACGCGACCGGCACGGTGAACGTGCAGGAGATCGATGACATCGCCGCGCTGCACAGAATCCAGCACCAGGCGCTTGCGGGGATGCGGTTGGAGAAGTTGCGCCGCTTGTACGGCTGGGGTGAGAGCGCGAGGGCGAGCGCTGTGGCAGATGTCGCGGCCATGCTGGGGTTCTTCCTCTACGACCCGCACGATGATGCGGCGCCGGGGGTCGCGTTGGTCGATTCGATGCAGGCCCCGCACAGCGCTCTGCTGTCACGAGCTGCGCGAGACACCGGCAGGAAGCCGCCGACCTTGATGTACCGGCGGCTGTTCCCCAGCCTGCGACAGGTTGGCAAGCGTGGAAGCGTCCGTGAGTCGTCATCCGTTGTCTTCGCGGATGACGACGAACCGACTGTCCGGCGCAAGTTCATGGGTTCCCTGACCGGCGGCCGTGTCAGCGCTGATCAGCAACGTCAGCACGGAGGAGAACCTGCGCGCTGCCCGGTGTTCTCCATGATCGAGTTGCTGCGGCCGGCCGAGGTGGCTGAGCGCGCACTGATGAAATGCCAGACCGGCCAGGTGCTGTGCGGCGACTGCAAGGGCGAGCACGCCGACGCCGTTGCGGCCACCGTCATGGGCCTCACGAGCACTCCTGTCCGAGCTGGTCAGTCGCCCGCGGTCCGCGACGCGGTGGCCCAGGCCGCCGAGGACCTTTACAAGCCACCGCCTCGCGACGCGTCTCACCTGGAGGCGGCCATCGCCGCCGACACCGGCGGCCGGCCGGAACAGGTCGTTGTCGGCCACGGCTCGACCGAAGTCATGGACTGGGCGTTCGGCCTCCAGACGCGACCGGGAGCGCGGGTCGTGGCGACCGAGCCCACCTTCGAGCTGTACCGGGACCTGGCGGCGCGGCACGGGCTCGAGTACGTCGCCGTCCCCTGGCAGGAGGAGCGGTTCAGCCACGACGTCGGCTCGCTTCTTGACGCGATCGACGACGACACGGCGCTGTGCGTGCTCGACGTCCCCCACACGGTCTCCGGCGCCGCAGGAGAACCGACCGACCTTGTCGATCAGGTCGCACGCGCGCTGCCCGACGGAGCCCTGCTCCTCCTGGACATGGTCTACGCCGATTTCGCGCAAGACCCCCAGCCTTCGGCGGCAGACCTCCTGCGCGAACACTCCAACATCGTCATCTGCCGCTCGTTCTCCAAGGCGCACTGCCTTTTGGGAGCCCGCGTCGGATACGGCATCACAACGGCGGCCCGTGCCGAGCGCCTTCGCGACCGACGCCTGCCCTACGCAATGGACACCACTGCCCTCACGGCGGCTGAGACGTCGCTGCGCGACCGCGAGTCCCTGCGCCGGACCGTATCGGCCAGCCACCAAGCACGAGAGCGCGTGACTGACCTCCTTCGGAAGCTGTCGATTCCGTACGCGCCTACCGAAGCAAACTTCCTCTTGATGAACCTCGGACGCTGGTTCGAACCCGTCGCCGAATTGCTCCGCGCTCGTGGCGCAAGATTCAGGGATGGGCGCCGTTGGGGCATGCCCGGCTGGATGCAGGTGCACTTGATAGAGCTGGAGCAGGTGGAGCCGTTCGTGAGCGCGCTTCAGCAGGTGAACAGGGGCGGCACTAGGATCCTGGCAGATCCTCCACCAGCGCCGACCACCCATTTGAAGGGCGACTCCACATCATGACTGAACCGCGAATGCTCACCGGCGACCGGCCGACCGGCAAGCTGCACCTGGGGCACTACGTGGGGAGTATCGCCAACCGGACCAGGCTTCAGCACGAGTACGAGACCTTCCTGATCATCGCCGATCTGCACATGCTGACCACGAAGAACACGCGTGAAGACATCGCCCAGGTGTCGACCAACGCGCGCCACCTCGTGCTCGATTCCTTGGCGGCCGGGATCGACCCCGCGCAGGTGAGCTTCTACCTGCAGTCGGCGATCCCTGAGGTGTCCGAGCTGAACACGCTCTTCCAGAACCTGGTCAACGTGCCCCGCCTGGAACGCATCCCGAGCCTGAAGGACATGGCCCGCGACGCACACAAGTCCGAGATGCCATACGGCCTGCTCGGCTACCCGGTGCTGCAGGCCGCCGACATCCTGTGCGTGAAGGCGAACGCTGTGCCAGTGGGCAAGGACAACCACGCCCACGTGGAGGTCACCCGCGAGATCGCGCGCCGATTCAACCACCTGTACGGCGAGACGTTCCCGATTCCCGAGCTGGTCCTCTCTGACGTGCCCACGCTTCCGGGCACCGACGGCCAGGGGAAGATGAGCAAGTCGGTTGGGAACGTGATCTATCTGTCCGACAGTGCCGATGAGGTCCGCAAGAAGATCAAGGGGATGTACACCGACCCCAACCGCATTCACGCCGACGTGCCCGGCACGGTCGAGGGCAACCCGGTGTTCACCTACCACGACGCGTTCAACCCAGACCTCGCGCAGGTCGAGGACCTCAAGACGCGCTACCGGGCCGGGAAGGTCGGCGACGGTGAGGTGAAGGACAAGCTCGCCATCGCGATCAACAACTTCCTCGAGCCCATGCGCGAGCGACGGGCCAAGTACGAGGAACAGTCCGGATTGGTCGACGAGATCATTGTCGACGGCACCGAACACACCCGCGACGAGGTGAAGAAGGTCGTCTTCGAGGTCCGCAAGGCTATGGGACTGACCGGCGCCTACAACCAGCTACGCCGCAAGGCGGAGAAAGCCCGCAAGAGCAAGGTCACCGCTACGTCCTGACCACAACGAGGGAGCCATGACGACGCAAGCTCGGGTAAGACCGCGCGCCCACAGCGCCAGCTCCACCCAGGTCCTTCGTGTCATCCGAACCGGCTCCTCCGGTGCCACCGTCACCATCGTCCAGCAGGACGACGGCCAGCTCGTGGCCATCAAGACGGCTCAAACGCCCCGCGTCTCCGCCCAGCGGCAGGCAGCAGCTCGCGATGCCGTCGCACCTTACTTTGCGGGCCGGCTCCCAGAGGTGCTCTTCGCCGCTTCGGACCGAGGAACCGACGTACTCGTCACCCGATGCCCGTCGACAACCACCTTCGCTGACGCCGTCACCGAGGACTCTGGGCGCGCTGAGACGCACCTCGGCGTGTGGGAAGACTTCGTCACGCACCTACGCCGGGTCTGGACCGCGTCGTCCAGACCCGGCTTCAATCCGCGGCTGGCGACCAGGAACCATGAGCTGCGCTGGCAGCGCGCCAGAGACGGCCTGGACATGGCGGGCCAGAGCCTCGGGTTCCCGAACGGCGCATGGCGTCACCTCGTCGTCAACGACAGCGATCACGGATCGCTGCAATCGGTCCTCGGCCGTCTCGCAGACATGCCGGCGCCGAGCATGCACGTCACCTGCCAGGGCGACCCTCAGCCGCGCAACGTCCTCCTGGACGACGCCGGCCGCTGGCATCTCGTGGACTGGGAATGGGCCGGCGACCACCACGACTGGCGCATGCTCGTCAGCCACCTCATCGGCTGGTGGTACGTCGAGAAGCTGCTCAACCAGGCGCGCGGCAGCAGCATCCCCACCGGTCCGGCCCTCCTGCTCGACTACCAGCAGCCCGACACGGCAGACATCGCTGCCTGGATTCCGACCGTCGTCGAGACCTTCCACGCGATGACGGACAACGAGCACCACGACGACCTCCGCGCCCTCTCAGCCCACCTGTCGATGCTCCTGATCCGCGAGATCCCGAGAGCCGTCGCCCAGGGCCGAACACATCTGTTCGCACCACTGCTCGGAGAAGCAGTCCGACTCGTGGACGCCATGGAGGGGCGCTCCCCGCATCCCCTCCTGACACCGTTCACCAGCGGACAGCGGGCGCGTGGAGCCGCCTTGTGACCACCCTGGGCCTGGCGCTTCCACACTACGACGGTTTCTTCCCCGACCCGGACACCAGCGGGCCGGACCGAACCCGCGCTGCCGTCCGCTACGCCCAGCGAGCCGAGGCCGCCGGCCTCGACGAGGTGTGGGTCTCGGACCACCGGTGGCTCCAACTCGCCGACGGCCGCCACAGACACTCACCCGACTGCTGGTCACTCCTGGCAGCCATCGCGGCGACGACCCAGCACATCCGGATCGGCTCGCTCGTCACCCCCGTCACGATGCGCCACCCCCTGCTGCTCACCCACCAGATCGCGACCGTCCTGGACCTGGCAGGGCCACGACTCGACGTCGGACTCGGTGCAGGCTGGAACGAAGCCGAGTTAACCAGCGCCGGCCTACCCTTCCCAGCCGCCCCTGTACGCCTGGCGGCCGTGAAACACACGGCCACGCTCCTGCGCGACGAACTCGGCGACGCCGCACCACCGATCTGGGTGGGCGGCAAGAGATCCGGAATCCTGCGCGTGACCGGCGAAACCGCCGACGGCTGGAACCTGGCCTGGGACCCCACCCCCGAGGACTACGCCGAGCGCCGCGCCAGGCTCCAGCGAGCGATCGACAGATCGCGACCGAACGGGACGTTGATGACCTCCGTGGGCCTGACCACGGTCATCGGCATCGACGAAGCCGACCTCCGGCGGCGGTGGGCCACTTTGCGTCGCTGGGTCCCCGCGGGCCACCTCGACAGGGTTCCCTTCGAGATTTGGCGCAGCCGCGGGCTCATCGGCACCCCCGACGAGATCCAGACGCGAATCGCCCGGTGGACGCGAGCCGGAGTCGATCACATCGTGTGTGCGCTCGGGATGCCCTTCGGCATCTTCGACGACGAACAGATCGACCTGCTCGCCACGATCGCCGACAACGTGCGCACCTCGGCCACGCCCGCCCCCACACGAGGAGACACAGCGTGATTACCCTCCCGGACCCCGCAGCGACGTTCCAGTACGAGCAAGACTTCCTCCTGACCTGCAGCCCCAGCCGCATCGGAAAGATTCTGGCGCTGCACGAGCTGTATCAGCGAGTACGGGACGTCCCCGGCGCGATCGTCGAATGCGGCGTCTTCCGCGGCGGCTCCTTCACCACCTGGGCGATCCTGCGGAACCTCCTGGAGTCCGAGCACACCCGCCAGCTCATCGGCTTCGACACCTTCGGCACATTTCCCGACGCGTCGAACGAGACCGATCAGCGCATCGTCGACCACATCGCCGACGTCGCCGGCCTTGAATGCATCGGAGACGACCAGCTACGCGAGACGCTCCGCAACCGCGGCAGAGGCCTCGACGCCAACGTCACCCTCGTGCCCGGCGACGTGGTGGAGACGGTCCCCCGCTACGTCGCCGAACATCCCGAGCTGGCGATCTCACTCCTCATGATCGACACCGACCTCTACGAACCCGCCGTGACCTGCCTTGACACGCTCGTTCCGCGCGTCAGCCCTGGTGGTGTTGTCATCGTTGACAACTACGGCGTCTTCCCGGGCGAGACCAGGGCCGTCCGCGAGTACGCACGCGAACATCCCGGCACGCGCCTGCAGCGTGCCCGATACACCAGCCACCTCACGCATTTCATGGTCGGGCCCGAGGACATCCGACAGGGAAGGGCGGCCAGCAACACAGGGCAGGTCGATGACGACGCATGACAGGCATACCGAGCGCCCGCACGCGCGTCAGGCCACGCGCCACAACGCGGTGCGGTCCTTTGCCCGCAGCGTCCCGAGCCGGAACGCGAGCTGCCGTGCCGCCTCGGCATCGCCGTGGTCGGCGCGTCGGATGAAGGATCCGAGGGTGTGCAGGTCGCGTAGCTCGGTGAGGACGGGCAAGCCGGGCCAGTGGGTGAGGTCGTGGCCGTAGGCGAGGGAGAAGGCGTGTAGGTCGGCGTCGGAGCGTCCGAAGCGGATGCCCTGGAAGGTGTTGGCCAGGTCGAGCTCGCGAGGGCCGAAGGCCGCTTCGTCCCAGTCGCCCAGGACGACGTCGTTACCGTTCCAGAGGGTGTTGCCAGGGTAGGCGTCTCCGTGGATGAGGCCGTGGCCGAGCGGGAAGTCGAGGCGGTCGTATGCCGCCAGGAGTGCGTCGGATCGGGCCAGGAGCCAGTGCCGGTCGGCGGCGCGCAGCGCAGCGGATCGTGGGATCTGTGGCCGGAGCGTCTCGTGCGGCTGGTAGG
Source organism: Myceligenerans cantabricum (assembly GCF_054777735.1). Lineage (NCBI taxonomy): Bacteria > Bacillati > Actinomycetota > Actinomycetes > Micrococcales > Promicromonosporaceae > Myceligenerans > Myceligenerans cantabricum. Next base: position 240,842 of record NZ_BAAHAJ010000014.1, read on the forward strand.
CCGGCAGATCGATCGGCGGTTGCGGAAGGGCGTGGAGCCTGCGCAGCAGGCGACCCAGGTGCTCGGGATGCGGGGTTGGACGCTCGTGCTGCGGAAGGTGCCACCAGACCGTGACGGCGTAGTCGCCTGCCGCGAACGGCTGGGGGACATCGAGCGGCGTCGTGACCGGGAGGCCGTGTTCGGACAGCCAGCGGGCGAGCGTGACGGAACGTGCCAGGGAGGTGTGCTGGTCAGCGCCGCTGACGCGTACGACGGCGTCGGCGCGGGGGACAAGAAAGACCGAGGTGGCGTGAGCGTGCAGCGGGACGACGTCGTCGGGCAGGTCCCAGGCCCGGCAGGCGGCGACGGCCGCGTCAGGCGGCGAGGCGGTGGTGGTCATTCGGGGAGAGCACTCCTGGTGTCGGTCGGGGCGTAGTCGTGGACGAGATCGGCAAGTTGCCGGGCGGCGCGGCTGGTTCGGTGGGTGGGGTCGCGGGTGAGCGAGGTGAGGCGACTCATCGCGCTGCCCAGTTGGCGGATGCGCATCTGTGGGGGCAGGTCGAGTACGGGCCGGATCGCGGCTTCGACCTCCGCGGCGTCGTCGTGGTTGACGCCGATCGTGATGAGGTCGACGTGAGCGAGTGCCTCATCGCCGTAGGAGCGTTCGTCGGTGGGTCCGTCCCGGTAGGCGTCGATTGCAGCCGTGGCGTGCTGGCGTGCGGCGTCGTAGTCGCCCAGGAGCGTGTAGGTGCTGCCGAGGTAGTAGTGCTCCTTGGCCGGCGGGAAGGTCAGCAGGCCGCCGAAGTCGGTGACCTCGTCCACGACAGGGGAGTTCTGGCGTGTGTCGTGGACGCGGTCGATCGCGGCCAGGGCGCGCCGCCGGTCGCCCAGGCGCGCGGCAGCTCGCGCCTCGATGGCAGCGATTCGGATGCGCGAATCACCGGCCGGTGCCAAGGCTGCGGCCTGCTCTGTCTGCTCCAGCGCCATCGAGCTGTGCGACCACTCGGCGATCAGCGCTCCGGTTCCGAACGTCCACGCCCGCAGGCCCGGATGCCCTGTCTGGTCCGCGCACAGGCGCGCGGTGCGCAACTGCGCGAGCGCGGCGCGTGACTCGCCCATGTTCTGCGACGCGTGCGCCAGAAGCAGGCAGGCCACACCGGTCAGCAGGAACAGATCGTGCCGCTGGCGCAGGTTCTGCTGTCCGTGCAGGAGCGCGAAGAGACGGTCGCGCACCGCGATCAGCTCGGACACCAGCGGCAGCAGGGGAGCGTGAACGTAGTCGGTCGCGATCCGCGACAACGTGATCCGGTACCGGTCGAGGTCGGGATCGGAGACGTTGCTCGCCGACACCAGGCTCGCGAACGCTGTCGAGGTGTGTGCGGCGCCCGCGACGAGCGAGTGGAGATCGGTCAGGTCGGCGGGATCCTCCGGAGCGGTCGTTATGAGCAGCGGATCGCCTGGGCCTGCGGCCACGATCTGTTGCGGCCCGATGCCGTGGAACCCGCTTGGGACCGCTGGCGTGCGATCCGACCGGGAGATCAGGGCGTCGATCTCCTCGATGCTCACGCCGAGTGCGTCGGCTAGTTGCGGGCGCACCCAGTCTCGGGGCGTGGAGGCGCCTGCCTCCCAGCGCGCGACGGACTTGCGGTCAACGTCCAGGAGCGCAGCGAGCTTCATCTGGCTCAGCCCGACCGCGTGGCGGCGCCGGGTGAGCGCCCTACGCGGTACCGGCATCCAAGCCTCCGATCGGTATGACGCTGCCGTCGATGCTAGCCGGACCCTCGATCCCCGAATAAGGACCGCAGCGGGCCGTCCCAGAAATGTCCCACCAATGCCCCATTCATGGGGTCGGAAACGCGAACTACGACGGCTTCGATCAAAGGGAAACGCCATCTCGTCGGCGAACCGCACTTTGAACGGAGCCATGAGCATGAGACAGCCACACAACATCACCGACACCTCACCCGGAGCCACGACCCCGGACGAGGTCACACGACGCCCGCACGCGACGGCGCCAAAGCGGATGATCGTCCTGGACATCGACGGCACGCTGGTGCGCACCGGCGAACGGGTGCCGGGCGAGACCAGGTGGGCGGTGCGCGACGCCGTAGAAGCTGGGCATCACGTGGTCCTGGCGACGGGCAGGTCGCTCGGCGGCGTGTGGCCGATCGTGCGGCAACTCGGACTGCGCAGCGGCTGGGTCGTGTCCTCCAACGGCGCCGTCACCACCCGGATCACCGTCTCACCGCTCACGCGCCGTTGCCGACTCGTGGTCGAGCGGGTGGTGCAGTTCGACCCCCGGCCCGTGCTGCTGCGCGCCTTCGGCGCCGCCCCAGACGCCCTGCTCGCGGTCGAGGACCTCGACCGAGGCGGATGGCGGGTCAACGAGAAGTTCCCGCGTGGCCGCCTCAACGGGCGCCAGCGGCGAGTGCGGTGGGAACACGACCTGTGGACCACGCCCACCACCCGCGCCGTCGTGCACGCCGACAGCGTCGCCGGCCTGGTCCACGAACTGTCCTCCTGCGGCGCGAGCGTGACCCCGGCCGGAGACGACTGGCTCGACCTCAACGCAAAACACGTCTCCAAGGCGAGCGCGCTCGAGCAGGTGCGGCTCGCACTGTGCATCGAGCGCGACGCGACCATCGCGGTCGGCGACTCCTGGAACGACCTGCCGACCTTCGAGTGGGCCGCCACCGCCGTCGCCATGAAGAACGCACCAGAACGCGTCCAGGCAGCGGCCGACTACGTGACCGGTTCGATTGACCAGCAGGGCGTGGTGCACGTGCTGCGCGCCTTCGTGGAGCAGTCACGATGAACCACCCGACACCACGGCACGCTGCCACCGGCCCGACGTCGAGAGCGACGGCCGGCGTGATCCCGGCCGAGTCGCTCGACCGCCTGTCCGACGACGAGCAGGTCACCCTGCGCTGCCCCGTCGCCGAACTCCCTGGCACCGAGGCGAACGTCGTCATCACCCGCACCGGCGGTCGATTCACGGTCGCTCTCCATCCCGTAGAACCCGCACCGATCACGGCGTCGGACGCGCGACCGGCGTCGTGCACGATGGTCGAACAGGACGGCAGGTACGTCCTGGCGACCGGCGCGGCGAACGGACCCGACGCAGCCAGACGTTGGTTGACCGCCCTACGCACCGGCCACGCCGCACCGCAGGCCGGCAGTGTCGCTGGCGGCGATGCCTCCAGCGGCCTCGACCCTGCCGACGTCATGCACGTGCGCACCTGGATCCTCGCGCACGCCCCCGAAGGGCTGTTCACCGCGACCACCGAACTCGGCACCGGGATCGGCATCGCCAACCCCGCCGCACCCGGCGACGAGCCGAGCGTCGCCATGCTGACCGACACACATCTCGTAACCCGAGGCCCCGACACCACCGCCTTGAGCAGACTGCGGTCCCTGATCGCCGGATGGCGCCGGGCTGGCAGCCCGCACACCGGACAGATCGAGGCCGTGGTGTTCCGCGACGACGACGGCTACCGGGTACGCCTCATCGTGCCCGAGAGCGGAGCACGCGGATGAGCGCCGATCTCAGCACGCTGATCGTCGAACTGCGCCAGGCGGTGCGCCTGGCTTCGGCCGGCGCCCTCGTGTTCATTCACGTCAGACAGAACGACGGGCACCGCCTGACCGTGTGCGATCTGCTCGTTCTCAGCGGCGGACCCCAGGAGCGCTCGATCTGGAGCAGAGTGGCTGACGTTCCCGCCGCTGTCGGTGCAACGCGCCGCCAGGTCGAACACGCCTTGGCGGCCGCCGGACACACCTACGCCACCAGTGCCAGCGGACTGCGCGGAGCGTGGCGCCAAGTAGCAGCAGGTTCCTATCTCCTGCGAATCCATCGCGATCGGCCGGGACAGGATCGCTGACACCCCGGTTCCCCTCCGGGACCTCAGCCTTCAACTCGTGCCACCCGCAGCCTCCACATCTCGATCCTTCAAATCCCTCAACAACACCGATTCCAGCCATCGGCCCATATCGCCCAAACTCGCCCCGCGTCCCTCAGCTTCTCATCACCGCCCGCACTCACCGAACCCTCCTCCCCTCCACGGGTTCACGCCTCTTGCAGATCGAGGATGCCTGGAGGTGTCGGCCTGGGCTGAAGCTCTCCCGGCGCGGTGGTGACCGCTGCGCACCTCCCTCTCAAGGGAGGTGCGCGTGCATGGCGGTGTCGATGAAGAAGATGTCGGCCGGGGAAGGTTACCGGTACTTCATGGAGACGGTCGCGACCGGCGATGTCGGCCGGTCGATGAGCACACCGCTGACCCGGTACTACGCGGAGACCGGTACACCGCCGGGTCGGTGGCTCGGGGGCGGCGTCGCGGCCCTGGGCTCGGATGCGGCCGGGCGCCTGGCGGTGGGGGACATAGTCACTGAGGCGCAGATGGCGCGTCTGGCGGGCAAGGGCCTGGACCCGGTCACCGGGGAGAAGCTGGGCCGCGCGTATCCGGACTACGGGCCAGGCTCGGACCGGAAGGCGGTGGCGGGGTATGACTTCACGTTCTCGCTGCCCAAGTCGGCCAGCATCCTGTGGGCGGTCGCGGACGCCAGCCTGCAGGAGATCATCGTGGACGTCCACCACGCCGCGATCGGGGACGTGTTCACGGTGATGGAATGCGAACTGGCCGCCACCCGGGTCGGCGCGGCGGTCGCGGGCAGCGCGGTGCGCGCGGCGGGGGAGGGCGGCGCGGTCGCCCAGGTCCCAGTGACCGGGCTGATCGCGATGGCGTTCGATCACCCCGACTCCCGCGCAAACGACCCACACCTGCACACCCATGTCGTGGTGTCGAACAAGGTCAAGACAGTGCTGGACGGGCGGTGGCGGTCTCTGGACGGGCGCGGCCTGCACGAGGCGACCGTGGCCCTGTCGGAGCTGCATGAGGCGCTCGTGGCCGACCGCCTCACACGCGCCCTCGGGGTCGATTGGGAGCCGCGCAGCCGCGGCCAGGACCGCAACCCCGCCTGGGCCATCAGAGGCGTGCCCGACGAGCTGGTGGAGGCGTTCTCGAACCGCAGTCAGCAGATCGACGCGCGCACCGACGAACTCATCGCCGCACACCGCGCCAGGTACGGGCGGGCTCCCACGCGTAAGCAGATCGTGAAGTACCGCGGCCAAGCGAACCTGGAGACCCGCCCGGCCAAGACGCAACACTCCCTGGCGGACCTGACGGCCACCTGGCGGCAACGCGCCGCCCGCCTACTGGGCCGCGACCCGGCCGCATGGGCCCGCCAGCTCACCTCCTCCGGGCGGGCGCGGATGCTGCGGGCCGGCGATGTCCCCCACGACGTCATCAGCGACGTCGCCGCGACGGTGTTGATCGCGGTGGGGGAGAAGCGCTCGACCTGGCGGCGCTGGAACCTGATCGCCGAGACCGTGCGGCAGACCAAGGCCTGGCGGTTCGCCAGCACCGAGGACCGGCTCGCGGTCACCATGGCCATCACCGAGCGCGCCCTTGAGGGCTCGGTGCGGCTGACTCCGCCGGACCTTGAACCCACGCCGGCGGCGTTCCTGCGCCCGGATGGGTCGAGCGTCTTTCGGCCGAAGGATTCAGCCGTCTTCACTTCCCAGGCTCTCCTGGACGCCGAAGTCCGCCTGGTGGACCGTGCGAACACGCGCACCGCACCCACCCTCGAACTCGCCGCGGTCGGCCACGCCGTCACGACTGGTCGCGACGGCACGACACGGGACGCCGGGAGGCGGGGCAAGGTGCGGCGGGTGTCGGTCGAGCAGGTCGAGGCCGTCGCCCGCATCGGCACCTCGGGCCGCCAGATCGACCTCCTGGTCGGGCCGGCCGGCGCGGGGAAGACGACCACCATGCGCGCCCTGCGCGCCGCGTGGGAGCGGCAGCATGGTTGCGGGTCGGTGGTGGGGCTGGCGCCGTCGGCTGCAGGTGCGGAGGTCCTGGCCGCAGATCTGGGGATCGGGTGTGAGAACACCGCCAAATGGCTCTACGACCACCTCCACGGCCACGCTCGCTTCCAGGCCGGGCAACTCGTGATCATCGACGAAGCCACCCTCGCCGGAACCCTCACCCTGGACCGCATCACCGCCCATGCCGCCCGGGCAGGCGCGAAGGTGCTGCTGGTGGGCGACCCGTCCCAACTCCAGGCCGTGGAAGCCGGCGGAGCCTTCGCGCTCCTGACCGTCGACCGCGACAGCCAGGACGAGGTGCCGGAGCTGACCGAGGTACACCGATTCGTCAACGACTGGGAGAAGCGCGCCTCCTTGCTCCTTCGGCATGGACGCACCGAGGCTGTTGGTGCCTACCTGGCCCACGACCGCGTCCGTGACGGCGACGCGGACGACATGATCGAGACCGCCTATGGCGCCTGGCAGCACGACCTCGCCCAGGGCAAGGCCTCTGTCCTGGTCGCCGCGGCAGGCGAGACCGTGCGCGCACTGAACGAGCGCGCTCGTGCCGAACGCCTCCAGACCGGAGCCACCGACCCCGGCCGCGCCGTCCGGCTGGCCGACGGGCTGGAAGCCTCTGCTGGCGATGTGGTGATCACCCGGCACAACGACCGACGACTGCGCACCCGCTCGGGCGACTGGGTGCGCAACGGGGACCGGTGGACCGTCGCCAAGGTCCGCCACGACGGGTCGGTTGTGGTCCGACAGCCTGGCGCAAGCTACGGCAGGACGGTCACGCTCCCCGCCTCCTACGCGGCCGAGTACCTGGACCTGGGGTATGCGATCACCACCCACCGCACGCAGGGCGTTACCACCGACACCGCCCACCTGCTCGCCGGCCCGGGATTGACCCGCGAGCACCTGTACGTGGGCCTGACCCGCGGACGGGAAGCCAACACCGTCTACCTGGCCACCGATACCGGCACCGGCATCACTCCCGACGACTTCACCGAGCCCACCGCTCGCGCAGTCCTGACTGCGATCGTCAACACCAGCGGTGCCGAGAATGCTGCCACCCAGACCCGCCATGACGAGCACGAACGCTACGGTTCCATCGCGCAACTCGCCGCCGAGTACGAAACCTTGGCCGCCGCCGCACAACACCACCGCTGGAAGAGACTGCTGCAAGACTCCGGACTTACCCCGGCCGAGGTCGACCAAATCGTGACCGCGCCCGCGTTCGGCGCCCTGACCGCCGAACTCCGCCGTGCCGAAGCCGACGGCTACACCGTCGAAGCAGTCCTGCCCGCTGTCGTCGCCCAACGCGGCCTGGCAGACGCGGACGACCCGGCCGCTGTCCTGCATTACCGCCTCGCCCACACCACGGCCACGCCGTTCCGATCTAACGGACTCACCCCACGCCTGATACCACAACCCCGACGGATCGCCGGCCTCATCCCCCAGGCCACAGGACCCATGGCACCCGAGTACGAGAAGGCGCTCCTGGAACGCGAACGCCGCATCGAACAACGCGCCGACGACCTCCTTGCGCGCGCCAAACGAGACAAGGAGCCATGGCTCACCGAACTCGGACCCGAGCCCACCGGCCGCCGTCGCCACACCTGGCGCACCGCAGCCCGAACCATCGCCGCCTACCGCGACCGCCACACCATCACGAGCGACATACCTCCCGGTCACGAGTCCGTCGTCACCGACGCGCAAGCTCGCGACGCGGCACGAGTCGCACACGCGTTGCAGCGGATCACCCCGAATCTGGAGGAGGTTCTTTACCACGACGACAGCCCTGGCCACGAAAAGGATGTGGGAATGGGCCTGTGACTCTTGTGACCCGCACGCGAGCAGACCGACGTTCCGCCTGGCGCCAATGGTGGCGTTGACCGAGCATGTCGGTGATGCCCCCGGTGATCCTGGGTGCCTGACACGAAGATTTAAGCCAGAGCGCGGCGATCATGCCGGTGCCACGGCTAGCGCCGTGGGTGTGCCAACCCGTCGGTGACAGCCCGGCAATTCACTCCTGGACGGACGCCACGACGAGCCAGGCCGTGATCAGCACGATGACGGCCATGAGCGATGTCTCGCGACCGGCGCTGCGGCGCAGCATGTTGCCCGCCTTTCGCAGGGGGCGGAACGGCCGGGCGTGACGCAGTGTGACGCGACGCCGGGCCACGAGCTTGGGGATGACGCCGAAGTGGTTGTATGCGCCGATGATCCCGACGACGGTGACGACGGCGACCTTGGCGAGCAGGAACAGGCCCCAGCTGCTCTCCCAGAGCTGTGCAGGGCGATCGATGATCGAGCCCGCCAGCAACATCCCGGCGGCACCGACCAGCGCGATGGACACGGCACCGACGACGGAGAAGCGCGCGCCCATCAGTGCGGCATCGAGCCTCCGTCCGTTCCGTCGGCGGCTGCGCAGCAAGATGGCCATCACGACGACACCGCCCACCCACGTCGCCGCAGCCGCAAGGTGGGTGAGATCGGCGGTGACGACGAGCCACCGTGGCTCGACGTTGTTGCTGTGGCCGTCGAGAAGATGTCCGATGCCGGCCATCATGCTCCCGAGGATCGCAAGCCACGAGCCCCAAAGCGTGCGCCATGCACCTGCCGTGATTGCCGCTGCACCGCCGGCCTGGAATCCCAGGGCCCAGCGCGTCGGGCCAGGGAGCGAGTCGCCGATCGCAGAGGGTGAGGCCGCCGCCGCGATGTCGCCCTGCGCCACGAGCACCGATCCGGCCACGACCTGCACGACGAGTCCGGCCAGGATCAGTGCGCCCGTCCACCGCACTACCCGCAGCACCTCGGGCACGTCGTCCTGGTCCCGTCCGCGAAGCACCAGGCCCACGAACGCCAGTCCGCCGGCTGCGACCAGCCAACCCCAGAGCGCGGCCGCCCTGCCGAGCCGCGCGACCACCTCCACGACTGCGGCTGCGGTCTCGTTCGCCGACGTCGTGTCGTGATCCATGTCGAGCATGTCGGCGTGCGACCCCGACCCGGCATCGTCGTCGGTATCGCTCGGCCCCGTCGTCGTGCCGGTACCGGCCGAGGAGTCACCGCCTGAAAGCGCGTCGGCATCCTCGGAAGGCTCGGTCGGGCCGGGGGCCGCGCTGGCGACGGTGAAGCCGAAGATGCCCTCCAGCGGGTGACCGTCCTGGGCGGCGGCGGTCCAGCTCACCGTGTAGTCGCCGTCGGTCAGCGCATCGGACGGCGTCGCGACGAGGACGAGGCCGTTCTCCGCGGCGACCACCTCGGCCGCGACGGCGCCACCCGGTCCGTCGATCACTATCCCGTCGCCCAGCGGGGTTACCGGGAGCGTGAACCGTAGCGCCACCTCCTGGACCGGACTGTCGGACGTCGACCCGGCCGCTGGCTCCGACGAATCGAGCTTGGTGTGGGCGAAGGCGTCCGGTGCGCACCACAGCGCGAGGACCAGCGCGGCGAGCGCTGCGGCGACGATCCGCGTCGTGGCGCGTGTCAGTGCGGCGAGTCGGGGCATGACGTGCTCCTTCGGGGCCGTACGCATGGCTCCGAGGCTGACCCGACGCCGGTACCTCGGTACGACTGCCTCACCGGTCGAGGATCGGCGAGAACGTGGCGCCGCCATCGGTCGAAGCGAGCACGGTGCCGCTCGCGGCAGCGTAGATGTTCGCGACCGAGTCGATGGTCAGGGCTTCGGGCCGGCCGCCCAGGTCGGCCCGTTCGGTCCATTCGCCGTCCGGTTCCCGTGCGGTGTAGACGACGCCGTCCGGAGTCACGCCGGCCAGAGTTCCGTCGTCGGCCCAGCTGACGAAGACCATCACCGGTGCAGAATCGACGAGGTCGAACGTGCCACCACCGTCAACGCTCCGCGTCAGGCCCGACTCCGTGGTGGCGACCAGCACCTCGGGCGTATCCGGACTGACCGCGAAGTCCGCGAGCTCCATCTGGCTGAGCACCTCCCAGGACTGTTCGTCGTTGCTGGCCAGCAACTGCCCTGTCATCGAGTCGAGTCCGTACACGCGGTCGTGGCGGTACTCGAGCGCGTGGAAGTCCGCCTCGCCGCTCAGGGACTGGATCTTCCAGGTCTGCCCGGCATCGGTGCTCTCGATGAGGCCTACTGAGCTCGGGCCGTCCTGCCCCTCGCCGGGATGCCCGCTGGCCAGGAACTGGCCTGGCCCGACGATGGCGAAACCCATGTAGTCCTGCACACGATCGGCGACCCGGGTCGCGCGGCCGTCGGCGAATCGGAACAGACCATGGTGCGTCCCGGCGTAGACGGCACCGTCGCCGGGATCGACTCCGATCCCGTGAACGTGCTCCATTCTCAGGGCGGTCCCATGGTCGCTGTCGCCTTTGTCGCCGGCCAATCTCGGGATCATCAAGGTGGCAACGACAAGGCCGACGGCGAATATGACCGCCACGGTCATCACGACGGATCTTGGTCGAGTCATGGCATGGCCTTCCTGTCGAGCGTTCGGAGAGGCGTGAAGGGCGGGCGGGTCTCCGCTCATCACGTGATGTCAGCCGACGCGGATGACTGCTGGGTTGGACTGCCAGATCTGCGTGTATCGAACCGTCTTGCCCGGGACCGGGGCTTCGATCTGCATGCCGTCGCCGGCGTAGATCGCGATGTGGCCGGGAGACCAGAGCAGGTCACCTGGCTGTGCCTGGGACCAGGGCACCTCGGTTCCCGCGTAGCGTTGCTCGGACGACGTGCGGGGCAGGCTGATCCCGACCTGGGCATACACGTAGGACGTGAACCCGGAGCAGTCGAAGCCTTCGGGAGTGGATCCTCCCCACAGGTATGGCACGCCGAGGTATCGCATCGCCACCGATACCACGGCAGAACCAGCGGCGGAGGCAGGAACTTCCACGGCGGCCGCCGCTTCTGCCGCTTCCGCCTCGGCGGCCAGCGCGGCAGCCTCGGCCTCTGCCTCGGCGGCGAGCTCCGCCTGGTATTCCTCGTTCTCTGAGGCGGGGACGACAGAGACCGCTACGGCCTTCTCGACGCTCAGCTCTGCATCCGGAGCGACGGTCACGACGGGCGCGGCTGCGACCGCATCACGGGCCTGTGCGGTCAGAACGTCGAGGTCGAGCGTGCCGAGCGCCTGGTTGACGGACTTGCCGGCCGGAGAAGTGTCGATCGACTCGGATACTGGTGCGGCCTGAGCAGGGGCGACGACCAGGGACAGCAGTGCACTGGAACCAGCCGCGGCGGCCACGGCGGTGCGGCCGACAAACGCGGCGCGCTCGGTAGCAGTACGGGAGACGCAGGCCAGGATGGGTCGGTGTGCCGCCCGATGACGACCACGACCGCCAACGGTCGGGTTCGGGTTGAAGCTGGGCTCCATGAGACGTGGGACCTTCCGTATCGGAGTAGACCGTGCGCGCGGCCCGGTGTCGGGGCGCGCCGAAGCGGTCGACACTCACGGTGGCGTGGTGTCGACGGGCTGTGGCGTCTACGTCCGGGAGATCCCCAGGGCATGCAGCGAAGGCGCGGCCATGGCCGTCACGCCCGACGGCATGGGGGACGCCTGGCGCGACAGGTCGGGTACGGGCCATCGCAAGGTGAGGTTCGGCGCCTCGGCAAGCTCCGGGTAGAGCGACAGCGGCTTGACGTGTCGAACTGTCTCCGCGCGATCTTCCGAGCAGTGGACCGGGCCCTCACCCGCACCGTGCCCCCCGGAGACCATCTCGGTGGACCGGTCCGGAGTGATCACGGCAGCCGCCGTATCGTTGCCGGTGATCTCGCCGTCGGCGTGCGTGCTGTGGCCGGCCTCGTCCAGATGGATCCCGCACAGTACCTGCACGCTCAGCACGCTGAGCACTAGAAGCACGGCCGCCAGGACGCTCGCGAGGTCCCGCCGAGGATCGGCGAGCGGCGAGCGAGCGGTGCGTGTCAGGTTCATGGCGAGCCCAAGAGTAGCGGAACGGACACGGTGCAAGGCAACACAGACCACGACGACCTATGCGGTCACGGCATGACGTGCGGGCATCGCGAGATATCGGTAAGCAAGGAGGTGAGTCGGGTTCCCGGTGTGAGCGACGTGTAGGTCAGCGCCTCGACCGGCCGCCTCGCAGTACCGGGATCGCCTCCCTTCGTCGACGCAGATGTGCCGGCTGCGGTCGCCGAGGCCGGCTATCGCGCCGAGAAGGCTTGAGTGCACCGCACTCATCCACGCAGTACATCTCCGAACCACAGGACTTTCCATGCCGCACGATCACGATCACAGCGGGGCCGCAGGCGCGACGCACGACGAGCAGGTGGCGCACGAAAGTGAGCATGCTGCCCATGGGCGCCGGCACCGATGTGGCGATCGCGTCGGCAGGTGTGATCCTGGCCAGCGACGACCTGCGGTCGGTCCTCTCGGTGCCGCTGGCGGCGGGCGTGCTGGCGGGAATCGGCTTCGTGATGCCGATGTCGGCGGGCGCCCTCCTGATGTCGCTGTCGACCGTGGTGGTCGCGCTGAACGCCCAACTCCTTCGCCGTCTGGACCTGCGCCCAGGGAAGTAGGGCCGCGCTGTGCCGGCTGCTCAGCCGGTCGGGCACTCGCGCTCCGGCATGACGTCGAACTCGGGAACCGGACGGGTCTGCGCCTCCTGGCGCGTGGCGGCGATTCCGTTGGCTTCGATGTCCTGGATGAGCCAGTTCATCTCATCGATCTCGCGTCGCTGCGCCTCACTGATCGCGAACGCGAGCTCGCAGACCCTGACGTCCTCGATATGGGCTCGCTCGGAGCGGGTGATGGCCAGGGAGTGGTGAGGGATCATCGCGCTCATGAACGCCGTGTCGTTCACCGTGATCTGACTGCGGTCGAGGAAGGTGCCCCCTGCCAGGAGCAGGGCGCTGGTCGTGACGATCGCGATGTTGGCCTTGGTGTTCTTGTACATGTTCGACATCCAGGCGAGCATGATCAGGCCCATCGTGCCGCCCATCGTGATCGCCATGAATACCCGGCTCTCGCTGAACCGGACGTCGCTCCACTCCCAGGAACCCACGAACATCACCCAGTACATGGCGACCATGCCCGTCAGGAGCATCGCCGCGAAGCGCAGGTACATGTTCCTCGTCGGGCGCCGGCGGTGCTCCTCCTGCTGGTCGTGACCGTCGTCGTACTCGCTCTGTGACATGGCGATCCGCCTCCTCGGCTGCGTCGAGTGCGTCCGTCCTCGCCGACGGTGCTCGCCGTGCGAGGCCGGAAGTACTCTTGACGGTACGGACGGGGCGCGCGACTCGCACCAGGGGTCGTGCCCTGTGGACGGGGTCGTACCCGCCACTACTCTGCGCTCGTTCCAGCACGGACGCCTGCTCTGGCCCGCGTTCTGACGCCGGCAACGGGAGGTTCTCCCCCGCTGCACGTCGGAGAACAACGGAAGCGATCATGCCGCGTGCGTCCACATGAGAACCGCGCACTGGAAGGGAGTGGTCGTGAGAATCTCCGGATTCAGGAGTCGCCTGGTCGCGTCCATGACTCTTGTCGTGGTGTCCGGTGGCCTGGCTGCATGGCTTGTCGTGCAGGCAATCGGTCCGAGCGTGTTCCGGGACCACATGGAGCGCGCGGAGGACGAGCCGGGAAGCGTCGCTGCGCACGCACGCGAGGCGTTCGTCTCGGCCGGAGCGGTGACACTGGTCGTTGCCCTCGGTGCGGCGATCCTTGTCTCGCTGCTCACGGGCTTCCTGGTGTCGCGCCGGGTGTCCTCCTCGTTGGAGAACACGGCTGCGGTCGCAGCTCAGGTGGCGGCCGGACGATTCGATGCGCGGGTCGTGCCGCTGCGGATCGGCACGGAGTTCGACGGGCTCGCAGTGACGATCAACGCGATGGCGGAGAAGCTCGGACACAACGACACGATGCGCAGGCGATTGATGTCTGACATCGCGCACGAGTTGCGCACACCGGTGGCGACGATCGCGGGGTACCTCGACGCACTCGACGAAGGCGTGGAGGAACTGTCCCCGGCGACGACCGAGGTCCTGCGTTCCCAGGCATCGCGCCTGACACGGCTCGCCGAAGACCTGGGCTCGGTGATGCAGGCGGAGTCCGGGACGGTGGCGCTCGACCTCTCGCCGGTCGGTGCGCAGGAACTGGTGGCGGCAAGCGCCGGGGCGGCACGAGCCCGGTATGTGAGCCGTGGTGTGACCCTGGTGACCGACGTGCAGCCAGGCACCGAGGCGGTCGTCGCCGACCGAGATCGCATGGCCCAGGTTCTCGGGAACCTGCTCGACAACGCGCTGCGTCACACCCCGGCAGGTGGCGTCGTACGACTCACTGCTCAACGCCACGGAGGCCGCTTCGTGCGGTTTGCCGTCGCCGACTCCGGCCGAGGCATCGAGGCAGAACACCTACCGTACGTGTTCGAACGCTTCTATCGCGTCGATGTCGCCAGAGATCGTGGGCACGGTGGCTCGGGTCTCGGCTTGGCGGTCGTCCGAGCGCTTGTCATCGCCCACGGCGGAACGGTGTCGGCGTTCAGCGACGGCCTCGGCAAGGGTGCGACGTTCCTCGTCGACCTTCCCGCTCGGCCCGCCGGCCTGCGCTGGCACCCCTTCTTGAGACCTCACGCTCGTTCGCTCGGCGCGTGACGCGCTGGAGGTGTCGTCACGTTCCTGTGCCGATCCGGTAGCCGATCCCTCGCACCGTACGGATGAACCGCCCCTCTGCAGCGCTGTCGCCCAGTTTCTGACGCACGTGGAGAACATGGACGTCGACGAGGTGGTCGTCGCCGTACCAGTCCGAGCCCCAGACGGCCTCGATCAGAGTGCGGCGTGACACCACCTTGCCCGGTCTCAGGGCAAGTGCTGCCAGAACATCGAACTCGGTACGGGTCAGCCGCGTCACCTCGCCGTCGAGCATGACCTCGCGCGCATCGACATCGATGCTCAGGGACCCGACCTTGATCGCCGGAACCCGTGCTGCCGACGCCTGCGGAATCGCGGCGTGATCACGGCGCGGCCTGCGCAGCATCGCCTGCACCCGCGCCATGAGCTCGCGCGGACGAAAGGGCTTGGTCACGTAGTCGTCCGCGCCGACCGACAACCCCACGACGGCGTCGATCTCCTCGGTGCGCGCCGTGAGCATGATCAGGTAGCAGTCGGAGAACGTGCGCAACTGGCGACACACCTCTACTCCGCCGAGGCTCGGCAAGCCCAGATCGAGCACGACGACGTCGGGGTCCGTTTCACGAAGCACGTCCATCGCCTCCAGGCCGTCATGGGCCAGGTGCGTCTCGAAACCCTCCCGCTCAAAGTACCCGCCGATCAGACGAGCCAGGGGAATCTCATCGTCGACGACGACAGCACGAAGCGGAGCGGAGGCGGGCACCGGCCCATTCTCCCAAAGTCGCACAGGGAGTGGACCGGAGACGTCACCTGCAAGCGCTCTTCATCGAACCTTGATCCGCCGCCGATCGGATCTGCGCCCCGAACCGTCCAGGCTCGTCCTTGTCGGGTCGGCCACGGCGTCCGGCACCATGTCGCCGCAACGGCGAAAGAAGAAGCGAGAGGAATCTTCGTGCACCTGAATCTCCGTCGAACACTGCACACCACGACCGTCGCCCTCCTGGTCGGTGCAGCGCTCACCGCATGCTCGGGAACCGGGGACTCGGCCGACGATGCGAGCGCGCCCCAGGGTGGAGCAACGACCAGCGAGCACAACGACGCCGACACGGCGTTCGCGCAGATGATGATCGTCCACCACGAGGGCGCGGTCGAGATGGCCGAACTCGCCGTGGCGACGTCGGACTCGCCGGAGGTCAAGGACCTGGCCACTCGGATCGCCGACGCGCAGCAGCCTGAGATCGACCTCATGACCGGCTGGCTGACCGCTTGGGGCGAGGAGGTCGAGGTCGTCGACCATGCCGGCATGGACATGGCGGGCATGGACATGAACGGGATGAGTCAGGAGGAGGTGATGGGTCACCTGGAAACCCTGGAGGGTGCGGAGTTCGACACGCAGTTCCTGGACCACATGATCGCCCACCACGAGGGCGCCATCGAGATGGCGGAGGCGGAGATCCAGGACGGTGTGAACGAGGATGCGACGCGCCTGGCGCAGACCATCATCGACGCTCAGACCACGGAGATCGTCGAGATGGAGGGACTGGCCGAAGCTCCCGCACAGTGAACTGCTGAACAGGTCCCACCTCGGGCCCCAGAAGGGAGATCACACCGCCATGCCCGCCCCACACCCCCGACGGAGGCCGCCGGGCGCACGGTTCTGGTGGTGGCCACGATAGAAGCAGTCTCGATGTACGGCGCCCGGTGAGGCGCGACCAACACGAGGAAGGGGCCTTCCATGCGTGGAGTGGTCATGCACGCGCCCGGCGACGTCCGAGTCGAGGACCGGCCTGACGCGGCGATTCTTGAGCCCACCGACGCCGTCGTCCGCGTCACGGCCACCAGCATCTGTAGTTCTGACGTGGGCCTCTATCGCGGGATCAACGAGCTGGCCGCGCCAACCGCCATGGGACATGAATACGTCGGTGTCGTCGAGCAGACAGGCGAGTACGTGCGGAACATCAAGGCCGGCGACTTCGTCGTCGGCTCGTTCGTGGCGTCCGACAACACCTGCGAGACATGCGAAGCAGGCCACCAGTCCCGCTGTGCGAACAGAGTGATGATGGGTTCGCACGGCACGCAGGCCGAACTCGTCCGCGTCCCACTGGCGGACGGCACGCTCGTCCCCACCCCCCAGGCGCCGTCAGCCGACCTGATCCCGTCGTTGCTGGCCGCCTGTGACGTACTGGGTTCCGGATGGTTCGGGGCGGTCCTTGCCGAAGCGGGCCCAGGCAAGGCTCTCGCCGTCGTGGGCGACGGAGCGCTTGGCCTTTCCACCGCTCTGGCTGCCAGACACCTCGGTACCGAACGCATCATTGTCTTCACCGAAGACCCCGAGCGGCAGACCCGAGCCCGCGAGTTCGGGGCAACCGACGTCGTCGAAATGCGAGGTGACGCCGGTGTGACGCGAGTCAAGGAGCTCACCGGCGGGTACGGTGCGCACGGTGCTGTCGACACTCTCGGCACCGGCGAGTCGATCTGGCGGGCGATCCGCGCGACCCGGGCGGGCGGTTGTGTAGCCCAGGTGGATGTCTCCCACGGCACTGGACCCGATGGCCAGGATCTGAATGTCCGTGGTGTGCACCTGCGTGGTGGCCCGGCTCCGGTACGCCGGTTCCTTCCCGAACTTGTCGCACTCATCTGGAACCGGAAGATCAACCCCGGCAAGATCTTTGACCTTGCCTACTCGCTGGAAGATGCCCCGGACGCCTACCGGGCCATGGATGAACGCCGAGCGACGAAAGTGCTCCTGACGCCCTGAGCAACAGGGCCGCCGCGTGCGTCGGCTCGTGGCTGCGGCGCGTGCGGAGAGGTTCGACTTGGACGGCTGAGCCGGGACTCAGGAGCCGTCGAGCCGGTATCCCAGCCCTCGGATCGTGTGGATGAAGCGGGGGTGGGTGGGGCTGTCGCCGAGCTTGCGCCGCACGTTGGCCACGTGCACCTCCACGGTCCGGTGGTCCGCCTCCGTGACACGGCCGCCGTACCGGTACTGGTCGGGCCACAGCTCGGCGGCCAGGTCGCCCTTGGCCACGGTCCTCCCGCGTGCGCCGTGCAGCGCGGCGAGGAGGTCGAACTCGGTGCGGGTGAGCTGCACGAGCTCGCCACCCAGGCGGACCGTGCGGCGTGCGGTGTCCACCTCCAGCTCCCCGGCGTCGGCGCCGGGCTCGCCCGGTGCGGGCTGGTCGGCCGCCGCCGTGGCGGAGAGGTCGGCGCGGCGCAGCAACGCGTCGACCCGTGCCCGCAGTTCGCGCGGCCGGAACGGCTTGGTGACGTACTCGTCGGCGCCCATCTCCAGGCCCATCAGGGTGTCGGGCTCGCCGACGCGGCCGGTGAGCATCACGACGACCCTGTCGGAGAACGTCCGCAGCCGCCGCACCACCTCGAACCCGTCGATGTCGGGCAGGGAGACGTCGACCGTCGTCACGAGGGGATCGTGGGCCTTGACCAGGGCCACGCCCTGGGCACCGGTGGTCGCCGGGTGCACGGTGAACCCCGCCTGCCGCAGCGTGAACTCGATGAGCCCCCGGATGTCGTCGTCGTCCTCCACGACGACCACAGCGCCTCGACCACCGCTCTCGTCCACCCAACGAATTTAACAATCACTCCCTCGCGCCGCGGGCGAACGGCCCGCTCGGGCGTCTCACCTTGACGAAACGTGGGCTGATGGTGGCTCAGCCGCAGTCCTCTCCGGCCCAAGCCGTGACACGGTTCCTGACACGATTGCCGCCCTTGACACGCGATCTGACACGGTTCCAGCGACCACCACCGCCCACGGTTGCCCACCGATACCCACCCATGGGACGCTGGTCCTGAGCGATGCGAGAACGGCGGAATCTAGCCGTTCTCGCGAGATGAACAGGGCGCACGAGCGCCCGCTGGAAACAGCCTTGCGAGCGAGCGTCGACACTCGCTCCACCAGCAGGGGGTTAGGGGTTCGAGTCCCCTTGGCTCCACCCGGTGAAGGCCGTTGACCCGCTGGTCAGCGGCCTTTTGCGTGCCTCGCGAGGCATCGACGCGAGCGATGCGATGAGGATGCACGATTGCGGCGCCGATGGTTGCCATGGAGGACGCAGCTTGCGGGCCGCTCTGCCTCGGACGGCCCGTCGACCAGTGTGGCGCATGCCGCCGCCACGGTGAGGTGGCGGCGGCGTGCGTGGTCGTGCTGGGAATTGATGGGTGTCATGTCACTTGGTGGCGCGGCGGCGGTTGGTGAGGAGTCCGGCGGTGCCCAGGGCCAGGGCCAGGGCGCCCAGGCCGAGTGCGGTCGGGTGCTCGATGCCGGTGGTGTTGCTGCCACCGGTCTCG
>NZ_BAAHAJ010000015.1:0-3079 GCF_054777735.1 Myceligenerans cantabricum
GTGGGGAGGGAGGCTAGGAGGGCTCCGGCCATGGAGACGCCGTAGTTTTGTAGGAGGGCGCCGTTGGCCATGTTGTTGAGGGTGATGGTGACGGGGCCGTTGCTGCTGGAGGAGAAGAAGACGGCGAAGAGGAAGTCGTTCCAGGCGTTGGTGAATTGCCAGATGAGGACGACGACGAAGCTGGGGATGGAGATGGGTAGGAGGACGGACCGGTAGGTGCGTAGCATGCCGGCGCCGTCGACGCGTGCGGCTTCGATGAGTTCGTGGGGGATGGTCATGTAGTAGTTGCGGAAGATGAGGGTGGTGATGGGGATGCCGTAGACGACGTGTAGGAGGATGAGGCTGGGGATGCCGTTGGGGATGTTGAGGTTGAGGACGAGTTGGTTCAGGGGGATCATGACGGCTTGGTAGGGGATGAACATGCCGAACAGGATCAGGGTGAAGACGATGTCGGCGCCTTGGAAGCGCCAGCGTGCCAGGACGAAGCCGTTGAGGGATCCGAGGAAGGCGGAGATGATGGTGGCGGGGACGACCATCTGGATGGTTCGCCAGATCGCGGGGGACAGGGTTGTCCAGGCGGTCTGCCAGTTTTCTAGGGTCCATTTGGTGGGTAGGGCCCAGGCGCGGGCGGGGGCGGCGTCGCCGGTGCCCTTGAAGCTGGTGATGAACAGGACGTAGACGGGGATGAGTACGACGAGTAGGAAGAACAGCAGTAGTGCGTAGCGGGTGGTGCGGGCCGGGGTGAACCGGTTGGTTGTTTTCTTGTGGGCTGGTTGGGGGGTGGTGGGGGTGCCGGGAGTGGCGTGTGCTGGTGGGACGGCGGAGGTGACGTCGGTCATCGCTTTTCCTCCCGGTGCTGGTGGATGAGGTAGGGGATCATGACGGCGGCGACGATGATCAGGAGGATGGCGCCGACGGCGGCGGAGTTGGCGTAGTCGAAGCTGGACTTGAAGACGAACATGTCCACGGCGGGGACCTTGGTCTGGTAGTTCGCGGGTTTGGAGATGGACATGATGAGGTCGAAGGATTTGAGGGACATGTGGCCGATGATGATGAGGGCGGACAGGGCCACGGGGGAGAGCTGGGGGAACAGGACGTGGCGGTAGAGCTTCCATTCGCTGGCGCCGTCCATGCGGGCGGCTTCGCGGAGCTCTTCGGGGATGCCGCGGAAGCCGGCCAGGAAGAGGGCCATGACGTAGCCGGAGAGCTGCCAGATGGCGGGGATGGCGATGGCGGTGATGCCGAGGGTGACGTTGTTCCACCAGTTGTTCTGCAGGAAGTCCAGGCCGATGATCTGGAAGAGGCGGTTGAGGCCGGAGGCTTGTGCGTCCTGGTTGGAGTTCAGGAGCCAGCGCCACACGACGCCGGAGGCGACGAAGGAGACGGCCATGGGGAACAGGTAGACGGAGCGGAACAGGCCTTCGCCCTTGACGGGCTTTTCCAGGAGCCAGGCCCAGGCGAAGCCCATGGCCATGGTGCCGGCGAGGAAGACGGTGGTGAACAGGACGAGGTTGAGCAGGGAGTGTTGGAAGTCGTCGCTGGCCAGGAGGCTGGTGTAGTTCTCGAGCCAGACGATCGCGGTGGGTTGCTGGCCGGTGGCCTGGGCCGCGGTGTGGTTGTCGGTGACCGACATCTGGAAGTTCGCTGCGATCAGTCCGTAGACGAACACGCCCAGCAGCAGCAAGGAAGGAGCGAGCAGGAGCAGGGGTGGCCCTACTCGCCGCAGGGTCTTGGGCATGGGGTTCCTCGAGGTTGGTGGACCCGCGACAAAGCCCGCCGGGCAGGCTGCGGCCCGGCAGCACCTCCAGGCGGCGTGGTGCGTGATGCCGTCTGGAGGTGCTGGGCCGCCGTGGGTGCTGCCCGGCGGGCGTTGCGGGTCGTGCTAGTGGGTCGTCTCAGCTCTCGTTGGCTGTGGCGAGCTCGGTCTGGTACTCGTCCAGGTCGGCGGCACCGGTGGTGAACTTGCTGGTGGCGTCGCTGATGGTGTTGAGGGTGGCCACGGGGGTGGCGGCGCCGTGGGCCAGGGAGGACACGATGGTGTCCTGGGCGAAGGACTCGATGGCGGTCTGCTGGTACTCGGAGAAGTCCGCGGGGTCCGCGTCGGTGCGGGCCGGGATGGAGCCCTTGGCGGCGTTGAACGCGGTCTGGCCCTCCAGGGAACCGATCGTCTCCAGCCACGCCTTGGTGCCCTCGGGGTGGGGGGCACCCACCGGGAGGGTGAAGGAGTCGGCCAGGAAGTCGAACGTGCCGGTGGTGCCCGGGGAGGGCACGGCCACGAAGTCGCTACCCAGCTCCTTGTCCTGCTCCTCGAACGCCGCGACCGCCCAGTCACCCATGATGTTGAACGCGGCTTCCCCGTCGATCACCTTCTGGGTGGCCTCGGGCCAGTCCAGCCCGTCACGGTCGGCGTTGGTGTAAGACATGATCGTCTCGAAGTCCTCCAACGCACCGGTCACCTCACCGGAGGTCCAGTCGGTCGAACCGTCCCACAGACCCGAGTAGGCCTCCGGGCCCAGGTCCGCCAGGAGCACGGTTTCCAGGAGGTGGACCTGGGTCCAGGTGGTGGCCACCGAGATCGGGGTCACCCCGGCCTTGTCGAGCTTTTCCAGGTCCGCGATGAACGCGTCCAGGTCCTCGTACTGACCCGAGGCGTCCAGGCCGGCGTCCTCGAGCACGGTGGGGTTGGCCCACATGACGTTGGCGCGGTGGATGTTGGACGGGATGGAGTAGATCGCCCCGTCCTCGGTCGAGAGCCGCTCGACCAGGTCCGCCGGGAACGCGTCAGACAACCCGAACTCCTCGTACAGGTCCGAGACGTCCTGGATCTGGGCCGCATCGATGTAGTCCTGCAGCTCCGCACCCGCGTGGGCCTGGAACGTGTCCGGCGGGTCCTGCGCCTGCAGACGCGTCTGCAACAGATCCTTCGCCGCCGACCCCGCACCACCCGCGACCGCACCGTTGACGAACTCCGTGTCCGGGTGCTGCTCCTCGAACACACCCACCAACGCATCCAGACCA
The DNA here is from genome assembly GCF_054777735.1 of Myceligenerans cantabricum. Taxonomy (NCBI): domain Bacteria; kingdom Bacillati; phylum Actinomycetota; class Actinomycetes; order Micrococcales; family Promicromonosporaceae; genus Myceligenerans; species Myceligenerans cantabricum. Next base: position 3,019 of record NZ_BAAHAJ010000015.1, read on the forward strand.
GCCTTCTCCGAACCAGCAGCCCACCAGGTAAACACCTCCACCTGATCCGCACCACCCTCGG
>NZ_BAAHAJ010000016.1:0-750 GCF_054777735.1 Myceligenerans cantabricum
TCCTGGGCGCCTGGTCAGCCACTCGGCTGGCGGTGGTCGACGGGCTGCGGGTGATCTCGCTGGACGGGAAGACCGTCCGCGGCGCCCGCAAGCCCGCCGGCCGGGCGCCGCACCTGGTCGCCGCGCTGTGCGGGACAACGACGCTCGCTCAGGTCAAGGTCGCCGCCAAGAGCAACGAGATCCCCGCCGTGCGCGACCTGCTGGACGTCATCGACGTGCGCGGCGCCGTCCTGACCCTGGATGCCCTGCACACTCAGCGCGACACCGCCGCCAAGATCCGCACCGCGGGCGGGCACTACGTGTTCACCGTCAAGGCGAACCAGAAGACGCTCTACCAGGCGTTGAAGGACCTGGCCTGGAAGCATGTCCTGGCCTCCACGACGCGCGAGACCGGGCACGGGCGCCGCGAGGCACGCACCATCAAGGTCGCCGACCGGCCCGACTGGATCCAGTTTGAAGGCGCCGTCCAGGTCGCCCAGCTGCGCCGCACGACCTGGCGCAAGAAATCCAAGGGCTCACCCCGCAAGAAGAGCGTCGAGATCGTCTACCTGATCGCCTCGGCCGACCACCACGCCGCGCCCCCAGCGACGCTGGCGACCTGGTCCGCCAGCACTGGGGCATCGAGAACAAGCTCCACCACGTGCGAGACGTGACCTACGACGAGGACCGATCCCAGATCCGCACCGGCAACGCGCCCCAGGTCATGGCCACCCTGCGCAACCTCGCCATCAGCCTGCTCCACGACGCCGG
>NZ_BAAHAJ010000017.1:0-1832 GCF_054777735.1 Myceligenerans cantabricum
TATCACCCGAGCCGACGACCCGAACCAGCAACCAGAAACACCCGACCCTGCAAGACAACACCCCACCCACCGCACCCCGCACCCAAAGCACGGACCACGACCAGCGAGGCGAACGTCCCACGGCCGGTTGCCTCAGGACCCAACAGTGTGCTCGGCGAACCCCCACCACCCACGAGCCATGAGGTCCAACCCACCAGCCCCCCACGAAGGAAGACCAGCCGGCGTACTGTCACGACCCCGCAGGACGCGGAGACTCTTCGTCAATGTTCCACCCATGAGCATCCACCCCGGACACGAACGGCCCGAGCATGGCTCTGAACCAGCCACCCACCAGCCACCAGGCCGGCGAACAGCAAGCTAGAAGCTCCTTAGAAAGGAGGTGATCCAGCCGCACCTTCCGGTACGGCTACCTTGTTACGACTTAGTCCCAATCGCCAGTCCCACCTTCGACCACTCCCCCCAAAAAGGTTAGGCCGTGAGCTTCGGGTGTTACCAACTTTCGTGACTTGACGGGCGGTGTGTACAAGGCCCGGGAACGTATTCACCGCAGCGTTGCTGATCTGCGATTACTAGCGACTCCGACTTCACGGGGTCGAGTTGCAGACCCCGATCCGAACTGAGACCGGCTTTTAGGGATTCGCTCCACCTCACGATATCGCAACCCTCTGTACCGGCCATTGTAGCATGCGTGAAGCCCAAGACATAAGGGGCATGATGATTTGACGTCATCCCCACCTTCCTCCGAGTTGACCCCGGCAGTCTCCCATGAGTCCCCGGCATGACCCGCTGGCAACATAGGATAAGGGTTGCGCTCGTTGCGGGACTTAACCCAACATCTCACGACACGAGCTGACGACAACCATGCACCACCTGTACACCGACCTTGCGGGGAGCACATCTCTGCACTTTTCCGGTGTATGTCAAGCCTTGGTAAGGTTCTTCGCGTTGCATCGAATTAATCCGCATGCTCCGCCGCTTGTGCGGGCCCCCGTCAATTCCTTTGAGTTTTAGCCTTGCGGCCGTACTCCCCAGGCGGGGCACTTAATGCGTTAGCTACGGCACAGAACAGGTGGAACCTGCCCCACACCTAGTGCCCAACGTTTACGGCATGGACTACCAGGGTATCTAATCCTGTTCGCTCCCCATGCTTTCGCTCCTCAGCGTCAGTAACGGCCCAGAGACCTGCCTTCGCCATCGGTGTTCCTCCTGATATCTGCGCATTCCACCGCTACACCAGGAATTCCAGTCTCCCCTACCGCACTCCAGCCTGCCCGTACCCGATGCCAGCCCGAGGTTGAGCCTCGGGTTTTCACACCAGACGCGACAGACCGCCTACGAGCTCTTTACGCCCAATAATTCCGGACAACGCTTGCGCCCTACGTATTACCGCGGCTGCTGGCACGTAGTTAGCCGGCGCTTCTTCTACAAGTACCGTCACCCGAAAGCTTCTTCCTTGTCGAAAGAGGTTTACAACCCGAAGGCCGTCATCCCTCACGCGGCGTCGCTGCATCAGGCTTTCGCCCATTGTGCAATATTCCCCACTGCTGCCTCCCGTAGGAGTCTGGGCCGTGTCTCAGTCCCAGTGTGGCCGGTCGCCCTCTCAGGCCGGCTACCCGTCGACGCCTTGGTAGGCCATCACCCCACCAACAAGCTGATAGGCCGCGAGCCCATCCCCCACCAAAAAATCTTTCCAACCACCGAGATGCCTCGATGACTCATATCCGGTATTAGACCTCGTTTCCAAGGCTTATCCCGAAGAGGGGGGCAGGTTGCTCACGTGTTACTCACCCGTTCGCCACTAATCCACCCAGCAAGCTGGGCTTCATCGTTCG
>NZ_BAAHAJ010000018.1:0-3518 GCF_054777735.1 Myceligenerans cantabricum
CTCCCACCCCCTCCCAGGGGCAGTACCATCGGCGCTGTAGGGCTGAGCTTCCGGGTTCGGGATGGGACCGGGCGTTTCCCCTACGCTATGACCACCGAAACGATCATCGAGATGTTCGACCTGGAACCGGGCCCCCTCCTTGCCTCTCCCCGTGTGGGGGGTGGGGGGTGGTTGGTCGTTTCTCGGGAACCGCATAGTGGACGCGACACATCAGGACGTGTGTGTTGTTGAGGTTGTCGGCAGGTTAGTACCGGTCAGCTGCAACCATTGCTGGTCTTCCACCTCCGGCCTATCAACCCAATAATCTGTTGGGTGCCTTCCCACGCCCGAGGGCGTGGTGGAGACTTCATCTCGAAGCAGGCTTCCCGCTTAGATGCTTTCAGCGGTTATCCCTTCCGAACGTAGCCAACCAGCCGTGCTCCTGGCGGAACAACTGGCACACCAGAGGTTCGTCCGTCCCGGTCCTCTCGTACTAGGGACAGCCCTTCTCAAGTCTCCTGCGCGCGCAGCGGATAGGGACCGAACTGTCTCACGACGTTCTAAACCCAGCTCGCGTACCGCTTTAATGGGCGAACAGCCCAACCCTTGGGACCAACTCCAGCCCCAGGATGCGACGAGCCGACATCGAGGTGCCAAACCATGCCGTCGATATGGACTCTTGGGCAAGATCAGCCTGTTATCCCCGGGGTACCTTTTATCCGTTGAGCGACCACGCTTCCACAAGCCATGGCCGGATCACTAGTTCCGACTTTCGTCCCTGCTCGACCTGTCAGTCTCACAGTCAAGCTCCCTTGTGCACTTGCACTCGACACCTGATTGCCAACCAGGCTGAGGGAACCTTTGAGCGCCTCCGTTACATTTTAGGAGGCAACCGCCCCAGTTAAACTACCCACCAGGCACTGTCCCTGGACCAGATCATGGTCCGAGGTTAGATGCCCGAAGCGATCAGAGTGGTATTTCAACGTTGACTCCACCCGACCTGGCGGCCGGGTTTCACAGTCTCCCACCTATCCTACACAAACCGCACCGAACACCAATACCAAGCTGTAGTAAAGGTCCCGGGGTCTTTCCGTCCTGCTGCGCGTAACGAGCATCTTTACTCGTAGTGCAATTTCGCCGAGTTCGCGGTCGAGACAGCGGAGAAGTCGTTACGCCATTCGTGCAGGTCGGAACTTACCCGACAAGGAATTTCGCTACCTTAGGATGGTTATAGTTACCACCGCCGTTTACTGGGGCTTAAATTCTGAGCTTCGCTTACGCTGACTCGTCCTCTTAACCTTCCAGCACCGGGCAGGCGTCAGTCCGTATACATCGTCTTGCGACTTCGCACGGACCTGTGTTTTTAGTAAACAGTCGCTTCTCCCTGGTCTCTGCGGCCCTCAACGCTCCCCCAGCAAGTGGGTTCACGCCTCGGGCCCCCCTTCTCCCGAAGTTACGGGGGCATTTTGCCGAGTTCCTTGACCACGATTCGCTCGATCACCTTGGTATTCTCTACCTGACCACCTGAGTCGGTTTGGGGTACGGGCGGCTAGTCCCTCGCGTCGAGGCTTTTCTTGGCAGCAGAGGATCACCGCGTTCCCACTATGTGGTCACCATCAGCCCTCACCCTCGTGCACAGCGGATTTACCTACCGTGCGGGCTACAACCTTGGACGTGGACAACCATCGCCACGTGCGGCTACCTTCCTGCGTCACCCCTGTTAACACGCTTACCTACTACCAGATCAGGTCCCACGCCTCCTCTGCGGTGCGACCCGAAGGCCACGATGCAGGATCGGGATGGTTAGTATCACCGGGTTCGGTATGGACGGTCCTTCGCCGGTAGGAGAATATCAACTCCTTGTCCATCGACTACGCCTGTCGGCCTCGCCTTAGGTCCCGACTTACCCAGGGCGGATAAACCTGGCCCTGGAACCCTTGGTCATTCGGTGGACGGGATTCACACCCGTCATTCGCTACTCATGCCTGCATTCTCACTCGTGCAGCCTCCACCCCTGGATCACTCCGGGACTTCACCGGCTGCACGACGCTCCCCTACCCAACCACACACCTGAACAAGGAACGAGTCCCTCGCTGAGCTGTACGTGTGGTTGCCACGGCTTCGGCGGTGTGCTTGAGCCCCGCTACATTGTCGGCGCGGAATCACTTGACCAGTGAGCTATTACGCACTCTTTCAAGGGTGGCTGCTTCTAAGCCAACCTCCTGGTTGTCTGAGCAACTCCACATCCTTTCCCACTGAGCACACGCTTAGGGGCCTTAGCCGGCGATCTGGGCTGTTTCCCTCTCGACCCACGGAGCTTATCCCCCGCAGTCTCACTGCCACGCTAACTTGACCGGCATTCGGAGTTTGGCTGACGTCAGTAACCTTGTCGGGCCCATCGGCCATCCAGTAGCTCTACCTCCAGCAAGCAACACGTGACGCTGCACCTAAATGCATTTCGGGGAGAACCAGCTATCACGGAGTTTGATTGGCCTTTCACCCCTAACCACAGGTCATCCCCCAGGTTTTCAACCCTGGTGGGTTCGGGCCTCCACACCGTCTTACCGGCGCTTCACCCTGCCCATGGCTAGATCACCCCGCTTCGGGTCTAGACCCGGCGACTCCAACGCCCTGTTCGGACTCGCTTTCGCTACGGCTACCCCACGACGGGTTAACCTCGCCACCGAGCACTAACTCGCAGGCTCATTCTTCAAAAGGCACGCCATCACCCCAGCTAGGGAGGCTCTGACGGATTGTAGGCACACGGTTTCAGGTACTATTTCACTCCCCTCCCGGGGTACTTTTCACCTTTCCCTCACGGTACTTGTCCGCTATCGGTCATCAGGGAGTATTTAGGCTTACCAAGTGGTCTTGGCAGATTCACACGAGATTTCACGGGCCCCGTGCTACTCGGGATCGCCTCCACCAGGCCACGCCATTTCACCTACGGGACTCCCACCCTCTACGGTCCGGTATTCAACCCGGTTCGGCTATAACGCGACTTTATGACTGGCTCGAACCCTGTCAGAGATTCGAAGAGGATCCCACTACCCCGCACACGCAACGCCTGACAGCTTGACACGCGCACGGTTTAACCTCATCCGCTTTCGCTCACCACTACTCACGGAATATCTCTTCCTGCCGGTACTGAGATGTTTCACTTCCCGGCGTTCCCTCCACACGCTCTATACATTCAAGCGCGGGTAACCCCACATGACTGGGGCTAGGTTCCCCCATTCGGAAACCCTCGGATCACAGCTCGTCTGCCAGCTCCCCGAGGCTTATCGCAGGCTACAACGTCCTTCGTCGGCTCCTGATGCCAAGGCATCCACCCTGTGCCCTAAAAAACTTCAACAACACTACGCAGAACACACGAGCCAACAGGCCCGCATGTCCAGAGATGCTCGCGTCCACTATGCAGTTCTCAAGCAACGAACGAACCCGCCGACCCACCGAGCGACCAACCCCGCGAACAGACCCCGCACCCCCTCCCCACCACAAAGACAGCAGAGAGACCAGCAAGACCCACACGAAGCGGT